>NZ_JBIRPD010000049.1:0-1145 GCF_044332485.1 Streptomyces sp. NPDC017056 | reverse complement strand
CTAGTGTCCTGAGTCGGGAATTCGATTCAGATATCTGGCGAGGCGTTCGAGGATCTCGTCGGCGGTCTTGGTCCAGGTGAAGGGCTTGGGCTCCTGGTTCCAGGTTTTGATCCAGGTGCGGATGTCCTTCTCCAGGGCTTGGACGTTCTTGTGCACCCCGCGGCGTATCTGCTTGTCGGTCAGCAGCGCGAACCACCGTTCCACCTGGTTGAGCCAGGAGGCGCTGGTGGGGGTGAAGTGCACGTGGAAGCGTGGATGGGCGGCCAGCCACCGCCGGACGGCCGGAGTCTTGTGCGTCGAGGCGTTGTCGCAGACGAGGTGCACATCCAGGCCGGCGGGCACCTCCTTGTCGATGCGGGCGAGGAACTTCTTGAACTCCACGGCCCGGTGCCGGCGGTGAATCTGCCCGATCACCTCGCCGGTGGCGGTGTTCAGCGCGGCGAACAAGGAGGTGACGCCGCCGCGCACGTAGTCGTGGGTACGGCGCTCAGGCATGCCCGGCATCATCGGCAGCACGGGCGCGGACCGGTCCAGGGCCTGGATCTGCGTCTTTTCGTCCACGCACAGCACCAGCGCATGCTCGGGCGGGGCGAGGTAGAGCCCGACCACATCCCGGACCTTGTCGATGAACTGCGGGTCCCTGGAGAGCTTGAAGGTGTCCGTCAGATGCGGCTTGAGCCCGAAGGTCCGCCAGATCCGCGAGACCGCCGACTGCGACAAGCCGACTTCTTCGGCCATCGACCGCGTCGACCAGTGCGTGGCGTCCTTCGGGGTGGTCTCCAGCGTCTTGACCACCACCTCCTCGACCTGCTCATCGGTGATCTTTCGGGGACCGCCGGGGCGGGGCTCATCGGCCAGGCCCTCCAGCCGGTCCCGCACGAACCGGGCCCGCCACCGGCTGACCGTATGCGCCTCGATGCCCAGCCGAGCCGCAACGTCCACATTCGTGGCGCCCGTTGCACTCTCCAGCACAATCCGGCACCGCAAGGCCAGAGCCTGCGACGACGTCCGCCGCCTGGCCCAGCGGCCCAGAACCTCCCGCTCCTCGTCGGTCAGCACCAACTCGGCCTTCGGCCGCCCCGTCCTCGCCATCCGTCCAGAATGCCGAACCGACAGCAACATCCGCAGCGAAATCCCGACTCAGG
>NZ_JBIRPD010000048.1:0-1337 GCF_044332485.1 Streptomyces sp. NPDC017056 | reverse complement strand
CCCGGGCCCGCTACGTACACCTCGCCGACCACGCCCACCGGCACCGGCTGGAGGAACTCGTTGAGCACGAAGACCCGCGCGTTGCCGATCGGCCGGCCTATCGCCGGCGGCGCGTCCTGCGCGGTGATGTCCTCGGCCAGCGGCGTCGCCGTCGTGATCACGGTCGCCTCGGTCGGGCCATAGGTGTTCCACACCCGCGCCCCGGCCCGCCACCGCGCCGCCAAATCGGCCGTCAGACGCTCAGCGCCCAACACCCAGTTCTCCACCCCCGGCACGGCCTCCGGATCCAGCACACCCAGCAGCGACGGCACCACGCTCGCCACCCGGACGCCCGAGGCACGGATCATCTTCGCCAGCGTTTCAGGCTCCGCGCGCTCCTCACTGGAAGCGATGGCCAACGTGCCGCCTCCGCCCAACGTCATCGCTACGTCCAGGACGGCGGCATCGAAGCTGAACGAAGCAAACTGGAGCGCGGTCACGCCTGGAGAGACGCCCAGCACCGGCCGCATGGCCTCGGCAAGGTTCGCCACCCCGCCGTGGGCCACCGCCACGCCCTTGGGCCGGCCCGTGGAGCCCGACGTATAGATGACGTACGCCAGCTGGCCGGGGTCCACCGGCACGCCCAACGGCTCCGGGGACTCCGCGGCGACGGCCCGCTCGACCTCGCTCGTGTCCAGCAGAACGGCGGCGGTCGAACTCGTCTCCAGTGCGGACAGTGTGCCGGTCGTGCCCAGCACCACGGGGGCGCTGCTGTCGGCCACCATGAAGGCCAATCGGTCCACCGGGTAGTCCGGGTCCAGCGGTACGTAAGCGCCGCCGGCCTTCCACACCGCCAGCAGCCCGACCACCATGTCCACCCCGCGCGGCAGGCACAGCCCCACCCTCGACTCACGGCCGACACCCAGACCGGTCAGATACCGCGCCAACCGGTTCGCCCGCGCTTCGAGCTCCCCGTACGACAGCACCTCCGGACCGCACCGCACCGCGGTCACGTCCGGCGCCGCCTCGGCCCGAGCGGCGAACAGCTCGGCGACGCTGCCCGCGGACACCGGCTGTGCGGTGTCGTTCCACTCCTCCACCACCTGCGAACGCTCGGTCCTGCTCAGGACCTCGATCTCGCTGAGACGGATCTTGGGGTTGGCTGCGACCTGTTCCAGTACGCGGGCCAGGCGTGCCGCGATCCCCTCGACCGTCTCCCGGTCGAACAGGTCCGCCGCATACACGATCCCGCCGCCCAGCCCCGCCGGAGCACCGTCACCGTCACGCCGCTCCCCCAGCATCACCGACAGATCGAACCGCGCCGCCGGCGTCGACACCGACGGCACCTCCCCCACCTC
>NZ_JBIRPD010000047.1:0-1433 GCF_044332485.1 Streptomyces sp. NPDC017056 | reverse complement strand
TCCCTCATGGGTTTCTCGGACGCGCGTTTCAACGTCAACCTGTCGATCCTGTTCACCGAGCTGCCGCTGCTGGAACGGCCGGCGGCGGCCGCCGCGGCGGGCTTCGACGCGGTGGAGCTGTGGTGGCCGTGGCCCGACGCCCCGGTCCCCGCCCGCCGGGACCTGGACGCGCTGCGCACCGCGCTGCAGGACGCCGGGACCCGCCTGGTGGGCCTGAACTTCTACGCCGGCCAGCTGCCCGGCCCCGACCGCGGCGCCCTGTCGGTGCCCGGCGAGGCATCCGCGCGCTTTCGCGCGAACGTGGACGTGGCCGCGGACTTCGCCCAGTCGCTGGGCTGCACCGCCCTCAACGCCCTGTACGGCAACCGCATCGAAGGCATCGACCCCGCAGCCCAGGACGCCCTCGCCCTGGAGAACCTGACGCTGGCCGCCCGCGCCGCCCACCGCATCGGCGCCACTCTGCTCATCGAGGCCCTCAACGCCGCCGAATCCCCCCACTGCCCGATCGTCTCCGCCCCCAAGGCCATCGAGGTGGTCGACGCGGTCAACGCCGCCACCGGCCTGGACAACGCCCGCTTCCTGATGGACCTCTACCACCTGGCCCAAAACGGCGAGGACCTGGAAGAGGCCATCGACCGCTACACCGCCCGGACCGGCCACGTCCAGATCGCCGACAGCCCCGGCCGCGGCGCCCCCGGCACCGGCACCCTCCCCCTCGACGACCTCCTGCAGCGGCTGCGCACCCGCGGCTACACCGGCTGGACCGGCCTGGAATACCAGCCCGGCAACGGCCCCAGCGCCGGCGCCTTCGCCTGGCTGCCCCGCCCCCTGCGCACCGCCACCCCCTGACCCGCCCCGCACCGAAAGGCCCCGCACATGAGCACCCTTCCCCACATCGCCTGGATCGGACTGGGCATCATGGGCGCGCCCATGGCCGAGAACCTGCTCAAGGCCGGCTACCAGGTCACCGGCTACACCCTGGAACCGGACAAGCTGCAGCGGCTGGCCGCGGCCGGCGGCACCCCCGCCACCTCCCTCGCCCAGGCCGTGCGCGACGCCGACGTCGTCATCACCATGGTGCCCGCCTCCCCGCAGGTCGAGGCCATCGCCTACGGCCCCGACGGCATCCTGGCCAACGCCCGCCGCGGCGCCCTGCTCATCGACATGTCCTCCATCACCCCGCAGACCTCCGTCGAGTTGGCCGCCGCCGCGGCCGAACGCGGCATCCGGGTGCTGGACGCCCCGGTCTCCGGCGGCGAGGCCGGCGCCATCGAAGCCGTCCTGTCCATCATGGTCGGCGGGAATCAGGAGGACTTCGACGCCGCCTCCCCGCTGCTGGAGGCCCTGGGCACCACCATCGTGCGCTGCGGCCCGCACGGCGCCGGCCAGACCGTCAAGGCCGCCAACCAGCTCATCGTCGCCGTCAACCTCCA
>NZ_JBIRPD010000046.1:0-1540 GCF_044332485.1 Streptomyces sp. NPDC017056 | reverse complement strand
TTACTGGGGTGGGTTGCCGTGTTTGCGGGCGGGCAGGTCGGCGTGCTTGTTGCGGAGCATGTCCAGGGAGCGGATGAGGACCTGGCGGGTTTCGGCGGGGTCGATGACGTCGTCGACCAGGCCGCGTTCGGCCGCGTAGTAGGGGTGCATCAGCTCGGACTTGTACTCCTTGACCATCCGCGCCCGCATCGCCTCGGGGTCGTCCGCCTCGGCGATCTGCTTGCGGAAGATGACGTTGGCGGCGCCCTCCGCGCCCATCACGGCGATCTCGTTGGTGGGCCAGGCGTAGGTCAAATCCGCGCCGATCGACTGGGAGTCCATGACGATGTAGGCGCCGCCGTAGGCCTTGCGCAGCACCACGGAGATGCGCGGCACGGTGGCGTTGCAGTACGCGTACAGCAGCTTGGCGCCGTGCCGGATGATGCCGCCGTGCTCCTGGTCGACGCCGGGCAGGAAGCCGGGGACGTCCAGCAGCGTGATGAGGGGGATGTTGAAGGCGTCGCACATCTGCACGAAGCGGGCGGCCTTCTCGGACGCCTCGATGTCCAGCACGCCGGCCAGCGACTGCGGCTGGTTGGCGACCAGGCCGACGACCTCGCCGTCCAGGCGGGCCAGCGCCACGATGATGTTGGTGGCCCAGCGCTCGTGGACCTCCAGGAACTCGCCGTCGTCGACCAGTTCCTCGATGACCGTGCGCATGTCGTAGGGGCGGTTGCCGTCGGCCGGCACCACGTCCAGCAGCGCGTCGCCGGAGCGGTCGGCGGGGTCGTCGCAGGCCACCGACGGCGGGTTCTCCCGGTTGTTCTGCGGCAGCAGGGACAGCAGGTAGCGGACCTCTTCGAGGCAGGTGGCCTCGTCGTCGTAGGCGAAGTGGCACACGCCCGAGGTCTCGGCGTGCACGTCCGCGCCGCCCAGCCCGTTTTGGGTGATTTCCTCGCCGGTCACCGCGCGCACCACGTCGGGGCCGGTGATGAACATCTGCGAGGTCTCGCGGACCATGAACACGAAGTCGGTCAGGGCGGGGCTGTAGGCCGCGCCGCCCGCGCACGGGCCCAGCATCACCGAGATCTGCGGGATGACGCCGGAGGCCCGGGTGTTGCGCTGGAAGATGCCGCCGTAGCCGGCCAGCGCCGAGACGCCCTCCTGGATGCGGGCGCCGGCGCCGTCGTTGAGGGACACCAGCGGGGCACCGGCCGAGATGGCCATGTCCATGATCTTGTGGATCTTCGTGGCGTGCGCCTCGCCCAGCGCCCCGCCGAAGATCCGGAAGTCGTGCGCGTAGACGAACACCGTCCGCCCGTGCACGGTGCCCCACCCGGTGATCACACCGTCGGTGTAGGGCTTCTTCGCCTCCAGCCCGAACCCCGTCGCCCGATGCCGCCGCAACGGCTCCACCTCGTGGAACGACCCCTCGTCCAGGAGAAGGTCGATCCGCTCACGCGCGGTCAGCTTGCCCTTGGCACGCTGCGCCTCGGTCGCCCGCTCACTGGGGCCTCGCCGGGCCTGCTCACGGATGGCGTGCAGCTCGGCGACCCGCCCG
>NZ_JBIRPD010000045.1:0-1796 GCF_044332485.1 Streptomyces sp. NPDC017056 | reverse complement strand
CTGATACCGAACGAAGACACACCCGCCCGCCGCGGCCGCTCCACCTCCGGCCACGCACGCCCCTCCGTCAACAACTCCACCCCACCAACAGACCAGTCCACCTGCCGCGACGGCGCATCCACATGCAGCGTCTTCGGCAGCACACCGTGCCGCAACGCCATCACCATCTTGATGACACCACCCACACCAGCAGCCGCCATCGCATGACCGATGTTCGACTTCAACGACCCCAGCCACAACGGCCGGTCCGCCGCACGACCCCGCCCATACGTCGCCAGCAACGCCTGCGCCTCGATCGGGTCACCCAGCGTCGTCCCCGTACCGTGCGCCTCCACCACGTCCACATCCGCCGTGGTCAGCCGCGCATCCGCCAACGCAGCCCTGATCACCCGCTCCTGCGAAGGACCATTCGGAGCCGTCAGGCCATTCGACGCACCGTCCTGATTGATCGCGGTGCCGCGGACCACGGCCAACACGCGGTGGCCGAGACGCTCGGCATCGGACAGTCGCTCGGCCACCAGTACGCCCACGCCCTCGGACCAGCCGGTGCCGTCCGCCGCGTCCGCGAACGCCTTGCACCGGCCGTTCACCGCCAGGCCACGCTGCCGGGAGAAGTCGGTGAACGGCACCGGGGTGGCCATCACCGAAGCGCCTCCGACCAGCGCCATGGTGCACTCGCCGCGGCGCAGTGACTGGACCGCCAGGTGCAGGGCCGTGAGCGACGACGAGCACGCCGTGTCCACACTCACCGCCGGACCCTCCAAGCCCAGCGAGTAGGCCACCCGGCCCGACGCCACGCTGGTGAAGCCGCCGTTGCCGAGGAACGGCTGTACGTCTTCCGGGGGCGAGGGCACGCTCGTTGTGTAGTCGTTGTGGATGACGCCCATGAAGACGCCGGTCTCCGTGCCGGCGAGGGTCGCCGGGTCGAGAGAGGCCCGTTCCAGTGCCTCCCAGGAAACTTCCAGGATCAGTCGCTGCTGCGGGTCCATTGCCACGGCCTCACGCGGCGAGATCCCGAAGAATGCCGGATCGAAGCCCCCAGCCCCGGCCAGGAAGCCGCCCTCGCGGACATACGTCGTCCCCGCACGATCCGGGTCCGGGTCGTACAGACCCTCCACGTCCCAACCCCGGTCCTCCGGGAACGCCGACATACCGTCGATGCCGTCGGCGACCAGCCGCCAGAGATCCTCCGGCGAGGCCACATCACCCGGGTACCGGCACGCCATCCCCACGATCGCGATCGGCTCGTCACCTGCGTCGGGGGCGGTCTGCGAGCGCCGGTCCGACGCTGCGTCCGAGGTGGCGAGTTGGTCGTCGCCGACGACCTCGGAGAGGAGGTAGCGGGCCAGCGCCCGCAGGTTGGGGTGGTCGAAGATGAGGGTGGCGGGCAGTCGCAGTCCGGTGCTGCTCTGGAGGCGGTTGCGCAGTTCGACGGCGGTGAGGGAGTCGAAGCCCAGTTCCTTGAACGGCACGGATACGGGTACGTCCCCGCCGGCACCGTGGCCGAGTACGACGGCGACCTGGCGGCGTACCTCTTCGCTCACCCAGCGTTCGCGCTCGGCCGGATCGAGTCCGGTCACCTGGTCGGCCCAGAGACGGTCGCCGCTGGCCACCGCCGCGCGTCCGCGTACCGGGCCGGCGAGGGTGCGCAGAACAGCGGGTACCGAGCCCGACGCCCGTACCGCACCCAGATCCAGCCCGAACGCAGCCACCACCGGCCACGCCGAACCCACCACCTCATCGAACAACCGCAAACCCAACTCCGACGACAACGGCACCTCACCCCCACGCACCAA
>NZ_JBIRPD010000044.1:0-2322 GCF_044332485.1 Streptomyces sp. NPDC017056 | reverse complement strand
GCTCCGGCACAGCCGCCACATGCTCCGCCAACCGCGCAGCCTGCGCACGCAACGCCGCACCCGAACGCCCCGACACCACCCACGGCACCACACCACCAGAACCAACCGCCCCCGCCGGCTCCCCCTCCACAGACTCCAGCTCAGGCGCCTGCTCCAACACCACATGCGCATTAGTCCCGCTGATACCGAACGAAGACACACCCGCCCGCCGCGGCCGCTCCACCTCCGGCCACGCACGCCCCTCCGTCAACAACTCCACCCCACCAACAGACCAATCCACCTGCCGCGACGGCGCATCCACATGCAGCGTCTTCGGCAGCACACCATGCCGCAACGCCATCACCATCTTGATGACACCACCCACACCAGCAGCCGCCATCGCATGACCGATGTTCGACTTCAACGACCCCAACCACAACGGCCGATCCGCCGCACGACCCCGCCCATACGTCGCCAGCAACGCCTGCGCCTCGATCGGGTCACCCAACGTCGTCCCCGTACCGTGCGCCTCCACCACGTCCACATCCGCCGTGGTCAGCCGCGCGTCCGCCAACGCTGCCTTGATCACCCGCTCCTGCGAAGGACCATTCGGAGCGGTCAGGCCATTCGACGCACCGTCCTGGTTCACGGCAGTACCCCGGACCACAGCCAGCACTTGGTGGCCGAGACGTTCGGCGTCCGACAGCCGCTCGACGACCAGAACGCCCACGCCCTCGGACCAGGCCGTGCCGTCCGCGTCGTTGGAGAACGCCTTGCACCGGCTGTCCGGCGCCAGGCCGCGCTGACGTGAGAAGTCGACGAAGTCGTCCGGGTGCGCCATGACCGTGACGCCGCCTGCGAGGGCCACGGTGCACTCGCCGCGGCGCAGTGACTGGACCGCCAGGTGAAGGGCCGTGAGCGACGACGAGCACGCCGTGTCCACACTCACCGCCGGGCCCTCCAGGCCCAGCGAGTAGGCCACCCGGCCCGAGACGACGCTGCTCGTGCCGCCGTTGCCGAGGAACGGTTCGATGTCGTCGGGCACGGACAGCAGTCGCTTGGTGTAAGCGTTGTCGATGACGCCCAGGAAGACGCCGGTGGCCGAACCGCGGAGGCTGCGGGGGTTCAGGCGAGCCCGTTCCAGTGCTTCCCAGGAGACCTCCAGGACGAGTCGCTGCTGCGGGTCCATTGCCACGGCCTCACGCGGCGAGATCCCGAAGAACGCCGGATCGAAGCCCCCAGCCCCGGCCAGGAAGCCGCCCTCGCGGACATACGTCGTCCCCGCACGATCCGGGTCCGGGTCGTACAGACCCTCCACGTCCCAACCCCGGTCCTCCGGGAACGCCGACATACCGTCGGCACCGTCGGCGACCAGCCGCCACAAGCCCTCCGGCGAGGCCACTCCACCCGGGAACCGGCACGCCATCCCCACGATCGCGATCGGCTCGCTCGCAGCCGAGATGAGCTTGTTGTTCTGCTGCCTGAGCCGCTCCGTCTCCTTCAGCGACGTGCGCAGTGCATCGACAAGCCGGTCGTCGGACGTCGTCATTTCTTGCTCCACAAATTCGCAGGTGACCGAAGGTCGAGGTCAGGGGGTAAGAGCGGGCCGGGGCCGCGTCGGCGGACGCGGGCCGGCGGCGGTCAGGACGAGGACTCGGGAGTGTCCAGTGCCAGCGCGATCAGGCTGTCGGTGTCGAGCTCGTCGATCGCGCCGGACCGCTTCTCGGGCGCGGGCGTGGCCAGGCCGGTGAGCGCCAGGAGTGTGTCCAGGACGCCGGCGTCGGCGAACCGCGTCAGCGGTGTCTTCGCCAGGGCCGCTTGGAGGGCGGCCTCGGTCGGGTCGGCGGACGGTTCGGGTGCGTCGCCGAGCAGTTCCGTGATCAGGTGGGTGGCCAGGGCCGTCACGTTCGGCTGGTTGAAGACGAGGGTGGCGGGCAGCCGGAGTCCGGTGCTGTTCTGGAGGCGGTTGCGCAGTTCGACGGCGGTGAGGGAGTCGAAGCCCAGTTCCTTGAACGCGGCCGAGAGGGAGACGTCGCCGGCGCTGCCGTGGCCCAGGACCATGGCGACCTGGCGGCGGATTTCGTCGACCGCGAACCGTTGCCGGTCGGCGGGCGGCAGTTCGGTGAGCCGTTCGGACCAGGAGCGGTCCACGGGTGCGGTGGCCGCTTGGCGACGTACCGGGCCGGCGAGGGTGCGCAGCACAGCAGGTACCGAACCCGACGCCCGTACCGCACCCAGATCCAACCCCAACGCAGCCACCACCGGCCACGCCGAACCCACCACCTCATCGAACAACCGCAAACCCAACTCCGACGACAACGGCACCTCACCCCCACGCACCAA
>NZ_JBIRPD010000043.1:0-2808 GCF_044332485.1 Streptomyces sp. NPDC017056 | reverse complement strand
ACACAGTGGACGCGAGCAACTGAGGACAAGCCCTCGGCCTATTAGTACCAGTCAACTCCACCCGTTACCGGGCTTCCATATCTGGCCTATCAACCCAGTCGTCTACTGGGAGCCTTAACCCCTCAAAGGGGGTGGGAGTCCTCATCTCGAAGCAGGCTTCCCGCTTAGATGCTTTCAGCGGTTATCCTTTCCGAACGTAGCCAACCAGCCATGCCCTTGGCAGGACAACTGGCACACCAGAGGTTCGTCCGTCCCGGTCCTCTCGTACTAGGGACAGCCCTTCTCAAGACTCCTACGCGCACAGCGGATAGGGACCGAACTGTCTCACGACGTTCTAAACCCAGCTCGCGTACCGCTTTAATGGGCGAACAGCCCAACCCTTGGGACCGACTCCAGCCCCAGGATGCGACGAGCCGACATCGAGGTGCCAAACCATCCCGTCGATATGGACTCTTGGGGAAGATCAGCCTGTTATCCCCGGGGTACCTTTTATCCGTTGAGCGACGGCGCTTCCACAAGCCACCGCCGGATCACTAGTCCCTACTTTCGTACCTGCTCGACCCGTCAGTCTCACAGTCAAGCTCCCTTGTGCACTTACACTCAACACCTGATTGCCAACCAGGCTGAGGGAACCTTTGGGCGCCTCCGTTACTCTTTAGGAGGCAACCGCCCCAGTTAAACTACCCACCAGACACTGTCCCTGATCCGGATCACGGACCCAGGTTAGACATCCAGCACGACCAGAGTGGTATTTCAACAACGACTCCCCCGCCACTGGCGTGACGAGTTCACAGTCTCCCACCTATCCTACACAAGCCGAACCGAACACCAATATCAAGCTATAGTAAAGGTCCCGGGGTCTTTCCGTCCTGCTGCGCGAAACGAGCATCTTTACTCGTAGTGCAATTTCACCGGGCCTATGGTTGAGACAGTCGAGAAGTCGTTACGCCATTCGTGCAGGTCGGAACTTACCCGACAAGGAATTTCGCTACCTTAGGATGGTTATAGTTACCACCGCCGTTTACTGGCGCTTAAGTTCTCAGCTTCGCCCCACCGAAATGGAGCTAACCGGTCCCCTTAACGTTCCAGCACCGGGCAGGCGTCAGTCCGTATACATCGCCTTACGGCTTCGCACGGACCTGTGTTTTTAGTAAACAGTCGCTTCTCGCTGGTCTCTGCGGCCACCACCAGCTCAGAGTGCAAGACTCATCACCAGCAATGGCCCCCCTTCTCCCGAAGTTACGGGGGCATTTTGCCGAGTTCCTTAACCATAGTTCACCCGAACGCCTCGGTATTCTCTACCTGACCACCTGAGTCGGTTTAGGGTACGGGCCGCCATGAAACTCGCTAGAGGCTTTTCTCGACAGCATAGGATCATCCACTTCACCACAATCGGCTCGGCATCAGGTCTCAGGCATCATGCTGTCCGGATTTGCCTAGACAGCGCCCTACACCCTTACCCCGGGACAACCACCGCCCGGGCTGGACTACCTTCCTGCGTCACCCCATCACTCACCTACTACCACCTTGGATCAGCGGCTCCACCACTCCCCTTTGTCCGAAGACTCCAGGGCGGCTTCACGGCCTTAGCATTAATGGATTCGATGTTTGGCGCTTCAAAGCGGGTACCGGAATATCAACCGGTTGTCCATCGACTACGCCTGTCGGCCTCGCCTTAGGTCCCGACTTACCCTGGGCAGATCAGCTTGACCCAGGAACCCTTAGTCAATCGGCGCACACGTTTCCCACGTGTGTATCGCTACTCATGCCTGCATTCTCACTCGTGAACCGTCCACAACTACCTTCCGGTGCTGCTTCACCCGGCACACGACGCTCCCCTACCCATCACAGCAACCGTTAGGTCTCATGCTGCAATGACACGACTTCGGCGGTGTGCTTGAGCCCCGCTACATTGTCGGCGCGGAATCACTTGACCAGTGAGCTATTACGCACTCTTTCAAGGATGGCTGCTTCTAAGCCAACCTCCTGGTTGTCTCTGCGACTCCACATCCTTTCCCACTTAGCACACGCTTAGGGGCCTTAGTCGATGCTCTGGGCTGTTTCCCTCTCGACCATGGAGCTTATCCCCCACAGTCTCACTGCCGCGCTCTCACTTACCGGCATTCGGAGTTTGGCTAAGGTCAGTAACCCGGTAGGGCCCATCGCCTATCCAGTGCTCTACCTCCGGCAAGAAACACACGACGCTGCACCTAAATGCATTTCGGGGAGAACCAGCTATCACGGAGTTTGATTGGCCTTTCACCCCTAACCACAGGTCATCCCCCAGGTTTTCAACCCTGGTGGGTTCGGTCCTCCACGAAGTCTTACCTCCGCTTCAACCTGCCCATGGCTAGATCACTCCGCTTCGGGTCTTGGGCACGCTACTCAACGCCCTATTCGGACTCGCTTTCGCTACGGCTTCCCCACACGGGTTAACCTCGCAACATACCGCAAACTCGCAGGCTCATTCTTCAAAAGGCACGCAGTCACGACTGCCATCCGAAGATGACAGCGACGCTCCCACGGCTTGTAGGCACACGGTTTCAGGTACTATTTCACTCCGCTCCCGCGGTACTTTTCACCATTCCCTCACGGTACTATCCGCTATCGGTCACCAGGGAATATTTAGGCTTAGCGGGTGGTCCCGCCAGATTCACACGGGATTTCTCGGGCCCCGTGCTACTTGGGTGTCTCTCAAACGAGCCGTTGATGTTTCAGCTACGGGGGTCTTACCCTCTACGCCGGACCTTTCGCATGTCCTTCGCCTACACCAACGGTTTCTGACTCGTCCCACAGCCGGCAGACTGT
>NZ_JBIRPD010000042.1:0-3183 GCF_044332485.1 Streptomyces sp. NPDC017056 | reverse complement strand
CACCGCACCCAACGCCTCCAACTCCCCCACCAACTCCACCGCACCCGGCGCCGCCAACCCCCGACGCGCCGTCAACACCACATGCCGCACCCCATAAACCCCCACCAAATGCCGCGCCACCAAACCACCCAACACCCCCACACCACCCGTCACCAACACCACACCACCCACATCAACCCCACGCCCAACCGACAACACCAACTTCCCCACATGCCGCGCCCGACCCATAAACCGAAACGCCTCACCAGCCCGCCGCACATCCCACGCCAACACCGGCAACCCACCCAACACACCTTGTGCGAAGAGGTCCACGATCTCGGCCAGGATCTCCTGCGTACGGTCGAGTTCGAAGTCCGGCAGGTTGTAGGCGGCGTAACGGACTCCGGCATGCTGCGCGGCGATCTCCTGCGGATCGCGGATGTCCGTCTTGCCCATCTCCAGGAAGTGGCCGCCGCGCGGCAACAGGCGCAGTGACGCCTCGATGAACTCGCCGGCGAGCGAGTTGAGGACGACGTCGACGCCCTGGCCGCCCGTCACACCGTGGAACTTCTCCGCGAAGCTCAGGTCCCGGGAGGAGGCGATGTGGTCGTCGTCCAGACCCAGCGAGCGCAGCACCTCCCACTTCCCCGGACTGGCCGTCGCGAACACCTCGCAGCCCCAGTGACGCGCTAGCTGGATGGCGGCGATGCCGACACCGCCCGCACCGGCGTGGATCAGCACCCGCTGCCCCGCCCGCACCTGGGCCAGGTCCACCAGGCCGTACAGCGCGGTGGTGTAAACGACGGGAATGGAGGCCGCCTCGGCGAAGGTCCAACCCTCCGGCATCGGCACCAGGTAGCCGCGATCGGTGACGGCCACCGGGCCGAAGGCGCCGGTGAACAGGCCGGTGACCCGGTCGCCCACCGCCAGGTCGGTGACATCGGGGCCGACCTCGGTCACCACGCCGGCAGCCTCGCCGCCCATGACCTCGTCCACCTGCACCATGCCGAGGGCCGCGACGATGTCCCGGAAGTTGATACCCGCGGCGCGGACCGCGACCCGGACCTCGCGGGCCTGGAGCGGGCGGGTCGCGTCGGGCGCCGGAGTGAGCACCAGGTTTTCGAGGGTTCCCCCACCGGTGGTGTCCAGGCGCCACGGCCCGTCGGCCGGCGGGACCAGCACGCTCTGGGCCGCGGCCCGCACCAGACGGCGGCAGCGTGGCGCCCCGGACCTGATGACGAGTTCGGCCTCGCCGCTCGCCAGCGCGGCGGGTATGGCCTGCACCGAAGCGTCCAGCGCTTCGCGGGCGCCCAGCGCGTCGGTGGCGTCGAGGTCGAGCAGCACGAACCGGTCGGGGTTCTCCGACTGCGCGGAGCGGATCAGCCCGGCAAGCGGCGCCCTGGCCAGGTCCGCGATCCGCTCACCCGGCTCGGCCGAGACCGCGCCCCGCGTGACGAGCACCAGCTTGGCGGCAGAGAACCGCTCGTCCGCCAGCCAGCCCTGCACCAGCTCCAGCGCCGCCCGCAGGGAACCGTGCACCCCGGCGACCAGGTCGGCGTCGGACGGCGCAGACACCGTCGTGAACACCACGTCCGGCACCTCCCCCGCGGCCCCCAGTTCGGCGAGCGTGGCGAATCCGGTGGCGCCGGGGACGTCGAACGGGAGCGCGCCAAGCACCGCCGCCGACGGCCAGGCGGTCTCGCCACCCGTCGGCAGGGGGCCCCACTCCACCCGGTAGAGCGCATCGGACTGTGCGGGCGTCGCCGTCAGCTGCTCCGCCGAGTACGGCCGCAGCGTCAGCGAGTCGACGGAGGCCACCAAAGCGCCCTTGGCGTCCGCGAGTTGAAGGGCGTACGAGTCCGGGACGGCGTCGGCGTCGGCGTCGGCGTCGGCGTCGGTACCGTTTCGCGAGATCCGCACCCGCAGCATCGACGCCCCGCTGGCGTGCAGGGAAACGCCGCGCCAGGCAAACGGCAGGGCCAGCCGTCCGACGTCCACGACCCCGAGGACGTGCAGCGCCGCGTCGAACAGAGCGGGATGCAGACCGAAGGCGGCCGCGTCACCGTCTGCGCCTTCGGGCAAAGCGACCTCGGCATAGAGATCGTCCCCGAGGCGCCAAGCGCTCCGCAACCCTCGGAACGTCGCCCCATAGCCGTAGCCTTCGCCTGCGAGCCGGTCGTAGTAACCATCGAGATCGACGCGCTGCGCACCGGCCGGCGGCCAGACACCCAGGTCGGACAGGGGAGCGTGGGTACCCAGCGCCAGCGTGCCGGTTGCATGGCAGGTCCAGTCCTGGTCGTCGCGCACCCGGGAGTGCACGGTGATCTCACGACGGCCGGACTCGTCCGCCGCGCCAACCATCACCCGCAGCGCCACGCCATCGCTCTCGGGCAGGACCAGCGGCGCCATCAGCGTCAAGTCCTCGACCTGGCCGCAGCCCACCTCGTCCGCCGCCCGAACAGCCAGTTCCACGAACGCGGTACCCGGCAGGAAGACGGAGCCGCGTACGGCGTGTTCGGCAAGCCACGGCTGGGACCGCAACGAGAGACGCCCGGTGAGCACAACCCCTTCGGCGCCCGGCAGGGCGACCACGGCACCGTACAGCGGGTGCTCCGGGTCTTGCAGACCTGCGGAACTGACATCTGCGGACGTTGCGGTGTTCTCCAGCCAGTAGTGCTCGTGCTGGAAGGCATACGTCGGCAGGTCCACCGTGCCCGCATCCGCGGGGAACAGGCCCGACCAGTCCACCTCCGCACCCTGCGCGAATGCCTCACCCGCCGACGCCAGGAACCGGTCCCAGCCACCGTCATCGCGCCGCAGCGTCCCCACCGCCGGCACATCCTGCACCGCCACCGTCAACACCGGATGCGGACTCACCTCAACGAACAGACCAAAGCCCTGCTCGGCAAGGGACCGCGTCGCCGTCTCGAACTCCACCGTCTGCCGCAGATTCCGGTGCCAGTAGCCCGCGTCCATCGTCGTCGTGTCCAGCCAGTCACCGGTCACCGTCGAAAACAACGGGATACGCGGCTGCCGCGGTGTGATCGAGCCCAGTACGTCCAACAGCTCCTCACGCAACACGTCCACCTGCGCCGAATGCGACGCATAATCCACCGCGATACGACGCGCCCGCACCCCCTCCGCCTCGCACCCGGCCACCAGCTCGTCCAGCGCCTCCGGACGCCCCGAAACCACCACCGACGA
>NZ_JBIRPD010000041.1:0-5060 GCF_044332485.1 Streptomyces sp. NPDC017056 | reverse complement strand
CATCCGGTGTTGACGGTGGCGGTGCAGGATGTGCCGGCGGTGGGGACGCTGCGGCGCGACGATGGTGGCTGGGACCGGTTCTTGGCGTCGGCGGGGGAGGCATTCGCGCAGGGTGCGGACGTGGACTGGTCGGGCCTGTTCCCTGCGGACATGGCCCCGGTGGACCTGCCGACGTACGCCTTCCAGCACGAGCACTACTGGCTGGAGAACACCGCGACATCGACAGACGTCGGCTCCGCGGGGCTCGGTGTGACGGATCATGCGCTGCTCGGCGCGGTCGTGCCGCTGGCGGATTCCGACGGGCTGGTCTACACGGGGCGGCTCTCGTCGCGGTCCCACCCCTGGTTGACCGATCACGCCGTACGCGGCTCCGTCTTCCTCCCGGGTACCGCGTTCGTGGAGTTGGTCGTGCGGGCCGCGGACGAGGCCGGGTGTGCCGGAATCGAAGAGCTCACGCTCACCACCCCGCTCGTGCTGGAGGCGTCGGAGCGTGTCCATCTCCAGGTCACGGTCGGTGCCGCGGACGAGTCCGGTCGTCGGCCGGTCACCGTCCACTCCCGGCCGGACGATCTGCCGGACCGGCCCTGGACGCTGCACGCCACGGGCCTTCTCGGCGCCGGCGCCACCGAGCCCCTGGCGGACCTCGGTACCTGGCCGCCGCAGGGTGCCGTAGCGCTGGATGCCGAGGACCTGTACGGGCGGCTGGCGGACGAGGGGTACGAGTACGGCGCGGCCTTCCAGGGCCTGCGCGCGGCCTGGCAGCACGACGCCGAGCTTTACGCGGAGGTGGCGCTGCCGTATGAGGTGAGTGCCGCCGGATTCATCCTTCACCCGGCGCTGTTCGACGCCGCCCTGCACGTCCTGGGCTTCGAGGACGGCGCGAGTGGGGACGGCATGAGTGAGGATGGCACGGGTGAGGTGCGGGTGCCGTTCGCGTGGAAGGGCGTCACCGTGCACGCCACCGGCGCCCGGGTGCTGCGGGTGCGGATCACCCGTGAGGACGGGGACCGGCTGACGTTGGTTGCCGCCGACGGTACCGGTGCCCCCGTGGTCTCGGTGTCGGAACTCGTCCAGCGGGTGCTGCCGGACGACGCCGTACCGATGGGGGCGCCCAGCGATCCGCTGTACCGGATCGACTGGCTGCCGTCGGCCGATCCGGCAAGCCCGGCGGACCGGGCCCCGGCGGGCTCCTGGGCCGTCATCGGGACGGACGGTTCGCTGTTCCATCACCTATCCACGGCCACCACTGCCGGTTCGTACCCGGACCTGGACGCCTTGCTGTCGGCGCTCGACTCCGGGACGGCCGTACCGGAGACCGTCTTCGCGTTGCTCGCCGCCGACGGAGCTCCCGAAGGCGGGCCCGCAGAACTGCCGGCGGCCCAGGCTGTACGGGCGGCGTCGGCGCAGGCGCTCGCCCTGTTGCAGAACTGGCTCGCCGAGGAGCGGCTCGCGGCGTCCCGGCTGGTCGTGGTGACCTCGGGTGCGGTCGCGGCCGAAGGGCCGGTGACCGATCTCGTCCACGCACCCGTGTGGGGCCTCGTCCGATCCGCGGAAGCCGAGAACCCGGGACGCTTCGTCCTCGTGGACCTCGACCGGGAGGACCGCTCCAGGCAACTGCTCCCCGGCCTGGCCCGGCTCGGCGAACCCGAACTGGCCGTACGGGAAGGGCAGGTGCTCGTCCGCAGGCTGCACACGGCGGCCGGACCGGCCGTACCGGCAGAACCGGCCGCACCGGCTGAGCCGGGCTTCGCCCCGGAAGGCACCGTCCTGGTCACCGGTGGAACCGGGACACTGGGCGCGCTGGTCGCCCGGCACCTGGTGACCCGACACGGCGTACGGCACCTGCTGCTGACCAGCCGCCGCGGCCCCGGCGCCGACGGCGCGGCCGAGCTGCGGGAGGAACTGACGGAGCTGGGTGCCGAGGTGACGATCAGCGCCTGCGACACCGCCGACGCGGACGCCGTCCGTGCCCTGCTGGCGGCGGTGCCCACCGCCCACCCGCTGACCGCCGTCATCCACACCGCCGGTGTCCTCGACGACGGTGTCATCGGCTCCCTCGACCCCAAGCGGCTGGACACCGTCTTCCGCCCCAAGGTGGATGCCGCGCTCGTCCTGCACGACCTCACCAGGCACCTGGACCTGTCGGCGTTCGTCCTGTTCTCCTCGGCGGCCGGCGCCCTCAGCGGACCCGGCCAGGGGAACTACGCCGCCGCCAACGTCTTCCTCGACGCACTGGCGACGCTGCGCCGCGCCGAGGGCCTGCCGGCCACCTCGCTGGCCTGGGGCTTCTGGGCCGAACGCAGCGACCTGACCGGGCAGCTGGGGGAGACGGACGTCGCCAGGATGGGCCGTTCCGGCATCGCCGCCATGCCTTCCGAGGCCGGCCTCGCCCTGTTCGACGCCGCGCTCGCCCGGGACGACGCCGCCCTGGTGCCGGTGCGGTTCGACCTCGCCCGGCTCCGGGCGCGGCTGGCCGAACACGGTGACCCCGCGGTGCTGCGGGACCTCGTCAGGGTGCCGCTGCGCCGGTCGGCGGCACAGGCCGCGGGCTCGGCAGCGGAGGCGGACGCGCTGGTGCAGCGACTGGCCCCGCTCGACGCCGCGGCGCGCCGCAAGGCACTGGTCGAGCTGGTACGCGAGCAGGTCGCCGCCGTGCTGGCGCTGGCCGGCGGCCACGCGGTCGCCGTCGAGCGCGGGTTCCTGGACCTCGGCTTCGACTCGCTGATCGCGCTCGAACTGCGTAACCGGCTGAACCGGATCACCGGCCTGACCCTGCCCGCCACCACGATCTTCGACTATCCGTCGGTGGTCGCGGTGGCGGGCCACCTCGCCGACCGGCTGCCGATCGGCGCCGCCGGAGCCCCGGCGGTGACCGACGAGGTGCAGCGGCTGGAAGCAGTACTGGCGTCCGCCGCGCTCGACGCGGAGCAGCAGGCGGCGCTCGCCGACCGGCTGCTGGCCCTCGCCGCCTCCGTACGGGGCGAGTCCGCCCACGACGCCGGCGACGCGGGGTCGGGCGAAGCGACGCTGGACGACGCGTCCGACGACGAGGTGTTCGCCTTCATCGACAACGAGCTCGGCCTTTCCTGAGCACGGCAATCACCGGTAGTCCCGGCCCGCGGTCAGGGGATGGTCATGGGGCAGCTAGGGGTGTGCAAGATCCGGCGCCCCTACCAAGCTGTAGCCGACCACCCCTGACCTGCGGACCACCACGGCCCGAGGTCACCTGACCCGCGGGCCTTCCTGCCTACGGGCCCCCGGCCTGCGGTCGCCCCGATCTGCGGCCCGCTGCCTGCCTGCCGACGACGACGAGGTACACGCACCATGGAGAACGAGCAGAAGCTTCGCGACTACCTGAAGCGGGTTACGGCCGACCTGACCCGGACCCGTCGGCGACTGCACGAGGTGGAATCCCGCGCGGAGGAGCCGATCGCCATCGTCGGTATGGCCTGCCGCTACCCCGGCGGCGTCGGTTCCCCCCAGGAACTGTGGGAGCTGGTCCTCGGCGAGACCGACGCCATCGGCGACTTCCCCACCGACCGCGGTTGGGACCCCGCCGAGCTCTACGACCCGGACCCCGAGGCCGCGGGCAAGTACTACGCACGCGGCGGCGGATTCCTCCAGGACGCGGCCGGCTTCGACGCCGGGTTCTTCGGCATCTCGCCGCGCGAGGCGCTGGCCATGGACCCGCAGCAGCGAATCCTGCTGGAGACCGCGTGGGAGGCGTGCGAGCACGCCGGAATCGACCCGGCCGCTCTGCGCGGCACCGCGACCGGGGTGTTCGCCGGCCTGATGTACCAGGACTACGCGTCCCGGCTGGACTCGGTCCCGGACGAGATCGAGGGCTACATCGGCAACGGCAACACCTACAGCGTGGCCTCCGGCCGGGTCTCCTACGTCCTCGGGCTGGAAGGGCCCGCGGTCAGCGTGGACACCGCCTGCTCGTCGTCACTGGTCACCCTGCACCTCGCCGTGCAGTCGCTGCGCCGCGGCGAGTGCACCATGGCGCTGGCCGGCGGTGTGACCGTACTGCCCACCGCGGACATCTTCATCGAGCTGAGCCGTCAGCGCGGCCTGGCGGCGGACGGCCGCTGCAAGTCGTTCAGCGATGCGGCCGATGGCGCCGGCTTCTCCGAAGGCGCCGGAATCCTGCTCCTGGAGCGGCTGTCGGACGCCGAACGCCTCGGCCATCGAGTGCTGGCCGTGGTCCGCGGCACCGCCGTCAACCAGGACGGTGCGAGCAGCGGCCTCACGGCCCCGAACGGCCCCGCGCAGGAGCGGGTGATCAAGGCTGCCCTGGCCGATGCGCAGCTGACCACCGCAGATGTGGACGTGGTGGAGGCACACGGTACCGGTACGACACTGGGTGACCCGATCGAGGCGCAGGCACTGCTGGCGACCTACGGTCAGGGCCGCCCTGAGGACCGCCCGCTGTGGCTGGGGTCGTTGAAGTCCAACATCGGCCACGCCCAGGCTGCCGCTGGTGTGGGTGGTGTCATCAAGATGGTGATGGCGTTGCGGCATGGTGTGTTGCCGAAGACGTTGCATGTGGATGTGCCGTCGCGGCAGGTGGACTGGTCCACCGGCGCGGTAGAGGTACTGGCGGAGCGTCGTGCGTGGCCGGAGGTGGAGCGGCCGCGGCGGGCAGGTGTGTCCTCGTTCGGTATCAGCGGGACCAATGCGCATGTGGTGCTGGAACAGGCACCTGAGCTGGAGCCGGTGGAGCCGGTTCGTTCTGATGGTGTGGTGCCGTGGGTGGTGTCGGGGCGTTCGGGTGCGGCGTTGCGTGCGCAGGCTGCGCGGTTGGCGGAGTATGTGGGGGCTGTGCCGGGGTTGGGTGTGGTGGAGGTGGGTGCGTCGTTGGTGCGGTCCCGTGCGGTGTTTGATCATCGTGCGGTGGTGGTGGGGGAGAGCCGCGAAGCGCTCTTGGAGCAGCTCTCTGCCGTAGCCGAGGGTTTGGTGGGTGGTTCTGGTGGTTCGGTGGGTTCGGGTGTGGTGTTTGTGTTTCCGGGTCAGGGGGCGCAGTGGGTGGGGATGGCGCGGGGGTTGGCGGAGCAGTC
>NZ_JBIRPD010000040.1:0-15531 GCF_044332485.1 Streptomyces sp. NPDC017056 | reverse complement strand
CCGGCGGGGCACCCGGGGCAAGTGGTGGCCCGCACGGAGCCGTTGAGGAACGCGGTGGCCACCTGCCGGGCGGTCGGCTCCTCCAGGGCACGGGCGGTGGCGGACTGCGCGACCAGGAGCACGTGCATGCGCAGCTGGCGGCCCGTGTAGAGGATTTCGTTGGGCGCGTCGACGGCCGGGGGGACCTTCGGGTCGCCGGTCTCGCGGGTCTTGTCCCAGTAGCGGGCCAGCTGCTTCATCGTCGCGTTGACCTCTTCGAGGAGGATCAGCAGCCGGGGGCCGATGGCCTTGGGGTCGGCGTCGATGCCCAGGTCGTCGGCGAGGCGGGTACGGCGCCGGCCTTCCATGCCGAGGGCGATGAGCTGGTTGTGGATGTCGGCGATGTTGTGGCAGTACGCGACCCTGGGCAGCCCGGACGCCCACGGGTGGGAGATCCGCTTGGTGTCCAGGACGAACACGAGCGAGCCGTGGTGGAGCATCTGGCAAGCGATGCACCGCAAGGTCACCGACTTGCCGCCGCCCGTGCTCGCGTTGACGAGGATGTGCGGGGATTCGGTGTCCAGGTCGACGGTGACGATCCGCCCGGTGGAGCCGATTCCGATGACGGGCGCGGACTCCTTGGCGGCGGCCACGATCTCGCGCACCTTGGGTCTTTGAAGGCGGCCTGGGCCGGGGCTTGCGGGTCTTGTTCACCGTCACGTACGTCTCGCGGCCCGCCAGGTGCCGGGAGACGGTGACGCCCTCCTGGGCGAGCTTGGTGGTGATGATGTCGGCGACCAGGCCCTTGGAGGAGTCCAGCCGGCCCGGGCGTCCACGCGGATCACTGCGTCGTCCTCGGAGAAGTTGCGCGGGATGTGGGGGTAGCGGCGCGGGTCGGTCTGCTCCGGCAGGCGCAGCGGCAGCGCGAGGGCTTCGTGCAGCGGGATCGCCCACTCCCGCATCAGCTCCCGGCGCTTGCGGGTCAGCGCGAGGTAGGCGGCGGTCCCGACGGCCGCGGTCGATGCCGCGGCGATCCCGGTCTGCTCCAGCGCGGTGAGCGCGGGATCCGGGTCGGCCCCTGTCTGCTGGGCGGTGGCGTCCTGGTGGGCCCACCCGGCCTGGCAGCCGCCTGCCCCGGCGGCGGCCAGTGCGCTGATGCGGAAGGTCAGGCGCTTCCACCCGGCCCGGTAGGAGGAACGCGAGACGTGGCCTTCGACCTTCGGCAGAACGCGGGTGCCCGATCGCCGGAACGTCGCGTCGGTCCGCTTCACCCCGTCCATCGGACGGCGGGCCAGGAATTGGCCGATGCCGAACACGAGGGACTCGGCGGTCTCCTCCACCTGCTTGTCGAACTTCGTCTGTGCCATCGGCCGTGCCCTTTCGATCTGCGTCCCGGCACCTCACACCCGGAAGCGGACACGAACCGTAAAACGGGTTACTTGTGGATGGAGCGCGGCGAGAAGCGGGCTCTGAGCTGCGGTCTGTGGACAACTTTCTGGCCCGGAAATCCGCAGGCGGCCCGTTGGTGCCGGGGGGCGCTGCAACGGTGGGAGGGATCAGCCGGGGAGGGGCTGCATGACCGAACACGAAGGCGCGGTGGAGCGTGCGAAGCAGTACGAAGGGGCCGCCGCCAGGTACGCCAAGAAGGCGATGGAAGGCGATGCGGGCGCGGCGCAGCTGGCCCAGACGTTCGCGTCGCTGGTGGTCGCTGCCCGGGTGGAACGCCTGGACTGGCGTATGCGCGTGCTCAGTGAACGGCTCGAAGAAGACATGAAGAACGTGAAGAAGTCGATGGACCTGCTTCGCCTCGAGCTGCCCGAGCGGTGACATCCATCAGCTGGCGGCGGCAGTTCCTACCGTGGGGCCGTGACCACACCCTGCGCTGGCGCGGCCAAGCCGGTGCCGGTGCACGTCGTTGTGACGACGCAGCCTGGTTGGCAAGTTCCGCGGTCAGACGGAGCTGGTCAGAGGACTGTGCCGCCTTGTAGTTGGCAAGAGTTGCGCAGGTTAGTTGGCAACCTTTGGCGACGGAGCGTCATGCCTCTGTCCGAGGATCTCGGCGGCGTAGTCCGGTAGGAGGTTGTGGAGGTAGGTGTAGAAGGGCTGATGGTCCGGACGGCGCCCGCCGGCATCCCACTGGCCGACAGCGAGCGCGCCGGCGACTTTTCGCGGTAGTTGGCATCAGGGGTCGGGCTGACCTGGGCTGCTCGGTGAATCTGATGGTGTTGCTTGGCACCAGAAGGTCGATGTTGTTGCCACCTTCGCTGTCTTTTCACGCCAGTCGCCGACTTCGAGGGCCGGGGGTTGAGGTCCGCTGCCTCAGCCCTCCGTCGTCCCTGGTGCCCAGTTGTCCAACAGCGTCTTGGTGTGCAGGTGCAGCCGCCGTGCTTCCGCGAGCGTGAATGTGGGACCGTCTGGGCTGAGCGGCGCGTCCCGCACGAAGGCGCTGAGCGGTGTGGTGGGTGGGTCGTCCAGGACCTTGAGGATCGGGACTATGGCCTCGTGGACCGGCTGGGCGGACCGGCGGATGACGTCAATGTGCGCCATCAGGTCCGGTGTGTACTGCCCCGAGAAGCTGGTGCCGACCGTGCCCGGGTTGAGCAGCACGTACCGCACCTTTGTCCCCGGTCGAGCGTCGGTGAAGGCGACACCGAGCAGATCGTTGAGCCGCCCGCCTTGCATGAGCGCCCGTTGTCCGTCGTACTCCCGCGCCAGCTGCAGGTCTTCCCAGTGGACCTCTCCTTGGCCGCCGGGCCCGGCGATGTTCAGGATGACCGGGTTGTGGGCGGATTCGAGCAGGTTGGCCAGCCCGTGGCTCAGCACGAAGCGACTGAGGTAGAAGTGCGCGAAAGTGTTCTCGAAGCCTTCGGACGTGACCAGGCGAGTGGTCCGGAAGTGCCGGGCGCACAGCACCAGGGCATCGACCTTCGCAAAGGCCGACCAGATGCTCTCGGCCGCTGCCTTGGTCTGGGACAGCAGGCTCAGGTCGGCGCGGATGAAGTGCGCCCGCGCGGCCGCGCCGCGTTGTCGCGCGGCGTCGAGCCATGCCTCACCCTTCTCCGCGCTGCGGCCGACGACCACCACCTCCTGCCCCCGGCCCAGGTAGGTGTGGGCGAGTGCCTTGCCGATGCCGTCCGTGCCGCCGGTGATGACGTAGGTCTTCAACACGGGCTCCTTTCTTGCTTCTTCTCTTCACAGGAACCGGGACGCGATCTTTTCGGGCGTGACGTGGACGGTGACCAGTTCCGGGAGGGTGGCGTACGACTCCGGATGATGTTCGGCGTAGGTCTTGCCGGTGTATTTGACGGCCAGTTCGTCCATGCGCTCGCGGCTGCCCGCGCTCTCGCACCGGGCCGTGCCGGTGATCACCGCGTATCCGTAGGGCTCGTCCGGTGGGTTGACCGTCACGCTCAGTCGGGGGTCGCGCCGCAGATTGCGCACCTTGAGCTTGTCGACACCGGTCACGAAGAAGAGATCGTCGCCGTCCCTCCCCACCCAGACCACTGATTGGTGAGGGCTCCCGTCAGGCTGAAGGGTCGCCACGGTGACGAAGACCCTGGAATCGAGGGCTTCTTTCAATTTCTCGGACAGGTAAACCGGGCTCACGCATGGCTCCTGGAGTGGGGGACGCTCCGACGGCTCGACGTGTCGAGCAAACCAACTGACACAACTATGTGACACATATCGAAGTAAACGCAATAGTGATGATGCGGTTGCTGGCTCATCAGCCTCACTCTTGCGTATGCTCCGATGACGATGAGAGCTGACGCGGCACGCAACCTGGACGCGGTCCTGCAGACCGGAGCACGCCTGCTGGCGCGCGACCCCGGCACGAGCATCGCGGCGATCGCGGTGGCAGCCGGCGTCGACCGGCGTACCGTCTACCGCCGCTTCAAGACCCGCGAGGCCCTCATGACTGCTGTCCATGCGGCCAAGCTCGACGCCTGCGAGAAGATCGTCGCCGAGGCGCGGCTGACCGAGGCACCCGTGATGGTGGCGCTGCACAGATACGCGGAGGGCATCATTACCGTCAGCAGGAGGTGGCCGGTCGATGTGCAGCAAGTGCAGGACGAGACGGCCACCGCCCGCCTCTGCCGACTGATCGGGCAACTCGACGCTTTCATGGCCCGTGCAGTGCGCGAGGGCGTCATCCGCCCAGGACTTCCGGACCGCTGGGCCCGCTCCCTGCTCGTCCACCTCACCAACGTCGCCGCGCACGAGATGCCGGAGCTGACCACTGCCCAGGGAGCCGACATGGTCGTCCAGTCCCTGATCACCGGACTCGGCCCCGCCTGACACGGCCAGACCGCCGGGCACCCGGCCGACGGTCCCTGGATGGGCAGGCCGAACGATCCCCGTCAGTCCGCGGCGCCAACCACGGCGGTCAGATGTCATCTACCTCGAAAGGCCGCATCCCGGCGGGGGTGTCGACAGCCATCACGACAGATATCTCGCCGACACGACAGTTAGCGTGACGAGTCACAAGAGTGACCACGGAGCAAATCAACGTCGTTGCCGACAAGCGTGCTCATTTGCCAACTGTGCTGCGTCGTCTCACCAGCGGACCGCGGTGGTGAGGAGGGGATTTCTCCGGTCTCTGTCCTCAGGCCAGCCATCCGAGCATGCGGGGACGCCGCCGTGAGTCGCACGGCGGCCATCGCAAGGAGAGCGCCCTGGACGAGGTCGGGGGCATGCTGCTGTCCGCGCTGCGGGACTGGGCACGGGACTCCCCCACCACGGCGGCGCCGGGTATCGCCCGCAGCCTCATCCGGTTCACGGTGAACGTCATCCCCGACCCCGGCCACCCGGACAGCGCCGGCACGCTGGAGGCGATGTGTGGCGAGCGCCTGATGCTGGCACACGCGGTGCACTCCGCACCCGGTGCGCACCGATAGCTGGATTCGTCAGCGAGAGCGGACAACGTCTGTCGACGGCTTCAAACAACACTTTGGCGATCAACGTCGCAGAAATGTTGACGAGAGCCGGGATCAGGCAAGACTTCCGTGAGGATGATCACCGCCACGGTCGCTGGTTACTGTGTGTGGTGGGCGGAGGGCGGTCAGCAGGACTCGTTTGCGCAGCAAGGGCAGTTTCGCGCGGCCGAACACCTGACGCTTGATCATCTTGATGTGTTGACTCGCCCTTCGACAGGGCCGGAGTTCCAGTGGGTGGTCAGTCCCTGGATCACGGCGTCCCAGTCCTTGTCCAGGCCGTGCGCGAAGGTGTGGAGTCCGGGCAGACCTTCGACGCGGGCGGCAGTGATCCAGTCCTTGACGTGCTGGCTGGAGCGGATCGTGCGGAACTGCGCGAAGGCCCGAACGAGTTGGTCGGCGGCGGTGAGTTCCGGGCAGCGGGCGAGGACCTCGCCGAGTTGTCGGCGTTCGTCGTCGCGGAGGCGGTCGGGGGGACGCATCACCCAGGCAGTGATCTGACGGACGCCCGGCGGTTCCGGGCCGACGGTGCGGATGCGGCGTCGGCGGCGGGGCCGCAGGTAATGGCTGAGGATCCGGTAGGTGCCCTGGTAGCCCAGCTCTGTGAGTTCGGCGTGCAGGCGGACAGCGTTCGTGCAGCCTTCTGCCAACCGTTTGCCCACGTAGGGCTTGCAGGGGCCGAGCTGGGTGCGGCAGGGCTGGCGGCGTCCGGTCAAAGGGTCCTTCCGCGAGCCCTGTTCGATGTGTGCCTCTCCATCTTCCTGACCGCCAGGTTGGCCAGGACGACAAGCAATGCGGCCAGCGATGCCGGGAGCCATGGGTGCTGTACCCGCAGTCCGGGAGTGAAGTATCCGGTGAGCAGAACGGCGAGGAATGTCGTCGCCACGGAGAGCGCGACCTCCGTCGCCTTCTTGGTTCGCGATGCGAGACTGGTGAGCCGGAGTCCCAAACGCAGCGGGTAGATGAACAGCGCGGCCAGGGCGTTGCACGGCAGGAACAGCACCACGCCCCAAAATAAGGTTCCGATCCCGTCGGCTTCCACCAGGTGGAGCGACGCGGCGGCTACGGCAAGGAGGCCGAGCAGCACCGCCACGTGGGCAGCAGTGACGACCCCAAGGATCAGACCGGTCACGCCGAAAGCTGCAAGGGCCTTCTCCCATCGTGAGAGGGACGCCCAGGTGCTTTCATCGTCGGGCTGGTGACTGTCGTCCACGCACGCTCCTTCCAGCGCCCAATAGTCTGTGGGCGGCACCCCGGTGGAGACGGGTGCCGCCCACAGACTATTGCTGGTCACAACGGTCGGCTCGCACGCGGGAGACGAGATCACCTACGTCGTATGTGGTCGGGCACAGCGAATCGGTGACCTCGATCAGTTTTTACAGATCGCAACGTAACCCTTGCCGGACAGATAGCCCTGGAGATGTCCCTAGGATCACTTGCCGGAAGTTTGGATACGCGCAATAAGGCCGACTACGAGTCCTACAGCTACGGCCGCACTGACTGCGACCAGGAAGGAGTCACCGTTCCTGTCGAGAACTTGGTCCAAATTTATACTGACGACGACCGCGAGCAAGACGGGCACATTCTGCTTGGCGGTCAAGATCCGCGCTTCCTTCTTGGCCGCGTATACCCCGCCACCTGCAGCGAGAATTGCACCCGTCCCCGCCACCACTCCGGCCTGCATGTCGCCTATCGTAAACGCGGCGACGGCGGCAGCGGCAAGAAGTGCACTCAAAAAGAAGACCGTCGAAACAAGCCAGGTTTTGGGCATCTTTTCTCCTACCGACATGTGGCGTACCGACGTCAGGGCACCTGGTTCTCATCTGCCTTCTAACAGCTGATCACCCCAGCGACAGCTCCGCCGACACCTCCTGCTACCCCTCCGGCAAGGGCTCCGGGGGCGCAGCCAGTCGCCGCGTCAGCAATGCACCCGGAGATAGCCCCGGTCGCACCGCCGGTTGTGACCTTTCCGCCTACACAGCTCAGCCAGTCCCCGAAGCCGCGGTTCGCGGCTGAGGGAATCTTGCTGCCATCTATGCTCGTGAGGTGCAGCGTAGCCTTGTCACCGTTTACCGACCACTTTCCAGAGAAGCTCTGACTGCCACCATCGAACGTGGTGGACACCTTGTCCAGCTCCTTCCCGGTCGCATCGTTGACGGCAAGCTCCCCCTTGGCATTGACCGCCAAACGATCTCCCTCGGGAAGAGTGAACTTCATCTCCAGTGCCGACTGGGAAACATGGACGACCCTCACTTGGAAAGCCCCATGCCCCTGTTCAGCCGCACTCGCGGCCTGGGACGTTGTCGCCAACATCAGACCGGACACGGCGACGGGAAGAATCGCCTGAGCCACGCGGCGAAACTTACGCACATTTCCTCCGTTGTGAACTAGATCTAGGTACTTACCGGCCCGGCTCATGCGTGCCGCGCGATCAATTGCTGACACAAAGGGCGCCGTGCGGAACACGCCTGACGATAACTCAGATCTTAGGCGAACACCCAGGCGTAAAGTCCCGAAAAGCGGCCCAAGATCATGCCCCATTCGGCCATTTTTTTACACACTCGCCAAGTGGTAACTGCCAGTCCTCTGAGGACGCTGAAGGCGCACTGTCCGCACCGCACCACCAAGAGGCCGCCATGGGCTGGATGGACCCGCAATACGCGCATCTGCTGCGCGAGGACGGCCGCTACGGCCGCATGATCAACATGACACTCCAGCTTCTCCGCGAGCACGGACGGCAGCACGAGGGCCCGGCGCACACCGTGCCCAGGGGCGGTTCGTGCCAGGACGGGCAGATCACTGTACGGGCCGCCGACGGCGCCGAGACCACCGTGCAGTGCCAGCGCTGCGACGGCACCGGCACCGTCCCGGAGCCATCCGACGACCCGCGCAACGGCGCGGCCGGCGGCTACGAACCCGACCTCGACTGACCGCGGGCCTTGCCTCAGGCGATAGCCCCGCCTTCTCCCATCGGCCCGCATCGTCGGGGCGAAGAGGGCTTCGGCGGGTGGCTTGTGCAGCTGCACCGGCGCGGGCCCGCCGGCGGCCACGGTCTTCTTGCCGGTGGCGGCCCACTCGCGTACTTCGGCCTCGGTGAAGAACAGGAACTGCGTCTCCCGCGCGGACCCGCCGCTGACCACCTGAGCGCGGCCGGGGTGCTTGGTGGACTTCGGCGCCGGGTGGGCCTCCGGGGCGAGCATCCGCCATGCGTTGACGCTGTAGCGGGCCAGGATGCGGGTGGAGAACTGCTCGCGGGCCTCCGGGCCTCCCAGGGCGCGGGCGGTGGCGGACTGCGCGACCAAGAGGACGTGCATGCGCAGCTGGCGGCCCATGTAGAGGGTCTCGTTGAGCGCGTCGACGGCCGGGGGGACCTTCGGGTCGCCGGTCTCGCGGGTCTTGTCCCAGTAGCGGGCCAGCTGCTTCATCGTCGCGTTGACCTCTTCGAGGAGGATCAGCAGCCGGGGGCCGATGGCCTTGGGGTCGGCGTCGATGCCCAGGTCGTCGGCGAGGCGGGTACGGCGCCGGCCTTCCATGCCGAGGGCGATGAGCTGGTTGTGGATGTCGGCGATGTTGTGGCAGTACGCGACCCTGGGCAGCTCGGAGGCCCACGGGTGGGAGATCCGCTTGGTGTCCAGGACGACCACGAGCGAGCCGTGGTGGAGCATCTGGCAGGCGATGCACCGCAAGGTCACCGACTTGCCACCGCCCGTGGAGGCGTTGACCAGGATGTGCGGGGACTCGGCGTCCAGGTCGACGCAGACGGCCCGGCCGCCGGACCCGACCCCGATGACGGGCGCGGACTCCTTGGCCTTGGCCACCAGCTCCCACATCTTCGGGTCCTTTAACAGGGCCCGGGCCGGGGGCTTGCGGGTCTTTTTCACCAGCACGTACGGCGCGGCCCCGGCCGGGTGCCAGGAGAACGTCGCGCCCTCTAGGGCCTGTCTGACAAAGGATCTTGGATGGGTTCGCGGAGCCAGAGGATGAGTGAGGCGAGGTGGACTCCGGCCTTGTAGCGGGTGGCCAGTTTGTCGAAGCGGGTGGCGATCGCGCGGAACTGCTTGAGGCGGTTGAAGCAGCGTTCGACCACGTTGCGGGCCCTGTAGAGCTCGCGGGCGAAGGCCGGTGGTCTGCCGCCGGCCTGTCCGCGTCGTAGCCGGTTGGCCTTCTGGTCCGCTCGCTCTGGGATCACTGCCCGGATGCCTCTGCGCCGCAGGGCCTGGCGGATGGCCCGGGACGAGTACGCCCGTCGGCGACGACCGCCTCGGGCTTGCGGCGGGGCCGCCCGGCGCCGGCCCGGGGCACTCTCAGTACGTCCATGACCTCGTCGAAGACGGTGGAATCGTTGACGTTGCCGGGCGTGACGACGACGGCCAGGGGCAGGCCCCGGCCGTCGCAGGCGAGATGAACCTTCGTGGTCAGCCCGCAGCGGGACCGGCCGAGCGCCTGGCCAGCCGTCTCACGTGCCGGATCTTCCAGTTCGTCCCCCGTCGCCGCCCCTTTTTGCGGGCGCCGGCGGCGTGCTGGTGAGCCCGGCTGATCGTGGAGTCGACCGACACGGTCCACTCCACGGCTCCGACGCAGTCGTCCCTGACCTGGGCCTGTTCGAGCAGGCGGGCCCAGGTACCGTCCGCCTCCCAGCGGGCGAACCGTTCATAGGCCGTCTGCCACGGCCCGTAGCGTTCCGGCAGGTCACGCCACGGGGCACCGGTCCGCAACCGCCACAGCACCCCGTTGATGACCTGCCGGTGATCCCGCCACGACCGTCCACGCCCGTCAACGCCAGGCAGCAGGGGCGCTATCCGCTCCCACGCTGCATCCGTCAGCTCACCACGACCCACCACAGAATCAATTATCAGACAGGCCCTAGCACCGGCGCCTGGACGTGGTCAGTTTTCCACACCTGGTTGCGCCAGCCTGGCAGCCGGGCCAAGAACACATCGTCCTTACGTGCCTCGCGTTCACCGCCGACCAACCCGGCCCGCTCCCCCGGCGCCAGGTCCCGCTGGATCGCCCCGTGCAGCGTCGGAAGCGACGGTGGTGGATCCCCCTCGCCCTTGGCTGCGCGAGCGGTCAGCCCACGATGAACCGCCGCAACGTTGCCCTTCCACAAGGCCAGCAGGCGGCGCACTTCGGGGGGACGCAGAAGCGGTCTTTGCTCTGAGCCCGCGCCCCGGGCTCCGCGGCTGCCAACTCGTCGTGCTCGGCAGCGGCAAGCCGCCGCCACACCGCGCGCTCGGTCACTTCCAACGACTCCGCCATCAGTCGGACCTGCCGCGTTGTCAGCTTCCGTTCCTGCCACGGGGCGAGCAGCCTACGCACGGCAGGGCCGCGCAGCGCCGACGGAGAGGAAGAAGGCAGGCCTGTCCGCACGCCCCGCCCTCCCCGTGCACGCCGAAGCAGGAAACGTCCTCTCCCAGCCCGGCCGCGCCGGTCACAGCGGCCCCACGAACCGTGCGCAGACCCGCTCCAGCATCCGGCGGTCCACCACCGCCCGGCACCCGCCATAGGACTCGGCGGTCAGGTGCGAGGGCAGCTGCGCCCAGGTCCGGCCATTGCCGTGCCCTACATGCTCGTTCACCCACGCAACATCGTCCTCGCTCACGTCCTCCCACAGAGGGTGAAAGGCAGCCATCACGGTGGCCACCTCACTCGGGCCAAGGCGCGGCACCAGCTCCCAAGTCAGCCCCCGGGAGGACAGCGCAGGCACGCGGCGCAGCGCCAATTCACCGCCCGCCACCCGCGAGCACAAGTGCCGTGCCCGTGTCCGGATGGTCCCACAACCCGCGCAGAAACCTCAGCGCTGGCTCGCCAAGGCGCGGTGCTTCGTCCAGTACCAGCACGCAAGGTTGTAGTAGCGCGTTCAGCATCAGATCTGACGGTCTAGCCCTGGTCGGCGTCGCCGTACAGACACGCCCCCACCGCGGCCACCTACACGCCCGGCACCAGGGCCGGGACCTGCACCAGACGCTTCCGCTCCCGCAGAAAAATCTGCCCGCCTGTGCCTTGACCGGCCACGACATACAGGCTGAGCTCACTGAGCGGATCCGGCCCGCGCGGCCCGGTCACTTCGGGCTACCGCTCGACCATCAACGCCCGGCCCGCTCCGGTGGCCCCTGCGGATCATCCCGTGCAGCATCGACGCCGACGGATGCGGACGACATCGTGGTCGGCGTCGAGCAGCGGGCATTTCTCGCGGTCGATGGCTGCGCCGAGGATCGTTGATTGCCACCGGTGGAGCCAAATACGCTGACTGAGGAACCGGGCCAAGGCAGCCTGGTTGCCACCTAGGAGACAGGCTACTTATCACAGACGCTCCATCAACGGCCGTCCAGTCACCATGCCAAGGCGTGACACACGACGGGCTCGCCGAATGCTCGGTAAGCAGAGCACTGCATGTAGACCTGCACGCGATGCGTTGATCGCCGGCGGGACCTTCATCGTCTGGGACGGCCTGGTTCCCGCCAACCGCCTGGCACATACCTACCGGACACGGCTCCGTATCGCCCAGAAGCGCGGCCAGCCGACGCTGGCCCTCGCCGCCACCGTCAACCGTCCTTCCCATGCGGCACAGGAGCCTCTTCGCATCGGACACATCGGGCGCATCGACGCGGCAGACACGTCCTGGGCATTCATGCTCTTCCTCAACGCCACCGCCACCGCGCTACTGGCCTGCACCGGCGTCGCGAGAAGCGAGCCCCGGGCAGAGCCAGCCAGCGACCCGAAGTGACAACATGCCTGCCTTGCTGACAACCATCGCGCTTCGGCTCAATGGCCGGGCATTCAGCAGGCAGGCTTTCCTTGCTTTCAGTAGTCGAAATCCATGTAGTCGATGTCGTTGATGGCCACGTCTGAGAGCCCCATAGCGCGGCCGCCGCCGTCCTGGAAATAGACTTCCTTAAACCCTTCGGCAATGATCCCACGCATCTGCTGGTCGCCGGCGCCCGCGTCACGGGCGTTGAACAGGCGGCGGGCGTACGCCGGAGGGAGGTGCACGGTTAGTCGCCGCAACCGTCCGTCGTCGGTCGTGCCGACGGAGGCGGTGTACCCGAAGCGGGCCCGCGTCTCCACCGTGATCCCGCCGCTGGTCGCCGCCTGCTTCTGCCGGCGCTTGCGGACCTGGGGCTGCCAGCGGGCCCGCACCGCGTCGTCGATCTTGGCAGCGACGTCGGCTCGGGCGTTCTTGCGGGCGCCGCGACGGTAGCGGTTGACGGAGTCGGCGGTGACCCCGAGTTCCGCCGCAACGGCCTTGGCGCTGCCGAACTGCTTGATCAGATACCCGATCTGGGCCTTAAGGGTCTTCGGCGGCTGCCGGGTGAAGGACTCCTGGTCGGCGCGCTCGATGGCGTCCTCGATCTCCCCCATCGCTCTACTCCCCTTCGTCCAGCACGGCGTCGCCGCCCTTGATGTGGCGGGCCGGGTTCAGCCCCTGCTCCATCAGGTCCACCGCCCACGACATCTCCTGCACGCCCTCCAGCTTCGCCAGGCCCGGAGTGGGCCCGAGGCGGAATCCACCGGGTTGCGGCTTGCCGGACGCGGCGTACGGCAGGAAGTCGAGCGGACTCGCTCCCGGCGAGGGGTAGACGACGCAGTCGGACAGCACCGCGAGCGGGAACAGGCCCGTCATCCGGGACATGTTCAGCAGCTTGCGGTGCATGTTGACCCGCGCCTTGGAGATGACGGCGGCGCGGATGTCCGGACGCCAGGTCGGGCGTTCCAGAGCCGGCCACCGCTCCCCGTCCCGGTAGTGGCGGCCCTGCGGGCGTTCGCGGAGTTTGCCTACGCCGCCCTTGACCGTGGCTTTGATCGCGGTCAAGACAGCGGCCAAGGCCGGGTCGACCTGCTTGTGCTGCTCCATCGCTGCGAGGAAGGCCCGGTCGTCCAGGTCGCGGGTGACGCCGAGGTCGGCGAGCGTGTCGACGTAGGCGGTCTTGAGGCGGTCGTGCCACGGGTCCAGGTACGCGCCGGTCTCCCGCCGCAGGTACGCCTCGATGGGCTGGACGTTGTAGCCGAGTTCTTGTGCGTAGGCGACGGTGTGTGTCTGGTACCAGGCCGGACCGGTCGGGCGGGTGCCGTCCGGCGTGAACGGGCTGGGCAGCCGCGGGTCCAGTTCGACGTGGGAGAGGTCGACCAGCCAGGAGCCGGGGATCTTCGGGTTGAACGTCGGGGTGTGGAAGTGGTCGGGGGCGGACAGGCCGACAACCAGGCGGGACGCGGCGGCGAGGAAGGCGGTGTTGAGGTCCAGGCCGACGGCGTACGGCAGCAGGCACTCCTCGTCGCTGAGCGTGTCCACCGGCCGCACCCACTGGTACGCCTCCTCGTTGAGGAAGCCGCCGGTCCAGCCGGACTGGACGACGACGGGGTGCTCGGGTGTGGCTTCCGGCGGAGCGGGGTCCATCGGGTCCGTACCCAAGCTGCCGGGGTTGTGGCCGGGCACCCAGTTCCCGGTCGCTTCGTCGCGCACCGCGCGGGTGGGCGGGCGCAGCGCCGTCATCAGCTCCAGGCCCGAGACGGCCGTGGAGCCGCGGGGGGTGATGACACGCTGGGCGTAGACGCCGAGGACGCGGGCGATGTCGGCCGGCGTCATCTCCGCCACGCCGGGCCAGGACCGCTCATCGAGGGCGTCCCACGACAAGATCGCGAGCTGTACGCACTGCCGCTCGCGGCCCTGCGCCTTGCGGTAGATGCGGGCCCACGGGCCGAACCCGCGCTGCGTGAGCTGCCAGCGGGCCTTGAGCACCTGCTTGACGACCGGATGGTCCTCCGAAAGGCGCAGGGAGCGGCGCTGCTCGTGGCCCTCCAGACGCTCCGGCAGCCCGAACTTCACGGCCGCGGCTGCAGTGAGCACGATCAGCGGGTCGGAGTCCTTGCCGTAACGGTGCAGCTTGGCGGCGCCGAGGCCGGACTCGCGCAGCGTCCACTCCACCAAGTCCGGGATGGTGGTCGCCGGGCAGTCGAGCACGACGCCGTCGACACCGTACGCGGAGCCGTCACCGTCCAGCACGGCCAGCGGTCCGTGCGGGAACCGCGGGTCGGCGGCGGGCATGGCGGCCTTCTTCGCCGCCGGACGCCGCGACGACGTCACCGGGCGCGCGGCCGGACGGGCAGCAGGCTCGGGTACGACCGGCGCAGCGGGAGCCTTCACCGGCGCGGCGGTCCTCGCCTCGGGGGCGGCCGGACCCGTGAATGCCTTCGGGGCCGGTTCTGGCTGGGGCACGGTGATCGGGACGGCCCCGGGCGTGGGGGTGGAGAGGGCGCTGTGCGCAGGGTGCTTCGCCGCCCAGCCCTTCAGCAGCCGCTGGTACGCCGACAGCCGCGGCTCCTTCGGTTCGCTCCTGCCGTTCTCCCAGTTCTTGATGCTCTGCGTCGACGTTTTCAGTGCGACCGCCAGGCGGGCCTGCGTGATGCCGGCGGCCTCACGAAGCCGGGCCCGCTCCGCCGGGGACGGGAGCTGCGGCTCCTCCTCCAGCAGGGCATCGACCGACGCGAACAGCTCTTCCTCGGATGCCATGCGTGGTCTCCTCTCGTGCCTGCACCCTAGCAATACTTGCCCGGAAATTTACCCTGGTCCTTTAACCCTGACGGATGATGGTGCCAGTGGACAACCAGCCTGCGGACGGTGCTGAGGCGGTGTCCGAGAGTGCCAACAGGCTCGCATGGTGATCTCTGGACCGCTGCCTGCTAGCAGATCCTCCAGGCTTGCCGCCGGTTCGCGACCGGCGAGCGCATCGCCCCGCTCACCCACGACGACCTGGCCCAGCTTCCACTGCCGACCGCCAAGACCCTCACGATCCTCGCCTTCGTCTCGGCCGGCGCACCAACAAGCCCTACGTTCTGCTGCGCGACGCCATGGACGACCACGGCTCGGTCGCCATCGGCAAGGTCGCCTTACGCAGCAAGGAGACCCTCGCGCTGGTACAGCCGATGGGCGACATGCTGGTGCTGCACTCGCTGCGCTGGCCCGACCAGAACCGCACCCCCGCCGGAGTGGTTCCCGACCGGCCGGTCGACATCAGCGAAGACGAGCTCTCCGCGGCCGAGCAGCTGATGGACAGCCACGGCCCGCTGGACTAGGAGGACCTGCACGCCCACTACCGCGAGCAGGTCGAGGAGATACATCCGGCACAGCCCGGGCGGCGTACCTCCCGGACCACCCGACTTGCCCGATCCGCGAGTACGCCATTGACTGGCGCCCAGCGTCCGATTACGGGGTTGAAGAGGCGCGATAAGCCCTTACTCCCGACATTTTGATCGCGTCGGCAGTGAATCGCAGGCTCTCATCCTGGCCATGAACCTCGACGCGGACCCTCCGCTCACCTTCTCTCCTGATGTCAACGCTTTGTATGGGCGTGTACTGCCATCCGTCGAAATCAAGCTCTTCGATCATGGTGAATGTCAGGAAAAAAGTGAAGGCGTTGAAGTTCTCCCCTTCCCACTCGGGAAGAAGCTTGTCGGGGAGGCGAAGGAGATCCATCCCGAGAGTGAGCCCCGTATCTCTTTCATCAATGTGCACAGAGAACAGGTCGCATCGCCCTAGTGTCCTGAGTCGGGATTTCGCTGCGGATGTTGCTGTCGGTTCGGCATTCTGGACGGATGGCGAGGACGGGGCGGCCGAAGGCCGAGT
>NZ_JBIRPD010000039.1:0-23565 GCF_044332485.1 Streptomyces sp. NPDC017056 | reverse complement strand
GGACCCTGTGGGAGAGTAGGACGCCGCCGAACAATTTTTCAGCTCCGGTCCCTGAACCTTCTGGTTCAGGGACCGGAGCTTTTTTGTTTTGGCCGGACGAGTGACGTGAAGAGGGCTTTCCACTCGTACGCACATATCGGATGATCAGTGTCATGGTGTTCACTTCCCCTGTCCGGCTGTGGCTGATCCCCAACGCCGTCCTCCTTGCCGCAATGGCCGTCTGGGGTGCCGTCAGATACGCCCAGCTGCCGGCGCAGATACCGAAACACGTCGGTATGCAGGGAGTGGACGCCTGGACGGACCGGTCGATCGGCAGCGCGTTCTTGCTGGTCTTCGTCTATGCGGGGGCGACAGTTCTGATGGTCGGCTGTGCCGAGCTGACCCTGCGGGTCACACCACGCGACGAGCTGCCGGATACAAACACGGCACCGTATGCCGCTGGGGCGTCCGAGTTTCTGGTGAACAGGCCGGCCAGCCGCGAGTCGGCACGCCGAATGGCCCGGTCTCTGCTGCTGCTCAACGCATCCGTCGGCGTCGCACTATTCGTGGGTTGCGGGATTCTGTGGCGTTCCGCGACTGATCCGGACGTACCCGGTTGGGCGTACGCCGGGCTGCTGGTCCCGCTGCTCGTCGGCACCGCCGTGACGATTGCCGCGGCCGTCAGGGACCGTAAGGACTGAGCTGAACGGCCCGCCGAGGGCTTCCTACAGCCGACCGGAGGCCTTGAGGGAGAGGTAGGCGTCCGCCAGGTCGGGGGCGAGGCGGGCCGGGGTGGCGTCGATGACCGTCACACCGTGGCGGCGCAGGCGGTCGGCGGTGCGGCGGCGGGCCGCCCGGGTCTGTTCGGCGGCGGCCGCTGCGTACACGGCCTGGGGCGTGTGTCGGGCGGCGGCCATTTCTTCGATGCGAGGGTCCGCCACGGCGGCGACGATGACCTCGTTGCGCTGGGTGAGGCCGGGGAGCACGGGCAGCAGCCCTTCCTCGACCGGGGCCGTGTCCAGGCCGGTGAACAGGACGATCAGGGACCGGCGCGGCGTGCTGCGGTGGATGGTCGCTGCCAGACCGCGGGCGTCGGCCTCGACGAGTTCGGGGTCGAGGGGGGCGAGGGCGTCGGTCAGGGCGGGCAGGAGGTCTCCCGCCGCGCGGCCCTGTACGGAGGCCCGTACCCGGCGGTCGTAGGCGAGGAGGTCGACCCGGTCGCCGGCTCGGGACGCCAGGGCGGCGAGCAGCAGAGCGGCGTCCATGGAGGCGTCCAGACGCGGGGTGTCGCCGACCCGGCCGGCCGAGGTGCGGCCGGTTTCGAGGGCCAGGAGGATGCGCCGGTCGCGCTCCGGCCGCCAGGTGCGTACGGCCACGGACTGCCGGCGTGCGGTGGCGCGCCAGTCGATGGAGCGGGTGTCGTCGCCGGGGGTGTAGTCGCGGAGGCTGTCGAATTCCGTGCCTTCGCCGCGGGTCAGGATGCTGGTGCGGCCGTCGAGTTCGCGCAGCCGGGCCAGCTTGCCGGGGAGGTGCTTGCGGCTGGTGAAGGGGGGCAGGGCGCGGACGGTCCACGGGACGTGGTGGCTGCCTTGGCGGGCGGCCAGGCCGAGGGGGCCGTAGGAGCGGACCGTGACGCGGACGGCGTGGTGGTCGCCGCGGCGGGTGGGGTGGAGCGTCGTCGTGACGCGGCGGCGTTCGGCGGCGGGGACGCGCAGGCGGTGCCGGGAGGCCGGGATTTCCGTGCCGGGGTGGAACGCGCTGGGGGGCCATGCGTCGCGGAGGTGCGCGCGCAGTGTCCGCCGGTCCGGGTTGGTCAGGGTGAGGTGGGTCCTGGCCTCCTGGCCTAGTCGAACGGATGTGTCACCGGTTCGGGTGAACTGGAGCTTCCGCACTGGCGCGGCGAGTGCGAGGTCGCACAAAATTGCTAGCAGCAGGGCGAGTTGGACGGTGAGGATACCGGTCCAGCTCGGCATGAGGAGGCCGACGAAGAGAGCTGCGACGGCGGAGATGAGGGCGGTGCGTCCGGTCAGGGCCACGGCTCGGTCTCAGCGGGGGACGGGGAGGTGGGCGAGGACGGAGTTGATGACGGAGTCGGCGGTGACTCCTTCCATCTCGGCCTCCGGGCGGAGTTGGACGCGGTGCCGGAGCGTGGGCAGGGCCAGGGCTTTCACGTCGTCGGGAATGACGTAGTCGCGGCCGGTGAGCCAGGCCCAGGCCCGGGAGGTGGAGAGCAGGGCGGTGGCTCCTCGGGGGGAGACGCCGAGGGAGAGCGAGGGGGATTCGCGCGTGGCACGGCAGATATCGACGATGTAACCGGTGACCTCGGGTGACACGGAGGTCTTCGCGACCGCGGCCCGGGCCGCTTCCAGGTCGGCGGGACCGGCGACGGGGCGGAGGCCCGCGGCTTCGAGGTCGCGGGGGCTGAAGCCCTGCGCGTGCCGGGCCAGGATGTCGATCTCGTCCTGGCGGGCGGGGAGCGGGACCGTCAGTTTCAGCAGGAACCGGTCGAGTTGGGCCTCGGGCAGCGGATAGGTGCCTTCGTACTCGACGGGGTTCTGCGTGGCGGCCACGAGGAAGGGCTCGGGGAGCGGGCGGGGCGTTCCGTCGACGGTGACCTGGCGCTCCTCCATGGCTTCGAGCAGGGACGCCTGGGTCTTGGGCGGCGTCCGGTTGATCTCGTCGGCGAGCAGCAGGTTGGTGAAGACCGGGCCGGCCTGGAAGGAGAACTCGGAACTGCGGGAGTCGTAGACGAGCGAGCCGGTGACGTCGCTCGGCATCAGATCGGGGGTGAACTGCACGCGCTTGGTGTCGAGTTCCAGGGTCGCCGAGAGCGCGCGTACGAGCAGGGTCTTGGCAACGCCGGGTACGCCTTCGAGCAGGACGTGCCCACGGCAGAGCAGCGCGACGACCAGGCCGGTGACGGTCGGGTCCTGGCCTACGACGGCCTTGGCGATCTCGGTGCGCACGGCCTCCAGGGAGGAGCGGGCGCTGTCAGCTGTCGGGGTGCTCACGGGGGTCGTGCCTCTCTGGGGACAAAATCGAGCGTTCTAGGTGGTCGAGCTGGTCGGCCAGGGTGACCAGGCCCTTGTCGTCGGCGGGCGGGGGGCCGAAGAGCAGGGCGTGCAGTGCGGTGCCGGTTCCCGCGTCCGCGGGAAGCCGGGCAGAGACGGCCGGGAGAAGGATGTCGGGGGTGTGGGCGTGCGTGGGGGACACGCCGGAGAGCGGGGCGAGCCGGGTGCGGGTGGCGGCTCGTAGGACGGCGGCGGCCCGGTCACGGGCGCCTGCCTGCTGGTAGAGGCGGGCGTGTCCCTCGGTCGTCTCGGCGGCGGGGACGGTGACCGGAAGCCGCTCGGGGACGAGCGGGCCGAGCCGGCGGGCCCGCCAGAGGCCCGCGAGTGCGGCGGCGATGAGGAGTTGCAGCAGCGCCCATCCCCAGCCGGACGGAATGAGGTCGAAGAAGCCGCGCTGCTCGTCCTGCGCGGACGAGGGATCGCTGACGGAGGGGAGGTACCAGACCAGATGCTTGTGCGAACCGAGCAGTTGCAGGGCCAGCGAGGCGTTGCCGCGTTCGGCGAGGCGGTGGTTGTAGAGGATGTCGGGGGCGCCGAGGAGCACGGTGTCGCCGCCGGCGCTGGTGGGCACGCGCACCAGGGTGGCCTTGCCGTGGCTGGGGTAGCAGCGGTCGGCGGTGGGGACGGGGGCCGAGTAGCGCAGGCCGCCGAGTTCGGCGTCGCCGGCGGTCCGGGCGGCGGGCAGCGCGCAGTCGGGGGCCAGTGCCGTCACGTCGGTGGGTGCCGCTGTCTCGACCCCGGGCGTGAAGACGTCCAGGGTGGCCGGGCCCGGAGTGAGCAGCACGGTGCGTCCGGCCGTCCGTCCGGTGGCCTGGTGCAGGGTGTCCAGCTGGCGGCGGGTGAGCAGGCCGGGGTTGGTGACCAGGACGGTGGTGTCCGGGCCGGCCGCGGCGGCGGCCTCCTCCGTGGTGGTCACGACGCGGGTGCCGACGCCCCGGTCGGCGAGGAGGGCGGCGACCGCGCCGCTCCCGGTGCGGTCCACCGACCGGGGGTCGAGACGTCCGTGCTGGTCACCGGAGCGCAGGAGCGCGACCGCGACCCCGCCCAGCAGGAGGACGAGGACGGCGGCGAGCAGCCCGCGCGAGCGGGTCCACAGGCGGCGCGGGGACGGTGCGAGAGAGGTGGTGCCGGTCGTGGTGGTGCTCATGCGCCGCCCCCGTGGAGAGCGGCGGGCCGGGGCTTGCTGTTCCGCAGGTCGGTGTCGAGGGTGCTCAGGAGGGCGTACTCCCGTTCGGTGCCAGGGCGGCCGCCGTATGTGACGTCGTCGAACGCCCGGGCGGCGGCGCGCAGGCGCTCGGCGTGGGCGGGCAGGGCCCGGCCTGCCTCGGTGGCGGCCTCGTCGGCGGTGCGGCCGGGGCCCGGGGTGAGCAGGGCGCGTTCCTCCAGGGCCAGGACGATGGCGCGCATCCGTTCCTGGACGGCTTCGGTCCAGCGGCTCTCGGCCGCGTGCCGTTCGGCGGCGGCGCGGTGCTCAGCGGCGGTGCGGGGACGCTCCCCGAAGAGCGCGCCGCCACCCGTGGTGGGGGTGCGGCGCAGGGCGCCCAGCCGGAGCCGCAGGGCGACGGCGAGCAGCACGACGACGAGGACGATGGCGAGGAGACCGGCCCAGCCGCCCGGGGTGGCCCCGGCGGCGGCGTCGAACAGCTCGCCGACCTTCTTCCAGAACCAGTCCAGGGCACGCTGGAGCAGGTTCGGGTCGTTCTGGTGGTACCGCGGATCGGCGAGTTCGCGTTCGGCCGCCTCGCGGGCGGCGTCACGCGGGATCCTCACCGGTCCGTCCTCGCCGGAGCCCGTCGTCAGCCGGGCGAATACGGCCGTCCCCCTTGGCGGCGTCACCGCATCAGCTTCCCGGCGTGGGGCCGGCGGGCCCCTGGTGGGGGCCCTGGGGCCCGGGGGCGTCCGCGTCGTACCCGGGCAGGCCGGCGGCGCGGGCCAGCTCCAGGTCGAGCGCCTCGCGGCGGATCCGCTGGTCCATGTAGAGGAGCGCCGTGACGCCCGCGCTGATCGGGTAGGTGACCGTGGAGGTGATCACGGCGCCGACGGCCAGCACGATCAGGAACGTCCAGCCGGGACTGCCGTTGCCCTCGATCCAGGACGAGAAGCCCTCACCGCCGAGGAGGACGGCGATGACGGTGGCGGGTATCTGGACGATCATCTGGACGATGGCGATCAGCACGTACGTCAGGAGCTGGACGCCCAGGATCCGCCACCAGGCGCCCCGTACCAGCTTGGCCGAGCGCCGCATGGACGCGATGACGCCCTGCTTCTCCAGCATCAGCGCCGGGGCGGCGAGGCTGAAGCGGACCCACAGCCAGACGGCCGCGACGCTCGCGCCCAGGGCGCCGACCAGGGCGAGCAGAATACCGGCGGTGACCTGTCCCACCACCGCGACGATGATGCCGGGCAGCATGCCGACGCCGAGGACGACCGAGGTGATCAGGGGCAGCAGCAGAAGCAGGCCGAGGAGCCGCGGCAGCCGGCCGCGGGCGTCCCGCCAGGCTTCGCCTGCCGTCACCGAGCGTCCCAGGACGGCCCGGCTGACGACGATGGTGAGCAGCGCGGTGACGATGATCGTGCCCAGCACGCCGATCAGCGAGGTGACGGCGGTGCCCGCGAGGGTGCCGCCGAGTTCGCCCATGAGCTCGCGCAAGGAGGCGTCGGGGTCGTTCGCGGTGGCGCTGCCGGCGTTCCGGAACCAGATGCCGGTGACGAGCGTGTTCGCGGCTTGCGAGACGACGGCCACGACCAGCGAGATGCCCAGGACGGTGCGCCAGTGGGCACGCATGGTGGACACCGCGCCGTCGAGGATCTCGCCGACGCCGAGCGGGCGGAGCGGGATCACGCCGGGCTTGGCGGCGGGCGGCGGAGCCCAGGGGGCACCCCAACCCGGTTGTCCTCCCCAGCCCGGTTGTCCTCCCCAGCCGCCTTGGCCGCCGGGGGCACCCTGCGGTCCTTGGCCGCCCTGGCCGCCCTGCCCGCCGCGGGCGGGGCCGCCGGTGGGGGCGGACCACTGACCGGCGGGCGGCTGCTCCTTGGACCACTGCGGCGGGACCGTGGAGCCATCGGCCGTTTCCGTGCCGGTCTGTCCCGCCGGTTCCGCCGGACCTGCCGGAGCGGTGGGACCGCTCCGGTCCGTGGAACCGGCCGGGCCGGCCGGAGTGTCCGGGCCGGTGGGGCCCGTGGTGGCGGGCTGTTCCTGCGCGGCGCGGTCCGGCTCGTCGGAGGGGGAGGATCCGGGCGAGGCCCAGCCCGGAGAGTTGTTCATCGTCGCTCCTTCATGCTTCCCGCCCGTTCGAATGGCCGGGGTCCGGCGTCCGCAGTGCCTGTCATCGTGTCATGGCGCGTGCGCCCGCGTCCCCGGGCCCTCGTGCGGGGGGACTCTTCTGCTCCGACCGCTGTCGGCGGCAGACTGGGCGGATGGCCGATCGCTACGAGAAGTCCGAGGCGGGCGCCGACGCTCCCGTGGTTCCGTCACTGCGTTGGGAGGAGCTTCCCGAGGGGCCCGTACTGGTTCTCCTCGATCAGACACGGTTGCCGTCCGAAGAGGTCGAACTGGTTTGCACGGACGTTCCGGCACTGGTGCAGGCGATCAGGACGCTGGCTGTGCGCGGCGCTCCGCTGCTGGGCATCGCCGGTGCGTACGGAGTCGCCCTCGCCGCCGCGCGGGGATTCGACGTGGCCGACGCGGCCGACACCCTGGCGTATGCCCGCCCGACGGCGGTCAACCTCGAATACGGCGTACGACGGGCCGCCGGCGCGTACCGCGACGCGGTCGCCGACGGGGCCGGCCCCGAGCGGGCCGCAGCCGCGGCGCTGGCCGAGGCACAGGCCGTGCACGCGGAGGACGCCGAGGCCAGCAAGCGGATGGCCGCGCACGGGATGGCGCTGCTGGGCGAGCTGCTGCCCGGCGGCGGCCACCGGATACTCACCCACTGCAACACCGGGGCGCTGGTGTCCGGCGGCGAGGGCACCGCCCTGGGGGTGGTGCTGGCGGCACACCGGGCCGGTGAGCTGCGGCGGCTGTGGGTCGACGAGACCCGGCCCCTGCTGCAGGGCGCGCGGCTGACCGCGTACGAGGCGGCGCGTACGGGCATGCCGTACACGGTGCTCGCGGACGGCGCGGCCGGGTCGCTCTTCGCGGCGGGCGAGGTGGACGCCGTACTGATCGGCGCGGACCGGATAACGGCGGACGGCGCGGTCGCCAACAAGGTGGGCAGCTATCCGCTGGCCGTACTGGCCCGCTACCACCACGTGCCGTTCGTGGTGGTAGCGCCGACGAGCACGGTGGACCTGGCGACGGCGGACGGCGCGCTCATCGAGGTGGAGCAGCGGCCCGGGCACGAGGTGACGGAAATCGCGATGCCGTTCGCGCCGGGCGCCGGGGCGGAGGCCGGCACCGGGGTGCAGATCGCCCCGCTGGGCGCGCTGGCCTACAACCCGGCCTTCGACGTGACGCCGGCCGAGCTGGTGACGGCGATGGTCACCGAGGCCGGAGTGGTCTCGCCGGTGACCCCGGGCGGCCTCGCGGAGCTGTGTTCCACATCACGATGGAGTAAGTCACGATCAGGTAATGGGATGATGGCCGAATGAAGGGACGCGTCCTGGTCGTCGACGACGACACCGCACTGGCAGAGATGCTCGGCATCGTGCTGCGCGGCGAAGGCTTTGAACCGTCGTTCGTCTCGGACGGGGACAAGGCGCTCGCCGCCTTCCGGGAGACCAAGCCGGACCTCGTGCTGCTCGACCTCATGCTGCCCGGGAGGGACGGCATAGAGGTGTGCCGGCTGATCCGGGCCGAGTCCGGTGTACCGATCGTCATGCTGACCGCGAAGAGCGACACGGTCGACGTGGTGGTCGGCCTGGAGTCGGGGGCCGACGACTACATCGTCAAGCCGTTCAAGCCCAAGGAGCTGGTGGCCCGCATCCGTGCGCGGCTGCGCCGCTCGGAGGAGCCGGCGCCCGAGCAGCTGGCCATCGGTGACCTCGTCATCGACGTGGCGGGGCACTCGGTCAAGCGGAGCGGGCAGTCGATCGCGCTCACGCCGCTGGAGTTCGACCTGCTGGTGGCGCTGGCCCGTAAGCCGTGGCAGGTGTTCACGCGCGAGGTGCTGCTGGAGCAGGTGTGGGGCTACCGGCACGCCGCCGACACCCGGCTGGTCAACGTCCACGTGCAGCGGCTGCGCTCCAAGGTCGAGAAGGACCCGGAGCGCCCGGAGATCGTGGTGACCGTGCGCGGAGTCGGCTATAAGGCCGGGCCCAGCTGATATGTCCCGGGACGGTTCGGCCCCGGAGGACGAGCGGGGGCGGACCGTCCGCCCGGCAGGCGATATGCCCGGCTCTGGTCGGATGTTTGGTCGAGTGCTCGGCCGGCTGACCGGCCGGGCGGCCGACGGCGGGGCGAACGGGCACGGCCGGGCCAACGGGCACGCCCGGGCGAACGGACACGGAGACGGCCCCGAGCGGGCCGGGCAGGACACCGCGGCCGAGCGCCCCGAAGGCGACGACGCCCGCGGCGCGCGGACCGCCGAACGCCCGGCGGGCGAGGCACGTGCCGCCGCCCGCCCGGGACCGGCAGAGCGGTTCCGGGGGATGCCCGGACGGCTGCTGCCCGACGGCGCCACGAGCGGCCCCGTCCACCCCATGCTGCGGCTCTTCGGCCGCTGGATACGCCGTCCGCTGCTGCCCGCGCTGCGCCTGTGGCGCCGTAACATCCAGCTCCGCGTGGTCGCCACGACCCTGCTCATGTCGCTGGGCGTCGTCCTGATCCTCGGCGTCGTGGTCATCGGACAGGTCCGCAACGGACTGCTGGAGGCCAAGCGGCAGGCCGCGCAGAGCCAGGCCACCGGCGGCTTCGCCGTGGCGCAGAAGCTGGCCGACAGCACCACCGACGGCCGCGGCGACGACGCCGGACGCTCCGGCAGCCGCGGGCCCCAGGACTCCGCGACTTGGCTGACCAGCCTGGTCGAGCAGCTCGCCAGCGGCGGCCAGGGCGTCTTCTCCGTGGTGGCGCTCAGCTCCGGATCGGCCGTGGAAGAGCCGTTCGGGGACAGCAGCCCGGACACCCGGGGCCCGCGCGCCTCCGGGGACGTCGACCCCGCGCGCAGCGTGCCCGCGGAGATGCGCCAGATTCTGGACACCAAGACCGGCACGTTCCGCCAGTCCACGCAGATCAAGCGCGTCGGATCGGAGGAGGGCGAGCCGGCGATCATCATCGGCAAGCGCCTCAACGACGTCAACAGCAACCCGTACCAGCTCTACTATCTCTTCCCTTTCAGCCAGGAGGAGAAGTCGCTGAGCCTGGTAAAGACGACCCTGGCGACGGCCGGGGTGTTCGTCGTGGTGCTGCTCGGCGCCATCGCCTGGCTTGTCGTACGGCAGGTCGTCACGCCCGTACGGATGGCGGCGGGCATCTCCGAGCGGCTGGCCGCCGGGCTGCTCCAGGAGCGGATGAAGGTCACCGGCGAGGACGACATCGCCCGGCTCGGCGAGTCCTTCAACAAGATGGCGCAGAACCTCCAGGTCAAGATCCAGCAGCTGGAGGAGCTGTCGCGGATGCAGCGGCGGTTCGTCTCCGACGTGTCGCACGAGCTGCGGACACCGCTGACGACCGTACGGATGGCCGCGGAGGTCATCCACGACGCGCGCGAAGACTTCGATCCGGTGACCGCGCGCTCCGCCGAACTGCTGCGCGGGCAGCTCGACCGGTTCGAGTCGCTGCTCGCCGAACTGCTGGAAATCAGCCGCTTCGACGCGGGCGCGGCCGCTCTGGAGGCCGAGCCGATCGACCTCCGCGACGTGGTGCACCGGGTCATCGAGGGCGCCGAGCCGCTGGCGGAGCGCAAGGGCAGCCGCATCGTGGTGCGCGGCGCCGAACAGCCGGTGATCGCGGAGGCGGACGCCCGCCGGGTCGAGCGGGTGCTGCGCAACCTCGTGGTCAACGCCGTCGAGCACGGCGAGGGCCGGGACGTCGTGGTGCGGCTGGCCGCGGCCGGCGGCCGCAACGGCGGCGCGGTGGCCGTCGCCGTGCGCGACTACGGCGTCGGCCTCAAGCCGGGCGAGGCGGCCAGGGTGTTCAACCGCTTCTGGCGCGCCGACCCGGCACGGGCCCGTACGACCGGCGGTACGGGGCTCGGCCTGTCGATCGCGGTCGAGGACGCCCGGCTGCACGGCGGCTGGCTGCAGGCGTGGGGCGAGCCGGGCGGCGGCTCGCAGTTCCGGCTGACGCTGCCGTGTACGGCGGGGGAAGCCCTGCGCGGCTCGCCGATACCGCTCGAACCGGAGGACTCGCGGCGCAACCTCCAGGCGGCCGGCCCGTACCAGGTGCGCGGCGCGGCCGCGGTGCGGACGGCGGCCGCCATTCCGGCGCAGCAGCGGTTGGCGGAGCCGTGCCCCTTGGAGCCGCGCGCCCCGGCGCCGCGCGCCCCGGCGCCGCGCTCCCCGGAGTCACGCCCCGCGGAGTCGCTCACCCACGTCCGGCCGGACGGCGCCGAACCCCTGGGCGACGGCGCGCACCCCCTCGGTGACGGCGCGCACCGGAACGGTGCCGGCGGCGACGGCGTACAGGGAAACGGCGTACGCGGTGGTGCGGCGCGCGGGCACGACGGCGCGGAGCGGGAGGACGAGGTTCGTGAGCGCTGAAACGGGTGCCGGAGCAGGCGCGGAAACCGGCCCCGGAGCGGGCGCCGCAGGTACCGGGCGGCTGAGGCCGCGGGCGCGCGGCAGGCTCGCCCGTACGGGTGCGGCGCTCGGCTGCGGCGCGTTGCTGCTGGCCGGATGCGCGTCGATGCCCGACAGCGGGGACATGCAGGCCGTCGACCAGTCGCCGCGCGCGGACGCCGACTCGCAGGTGCGGGTCTACGGCGTGCCGCCGCAGGACGGGGCGCAGCCGACCGAGATCGTCAGCGGCTTCCTCGACGCGACGACGAGCGACGAGGTGGACTTCAGCACGGCCGTGCAGTACTTGGCCAAGTCCACGAAGAAGACGTGGCGGCCGTTCTCGGCGACCAAGGTGCTCCAGCAGCGCCCGAAGGCCGACCCCGTGGGCCAGGCCAACCGCGAGGACCCGAACGGCTACACGGTCACACTGTCCGGCAACCAGGTCGCCACCGTCGACCGCAACCACGCCTACACGCCCGAGGAGAAGGCGTACAAGCAGTCCGTCCACCTCACCAAGGAGGACGGGCAGTGGCGCATCGACCGGCTGCCCGACGGGCTGGTGCTCGGGCAGTCCGACTTCCAACGGATCTACCGGTCCGTCAACAAGTACTACTTCGCCGACTACAAGTCGGAGGCGCAGTCGTCCAAGGCGGGCAAGAACGTGCTGGTCGCCGACCCCGTCTACCTGCGCCAGCGGATAGACCCGATCACCGCCAGCGTGGCCGCGCTGCTGGAAGGGCCCACGAACTGGCTGAACCAGGTCACCGCCTCGGCGTTCCCGACGGGCACCCGGCTCAAGAGCAGCGGCCTGTCCCTCGACGACTCCAACGCGCTGAAGGTGCGGCTCGGCAAGGGGGCCGCCGGCGCGACGCCGGGGCAGTGCAGGCGGATGGCGGCCCAGCTGTTCTTCACCGTCCAGGACATCACCCGCGCGTCGAAGCTCAGCGAGGTGGAACTGCAGGACGAGGGCGGCAGCCGGCTGTGCGTCCTGTCGCAGGACCGCGCCAACAGCGAGTTCGCGCCGCGCAAGCACATCGGGCGGCCCGCCCAGGAGTACTGGATCGCCGCTGACCAGAAGGTGGTCAGCATGCCCGACACGACGACGGAGCCGCGGCCGGTGCGGGGGCCGTTCGGCACCGGCAAGACCGCGCTGAGTTCGATCGCCGTATCGCGTGGCGAGAGCAGCGTGGCCGGCGTCTCGGCCGACGGGCGGTCGCTGTACGTGGCCCCGCTCGACTACGGCGCCGAGCGCGGCCCGGCGGTGCTGCACAGCACGGCCGAGAACGGCCTGTCGGCGCCGAGTTGGGACGGCCTCGGCGACCTGTGGATAGCGGACCGCAGCGACAAGGGTTCGCGGCTGCTGCGGCTGCGCGAGGGCAAGGGGACACCGGACGTGGTGACGGTGCCCGGCCTCGGCGACCGGCGGATCAAGGCGATCAAGGTGGCGTCCGACGGCATCCGGATCGCGGTGCTGGTCGAGGACAAGGGACGTACGACGCTGCAGCTCGGCCGGGTCGAGCGCGGCGGCACGGCGCAGCACCCGACGCTGTCGGTGGAGGAAATGCGGCCGGTCGCCCCCCAGTTGGAGGACGTGGTGGCGGCGTCCTGGGCGGGCGGCAGCCGGCTCGTGGTCGTCGGCCGGCAGTCCGGCGGGGTGCAGCAGATGCAGTTCATGGAGACGGACGGTTCGGCGTCGAGCGCGCAGACGCTGCCCGGAGTCAGCGGCGTCAAGGCGGTGACGGCCTCGGAGGACGAGAACCGGCCGCTGGTGGCCGACGGTGCCGAGGGCATTGTGCGACTGCCGCAGGACGCGAACTGGAAGACGGTGGCGAAGGAAGGCAAGGCGCCGGTTTACCCGGGGTAGGGGAAAAGGCCCGGCGGCCGCCTCCTGGGCTCGCACCCCCGTCACCCGAGTTATCCACAGGGGGTGGCGCCCCCACCCGCCCGGCGGGACAGTAGATCCCATGCGGGGCGTATGGCGAGAAATCACCGGTCTGGTACTACCGGTGGACTGCGCCGGATGCGGCCGTCCTCGTACGGACCTGTGCGAGGAATGCCGCCAGGCACTGTCCCGGGGGGCGAGGGGGAGAGGGGGTGGGGGCGGGGGAGGCCCCCGGGGCCCCCGAAGAGTACGCCCGCGCCCCGTCCCGCCCGGCCTGCCGCCCACCTGCGCCGCGGCTCCGTACGCCGATGAGGTGCGCGCGGTGCTGCTCGCGCACAAGGAGCGGGGGGCGTTGCGGCTGGCCGGTCCGCTGGGGGTGGCGCTGGCGGGGGCCGTGCGCGGGTTGTGGGCCGAGGGCGGTCCGCTGCGCCTGACGGATGGCTCGCCCGCCGCGTCTGTTGAGGCGCCGCGTCTGCCGGGTGACCCGTCCGCGTCTGTGGAGGCGTCGCGTCTGTCGGGTGGCCCGTCCGCGTCTGTGGAGGCGTCGCGTCTGTCGGGTGGCCCGTCCGCGTCTGTGGAGGCGTCGCGCCTGGCGAATGGCCCGCCCATGCGCGCCGAGGGGCCGCGCCTGCCTGGAGGAACGCTCACGCCTGCTGAAAGGCTGCGCCTGCCTGGCGGAGCGCCCACGCCTGCTGTGCCGCGTCTCGCGGATGGATCGCCTACGCCTGCTGAGGCGCCGCGTCTGTCGGGTGGCCCCTCCGTGCCCGCTGAGGCGTCGCGCCTGGAGGGCGGCCTTACGCAGCCCGTTGGCGGCCTGCATGGCACCCCGGGCTCCGCCGATTCTGCGCAGTCCGACCAGGGGCATTCCCCCGAAGTGCGGCGGTCCCGACCGGACAGGAGTGAGCGGTCCGAGGCTGCTTACCCGCGGGGCGTTGGCGACTCGCCGGGCGGTGGCTTGTCTGGTGGACCGGGCGGGGGCTTGGTTGGTGGAACGGGTGGTGGCTTGGCTGGTGGGCCGGGCGGGGGCTTGGCTGGTGGGGGCGTGTCTTTTGGGCCCGGCGGTGGTGCCTTGCCGGGGCCCGCCCGTGCTCCGCTCGTTCCGGTCACTGGCGCTCCCTCCGTTCGTGGAAGAACGCGATCCCGCAGTGTGGGGTCCCCTAGCACTCCAGTACCCCCGTTCACCTCCGTCACGCCCCTGCTCCTCGTCCCCGTGCCCTCGGCCCGGCGGGCGGTGGCGGGGCGGGGGCACGATCCGGTGCGGCGGATGGCGTTCGCGGCGGCTCGGGACCTTCGGCGGGGAGGGGTGCCCGTTCGGGTACTGAACGTGCTGCGGCAGCGGCGTACGGTGGTTGACCAGGCGGGCCTCGGAGCCCGTCAACGCCTGGCCAACGTCTCCGGGGCCCTGTCCGTCGTCGCCGGAGCCGGCGGGCCACTGGCGACGGCCCCGGTGGTGCTGGTGGACGATCTGATGACCACCGGGGCGTCGCTGGCGGAGGCGGCGCGGGCCGTCCGGGCGGCCGGTGGGAGGGTGGTGGGGGCGGCTGTGGTCGCGGCGCCGCGAAGTGCTTTCGAAATCAACTGGAACTGACCGGGAAAATTCATCGTTGCAGGTAACGAGGGCGAAAACCCACCCAAACGGAGCTAGTGGAAGCTAGGGGGTGCCGACACCCGTCCGGGCGAGCTATGTTCGGTTGTGAGGACTTGGCAGACGCTTTGCCGTGGATGCCTGAATAGGTGCGTTTGCGGGTGTATGCGGGGACCCTGAAATCACGGGAGTGGGGACCGCGCCGACGGGGGAGGAGGAGGTGAAAGTCGCCAAGTCCGAGGCTTCGGCACTCACCGGAGCCTGGTGCAAGAAGGAATCGCTCCGCGCGCTGAGCGGGGCGATCCGGGAACGGAGTTCTGCGTGGACATCGTCGTCAAGGGCCGCAAGACCGAGGTGCCCGAGCGGTTCCGCAAGCACGTGGCCGAGAAGCTGAAGTTGGACAAGGTCCAGAAGCTCGACGGCAAGGTGATCAGCCTGGACGTCGAGGTGTCCAAGGAGCCCAACCCCCGGCAGGCCGACCGTTCCGACCGAGTGGAGATCACCCTCCGCTCCCGAGGCCCGGTGGTACGGGCCGAGGCGGCCGCCGCCGACCCTTACGCCGCGCTCGACCTGGCCACGGCCAAGCTGGAAGCGCGGCTGCGCAAGCAGCACGACAAGCGCCACTCGCGGCGCGGCAGCGGGCGCATCCCGGCGAGTGACGTCGCGGTGAGCGTTCCCGACGCGGCGCAGCTGGACGAGAGCGGCCGGCTGGCCGTGGACGACACGCCGCAGGATCAGGTGCCGACGACGAAGATGGGCTCGCTGGAGGTCCAGGGCGAAGGGCCCCTGATCGTCCGCGAGAAGACCCACTCGGCGGTGCCGATGACGCTCAATCAGGCCCTGTACGAGATGGAGTTGGTCGGACACGACTTCTACCTCTTCGTCGACGCCGAGACCAAGCAGCCGAGTGTCGTCTACCGGCGGCATGCCTACGACTACGGCGTCATCCACCTGAACCCCGACTCGTTCGGGGGAGAGGAGCCCGGTGGCGCCGGAGGGGCGCTCGGCGGCTGATGACCGCCGCAATGGTGCCCCCGGCGTACGCCCGGGGGCACCATCGCGCCTGCGGGAGCCAGGAGTTGAGGCCGTATAGTGTTCGTGCCGGCCAAGGTGCTGGTGAGCGCGCGATGACGACATGCGGGGGAGACGTTTGTATGGCGTTGTTCGGGCTGGTCGCAGGGGGCTGTGGTCAACCAGCCTTATACCCGAACTCCGGCCTTCACCGGCCGAGTGGTTGACGGGGAGGAACGATGGGGGACAGCTTCGGGCCCGTGCACGGCGGAGCGGACGGCGACCGGGTCGGCGTCGGTGACGATTCCGGCACGGACGCGGGCGTGTCACGCAAAGAGCCGATCAGGGTTCTGGTCGTCGACGACCACGCGCTCTTCCGCAGGGGCTTGGAGATCGTGCTCGCCCAGGAGGAGGACATCCAGGTCGTCGGCGAGGCCGGGGACGGCGCCGAGGCGGTGGACAAGGCCGCCGACCTGCTGCCCGACATCGTGCTGATGGACGTACGGATGCCCCGGCGCGGCGGCATCGAGGCGTGTACCTCCATCAAGGAGGTGGCCCCCAGCGCGAAGATCATCATGCTGACGATCAGCGACGAGGAGGCCGACCTCTACGACGCGATCAAGGCCGGGGCCACCGGCTACCTCCTCAAGGAGATCTCCACCGACGAGGTGGCGACGGCGATCCGCGCGGTCGCGGACGGCCAGTCGCAGATCAGCCCCTCCATGGCGTCCAAGCTGCTGACCGAGTTCAAGTCGATGATCCAGCGCACGGACGAGCGCCGGCTGGTGCCGGCGCCCCGGCTCACCGACCGCGAGCTGGAGGTCCTCAAGCTGGTCGCCACGGGCATGAACAACCGCGACATCGCCAAGGAACTGTTCATCTCCGAGAACACCGTCAAGAACCACGTCCGCAACATCCTGGAGAAGCTGCAGCTGCACTCCCGGATGGAGGCCGTGGTGTACGCGATGCGGGAGAAGATCCTGGAGATCCGCTGAGCGGACCGGCCGGCCGGTCCGGACAGCAGGGCCCACCCCCCTCCTACGCCAGCTCCGCCACCAGCGCCGCGGCCATGTCCCGGTCGTCACAGCGTTCGACCTGTACGGAGTCGCAGCCGACCCACTGCGCCGCCTCGGTCAGGGCCTGGGCCATCGGCCGTACGGCCTTCGCGTCGCGCATCGACACCTGGCGGGCGACGAGCGTGCTGCCCTCGCGGGCCGGGTCCACCCGGCCGGCGAGCCGGCCGCCGGTCAGCAGCGGCATCGCGAAATAGCCGTGTACCCGCTTGGGGCGCGGGACGTATGCCTCCAGGCGGTGGGTGAAGTCGAAGATCCGGGCGGTGCGCGGGCGGTCCCAGATGAGGGAGTCGAAGGGCGACAGCAGGGTCGTACGGTGCCGGCCGCGCGGCGCCGCGGCCAGGGCGGCAGGGTCGGCCCAGGCGGGCCTGCCCCAGCCCTCGACCTCGACCGGGACCAGCCCCGACCCTGCTATGACGGCGTCGACCTGGTCGTTCCTGAGGCGGTGGTAGTCGGCGAGGTCCGCGCGGGTGGCGACGCCCATCGCCGCGCCCGCCTGGGCGACCAGGCGGCGCACGCACTCCTCGTCGTCCAGGTCGTCGTGCAGCAGGTGGTCGGGAACGGCGCGCTCGGCGAGGTCGTACACCCGCTTCCAGCCGCGGCGCTCCGTGCAGACCACCTCGCCGGTGTCCAGCAGCCACTCCACCGCGATCTTCGTCTCGGACCAGTCCCACCATTCGCCGCCCTTCCGGCCGCCGCCCAGGTCGGAGGTGGTCAGCGGGCCGTCGGCCTTGAGGCGGTCCAGTACGGCGGCGCAGGAGCGGTCGCGGTCCTCCATCAGGTGCCACCGGTGGCCCTTGGCGCGCCTCGCGCGGCGCCGGAAGGCGAAGTGCGGCCATTCCTCGATGGGCAGGATGCAGGCGGCGTGCGACCAGTATTCGAAGCTGTGGCCGCCGGACCAGTAGGCGGACTCGATGTCCGGGCGGCCGACCGCGCCGAGGCGGGCGTACGGGATCAGCTCGTGGGAGCGGGCCAGGACCGAGATCGTGTCCAGCTGCACCGCGCCCAGGCGGCGCAGGACGCCCCGGACGCCCGCGCGGCGGTCCGGCGCGCCGAGGAAGCCCTGCGCGCGCAGGGCGATGCGCCGGGCGTCGTCGGCCGACAGGGAGGTCACGGGCTTCGTCGTCACGGGCTTCGCGGGCGTCGCAGCTGTCATGGGGCACAGCGTAGGAGTGACCACTGACAACGGCGGGGAAGCCCCTGCCCCGCGTCCCTTCCGTCCGAACTCGTCAGCCGGGGAACGGGAGATGGGGCGTTTCGGAGGCCAGGCCCAGGTCGGCGGGGAGCAGCGAGCCGATCCAGGCGTCCCGGCGGGTGGCCCGGTGGGCGATCTTGGCGCGCAGCGTGCCCTCCATGCGGAAGCCGGCTTTCAGCGCCACCGCGCGGGAGCCGGTGTTGCCGGCCTGCGCGAGCCATTCCAGCCGCTCGACCCGCAGGCTGGTGAAGGCCCAGCGTGCGACTTCCCGTACGGCCTCGGCGGTGTATCCCCGGCCGCGCCGTTCCTTGGCCGTCCAGTAGCCGATCTCGGCCTGCCGCTCCGCGGTGTGCAGCGCCAGGTGGACCAGGCCCATCGCCCCGACCAGCGTGCCGTCGGCCTTGGTGGTCACCGCGAAGTTGTACGTGGAGTCCGTGCGCCAGCCTTCCGGGCAGGCGCGGGCGACGAAATCCTGCGCGTGTGAGAAGTCGTACGGGGAGGGCACCGGGGTCCAGCGGGGGATGTCGGGGTCCTGGCAGGCGGCGTGCACCGCCGGGGCGTCGGCGGGGGAGAAGGGGCGCAGGACGAGGCGCTCGGTGGTCAGTGTGACGGGCTCCATACGGGGAGTGTGCGGCGGTGGCGGCCCGGTGGCCAGCAGTTTTCGGCGGCCCTTCCGGGCCCTTCCCGACGCCCGGGGCCGCACCCCGTCCGGCCCCTTCCCGGTGCCCGGGCCGCGTCCGCCCGGCACCTTTCCGTACCGGACCCGGCACCTTTCCGTATCGGGCCCGGCACCTTCTTCCGGCCTCGCGCGTTCACGTAGGGAAAGGTGCGCACAGGGGAGCGCAGGTGGCTTCGCGGCGGTGGACCTCCCGGCCGGAAGGGGTCCTCCTTTACGATGGCCGTTGCGGCGGGGCCTGCCCCTTGGAAAAATGCCGCGCCCGCGCACCTGACCGTGCCAGGCCCGACCGGCAAGGAGACCAGCCCAAGTGTCCGTCTTCAACAAGCTCATGCGTGCAGGCGAAGGAAAGATCCTGCGCAAACTGCACCGCATCGCGGGTCAGGTCAACTCCATCGAGGAGGACTTCGCGGCCCTCTCCGACGCAGAGCTGCGGGCGCTCACCGACGAGTACAAGGAGCGGTTCGCGGACGGCGAAACGCTGGACGACCTGCTGCCCGAGGCGTTCGCGACGGTCCGAGAGGCCGCCAAGCGCGTGCTCGGCCAGCGTCACTACGACGTTCAGCTGATGGGTGGCGCGGCCCTTCACCTGGGGTACGTGGCCGAGATGAAGACCGGTGAGGGCAAGACCCTGGTGGGTACCCTCCCCGCGTATCTGAACGCGCTGTCCGGCAAGGGCGTCCACCTGATCACGGTGAACGACTACCTGGCCGAGCGCGACTCCGAGATGATGGGCCGGGTCCACAAGTTCCTGGGCCTGAGCGTCGGTTGCATTCTGGCCAACATGACGCCCGCCGAGCGCCGCGAACAGTACAGCTGCGACATCACGTACGGCACGAACAACGAGTTCGGCTTCGACTACCTGCGCGACAACATGGCCTGGTCGAAGGACGAGCTGGTCCAGCGCGGCCACAACTTCGCGATCGTCGACGAGGTCGACTCGATCCTGGTCGACGAGGCCCGTACGCCGCTGATCATCTCGGGCCCGGCCGACTCGGCCACCAAGTGGTACGGCGACTTCGCGAAGTTGGTCAAGCGCCTCAAGAAGGGCGAGCCCGCCAACCCGCAGCGCGGTATCGAGGAAACCGGCGACTACGACGTCGACGAGAAGAAGCGCACGGTCGGCATCCACGAGTCGGGCGTCAGCAAGGTCGAGGACTGGCTCGGCATCGACAACCTGTACGAGTCGGTGAACACGCCGCTCGTCGGGTACCTGAACAACGCGATCAAGGCCAAGGAGCTGTTCAAGCTCGACAAGGACTACGTCGTCATCGACGGCGAGGTCATGATCGTCGACGAGCACACCGGCCGTATCCTCGCCGGCCGCCGCTACAACGAGGGCATGCACCAGGCCATCGAGGCGAAGGAGGGGGTGGAGATCAAGGACGAGAACCAGACGCTCGCCACGATCACCCTCCAGAACTTCTTCCGCCTCTACGACAAGCTCTCCGGAATGACCGGTACGGCCATGACCGAGGCCGCCGAGTTCCACCAGATCTACAAGCTCGGCGTCGTCCCGATCCCGACGAACCGCCCGATGGTCCGCAAGGACCAGGCCGACCTGATCTACCGCACCGAGGTCGCCAAGTTCGCCGCGGTCGTCGAGGACATCGTCGAGAAGCACGAGAAGGGCCAGCCGATCCTGGTCGGCACGACCTCCGTGGAGAAGTCGGAGTACCTCTCCCAGCAGCTGAACAAGCGCGGGGTGCGCCACGAGGTGCTCAACGCCAAGCAGCACGACCGTGAGGCGTCGATCGTCGCGCAGGCCGGCCGCAAGGGCGCCGTCACGGTCGCCACGAACATGGCGGGGCGTGGCACGGACATCAAGCTGGGCGGCAACCCGGACGACCTCGCCGAGGCCGAGCTGCGCAACCAGGGCCTGGACCCGGTCGAGCACGTCGAGGAGTGGGCGGCCGCGCTGCCCGCCGCCCTGGAGAAGGCCGAGGCCGCGGTCGAGGCGGAGTTCGAGGAGGTCAAGAGCCTCGGCGGGCTGTACGTCCTCGGGACCGAGCGGCACGAGTCGCGCCGTATCGACAACCAGCTGCGCGGCCGTTCCGGCCGGCAGGGCGACCCGGGCGAGTCCCGCTTCTACCTTTCCCTCGGCGACGACCTGATGCGCCTGTTCAAGGCCCAGATGGTCGAGCGGGTCATGGCGATGGCCAACGTCCCCGACGACGTGCCGATCGAGAACAAGATGGTGACGCGCGCCATCGCGTCCGCGCAGTCGCAGGTCGAGCAGCAGAACTTCGAGACCCGTAAGAACGTCCTCAAGTACGACGAGGTCCTCAACCGCCAGCGCGAGGTCATCTACGGCGAGCGCCGCCGCGTCCTGGAGGGCGAGGACCTCCAGGAGCAGGTCAAGCACTTCATGGACGACACCATCGACGCCTACATCCAGGCGGAGACGGTCGAGGGCTTCGCGGAGGAGTGGGACCTGGACCGCCTGTGGGGCGCGTTCAAGCAGCTCTACCCGGTCAAGGTGACGATCGAGGAGCTGGAGGAGGAGGCCGGCGACCGTGCCGGCATCACCTCCGACTTCATCGCCGAGGCCGTCAAGGAGGACATCCACCAGCAGTACGCGGCCCGCGAGGAGCAGCTCGGCTCCGACATCATGCGTGAGCTGGAGCGCCGTGTGGTGCTGTCCGTCCTGGACCGCAAGTGGCGTGAGCACCTCTACGAGATGGACTACCTCCAGGAGGGCATCGGCCTGCGGGCGATGGCCCAGAAGGACCCGCTGGTCGAGTACCAGCGCGAGGGCTTCGACATGTTCACCGCGATGATGGAGGGCATCAAGGAGGAGTCCGTCGGCTACCTGTTCAACCTGGAGGTCCAGGTCGAGCAGCAGGTCGAGGAGGTCCCGGTCGCGGACGCCGCGGAGCAGACCTCGCTGGACAAGGACGTGCAGGACGCCGTGCCCGCCGGGGCCGGCGCCGGGCGCCCCGAGATCCACGCGAAGGGCCTGGAGGCGCCGCAGCGCCCGGACCGGCTGCACTTCTCCGCGCCGACGGTGGACGGTGAGGGCGGTGTCGTCGAGGGCGACTTCACCAGCGAGGACGCGGTGCCGGCCCGTTCCGAGTCGGACGGTCTGACGCGTGCGGAGCGCCGCAAGGCCCAGAAGAGCGCGGGGCGCCGCCGCAAGAAGTGACGCAGGGCGTCCGAGAGGGTGCGTGAGCCGGGGTGCCGCAGCTCGATGCTGCGGCACCCCGGCTTTTGCGCGTACGAAGGCCGCGGGGGCGTCACCAGATGGTGGCGGACGGGCCGATGTCCAGTGCGGTGCAGCGCCAGCGGATGTCGGCGCCCAGCTCCAGGCGGAAGGCGAGGGCGCGCAGCCGGTCGCCGGAGGCGATGCGGGCGAACGCCTCGATGACGTCGCGGCGCGGCCGGCACAGGCCGCAGTGGCGGACCGTGGGGGCCGGTGCGGGGCGGCCGGTGCCGGTGCCCGTGGGCCGCAGGGGCGCTTGCGGGGCCAGTTCCACGAGGCGGTCGTACGCGGCGGACCGCGTGTGGCCGAGGAGGACGTGTACGGGGCGGCGGCCGCTCAGGGTGAGCAGCAGTTGCTCGGCGAACCACTCGTGCGGCTGGAGGCGGGTGGCGCGGCGCCGGACGCCGGGGGCGGGGGCGGTACGGGGTCCGGCCGGGCGCCTGGTGTCGCGGCGGCCCGGGGGACCGGTGCGGGGCCGGGCGGGGCCGGTCGCGGGCGTGCTCCTGGAGGTGTGGGTGCGGGTGGGCGGGTGGGCGTGGACCTGGGTGGTGATCATGGTGGGCCCCCGTTCGGCCGGTCCGGTGGATACCGGGGAGTAGCTTCGGTGGGGGTTCTTCTACCGGCGGGCGTCCGGCGGCGGCAAGGGGCGCCGGCCGGGCCGGGCGGACGGCCGGAGGTTCACCTATCCGGGGGAAGGCGGGCGCTGCGGGGCGCGCGGCGGCGCGGGCCCGGCAGGTGCGGCGCCGGGACGCCGGAGCCGGGGCACGATGGGGGACGCCCGCCCGTATGCTGGCCGGACAGCAGATTTCCCTGGTTTCAGCGATGTGAGCGGAAGCGGCAGCCATGCGCGTGTATGTCCCCCTGACCCTGCCCGGACTCGCGGCGGCACACGAGGCCGGCGCGTTGGGCCCCGGTCCGCTGGACGCCTATGCCGTCACGCCCGCGCTGCGCGAGTGGTACGTCTCCGACGACATCGAGGAACTGGAGTACGCGGCGCTGAACCGGGCCGCGCAGGGCTCCCTGCGCCGGATCGCCGCCGACCCGGAGGCCCCGCGCCGCCGCGTCGTGGTGGCCGTGGACGTACCGGACGGCGCGGCCGTCGCCGACCCCGACCGGAGCCTGGACCAGGCGGCGCTGGGCGAGGTCCGGATCGCGGGCCCGGTGCCGCTGTCGAAGGCCGCGGCGGTGCACGTCGACTCCGACGACGCGGCCGGGGACGTCGCGGCGGCCGCCGACGCGCTGGGCGCGGCGGACCTCGGCGACGACGACGCGCGCTTCACGGTCGACGGGGCCGAGGACCACGACCTGATGTGGTTCGGCGTGCAGGAGATCCCGAACCTGATCGCCTGACGGCCCGCGTGCCCCGCGGTGCCGCGGTCCGCGACTGGGCTGTCAGTGGTCGTGGGTACCGTCTTGGCATGGGGACGCACACGACGCACATCGTCTGGGACTGGAACGGCACGCTCTTTCACGACACCGACGCCGTGATGGGCGCGACGAATGCCGCCTTCGCCGAGCTGGGCCTGCCGCCGATAACCCTGGAGCGCTACCGCGAGCTGTACTGCGTGCCCGTGCCGCGGTTCTACGAGCGGCTCCTGGGGCGGCTGCCGACGGAGGCGGAGTGGCTGGTCATGGACGAGGCGTTCCACCGGCACTACGCCGCCCACCGGCCCAGGTGCGGGCTCGCCGAAGGCGCCGAGGGGCTGCTGGAGGGCTGGCAGCTGGCGGGCCGCAGCCAGTCGATCCTGAGCCTGTACGGGCACGACGAGCTGATGCCGCTGGTGCGGGGCTTCGGCATCGAGTCGCGTTTCCTGCGCGTGGAAGGCCGCACGGGGCCGTCCGGCGGGAGCAAGAGCGAGCACATGGTGCGGCACCTCGCCGCGCTGGCCGACGGGCCGGCCGGCGCGGGCCGGGTCGATCCGCGGCGTACCGTCGTGATCGGTGACGCGGTCGACGACGCGCTGGCCGCACGGCACGCGGGGGCCCGCGCGGTGCTCTACACGGGCGGGTCGCACAGCCGGGCCAGCCTGGCGGCCGCTGGAGTGCCGGTGGTGGACACGCTGGCGGAGGCGGTGGAGATAGCCGAGGGGCTGGCCGCGTAGCCGACGCGGGCCGGGACCCGTCCGAAAGAGGCGGACCCGCCCTAGTGTCCTGAGTCGGGATTTCGCTGCGGATGTTGCTGTCGGTTCGGCATTCTGGACGGATGGCGAGGACGGGGCGGCCGAAGGCCGAGTT
>NZ_JBIRPD010000038.1:0-28258 GCF_044332485.1 Streptomyces sp. NPDC017056 | reverse complement strand
TCCACCGGCACATACGCCCCACCAGCCTTCAACACCGCCAACAACACCACCACCACATCCACCGACCACGGCAACACCACACCAACAAACCGCTCCGGCCCCACCCCACGCCCCACCAACCACCGCGCCAAACGATTCGCCCGCGCATTCAACTCCCCATACGAAACCCGCACCCCGGCGCATTCCACCGCAACCGCATCACCACGCTCAGCCACCACCCGCTCGAACAACGCCGGCAGTACCTCCACATCCACCCCACGCGCCGTGTCATTCCGCCCCACCAGCACCTCATGACGCTCGGCCTCTCCCAGCAGACCGACCTCACCGACCCGCACCGACGGATCAGCGGCGACCGTGTCCAACACACGCAGCAGCCGCTCCGCCAAACGCTCCACCGTCGGCTCATCGAACAGATCCCGCGCGAACTCCACACCCGCATCCACACCACCGGCCGACCCATCGGCGGCGAACTGCTCCACGAACCGGAACAGCAGGTCGAATTTCGCGGCGTTGAAACTGATCGGTTCGGGGGTGACGGTGAGTCCCGGCAGGTCGGCGGCTGCGTCTCCGGTTACCTGGCCGTCCAGGTTGTTGAGGACCAGTCGCACCTGGAAAAGGGGGTGCCGTCCCGGTACTCGGGCCGGGTTGAGGACGTCGACCAGGCGCTCGAAGGGGACGTCTTGGTGGTCGTATGCGGCGAGGTTGGTGGCGCGGACACGGTCGAGGAGTTCCGCGAACGTGGGATTGCCCGACGTGTCGGTACGCAGCACCAGCGTATTGACGAAGAAACCGACCAGCTCTCCGAGGGCGTCGTCCGTGCGCCCCGCCACCGGGCTGCCCAGCGGAATGTCACTGCCCGCGCCCATCCGGTCCAGCAACGTCGCCAATGCCGCCTGGAACACCATGAACAGACTCACATTGTGCGCACGCGCCAGCGCCAACAACCGCTCGTGCTGCTCCGCACCGATCTCGAAACCGACCACCCCGCCCTCATGCGAGGCCACCTGCGGACGCGGCCGGTCCACCGGCAACGGCAACTCCTCCGGAAGACCGGCCAACGCCGACTTCCAAAACTCCAACTGCCGCGCGTTCAGGCTCTCCGGGTCGTCCTCGGAGCCCAGCACCCGGTGCTGCCACAAGCTGTAATCCGCGTACTGCACCGGCAACGGCGCCCAGCCCGGGGCCGCACCGGCACTCCGCGCCGTATACGCCACCATCAAATCCCGCGCCAACAACGGCAGCGACCACCCATCCGCCGCAATGTGGTGCAGTACCAGTACGAGTACGTGTTCTTGCTCGTCGAGGCCGAAGAGCCAGCCTCTCAGCGGGTTGTCGCTCGTGAGGTCGAACTCGTAACGGGTTGCCTCGCGCAACTGCGCGGGCAGCTCGGCTTCGCTCGTGGCCACCACTGCCAGGTCCGGTGTGTGCTTCTCCGGTTCGACGACCACTTGGTAGGTGCCTTCGCCGTCTTCGGTGAAGACCGTGCGCAGGGTCTCGTGGCGGGTCACCACGTCGCTGAGCGCCGCGCGCAGGGCTTCCTGGTCCAGCGCGCCCGACAGGCGTACCGCCACCGAGATGTTGTAGGTCGAGCCCGGGCCCTCCAGCTGGTTGAGGAACCACAGCCGGCGCTGCGCGAACGACATCGGCAGACGCGACGGCCGCGGCTCCACCGCCGTCACCGCCGGCCGCGCCTCCTCCGCGCCCACCAACGCACTCGACAGACCGGCCACCGTCGGGTGCTCGAACAGCGCCCTGACCGGTACCTCCACGCCCAGCACCGAACGCACCCGCCCTACCAACCGCGTGGCCAGCAGCGAATGCCCACCCAACTCGAAGAAGCTGTCATCGATGCCCACCCGCGGCACACCGAGCACATCGGCGAACAGACCGCAGAGGATCTCCTCCTGGGGGCTGCGCGCGGGCGTGAAGGACCCGCCCGCCTCGTGTCCGGGCGCGGGCAGCGCGGCCCGGTCCAACTTGCCGTTCGGGGTCAGGGGAAGCGCGTCCAGTACGATGATGGCAGCGGGCACCATGTACTCGGGCAGGGTGTCCCCCACGAGGCGGCGCAGCGCCGCGGTGTCCGGTGTCGTGTCCGCCGTGGCCACGACGTAGGCGACGATCCGCCGGTCCCCGGGCCGGTCCTCCCGCACCACTACGGCGGCACGGTCGACCGAGTCGTGGGTCACGAGGACCGTTTCGATCTCGCCGAGTTCGATGCGGAATCCCCGCACCTTCACCTGGTGATCCGTACGACCGAGGTAGTCCAGCTCCCCATCACGCGTCCACCGCACCAAGTCACCCGTGCGATACATCCGCCCACCAGCCACACCGAACGGGCACGCCACAAACCGCTCCGCCGTCAACCCCAACCGCTTCACATACCCCAGCGCCAACCCCTCACCAGCGATATACAACTCCCCCGCCACCCCAGGCGCCACCGGCCGCAACCACGCATCCAAAACAAACACCCGCGTATTGGCAACAGGCCCGCCCACCACCACCCGACGACCCGCCACCACCTCACCAGCAGTCGACCAAATCGTCGTCTCCGTCGGACCGTACACATTCGTCACCGACGCCGAACGCGCCACCAACTCACCCGCCAACACACCCGGCAACGCCTCACCACCCACCAACACCCGCACACCCGACACATCCACACCCTCAGCCACCAACGCCTGCCACAAACTCGGCGTCGCCTGCAACACCGACACACCCGCAGACCCCACCAACCGACCCAACACCGCCACATCACGCACCACATCACCACCCGCCACCACCACACACGCCCCATGCAACAACGGCAGGAACAACTCCAACCCGGCGATGTCAAACCCCACCGTCGTCACCGCCAACAGACGATCACCCACACCCAACCCGAACCGCTCCTGCATCCCCACCAGCAAATTCACCAACGCACGCTGACCCACCACCACACCCTTGGGCCGCCCCGTCGAACCCGACGTGAAAATGACATACGCCGGGGCTGCCTGCTGAAGGGCGCCGCCCCGCTCGGCGTCGACGAGGTCGTGCTCGGGGTATCCGGCCAGGTCAGGGGCCGGGGAGTCGATGAGCACCAGCGGCACTTCGGACGCGGGAAGGGCGTCTTGCACCGTGCTGTGGGTGATCAGCAGGCGGGGGTCGGCGTCCTGGAGCATGAACGCGATGCGGTCGGCCGGGTACGCGGTGTCGATGGGCAGGTAGGCGGCACCGGTCTTGAGGACGGCGAGCGCGGCCACGAGCAGCTGTTCCGAGCGCGGGAGCGCGATGCCGACGAACTGCCCGGCAGCCGCGCCCTGCTCGACGAGGTGCCTGGCGAGGCGGTTCGCCGCCGTGTTCAGTTCGGCATAGGTCAGTGTGGTGTCGCCGTGGGCCACGGCTGCCGCGTCCGGGGTGCGGGCGGCCTGCGCCTCGAAGAGTGCGGCCATGCCGTTGGCGGGGATCTCGCGGGCCGTGTCGTTCCACTCCGTGAGCACCCGGCCGCGCTGCTCCTCGTCGAGCAGGTCCAGCGCGCCGACCAGGCGCGCGGGCTGGTCGGCGAGGGCGTGCAACACCGTGATGAAGGCGGCCTTGACCGCCTCTACGGCGGTGGTGTCGAAGGCGTCGGGCCGGTAGCCGATGCGGAAGCGCAGGGCGTCGTCCGGCAGTGCCGCGAGGGAGAGGGGGTAGTGGATGGCGTCGCGGCCCTCGGCGGCGACCGTGCGCAGGCCGTGGGCCGCGGGGGACGCGCCGCCGTCGCCCTGCGCTTCGGGCGCGTTCAGGGGGTAGTTCTCGTACACCATGCTGGTGTCGAAGAGTTCGCCCAGCCCCGTCTGGCTCTGGATCTCGGACAGGCCGAGGTACTGGTGCGGCAGCAGCCGTATCTGCTCGTCCTGTACGCGGGACAGGAGGGCGCCCAGCGATTCGGCGGGGTCGAGCCGTACGCGCAGGGGCAGGGTGTTGATGAACAGCCCGACCATGTTCTCCACGCCGGTCAGCTCCGGCGGGCGTCCGGACACGGTGACGCCGAAGGTCACGTCCTGGCGGCCGGTCAGCGTACTGACGAGCAGCGCCCACGCGGTCTGGACGACGGTGTTGAGGGTGACGCCGCGGTCCTTCGCCCGTCGCGCCAGCCGGTCCGACAGCCCGGCCTCCAGGGAGAATTCGGTCCGTTCGGGTTCGACGAGGCCGGCGCCGGCCAGCTGCGGCGCCACCAGGGTGGGTTCCTCCAGGCCCGCGAGGGCCTCGCGCCACGCCGCGCGGGTGGCCTCGCGGTCCTGGCGACCCAGCCAGGTCAGGTAGTCGCGGTACGGCCGGACGCGGGGCAGTCCGGTGGCGTCGCCCTTGGCGATGTAGAGCGCCATCAGCTCCCTGAGCACGATGGGCAGCGACCAGCCGTCGAGCAGGAGGTGGTGGAGGGTCAGGGCCAGGCGGTGGAGGTTGTCGCCCAGCCGGATCAGGGTGAACCGCACCAGGGGCGGCTTGGCGAGGTCGAAGCGCTCGGCGGTGTCGGCGGTCACCAGGCGCCGGGCCTCGGCGTCCCGTTCGTCGGCCGGCCGGTCGCGCAGGTCCGCCTCGCGCCAGGGGATGCGGACGTCGCGGGGGATCAGCTGGGCCCAGTCACCCGCCTTGCGCTGCCGGAAGGCGGCCCGCAGGCCGGAGTGCCGGCGCAGCAGCGCGTCGGCGGCTGCCTTGAGGGCCGCAGGGTCGAGGTCGCCTTCCAGGTCGAAGGCGAGCTGGACGGTGTAGACGTCCGGCCCGGCCGCGTCGTAGACGGCGTGGAACAGCATTCCCTCCTGAAGGGGGGAGAGCGGCAGGATGTCCTCAATTGCCCGCGACTGTCGGCTCACGTCTGCGTCCCCCACTCACTTTCGAAATCCGCTTCGAATTCGTCGATCTCGCTCTGGGACATCGCTTCCAACGCCACGTCCGACGGGGTGAGTCCCCCCACGCCGGGTCCGCCGGCGTGTGCATGAAGAGCTTCCAACGCCGCGCACCAGGAATTTGCTAGATCTTGGGCCTCTTCGTCGCCGAGCAGCGCGCCGGCCCAGGTCCAGCCGGCCACCAGGCAGGGGCCTTCGGGGCTCTCCTCCACGCGGGCGTTGAGCTCCAGCGGGTGGGCGAGCGGCATGAGCGGGTCCTCGTCGGGGACCACGCCGGTGCCGCCGGGCACCGGGTCCCAGTCGCCCGCCGCGGCCTGCTCGCCGCCGCCGATGCGGCCCAGGTAGTTGTAGCCGATCTGCGGCTGCGCGTGCCCCGCCAGCTGGTCGCGGGCCCCGGGGTTCAGGTAGCGCAGCAGCCCGTACCCCACTCCCTTGTCCGGCACGGCGCGAAGCTGTTCCTTGACGCTCTTGAGCACCTCGCCGGCCGCCGAGCCCCCGGCCAGTGCCTCGGCCCTGTCGTAGCTGCCGGCGCCGATGCGGACCGGGTACAGGGAGGTGAACCAGCCGAGCGTCTGTGACAGGTCGGCGCCGGGGACCACGCTCTCCTCGCGGCCGTGGCCCTCCAGGTCGACCAGCACGTCGTCCGTGCCGTGCCGCCACTCGCGGACCGCCATGGCGAGGGCGGCCAGCAGGACGTCGTCGGCTCCGGCCTGGTACATCGCCGGGAGGGTCGTCAGCACCGACTCGGTCACCTCGGGCGACAGCCGCTGCCGCAGGTGCCGCGCGGTGCTGTGGGTGTCGGTCGCGGGGTCCAGCGGCCGGGCGCCCAGCGGGGTGTCCTGCTGCCGTACGACCCGCTCCCAGAAGGGGAGTTCGCGCAGCCGCTCCGGGGACGCGGCGGCCTCGGTGAGCCGTTCGGACCAGCGCCGCAGCGAGGTGCCGACGGGTGCGAGGCGCGGCGGCCGGCCCGCCGCCGTCTCCCGCCACGCCTCCACGAGGTCGGGGAGGAGGATGCGCCAGGACACGCCGTCGACCACCAGGTGGTGGGCGATCAGCAGCAGCAGGCCGCGCAGGGAGCTGCCGCGGTCCAGCCAGACCGCCTGCACCATGGTCCCGTTCCGGGGCGAGAGCCGGCCGAGGGCCTTGGTTCCGTGCTCGGTCAGCACCGCGCGTACGGTGTCCTCGTCGTCCAGCCCGGTGGCGTCCACCCGGGTCAGGATCTCTTCGACCGGTACGGACCCGGGCTCGCCGATGTCCAGTACGGGCGTGCCGTCGCCGACGAGCCGGGCCCGCAGGGCGTCGTGCCGGTCCAGCAGCGCGTTCAGTACGGCAGTGATCTGGTCGGGGCGCGCGCCCGCCGGGGTGTAGACCGTCATGGACTGGTTGAAGTTGTCCAGGGGGCCGCCGCGTTCGAGGAGCCAGTGCACGATCGGCGTCGCGGGGGCCGTGCCCACTCCGACGTCGAGCGGGTCGGTCTCCTGCTGTCCCGTGCCGGCGACCTCGGCCACGCCCGCGGGGGTGCGCTGGTCGAAGACGTCGCGCACCGACAGGGTGTAGCCGGCCTTGCGGGCCCTGCTGACGAGTTGGATGGACAGGATGCTGTCGCCGCCGAGGGCGAAGAAGTCGTCGTCGGCGCCGACCTGTTCCTGGTGCAGCACCTCGGCGAAGAGCCGGCAGATCGCTTCCTCGCGTTCCGTGGCGGGTGCGCGGGAGCCCGTCTCCGTGGTGAAGGCCGGTTCCGGCAGGGCGTCGCGGTCCAGCTTTCCGTTGCCGGTGAGCGGGAGTTCGGGGAGTTCGACGAAGGCCGCGGGCACCATGTACTCGGGCAGCGCCTCGGCCAGCCGCGACCGGAGTGCCGCCGGGTCGGTACGGGCGCCGGGGGCGGGCACGACGTAGGCGACGAGGCGTTTGACGCCCGCCTCGCCCTCGCGTACGAGCACGGCGGCGCGTGCCACCTCCGGGGCGGTGTCGAGCGCGCTCTCGATCTCGCCGAGTTCGATGCGGAAGCCGCGTACCTTCACTTGCCCGTCGGCGCGGCCGAGGAACTCCGTCTCGCCGTCGGCACGGCGCCGCACCACGTCTCCCGTGCGGTACATCCGCTCCCCAGGAGCCCCGAACGGGCACGGTACGAACCGCTCCGCCGTCAGCCCCGCACGCGCCCAGTACCCGCGCGCCAATCCGGCACCCGCGACGTACAGCTCACCGGCCACGCCCACCGGCACCGGACGCAGCTTCTCGTCCAGCACGTACACCCGCATGTTGTCCAAGGGGCGCCCGACCGGGACCGTCACCGGCACGGTGTCCGCCGACGGCACGCGGTACGACAGCGCGAACGTCGTCGTCTCCGTCGGGCCGTACCCGTCCACCACGGCGAGGCCCTCGCAGTGCTCCAGCACCCGCCGCACGGCCCCGGCCGGCACCACGTCGCCGCCGGTCCACACCTCGCGCACTCCGCGCAGCGTCTCCGGCGCCTCGTCCGCGACCAGGCCGAACAGCCCGGCAGTCAGCCACAGACTGGTCACCCCGTGCCCGGCGACCAGCCCCGCCAGTACGGAGACGTCCACGTCACCGGACGGCGCGACCACCACGCACCCGCCCGACAACAACGCCACCCACAGCTCGTACGTCGACGCGTCGAACGCCAGCGGCGAATGCAGCAGCACCCGCCGGTGGGCGCCGTTCGCCCACCGCGTGTCCGCCGCCAGTGCCACGACGTCCCGGTGGGTCACCGCGACGCCCTTCGGCACGCCCGTCGAGCCCGAGGTGTACATCACGTAAGCCAGTTGGTCGGGGTGTACCTCGATGCCGGTGGCGGCCGTGGCGGAGGCCGCCTCGCCGTTCCCGCCGTCCTCCCCGACGACCACCAGCGCGTGGCCCAGCGCTTCCGCGCGGTCCCGCGACGCCTCGTCGGTGAGCAGCAGCGCGGCCCCGGCCTCTTCGAGGACGTGACGCATCCGCTCGGGCGGATACGAGTCGTGGAGGGGCACGTAGACACCGCCGGCCTTGACGATGCCGAGGATGGCCGCGACCGCGTCGGCCGAGCGTGCCACGAGCAGGCCGACCCGGTCTTCGGCGCCGAGCCCGTGGCGCAGCAGCCGGTGCGCGATCGCGTCGGCGCGCGCTTGGAGCTCCCGGTAGGTCAGGGTGAGCGTGCCGCTTTCCACGGCAACCGCGTCCGGCGTACTGGCGGCCTGCCGTCCGAACAGCTCCGGCAAGGAGGTCTCGGGGGTCGCGGTCGTGGCGCCGTTCCAGTCCACCAGCAGCTTGCGGCGTTCCTCCGCGCCGAGCACGTCCAGCCGTCCGAGCCGGACGTCGGTGTCGTCGGTCACGGCGGCGAGCACCCTGCCGAAGCGGTCCAGGACGGACCGGGCGGCGTCCTCGTCGAACAGGTCGAGGCTGTACTCCAGGTCGATCTTGAGCCCGGCCGCGTCGCTGCCGCCGTCGTGCTGCTCGGCGAAGGCGAACAGGAGGTCGAACTTGGCGATGCCGGTGCTGATGTCGTGTCCGGTGACGGTCAGCTCGGGCAGCGCCGCCATCGCCTTCGTCGCGCCGCGCCGGTCGACGTTGTTGAAGGTGGTCATCACCTGGAACAGCGGGTGCAGCGCCAGGGAGCGGGCCGGCCGGAGCACGTCCACGAGCCGCTCGAAGGGGACGTCCTGGTGCGCGTAGGCGGCCAGGTCGGTTTCGCGTACGCGGCCGAGCAGTTCGCGGAACGTCGGGTCGCCCGCCGTGTCGGTGCGCAGCACGAGCGTGTTCACGAAGAAGCCGACGACGTCTTCGACGGCCTCCTCCGTGCGCCCGGCGACCGCGCTGCCCAGCGGGATGTCGGTGCCCGCGCCGAGCCGGGTGAGCAGCGCGGCGAGCGCCGCCTGGACCACCATGAAGAGGCTGACGCTGTTCTCCCGCGCCACGGACAGCAGCCGCGCGTGCAACTCGGCGCCGACCTCCAGCGTGACGACTCCGCCCCGGTGGCTGGGCACGGCGGGCCGGGAGCGGCTCACCGGGAGGTTCAGCTCCTCGGGCAGGCCGGCCAGCTCGTCGCGCCAGAAGGCCAGCTGGGTGCTGATCGCGCTGTCCGGGTCGTCCTCGGAGCCGAGCGTCTCGCGCTGCCACAGCGTGTAGTCGGCATACTGCACGGCCGGCGGCGGGAGGTCCGGTTCCGCGCCGGACCGGCGGGCGCCGTAGGCGGCGCTGAGGTCCTTGGCCAGTACGGGCATGGACCAGCCGTCGCCCGCGATGTGGTGCAGCAGCAGGAGCAGGACCCATGCGTCGCCGCCGAGGTCGAACAGCCAGGCGCGGAAGGGCGTTTCGGTGGTCAGGTCGAAGGCGTACCCGCCGGCGCGGTCCAGTTCGGTCCGCAGCGCCTCGCGGCTGGTGCGCACCACGGTCAGTTCGGGCCGGGCCCGCTCGGGTGCGAGCACCACTTGGTACGCGCCCTCGTGGTCGTCGGCCGATTCGGCGAAGACCGTGCGCAGGCTCTCGTGCCGCGCCACCACGTCACCGAGCGCGGCTTCGAGCGCCGAGCGGTCCAGGCTGCCCGACAGGCTCAGCGCGACCGGGATGTTGTACGTCGCCCCCGGGCCCTCCAGGTGGTGCAGGAACCACAGCCTGCGCTGGGCGAACGAGAGCGGCAGCCGGGGCGGGCGCGGCATCGGGGTGATACCGGCCGGCGCGCCGTCCTGTTCGCCCAGGTGGGCGGCGAGGCCGGCGACCGTCGGTGTCTCGAACAGCTGGCGCAGGGGGACCCGGACGCCGAGCACGGAGCGGATGCGGCTGAGCAGGCGCACGGCGGACAGCGAGTGGCCCCCGGCGTCGAAGAAGCCGTCGTCGATGCCGACCCGGGGCACGTCGAGGACGTCGGCGAAGAGCTCGCAGAGGATCTCCTGCCGGGGGGTACGCGGAGCGCGCCCGGCCCGTGCCGGGGCCGCTGCCGGGGCTTCCTCCTCGCGCTTGGCGAGGTGACCGGTGACGCGCTCGCGCTCCTCCTCGCCGAGCACGACGACGTCGCCCGCGTGCCGGTCGGGGTGGTGGGCGAAGGTGTCGAGCAGGGCCGTGAAGCGCTCGGCGAGCAGCGCGACGGTGTCCTGGTCGAAGAGGTCGGGCTGGTGGTCGAGGTCGAAGGCCAGCTCGTCCCCCGGGATGGCGACCAGGGCCAGCGGGTAGTGCATCACGTCGCGGCTCGCCGTGCCGGTGACGGTGAAGTCGGCCACGGCTGAGGCCAGTTCGCCGCGGTCGGCCGGGTAGTTCTCGTACACCACGGCCGTGTCGAACAGCTCGCCGTGGCCGGCCAGTGCCTGGATCTCGGAGAGTCCGAGGTGCTGGTGCGCCATGAGGCGTGCCTGCTCCTCCTGGAGGCGGACCAGCAGCTGCCCGAGGGGCTCCTGCGGGCGCAGCGTGACCCGCATCGGCTGGGAGTTGATGAAGAGCCCCACCATGGTCTCGACGCCCGGCAGCTCCGGCGGGCGGCCGGAGACCGTGACGCCGAGGACGACGTCGTCGCGCCCGGTGAGCGCCTTGAGGAAGACCGCCCAGGCGGCCTGGACCACGGTGCTGAGCGTGACGCCCTGGGCCTTGGCGCGCGCGACGAGCGCCGCGGTGCGCGCGGCGTCGAGGCGGAACTCCAGCTGGCCGGGGGCCACCGGCGTACGGCCTGCGGCGGCGGGTGCGACGAGGGTGGGCCCGTCGAGCCCGTCGAGCGCCGCGCGCCAGACCTCGCGCGACTCGGCGCCGTCCTGCCCGGCCAGCCAGGCGAGGTAGTCCCGGTACGGGCGTACGCGGGGCAGCCCGCTCGCGTCGCCCTTCGCGTTGTAGAGCGTGACCAGTTCGCGCAGCACGAGGGGCAGCGACCAGCCGTCGAGCAGGATGTGGTGGTTGGTGATCACGAACCGGTGGTGCCGGTCGGACAGGCGCAGCAGCAGGAAGCGGATCATCGGCGGCTCGGCGAGGTCGAAGCGCTCGGCGGCGTCGGCGGCCAGCAGCCGCCGGGCCTCGGCGGCGCACCCGTCCTCCGGGAGGCCGCGCAGGTCCACCTCGCGCCAGGGCAGCCGCACGGCGCGCGGCACCACCTGGACCGGCCTGCTCAGCCCGTCCTTGCGGAACGCGGCGCGCAGGTTGGCGTGCCTGCGCAGGAGCGTTTCGGCCGCCGCGCGCAGGGCGTCGCCGTCCACCCGGCCTTCGAGGTCGTAGGCGAGCTGCACGGTGTAGATGTCCGGGCCCTCGTCGTCGTAGGCGGCGTGGAAGAGCAGCCCTTCCTGCAACGGCGAGAGCGGCAGGACGTCCTCCAGGTCCGGCACGGTGCCGTCCAGGACGTCGATGTCGCGCTGGGGCAGCGACCCCAGGGTCAGGTCGCTCGGCGTGTGTCCGCCCGCCCCCGGCTGCCGCGCGTGGGCGACGAGCGCCTCCAGCGCGTGGAACCAGCCGTCGGCCAGGGCCCGTACGGTGTCCTCGGCGAGCAGGTCACCGGCCCAGCTCCAGGTCGCTTCCAGCCGCGGCCCCGCACCGGTGTCCCGGGTGACCGCGCTGACGGCGAGGGGCTGCGCGAGCGGCAGCGCGGGGTCGACGCCGCGGAAGCCGAACCCGTCGGCGGTGGGAGCCCAGTCCGCGTCGGCCGGGCCGTCCACCCGGCCCAGGTAGTTGAAGCCGACGGCGCCATGCTCCCGGGCCGCCAGTTGAGGGCCGGTACGGGCGTTGAGATGGCGCAGCAGCCCGTAGCCGATGCCGTTGTCCGGTATCCGGCGGAGCTGTTCCTTGACCGCCTTGAGCAGCCGGCCGGCGGCGGGGCCGCCCGCCCAGGCGTCGGCCAGGTCCAGCCTGCCCGGCTCCAGCAGGACCGGGTAGGCGCTGGTGAACCAGCCGACGGTCCTGGTCAGGTCGGCGCCGGCGACGACCTGCTCCTCCCGGCCGTGTCCCTCCAGTTCGACGGGGAGTCCGGCGTCGGTGTCGTGGCCTTCGTGGCGGCGCCACCGTACGACCGCGAGGAGGAGCGCGGCCAGCATGACGTCGTTCACCGAGGCGTGGAAGGCGCCAGCCACCTCGGTCAGCACGGCCTCTGTGACCGGCACGGACAGGGTAGTCCGCAGGCGTCCGGCGGTGGCCTGGGTGTCCCGTACGGGGTCGAGGGCGCGGTCGCCCAGCAGCGGGTCGGGCGCGGAGGGGGTCATGGCGTGCCACAGCGGGAGTTCGGCCTCGCGTTCCGGCCGCTGCGCCTCGTCCGTCAGCCGCTGCGCCCAGCGCCGGAAGGACGTGCCCACGGGGGCCGGCTCGGGACGCCGTCCCGCCGCCACCGCGCCGACCGCGGCGGCCAGGTCGGGCAGCAGGATCCGCCAGGACACCCCGTCCACCACGAGGTGGTGCAGGGTGAGCAGCAGCCTGCCGGAGCGCCCGGGCCCGCGGTCGAACCACACGCCGCGCACCATCGCGCTCTTCGCGGGGGACAGTTGGCGCCATGCCGTGGTGCCGTGCTCCTCGATGGCGGCGCGCAGCGCGTCCTCGTCCAGGTTCGCGGCGTCCACCCTGGTGAAGCACTCCGCGGCGGGGACCGTGCCGGGCGGGGTCACCTCGGCGGGCCCGCCTTCGGGGGTCCGCAGCCGGAGCGCGTCGTGGTGGTCGAGGAGGGCCTGCCAGGCGGCCACCAAGTGGTCCTGGCGCAGGCCGGCGGGTACCCGTACGGTGACCGACTGGCTGAACCCGTCGGTGGGGCCGCCCAGTCCGCCGAACCAGTGCATGATCGGGGTGCGGGGCACCGCGCCGACGCCGTTGTCCGTCGCGTCCTGGACGGCGTCGGCCACCGGTTCGAGAAGGGTGGCCAGTGCTTCGGCGGTGCGCCCTTCGAAGACGTCGCGGACGGACAGCTTCCAGCCGGCCGCGCGGACCCTGCTCACCAGCTGGATGGACAGGATGCTGTCGCCGCCGAGGGCGAAGAAGTCGTCGTCGACGGCGACCCTGGGCAGGCCCAGGACGTCGGCGAACAGGTCGCACAGGACCTCTTCCCCGGGGGTGCCGGGGCCGCGCCCCGCCCCCGCGGCCCGTTCGACGGCCGGCAGCGCGGCCCGGTCCAGCTTGCCGTGCGGGCTCAGCGGGAAGGCGTCCAGGGCGACGAAGTCCGTCGGCACCAGGTGTCCCGGCAGCCGCTCGGCGAGGTGGTCGCGCAGTTCGCCGTCGGCCGGCGCGTTGCCGTCCGGTACGAAGTAGCCCACCAGCCGCCGTACGCCCGGCCGGTCCTCGCGCACCACGACGACGCAGCGGTCGACGGCGGGGTGCGCGGCCAGCGCCGATTCGATCTCGCCGGGTTCGACGCGGAAGCCGCGGATCTTGACCTGGTCGTCGGCCCGGCCGAGGAATTCCAGCTCCCCTTCCGCGCTCCAGCGCGCCAGGTCGCCGGTGCGGTACATGCGCTCGCCGGGCATGCCGAACGGCGCGGCCACGAAGCGCTCGGCGGTCAGGCCGGGCCGGTCCAGGTATCCCCTGGCCAGCCCCGCGCCGGAGACGTACAGCTCGCCGCCGGTGCCGGGGGGCACCGGGCGCAGGCGCTCGTCGAGCACGTACGCCCTGGTGTTGACGATCGGGCGGCCGATCGGCGGGGTGCCGTCGCCGTCGAGCGGGTCGCTCATCGACACGCACACGGTGGATTCCGTGGGGCCGTAGGCGTTGACCATGCGGCGGCCCGCCGACCACTTGGCGGCGAGTTCCGGCGGGCACGCCTCGCCGGCGACGATCAGCGTCGTCGCCGCCGGCACGCCGTCCGGGGGCAGCGCGCCGAGCACGGTCGGCGGCAGCGTCACGTGGGTCACGTCGTACGTGGTCAGCAGTTCGGCGAGCGCGGGTCCCGCCACCAGCCGGTCGGCGGGCGCCAGTACCGCGCTCGCGCCGGTGAGCCAGGCCAGGCACAGTTCCGAGATGGCCGCGTCGAAGCTGGGCGAGGCGAAGTGCAGGACCCGGTCCCCCGGCCGTACGGCGAACCGCTCCCGCTGCCCTTCGACCAGGCTGGACAGGCCGGCGTGCGACACCACGACGCCCTTGGGCCGCCCGGTGGAGCCCGAGGTGTAGATGACGTAGGCGGGATGGGCGGTGAGCAGCGGACCGACCCGGTCGGCGTCGGTCACATCGCTGGCGTCCTCGTCGCCGTCACCATCGCCGTCGCCCGCCGTGGCGTCGAGCAGCAGGCGGGGCAGCTCGGGCCCGCCCTGCGGCACGGGGAATGCCCCGCCGGTGAGGAGCAGCCGGGGCCGGGCGTCGGCGAGCAGGAGGGAGATGCGCGCCTCCGGGTATTCGGGGTCCACCGGCAGGTACGCCGCCCCCGCCTTCATCACCGCGAGTACGGCGACGGCCCACTGCGTCGACCTGGGCAGGGCGACCGCGACGCGGTCCTCGGGCCCGGCACCCTCGGCGACGAGCCGCCGCGCCAGCCGGTTGGCGCGCGCGTTCAGCTCGGCGTAGGTCAGGCGCTCGGCGCCGGACATCAGGGCCACCGCGTCCGGCGTGCGCCGGACCTGGGCCTCGAAGAGGGCGGGCAGGGTGCCGTACGGCACGTCGCGTGCGGTGGCGTTGAAGCCGGCGAGCACCTGCCTGCGCTCGGCCGCGTCGAGCAGGTCGAGCCGGCCGGTGAGCCGGTCCGGCTCGTACGCCATGGCGTGCAGGATCCGCCGCAGCCGTGCGGCCAGCTCCTGTGCGGCGGCGGCGTCGACGACGTCGGTGCGGAAGTCGACGCGGAAGCCGAGGCGGCGGCCCGGCCGGGCGAGGAGGCTCAGCGCGTAGTGCACGCCGTTGCGCGCCTGGGAGCCGGTGACGCGCAGTCCGGTGCCGTCCAGCGCGCTCAGCCTGGACGGGTCGGAGGGGTAGTTCTCGAAGACCATGCCGGTGTCGAAGAGTTCGCCGAGGCCGGTGGAGCGCTGGATCTCGGTGAGGCCCACGTGCTGGTGGGCGAGGACGCGGGCCTGCTCGGCCTGGATCCGTACGAGCAGGTCGCCGAGGGGCTCGGCCGGCCGGGTGGCGACGCGCAGCGGCACCGTGTTGATGAACAGGCCGATCATGTTCTCGACGCCGGGCAGCTCCGGGGGCCTGCCGGAGACGGTGACCCCGGTGACCACGTCGGCGCGCCCGGTGAGACGGCCCAGCAGCAGACCCCAGGCGCCCTGCACCACCGTGTTGAGCGTGACGCCCAGGTCCCTGGCGCGCTCGGCCAGTGCGGTGCTCAGCTCCTCGTCCAACTCGAATTCCAGCTGCCCGGGGCGGTCCGTCGCCTTGGTGCCGGGGCCCAGCAGCGTGGGCCCTTCCAGCCCCTCAAGGGCTTCGCGCCACGCGGCCTTCGACGCTTCCAGGTCCTGCGCGGCGATCCAGGCCAGGTAGTCGCGGTAGGGGCGGGCCCGCGGCAGGCCGGCCGCGCGGTCGCCGCCCGCGTAGAGGGTGAACAGCTCCTTGGTCAGGATCGGCAGGGACCACCCGTCGAAGAGCAGGTGGTGGTTGGTCACGACCAGCCGGAACCGCTCGTCGCCGGTCCTGATCAGCAGGAAGCGGATGAGCGGGGGCCGCGTCAGGTCGAACCTGGCCGCCTGGTCCTGCTCGGTCAGCTCGTCCAGGCGCCGGTCGCGCTCGTCCTGCGGCAGCAGGCTCAGGTCCTCCTCACGCCACGGCAGCGGGACGGTGCGCGGTATGACCTGAACGGGCTTGCTGACCTTCTCGTGCAGGAACGCCGCGCGCAGTCCGGGGTGGCGGTCCAGGAGCGTGGCCGCCGCCGCCCGCAGGGCCGCGACGTCGAGCGGCCCCGCCAGGTCGAGCCACATCTGCTCGGTGTAGACGTCGACGGACCGGTCGTCGTAGACGCTGTGGAAGAGGAGCCCCTCCTGAAGCGGCGAGAGCGGCAGGATGTCTTCCAGGTCGGATCGGGTCATGACAGCGTTCCCCACTCGGTTCGGAGGGTGTCCAGCTCGTCCTGGCTCAGGGACACCAGCGGTACGTCGGACTGCGTGAACCCGCCGGCGTCCGGTCGCCGCGCGTGCTCGGCGAGCGCCTCCAGCGCGCGGAACCACGTCTCGGCGAGCGCGCGGATCCGCTGCTCGGGAACCAGGCCCCGGGCCCAGGTCCAGTCGGCGACCAGTTCGGGGCCGCGTTCCCCGTCGGTCGTGCGGGCGTTCAGCTCCACCGCGTGCGCCAGCGGCATGGCGTCCTCGGTCGGCACCACGCCGACCGTGCCGGGTACGACGTTCCAGTCGGCGGCCTCAGGGGTGGCGAGCCGCCCGAGGTAGTTGAATCCGAACTCCGGTGCGGGGTGCGCGGCGAGGGCGTCCCGGGTCTCGGGGTTCAGGTACCGCAGCAGGCCGTAGCCCAGCCCGTCGTCGGGGATCTCCCGGAGCGTTTCCTTGACCCGCTTGAGCAGCTGTCCCGCGGCCGGCCCGCCGGCCCACGCCTCGCCGTGGTCGAACACGCCGAGGTCGAGCCGGACGGGGTGGGCGCTGGTGAACCAGCCGACGGTCCGCGCGAGGTCGGCGCCGGGGACCGCGTCCTCGGTACGGCCGTGCCCTTCGAGTTCGAGCAGTGCAGAGGTGCCGGTGCCGCGCCACTCGCACACGGCCATCGCGAAGGCCGTCAGCAGGACGTCGTCGACGCCGGCGTGGTAGCGGGACGGCAGGGTGGTGAGCAGGGCCTCGGTGGTGCCGGAGGGCAGGGTGAGGCGGAGGCGGCCCGCCGTGCCGTAGGTGTCCACGGCGGGGTCGAGCGCCCGGTCCCCCACCCGGTCCTCCCGGGCTGCGAGCATCCCGGACCACAGCGGCAGTTCCTCCTGCCGCGCGGGGTCGGCCGCGAGGTCCACGAGCCGCTGTGCCCAGCGCCGCAGGGAGGTGCCCACCGGTTGCGGCCGCGCCGGGCGGCCGGCGGCCACCGCTTCCCACGCCTCGGCGAGGTCCGGCAGCAGGATGCGCCAGGAGACACCGTCGACCACCAAGTGATGGAGCACGAGCAGCAGTTGGCCCGGAGTGTCGCGTCCGCGGTCGAACCACACGAGCCGGACCATCCGGCCTTCCCCGGGAGAGAGCGAGCGGCGCGCGGCGATGCCCTCCTCGGTCATCAGCGCGTGCAACCGCGCGGCGTCGAGCCCGGCCGCGTCCACCCGGGACAGGCAGGAGTCGGCGGTCACCGAGCCGGGCGGGTCGACGAACTGCACCCAACCGGTGCCGGACTGGCGGACGAGGCGCATGCGCAGCGCGTCGTGGTGGTCGAGCACCACCTGAACCGCCGCCCGGGCGTGGTCCCAGCCGAGTTCGGCAGGCACCTGTACGGCGAGGGCCTGGTTGTACTCGCCGAACGCGCCGCCCTGTTCGACCAGCGCGTGGACGATGGGCAGGAGCGGCAGCGCGCCCACGCCGACGTCCGCCGCGTCCACGTCGGCGCCGTCGCCCTTCTCCTCCACCACTTCGGCGACGCGCGCCACCGTGCGGTTCTCGAAGACCTGCCGGACCGACAGCGCCAGCCCGGCCCTGCGGGCCTTGCCGACCAGCTGCATCGACAGGATGCTGTCGCCGCCCAGGGCGAAGAAGTCGTCGTCGATGCCGACCCTGGGGAGCCGCAGCGTCTCGGCGAAGAGCCCGGTCAGCACCTCTTCGCGGGGGTTGCGCGGGCCACGCCCGATGGCCGCCGGGCCGAACTCGGGGGCCGGCAGCCCGCGCCGGTCCAGCTTGCCGTTGGCGGTCAGCGGGAACGCGTCGAGCACCATGAACGCCGCCGGGACCATGTGGTCGGGCAGCTCGGCCGCCAGCCGCTTGCGCAGCAGGCCGGTGCTGACCGGCTTCTCCTCGTCGGCGGGTATCAGGTAGGCCACCAGCCGCTTGCCGGCGCCCGCCTCGTCCACGGCGATCACGACCGCCTCGCCCACCTCGGGCTGTGCGGTGATCGCGGCCTCCACCTCGCCCGGTTCGATCCGGAACCCGCGGATCTTCACCTGGTCGTCGCTGCGGCCGTGGTATTCCAGGTCGCCGTCGCCGCGCCAGCTCACCACGTCGCCGGTGCGGTAGAGCCGGCTGCCGGGCGGGCCGTACGGGTTCGCCACGAACCGTTCCGAGGTGAGGGCCGCGCGGCCCAGGTAGCCGCGGGCCAGCTGGCGGCCGGCCAGGTACAGCTCGCCGGGGACGCCGGGCGGCACCGGGTTCAGCGTGCTGTCGAGTACGTACGCCGCGGTGTTGCGCACGGGCTTGCCCACGGCGGGCTTCTCGAAGTCCGCCGTGCGGCAGGACAGGGCGTCCACCGTGCACTCCGTCGGACCGTAGAAGTTGTAACCGATCGTGTCCGGCGCCTCGTTCAGCTCGCGCCACAGCGCCTCACCGGCCCCCTCGCCGCCGAGCATGAGCCCGGCAGGGCGGTGCCTGGGATCGGTGAGCAGGCCGGAGGGGGTGAGCTGGCGGGCGTAGGACGGCGTCACGTCGAGCATGTCGATGCGGCGGGTGGCCACGTAGTCGACCAGCGCGTCGGGGTCCATGCGGGTCTCGTCGTCGATCACGTGCAGCTCGTGTCCGGCGGCCAGGAACAGCAGGCCCTCCCACGAGGTGTCGAAGGAGAACACCGCGGTGAGCGCGAAACGTACGCGCCCCAGGGCCTCCGCCGTCGGCCGGATCAGGTGCGCCTCGTGGTTGTCGAAGAGGTTCGCCAGGCCGCGGTGGTCGATCAGGACGCCCTTGGGGCGCCCGGTGGAGCCGGAGGTGTAGATGACGTACGCCAGGTGATCGGGGCGCAGCGGGCCGTGCCGCTCGTCGTCGCCCAGGTCCGTGCCGGCGAGCCGGGCGACCGCGGCCTCGGTCTCCGGGTCGTGCAGCCGCAGCAGGGGGATGTCGCCCGGCAGCTCGCCGCCGGCCCCCGAGACCAGGGTGAGCACCGGGTCCGCGTCCGCGAGCAGGAAGGACAGCCGCTCGGCGGGCAGGTCGGGGTCGACCGGCACGTAGGCGGCGCCGGCCTTCATGGTGGCCAGCAGGGCGACCACCATGTCGAGGGAGCGCGGCAGCGCCAGGCACACCCGCCGCTCCGGGCCCGCGCCGAGGGCGACCAGGTGCCGGGCCAGGCGGTTGGCGCGGGCGTTCAGCTCGGCGAAGGTCAGCGCCGCGTCGCGGAAGACCACCGCGGTGTCGTCGGGTGCGATCCTGGCCCGCTCTTCGAGGACCTGCGGGAAGGTCACGGCCGACGGCTCCGCCGCGGTGTCGTTCCACTCGCGCAGGACCCGGCCCCGCTCGGCTTCCGTCAGTACGTCGACCGCGGCGACCGGCATGCCGGGGTCGTCCGTGACGGCGCCGAGCACCGTGCGCAGCCGCCCGGCGAGGGCCTGGGCGGTGGCGGCCGTCACCAGGTCCGGCTGGTAGGAGAGGCGGAAGCGCAGCGTCTCGCGGGGGATCACGTCGAGGGTGACCGGGTAGTGCGTCGAGTCCTTGCGGTGCAGTCCCTTGACGCGCAGCCCCGCCGCCGCGGCGATCTCGGTGGAGCGCGCCGCGTCGAGGGGGTAGTTCTCGAACACCAGGAGGGTGTCGAACAGCTCGCCGCCGAGGCCGACCGCGCGTTGGATGTCCGCGAGCCCGAGGTACGGGTGCGCCAGCAGCGGCGTCTGCTCCGCCTGTACGCGGCCGATGAACGCGGCCAGCGTCTCGGCGGGCCGTATCCGTATCCGGCGCGGCAGCGTGTTGATGAACAGGCCCACCATGTCGCCCGAGTCGGCCACCTCGGCGGGCCTGCCGGACACGGTGGCGCCGAACATCACGTCGTCGCGGCCGGTGAGCTTGCCCAGGAGCAGGCCCCACGCGGCCTGGACCACCGTGTTCAGGGTGACGCCCAGCTCGCGGGCGCGGTCGGCGAGGGCACGGCCGGCCGGCTCGTCGAGCTCGAACTCGATCTCCTCCGGTGCCGTCGGCACCCGGCTGCCCGCCGAGGGGACCAGCAGGGTGGGTTCGCCGAACCCCTCGCAGGCGTCCGCCCAGGCGCGCAGCCCCGCCTCGCGGTCCTGCGCCTCCAGCCACCGCACATAGTTCCGGTACAGCGGCGCGGGCGGCAGCGCCGCCTGGTCACCGGCCGTGTAGAGGGTCAGCAGGTCGCGCATCAGGATCGGCAGCGACCAGCCGTCCAGGATCACATGGTGGTTGGTCACCACCAGCCGGAACGATTCCGCGCCCAGCCTGACCAGGGTGAAGCGGATCAGCGGCGGACGCCCGAGGTCGAAGCGCGCCCACCGGTCCTCGTCGAGCAGCCGGGTCAGCTTCAGCCCCCGCTCCGCCTCGCTCAGCGCGCTCAGGTCGATCTCGCGCCACGGCGTATCGACCGTACGGCTGACCAGCTGTACCCACTCGCCGGACTTGCGCCGGCGCAGCGCGGCACGCAGGCTCGCGTGCCGCCGCAGCAGGGCGTCCGCCGCCGCCCGCAGCGCGGCCGCGTCCACCGCGCCCGCCAGCTCCACGACGAGCTGTGCGGTGTAGATGTCGGCCGCCGACTCGTCGAAGAGGCTGTGGAACAACAGCCCCTCCTGCAGCGGCGACAACGGCAGGATGTCCTCGATCTTGCGCGCCGACCCGGTCCCGGTCACTCTTCCCACTCCTCTTCCAGTTCGGCTTCGAGCTCGTCGATCTCGCTCTGGCTCATCGAGCTGTGCGACACGTCGGCCGGCGTCAGGCCCACGGTGCCGGGGCGCTGCGCGTACGTGGTCACCGCGGTCACCGCGTGCAGCCACAGGTCCGCCAGCTCGTGTACTTCGCCCTCGTCGAGCAGGTCCCCTGCCCAGATCCACTTCGCCACCAGCTCGGGCCCTTCCGGCCCGTCCGTGATCAGCACGTTGACTTCGAGTGCGTACGGCAGGCCCAGGCGCATGTCCGTGCCGGCGATGCCGACGGTGCTGGGCAGGACCGTCCAGTTCCCTTCGCTTCCGACGGCCCGGCCCAGGTAGTTGAAGCGCAGCTGCGGCCGGTTCAACCCGGCGAGCGCCACGCCGGTGTGCGGGTTGAGGTAGCGCAGCAGGCCGTAGCCGATGCCGTCGCCGGACAGCCGGCGCACCTGCTCCTTGACCCGCTTGAACACCTCGCCCGCGGCCGGTCCGCCCGCCCACGCGTCCGCGTGGTCGAAGACCCCCGGGTCCAGGCGCACCGGATACAGGGAGGTGAACCAGCCGACCGTGCGCGACAGGTCGGCGCCGGGCACCAGGTCCTCGGCCCTGCCGTGGCCCTCCAGGTCGAGCAGTACGCGGGAGGCACCGGCCACCCCGCGGTCCCGCTGCCACTTGCCCACCGCCAGGGCGAGCCCGGCGAGCAGTACCTCGTCGACCCCTGCCCCGAGGGTCGAGGCCGCCGCCGTCAGCACCGCCTCGGTGAGGGGTACGGGCAGCGACGTCGTCGTGCGCCCCGCGGTCCCGTGCGTGTCCCGCTCCGGATCCAGCGGCCGCCCGCCGATCAGCTCGTCCGTCCCGCTCAGTACGTCCGTCCACAGGGTCACCTGCTTGCGCAGCTCCGGCCCGGCGGCGACCTCGGCCAGCCGCTGAGCCCAGCGCCGGAACGACGTCCGTACGGGTTGCAGCTCGATCGCGCGCCCGGCGGCCGCCTGCTCCCACGCCTCCGCCAGGTCCGGCAGCAGAATCCGCCAGGAGACGCCGTCCACCACCAAGTGGTTGATCACCAGGGTGAGCAGGCCAGGACGGCCCGGGCCATGGTCGAACCACACCGCCTGGAGCATCAGCCGGGCTTCGGGCGCGAGCCGCCGCCGGGCGGCGACACTGTGCCCGACCAGCACCGCTTGCAGGACCTCCCCGTCGAGACCGGTGACGTCCACGCGGCGCAGACACAACTCGGCGGAGACCGAGCCGGGCTCCGAGATGTGCAGGGCCCACTCCCCGTCCTCACCGACGCGGACCTGCATACGGAGCGCGTCGTGGTGGTCGAGGACGGCCTGCACCGCGGCCAGCAGATCCGCGTGCCGGACACCGGCCGGCACCCGCACGGTCATGGAGTGGTTGAACTCGGCGGTCTCCACCCGCCGTTCGGCCATCCAGCGCAGGATCGGCGTGGCCGGCACCGGGCCGATGCCCGCACCGTCCTCCTCGACGGCCTCGTCGGTCACGGAGGTGGCCACGGCGGCGAGACCGGCCACGGTCTGACGCTCGAAGACGTCCCGTACGGCCAGCTTCAGACCCGCCCGGCGGGCCGCGCCGACGAGCTGGATCGACAGGATGCTGTCGCCGCCGAGGCTGAAGAAGTTGTCCTCCACGCCGACGGACGGCAGCCGCAGCACGTCGGCCACCAAGGCGCACAGGATCTCTTCGCTCTCGTTGCGCGGCTTGGTGGACGTGACCAGCGCCGAGTAGTCCGGCGCCGGCAGCGCCCTGCGGTCCAGCTTGCCGTTGACGGTCAGCGGCAGTTCGTCCAGCGCGACGACGGCCGAGGGCACCATGTAGTCCGGCAGCCGGTCGGACGCGAACGCCCGCAGGGTGTCCGGCTCCAGGTCGGCCGCGCCGACGACGTAGGCGACCAGGCGCCGGTGTCCGGGGGTGTCCTCGCGGGCGACCACGGCCGCCGCTGCCACCGCGTCGTGCGAGCGCAGTACGGACTCGATCTCGCCCAGTTCGATACGGAAACCCCGCACCTTCACCTGGTCATCAGCGCGACCGACATACTCCAGCTGGCCCGCGGTCGTCCACCGCACCAAATCCCCGGTGCGATACATCCGCTCGCCACTGCCGAACGGGCACGCCACAAACCGCTCCGCCGTCAGACCCGCACGCCGCCAGTAGCCGCGCGCCAACGGCACACCCGCCACATACAACTCGCCCGCCACCCCATCAGGCACCGGACGCAACCCCGCATCCAGCACGAACACCCTTGTGTTCCAAAACGGCCGCCCAATCGGCACCGCACCCGACGGCGTCACCTCACCCGGACGAACCCAAAACTCCGCACAGTTAACCGTCGCCTCCGTCGGACCATACGCATTCACCACCGACACCTGAGGATGACGACGCCGCCAGGCGTCCAACACCTCACCACGCAACGCCTCGCCGCCGATCACCAGCACACCCGACGGGCCCACCGCATCCGGCAACGCCCCCAACACACTCAAGTGGCTCGGCGTGACCTTCGCGAACGTCGCACCCGCCGTGACGGCGTGCTCGTCCAGCTCGCCCAGATACACGCGGCCGCCCGATACGAGCGGGGTCCACAGCCCCGTCACACTCAGGTCGAACGCCACCGAGGAATGCATCAGCGACACGCCTGCGACCGCGCCCCCATACACCTCACGGCCCCGCACCACATACGCACCCACCGAAGAATGCTGAACCACCACACCCTTCGGACGCCCCGTCGAACCCGACGTATAAATCACATACGCCGGATGCTCAACGCGAAGGTCCGTCGCCATATCCTGCGACGGCAACGACTCAGAAAGCGCCAGAACCTCTTCCACCGCCACACACTCGACGCCGTCCGGCGCCGCCCCGGCCACGCCCCCCAACGCCTCCGCCGACGTCACCACCAACACCGGCTCCGCATCCCCCAACATGAAACGCATCCGCTCCACCGGATAACCCGGATCCACCGGCACATACGCCCCACCAGCCTTCAACACCGCCAACAACACCACCACCACATCCACCGACCACGGCAACACCACACCAACAAACCGCTCAGGCCCCACCCCACGCCCCACCAACCACCGCGCCAAACGATTCGCCCGCGCATTCAACTCCCCATACGACACCCGCACCCCACCGCATTCCACCGCAACGGCGTCACCGTGCTCCGCCACCGCCCGCTCGAACAACGCCGGCAACACCTCCACATCCACCCCACGCGCCGTGTCATTACGCGCCACCAACACCTCATGACGCTCGGCCTCTCCCAGCAGACCGACCTCACCGACCCGCACCGACGGATCAGCGGCGACCGTGTCCAACACACGCAGCAGCCGCTCCGCCAAACGCTCCACCGTCGGCTCATCGAACAAATCCCGCGCGAACTCCACACCCGCATCCATACCACCGGCCGACCCATCAGCGGCAAACTGCTCCACAAACCGGAACAGAAGGTCGGTCTTCACCTTGGTGGTGCCTACCTCTTCACGCCGAATACGCAGGCCGGGCAGATTGCCGAGTTCTTCGGCGAGGGCCAGGCCGGCGGTGTTGTTAAAGGCCAGCATGGTCTGGAAAAGCGGGTGACGGCCGAGTGAACGCGTCGGATTGAGCTCCTCCACCAACTGCTCGAAAGAGACGTCCTGGTGGTCGTATGCGGCGAGGTTGGTGGCGCGGACGCGGTCGAGGAGTTCCGCGAACGTGGGATTGCCCGACGTGTCGGTACGCAGCACCAGCGTATTGACGAAGAAACCGACCAGCTCCCCGAGCGCGTCGTCCGTGCGCCCCGCCACCGGGCTGCCCAGCGGAATGTCACTGCCCGCGCCCATCCGGTCCAGCAACGTCGCCAACGCCGCCTGGAACACCATGAACAGGCTCACGTTGTGCGCACGCGCCAGCGCCAACAACCGCTCGTGCTGCTCCGCACCGATCTCGAAACCGACCACCCCGCCCTCATGCGAGGCCACCTGCGGACGCGGCCGGTCCACCGGCAACGGCAACTCCTCCGGAAGACCGGCCAACGCCGACTTCCAGAACTCCAACTGCCGCGCGTTCAGGCTCTCCGGGTCGTCCTCGGAGCCCAGCACCCGGTGCTGCCACAAGCTGTAATCCGCATACTGCACCGGCAACGGCACCCAGCCCGGAACCGCACCGGCACTCCGCGCCGTATACGCCACCATCAAATCCCGCGCCAACAACGGCAGCGACCAACCATCCGCCGCAATGTGGTGGAGCACGACCAGCAGCACATGCTCCTGCTCATCGAGGCGGAACAGCCAACCCCGCAGCGGGTTCTCGCTCGCCAGGTCGAATCCGTACCGGGTCGCTTCGCGCAGCCGTGCGGGCAGCTCGGCCTCGCTCGTGCCCACGATCGCCAGGCCCGGTTCGTAGATCTCCGGCTCGACGACTACCTGGTAGGGGCCCTCGCCGTCCTCGGTGAAGACCGTACGCAGGCTCTCGTGACGCGCCACCACGTCGCTGAGCGCCGCGCGTAGGGCTTCCTGGTCCAGCGCGCCCGACAGGCGTATCCCCACCGAGATGTTGTACGTGGAGCCCGGGCCCTCCAGCTGGTTGAGGAACCACAAACGGCGCTGCGCGAACGACATCGGCAGACGCGACGGCCGCGGCTCCACCGCCGTCACCGCCGGCCGCGCCTCCTGCGCACCCACCAGCGCACTCGACAGACCCGCCACCGTCGGATGCTCGAACAGCGCCCGGACCGGCACCTCCACACCCAGCACCGAACGCACCCGCCCCACCAACCGCGTGGCCAGCAGCGAATGCCCACCCAACTCGAAGAAGCTGTCATCGATGCCCACCCGCGGCACGCCGAGGATCTCCTCGAACAGCTCGCAGAGGATCTCTTCCCGGGGGTTGCGGGGCGGGGTGTGCACCGTGCCGGTCTCATATCCCGGCGCGGGCAGCGCGGCCCGGTCCAGCTTGCCGTTCGGGGTCAGCGGGAGCGCGTCGAGGGGTACGAAGGCAGCGGGCACCATGTACTCGGGCAAGGTCTCGGCGAGGTGCCTGCGCAGGGCCTCCTGGTCGGGCCGGGCCCCCGGGGCGAACACCACGTACGCGGTGATGCGCTTGTCCCCCGGACGGTCCTCCCTGACCACGACCGCGGCCCGGGTGACGCCGGGGTGGCGAAGCAGGGAAGTCTCGATCTCGCCGAGTTCGATGCGGAAACCCCGCACCTTCACCTGATGATCCGTACGACCCAGATAGTCCAACTCCCCATCACGCGTCCACCGCACCAAGTCACCCGTGCGATACATCCGCCCACCCGCCACACCAAACGGGCACGCCACAAACCGCTCCGCCGTCAACCCCAACCGCTTCACATACCCCAGCGCCAACCCCTCACCAGCGATATACAACTCCCCCGCCACCCCAGGCGCCACCGGCCGCAACCACGCATCCAAAACAAACACCCGCGTATTGGCAACAGGCCCGCCAATCACCACCCGACGACCCGCCACCACCCCACCAGCAGTCGACCAAATCGTCGTCTCCGTCGGACCGTACACATTCGTCACCGACGCCGAACGCTCCACCAACTCACCCGCCAACACACCCGGCAACGCCTCACCCCCCACCAACACCCGCACACCCGACACATCCACACCCTCAACAACCAACGCCTGCCACAAACTCGGCGTCGCCTGCATCACCGACACACCCGCAGACCCCACCAACCGACCCAACACCGCCACATCACGCACCACATCACCACCCGCCACCACCACACACGCCCCGTGCAGCAACGGCAGGAACAACTCCAACCCGGCGATGTCAAACCCCACCGTCGTCACCGCCAACAAACGATCACCCACACCCAACCCGAACCGCTCCTGCATCCCCACCAGCAAATTCACCAACGCACGCTGACCCACCACCACACCCTTGGGCCGCCCCGTCGAACCCGACGTGAAAATGACATACGCCGGGCTCTCCGCGTACCGGTTCCTCGCCGGCAGGCCGGCCCCGGGCAGGTTCTCCCAGGCGCCCTGGTCGAGGAGCACCTGCTCCGCCCCGCCTGGCAGCCGGTCCGCCAGTTCCTCGACAGTCACCGTCAGCGCCGGCTCCGCGTCTTCGAACATGGCGGCGATGCGGTCGGCCGGGTATGCCGGATCGATGGGCAGATAGGCGGCGCCGGTCTTGAGCACCGCCAGCAGTGCCACGACCAGGTCGGCCGACCTCGGCAGCATCACCCCGGCGAAGTCACCGGGGCCCAGGCCCCGGTCCGCCAGGAGGCGGGCCAGGCTCCCGGCCCGCGCGTTCAGCTCCTCGTACGTCAACGCCTCGGCTTCGAACTCCACCGCCACGGCATCCGGCGTACGCGCGGCCTGCTCCTCGAAGAGCTCCACCAGCCCGGCCTTCGGCACCGTGCGTGCCGTGTCGTTCCAGAGCTCCAACACGTCGCGCCGCTCGTCCTCGCCGAGCACCTCCAGCGCGCCGACCGGCTGGTCCGGTCCGGCGACCGCGCCGCTCAGCACCCGCACCAGCCGCCCGGCCATCAGCTCGATGCTCTCCCGGTCGAACAGGTCGGTGGCGAACTCCACCCGCCCGGACAGGACCGGGGCGCCGCCGTCCTCGGCCATCCGCTCGTTGAAGCCGAAGAGCAGGTCGAACCGGGCCGTGTCGTGCGTGAGGCTCCCCACTTCGACGGTGAGCCCGGGGAGTTCACCGATGGCGTCGAGGGCGGCGCGGTCGTCGATGTTGTTGAAGGAAAGCATCACCTGGAACAGCGGGTGCCGGGCCAGGGAACGCGTCGGGTTCAACACCTCCACCAGCCGCTCGAAAGGCACATCCTGGTGCGCGTACGCGGCGAGCGCACCCTCCCGCACCCGGCCCACGGCCTCCCGGAACGTCGGGTCGCCCGACACGTCCGTCCGCAGAACCAGCGTGTTCACGAAGAACCCGACCAGCTCCTCGACGGCATCGTCCGTACGACCCGCCACCGGCGTGCCCAGCGGCACATCCGTACCCGCACCCAGCTTCGACAGCAGCACCGCCACCGCCGCCTGCATCACCATGAACACACTCGACTGGCACTCACGCGCCAGCTCGGACAGCGCCGCGTGCAGCTCAGGGGGCAGATCGAACCGTACGACACCGCCGTCATGGGACGGGGCCGCGGGGCGAGGCCGGTCCACGGGGAGGGTCAGCTCTTCCGGAATGCCCGTCAACGCGGCGCGCCAGAAGCCGAGTTGCGCGGTAATCGCACTGTCGGCGTCGTCCTCCGAACCCAGCACGTCCCGCTGCCACAGGCTGTAGTCCGCGTACTGCACCGGCAACGGCGCCCAGTCCGGAGCCTTGCCGACGAGCCGGGAGCGGAAGGCGGTGCTGAAGTCCCGCAGGAAGAGCGGGAGCGACCACCCGTCACCGGCGATGTGGTGCACGACCACGCAGAGGACGTGCTCCTTCTCGGAGACGCGGAACACCGTGGGACGCCAGGCCGGCTCGCCTGCGAGGTCGAACCCGCGGCGCACCGCACGGTCCGTAGCTTCCCGCAGGGTCTGCTCGGTGACCTGGACGACTTCCGGTTCGCGCGACGCCGCCTCAGGGCTCAGCACGATCTGGTGGGGGCCCTGGTCGTCCTCCGCGAAGACCGTCCGCAGACTCTCATGCCGCCCCACCACGTCATCCAACGCACGGGACAACGCCTCAAGATCCAACTCACCGGTCAAACGCAACGAGAGCGGCACATTGTAGGTGGGATTCGGGCCCTCCAACCGGTCCAGGAACCACAACCGCTGCTGCGCATACGACAACGGCACCCGCCCCGGCCGCGGCACCACCGCCACCACACCCCGCCCAGCACCCTCCC
>NZ_JBIRPD010000037.1:0-34231 GCF_044332485.1 Streptomyces sp. NPDC017056 | reverse complement strand
GGAGCCCAAGCCCTTCACCTGGACCAAGACCGCCGACGAGATCCTCGAACGCCTCGCCAGATATCTGAATCGAATTCCCGACTCAGGACACTAGCCCCTGCTCGCGGTAGCGACTGCGCATCCGCTGAACCGTCTCCCCAGACTCGCCTGCCAGCCGATAGCCTGCAGCTCCGCCGCCCTGGCTGCCACCCGCTCCTCCATCGTGTGGCGGGTTTCGTCGTATACCGGACGAGGCAGAGCTGTGGGATCAGCATCCAGCGGCTTGCCGAACTCCACCTCGGTCACATGCCGTTCCCAGGCCACCGCCTTCTCCGATTCCCGGGCAGGAACGATGTCCAACAGCGCGAACGGCGGCATACGCCCCTGGTCGGCACTGTGGCCGATGAGTTCAAAGCCTTCCGAGGTCAGTAGATGTGACAACAACACCAGGCTCGTCGACCCGGCTTCGTCAAGGAGCCGCACCGTCATCCCGGGCAGGCCGACGGCCGTGTGCAGTCGGTCATCAAGGTGCACCCGATCCCCGACCCTCAACACTGCCCGTGCCCCCAGACGCGCGCTCACCGAGCCTCCGCCCGTGACACCAGCGTGGCATCCGACAGAGGTCTCGACAGATCCGCTGTCAGCCGTCCCGGCCAGAGCAGGGGGAACACCGTCGGCAACACCGCGATCGGATCACCGAGCAGGGTAGCCTGTGGCACCATCGGCGACGGACTCGAGAACAGGGCCAGCGACCGAGCCACGGGCCCGTCATCGGCCCCGTGCCGTGGATGCCGGTATCCCGCCGGCGGCGGACGTTCACTATCCGGACCGGACCCACCTCGCCGACGACGCGGTACCCCCATTCCACTGCCTCACAAGCAGCTCGCGCTGCTGCGAACTCGGCCACCGACCGTGCGTCGATCCTGTTCAGCGGCCGGCAGTCCACCACCAGCCCCCGCCCGTCCTCGAACCGAGCGACGTAGTCCGGAGCGTGAGAGACCCGCTTGCCCCGCTTGTGCTCCCGTGCCACCGGTGGTGATCTGACTGTCTTCGGTACCCCCGACCGCCTCGCCGCATTCGGCGGTGTCGCCCCGGTCCCTCGTGACTCCGGAAAGATCAGTGGGCACCTGCGGCGTCCTCACCGATACAGCCGTCACCTTCAGCGCGTCTTCCACACCTCGGCGTTGTTCAGCATCCGGCACTGCGAGGAGTCACGCCGGTATTACGACCGCAAACGCGCCGAGGGCAAGCACCACAGTCAGGCCGTGCTTGCCCTTGCCCGCCGCCGCGTCGACGTCCTTTGGGCCCTCCTGCGCGATGGGCGGCGCTACGAACCCATCCCGCCCATCGCTCTCGCGGCTTGACAAACAGCATGAGAAATCATCGGTATGTGCTGTTCGTAATCATCGACAAAGCCATGCACTGTCACCGCGGGGCCTGTCGACGTCGTCGCGGATCGGGTGGCGTCGTAATGCGCTTTCGTTGACGGTGTACTGCAGGGCTGGGGGCAGCCGACCGCCAAGTCGATGTGCTTCCGTACGTCGGTGTCACTGGACTGGGTGACGTCAGTTTGGAAGAGCGATCTTTGAGCTGCTCGGATGGGGCGGCACGCGAAGTGTCTCCTGATTGCCATACGCCAGTACGCCTCCGGAGTTGACTGTGAACGACGAAGACCCCGTGCTTGCCTCCACACCGCTGCCTGGCCTGGAGCGCTCGACCGTCACCCCTGCTGCGGCAGCGGAGATCCTGGAGCAGACCCGGCGGCACGGTTGTAATCCGCGCAAGTTGGATTCCTCGTACGCTGAGCGGCTTGCGCGTGACATGTCCAGCGGAAGCTGGGACGACTACAACCCGGATGTGCTGTCGTTGTGCGAGCACGGGGCGGCGCTGCAGGGGCAGCACCGCCTTGAAGCGGTGATTATCAGTCAGGTGCCGCGCAGCTTCCTCATTGCGCGGGACGTTCCCCATGCGGCGGCGACGATCATGGACTGCGGCAAAGCGCGCTCGGCGGCCACCGCGTTGTCAATCGTCGGCGTCGAACGACACAGCAAGGACATCTCCTCCACTGTCCGGCTGCTCCAACACTACGATGTCGAACGCGGCAAGATCCCGTGGTCTACCTGGCGGTCCGTCGTCTACACCAATGCCGAGATCGTGCGGTTCTTCCAGACCACATACAGGGACCTCGCAACTTTCCTGCCTCTGATGACCGCCCTGAAGAAGGGCCTGTCCTCTTCCCCGGCCGCTTCGCTCGCCTGCGCCTACCTGGTTCACCGAGACGGGGGGAGCACCCCGAGAGCCGACGATTTCTTCAAAGGGCTGGCCTCGGGTACCAACCTGGATGCGTCCGACCCCCGGTGGGTCACCATCCGCTACTTCCAAAGCCCCTCCCGCCCTCGCCGTGGCAACATGACCAGCGTTTATCACCTGGGGATCCTGATTAAGACGTGGAACCTATGGGCCACCGGCCAGACGTGGGAGCTCGTCTACTTTCGGCCCAGCCAGTGCATGCCCGATGTCGTCAACGTCATCGAGCCGCCCACGCCCGGTAGCAGAAGGACGGACGGGCCGCGCGTTGCCACACGCCGCCGGACCTCCGGACACAATCCTGGATCGGGCAGGAAGGCGGGCATTCAGGCGCACCTGCCGCTGGATGAAGGCCGCATGCCGGTATGAGGTCGGCAACTCATGGTCTGTGGGAGGCCGCTATCAGCGGGTGCACGGGCGTGCGCTTGGTCGGCGAGCGGCGCCGGCCGACGCCGGAAGGGTCCTGCTCTTACCGTTGCACGGTCTCCGATGTGTGGCACAAACCGTCACGAGAAGACGTCCCCGGGGGCGTGCGCCCGCAGGTGAGGCGGGTGCGGAAGCAGTACCGCCTGGCAACGCGGCCGCGGAGGGCTCTGTTGCGCCACCCGGTTTCACCTACCCACGCCACACGGCCGATCAGGGCAACAGTCGTTGATCTGTCTGTCCTGATGATGGAAGCGTGACGGGAGCCCCCTCGCATGAGGCTCCCGTCACTGCCCGTGCTCTCTCGGAAAGGATCCACACGGACATGACCCATGGTTGCAAAAGACCAGCCGCCTTGTGGCGGCGTAGGTGTCCCGGCGAACCCATCGCCCATACGGCGGACGTCTTGCCGTCGTGTGCCGACCCCGCCCACTGCCCATCGCCAGCGCACACGCCACTCAGAGCCGTCCGACGCAGCCCGCTGTTCCAACAGCGCACAATGCTCGTGTTGTTTGGGGCGTGCGCTCTCGCCAACAGCGTAGGCTTCGTCGTGGCGCTCACCGGCGGACAGCCTCTGTCCGCTCTGGCTGCAGGAGCCTGCACGTTCGGCGGAGCCTTTGCGTTCCTGCACGAACATACGGAGTGACAGCACCCAGGGGGTTTCGGCCCCCGCGCATCTAACGGGTGTCCGCCCGCCTTGCCTTCACCATCTTCGCTGCTCTCTGCGTCTTGGGGTAGCGGAGCCTTTGGCGGGCGGGCGGAGCCCGACTCCACATTCCTCAAGCCATGTGGTCAAGCGACGTGAGCTGGGAAGACACCGCGCGGATGCAAAGCATTACCACGGAAATCCCCTCATCGTCTTTATCCCGTAGTCAACCGGAGTCCGCCCGTGAACGACGAGAGCATGTCCGTCCTCGCACCTCTGCCCGAGCCGGTGCGCGAGACAATTACCCCTGCTGCGGCAGCGAAGATTCTGGAGCAGACCCGGCGTCACGGCTGCAATCCGCGCAAGTTGGATTCCTCGCACGCTGAGCGGCTTGCGCGTGACATGTCCAGCGGAAGCTGGGACGACTACAACCCGGATGTGCTGTCGTTGTGCGAGCACGGGGCGGCGCTCCAGGGGCAGCACCGTCTCGAAGCGGTGATCATCAGTCAGGTGCCGCGCAATTTCCTCATCGCACGGGACGTTCCCCACACGACAGCGACGATCATGGACTGCGGCAAGGCGCGCTCGGCGGCCACCGCGTTGTCAAGCGTCGGCGTCGAACGGCACGGCAAGAACATCTCCTCCACCGTCCGGCTGCTCCAGCTCTACGATGTCGAACGCGGAAACGTTGCTTGGCCGGCATGGCGGTCCGTCGTCTACACCAATGCCGAGATCGTGCGCTTCTTCCAAGACGCCTATTCAGACCTTCCCAACTTCCTGCCTCTCATGGCCGCGCTCAGGAGCGGGGTCTACTCCGCCCCCGCTGCATCACTGGCCTGCGCATACTTGGTCCACCGGGACGGCGGTAACACCCCGAAGGCCAACGACTTCTTCCAAGGGCTGATCTCCGGAGCGCACCTGGACACAACCGACCCCCGGTGGGTCGTTCGCCGCTACTTCCAAAACCCCGCCCGCCCCCGACGCGGCAACACCGTTAGTTCACTCCAGCTGGGACTGCTGCTCAAGACCTGGAACCTGTGGATCTCGGATGCGATGTGGGAGATCGCATACTTTCGACCCAACGAACGCATGCCCGACATCATCCGCACGCACTCCCGCTACGCAGACGCCGAAGCACAGCGTGAGGCGACGAGCCCAGCCGATGATGGAGGATCCGCTCCGACGAGCCGTCGCACCGCCGAGAAGATTCGGGTCCCCGGACAAAGCCTCAGCCTCGTGCGGGCGCACCTCTGAGCGGCAAGGACTGCAGGCGGTGCAGCCACCCAGATCCAAGCCCCAGCCAAACAGCCCGCCGCGGCTTGGCTGATGCAACCGGACGCCTCGGCGCGCACGCTGTGCACAAAGATGGGCTGCCTGCCTCGGCGTCCCAGCCCAGGACGGGTGGCGAACCCGGCGGAGCCGGCTGATCGCTGCGAAGTGACTGTGCGTCTCCGGAGGGCGGTCATCCGGTTCTCCTTCGTGGATACCCCGGCCTTCAGGGTGCGTTGAGTCTGTTTCTGGTAGCGGCCTCGTCCGCGTTGTTCGAGGAGTCTCTGGCGGATGAGTCGTTCCAGACGGGAGCGGGTGACGTTGGTCGAGGGCTCGTTGGTGAGCCGTTCGATCTGCTCGTGCGGACTGTTGGCTCGTTGGTCGGTCCCGTTGTGTTCAGTCTGCAGCAGCCGCAGGAGTTCGTGGACGTTCACGCGGCCAGTTCCATGTCGTCCCGCCAGGTGGGAGCAGGGGTGGTGAGGCGGGGAAGCATGCCGGCGGTGGAGGCCCAGTAGACGCGGGAGGCCGCGTTGTCGGGCCGGTGCTCGTAGTCGCGGGCGAGGCGCCGGTGCAGCGTAAGGGTGCCGTTGACCTGCTCAACCACCCACCGCTTCGGTTGCGGCACGAAGCCCTTGTCCTCGGCCTCGGGGTTTCGGCGGACCACCGCGGCGATGATGTCCTCCACCGCCCTGTGGATGATCACGGCGTCCTTGAAACCCTGGTCGACCAGGACCTTTCCCAGGTGCATCCCGTATCGTTCGGCCGCTTGGTCCAGCAGGGCGATGCCGGCCTCGTTGTCGTGCGCGCTCGCGACGAAAGTCACCACACCGGTGATTGGGCCCAGCACGTCGACGGCGAGGCGCCGCTCCTGCCGGGCGTCTTCTGGTGCGCGTCCAGTCCCGTCGTCTCCTTCGGCACCCCGGCCGCCACACGGACGGACTGGGTGTCGATGATCACCAGGGACGGGCCCCTGATCGCCCGGACCGCTCCCGCGCCTGGCAGCGCAGGATCTCCTGGATCCGCTGGTCAAGGCCGTCCCGGCGCCACAGGGCGAAGGAGAGAACACTGCCGACCAGGCCGGGAGAGCGTGTGACAGGAGCCGCCACTGACAGCCCGTCCGGTGCTGCAGCAGCGCGTTGACGAACTCACGCAGGCCCCAGGAGCACGAGTCCCCGGCCGCCGACCGTGCCACCCGCTCCTGCTTCCACGCAGTGACCAGCGGCTCGATCAACGCCCGTTGCCCGTCGGACAAGTCGGTGGCGTACGGCATCCGCCCCATCCCCGCAACCCCATCATGCACACGACATGCCCCGAAAGAAGAACCGCCCGATCACTAACCAACCAGCGACACCACACCACCAGCAACGGGACTCAACACCCTCTCGGAGCGCGTACAGGCACGGTCTCTTCCCTCGCCGTTGCCAGGACTATCTCGTGCCTGCGTTGGTTCCCCCTGCCCTCGAACCGTTTCTCGACCTGCTGGGCTGCCCGGTGTGCCGCGCCCGTCTCCGACCCGGTCGGCGGCTCACTGTGCTGGCCGACGGTCCACGCGACATCGCACGTCAGGGCTGCATCAGCCTACTGACGGGCGTCTGCGCCACCAGCGGTGGCGACGCAGCCATGGTCCAGGCCCGAAACCGGTTCCTGTCCACTGGCAGGTACGCCCCCATCCGCCAGACCCTGACCCGTCTGACAGTCGACGCCCTGCCTGCTCAAGGCACGGTCGAGAACATCGGATGCGGCACCGCGACGTACTCTCCCCGAGCCAGGTGCAACAACCGGATCGGGTGCATTGCCGTCGGGGGAAGGTGGCCTGGGCGGGGTAGCTCGCTGTGCAGGTCGTCTGGGACCCGCTCACTTCACATCGCAGACCCGGTGGGAATTCGCAGAGGCCGGGAATGGACACTCGTCCTCACCGTCTGATCTCGTTGCGGGGCCTGGCGCGTCACTTTTGCTAGCGTCCGCTTGCAATAGTTAGCACGATGGCGCACCATCGGGGTATGGCATCACTCAACGTCGGCAACCTCGGCGAGTTCCTGCGGGAGCAGCGGCGGCATGCGCAGCTGAGCCTCCGGCAGCTCGCCGATGCCGCCGGGGTGTCCAACCCGTATCTCAGCCAGATCGAGCGCGGGCTGCGCAAGCCGAGCGCGGACATTCTGCAGCAGCTGGCCAAGGCGCTGCGGATCTCCGCGGAGACGCTCTACGTGCAGGCCGGGATCCTCGACGAGCGGAAGGTCGACGGGGTCGAGGTGCACAGCGCGATCCTCACCGACCCGTCGCTGACCGAGCAGCAGAAGCAGGTGCTGCTCCAGATCTACGAGTCCTTCCGCAAGGAGAACGGGTACGAGAGCGGGCGCGAGAGCGAGAGCTCGCGTACGGACGAATCCGCTCCGGACGCCCGAGAGGCCGACGGCGACCCGCACGCCACCTGAGCGACCGACCACCGATTCCAGGAGGAACCACGCCATGGCCATCACCGACGACCTCCGCAAGGCTGTGACCGACCCGACTCCGCTGTACGCCCTGGCCGGCGGGGTGGATCTCGTCGCCGAGAAGGCCAGGGAGATCCCGGGCCTGGTCGAGAAGATCCGCCAGGAGGCCCCGAAGCGGATCGAGGCCGTCCGCAACACCGACCCGAAGGTCGTGCAGGACCGCGTCACCAAGGAGGCGAAGGAAGCCCAGGAGCGCCTGACCCGGCTGCTGGGCTCGCTCGACGCCGACTTCAAGAAGCTCAGCCAGCAGGCGCAGGACGCCGCGCTGCAGGGTGTGGGCCTGGCGGCCGAGGCCGCCGTGAAGGTGCGCGAGGGCTACGACGAGCTGGCCGAGCGCGGTCGCGGCGCGGTGCAGACCTGGCGCAGCGAGACCGCCGAGGCGACCGAGGACCTCGCGGTCGCGATCGAGCCGGAGCCGAAGCAGGAGCCGGTGACGGAGCCCAAGGCCGAGGGTGAGACCGGCACCGAAGCGGACGACAAGTCCGCCGCGGCCAAGAAGCCCGCGCCCGCGAAGAAGACCACGGCGAAGAAGACCACGCCGCCCAGCGAGAACACGAAGTAGCGAGCAGGCGAAGTAACGCCCCGACGGGCAGGCGGGCCGGGCACGCAACGCGTGTCCGGCCCGTTCTCCGGGTACGGTGGGGCGTCGGCGGACCGAGTCGAACGGGTGGTGGAAGCGTGCTGATCTACGGGTTCCAGAACGTACTGGGCTGGGTGCAACTGGCTCTGAACGTGTACGCGGCCATCATGCTCGTCGACGCGGCCGTGCGCCGGGAGGACGCCTACCGGGCGGCCGGCAAGCAGACCAAGGGCATGTGGCTGATCTTCCTGGTGCTCGCCACCGCGCTGCTGTTCCTGCTGCCGCTGATGTCGTTCCTGCCGATCATCGGACTGATCGCCGTGATCGTCTACACGGTGGACGTGCGGCCCGCGCTCAAGGCGGTCACCGGCGGCCGGGGCCCGCGGCGCGGCGGGTCGAGTTCGGACGGGCCGTACGGGCCTTTCAACGGCGGCCGGTAGAAGGCGGCCGGCGGGAAGCAGTCGGCGGAAGGCAGGCGGCGGGAGTCGGCGGGAGGCGGCGGAGTTGGCGTGTCGGTCCCGGTACGCGCCCCGGACGCGTCAGTCCCGGTATGCCCCGGCCGCGTCAGTTCTGTACGCGCCCCCGGTCCAGCAGGAGTACGGCCACGTCGTCCGTCAGTTCGCCGCCGTTGAGGTCCCGCACCTCGGTGACGGCGGCGTCGAGCAGCGCCTCGCCCCGTAGCCCGTCCGCCATCTGACGGCCCACCAGCTCGGCCATGCCTTCCTGGCCGAGGCGCTGGTTGCCGTCGCCGATCCGGCCTTCGATCAGGCCGTCCGTGTACATCATCAGGCTCCAGGAGCCGCCCAGTACGACCTGGCGGCGCGGCCAGCGGGCGCCCGGCAGCAGGCCGAGCGCCGGGCCGCCGTCCTCGTACGGGAGCAGCCGCGGCGCCCCGCCCGACCTGGCGAGCAGCGGGGCGGGGTGGCCGGCCAGGCACACGCCGGCGTGCCGGCCGTCCGGGGCGATGTCCACCAGGCACAGCGTCGCGAAGATCTCGTCGTTGTCGCGCTCGTGCTCCAGGACCTTCTGGAGCGTGGACAGGAGTTCGTCGCCGCAGAGCCCGGCGAAGGTCAACGTGCGCCAGGCGATGCGCAGTTCGACGCCGAGCGCGGCCTCGTCGGGGCCGTGGCCGCAGACGTCGCCGATCATCGCGTGGACGGTGCCGTCGGCGGTGCGGACCGTGTCGTAGAAGTCGCCGCCGAGCAGCGCGCGGCTGCGGCCGGGGCGGTAGCGGGCCGCGAAGCGCAGGTCGGAGCCTTCCAGGAGCGGGGTGGGCAGCAGGCCGCGTTCCAGCCGGCGGTTCTCCTGGGCCAGCATCCGCGACTCGGTGAGCTGGCGCTGCGCGAGGTCGGCGCGCTTGCGCTCGACCGCGTACCGCACCGCCCGGCTCAGTACCGCGCCGTCCAGCTCGTCGCGGAAGAGGTAGTCCTGCGCGCCGACGCGTACCGCCTCGGCGGCCCGCTCGGCGTCGGCCTCGGCGGTCAGCGCGAGGACGGCGTGGGCGGGGGCCAGCCGCAGCACCGCGCGCAGGGTGCCCAGCTCGTCGCGGCCGCCGCTCTCCTCCGGCGCGTCCCGGTCGGCCCGCTCGTCCGGGGCGGCGGGCGCCAGGTCGAGCAGGATGCAGTGCACGTCGTCGGTGAGCAGCCGTTCCGCCTCGGTGAGGTTGCGGGCCGTGCGGACGCGGACCCGGCGCCCTTCCCCGTCCCGCATCTCGGGCACGGAGCTGGTGGGGTCCTCGCCGATGAGCAGCAGGGTCAGTCCGGCGTCGGCCTGGGCCGGCTCCGCCGTGCGCCCTGCCGGGTGCTCCGCACCGTCGCGTGCGTCGCCCGCCGGCGCTGCCTCGTGCGGCAGCACGGCCGTCCGCTGACGCGGTATGGGTACGGACATGCTCTGCTTCCTTCCCTCCCCCCGAGGGTGCGAGGGCCCGCCGAACGGCGCGCCACCGTGCCCGGTCCGCGCCGCCCGGCGGTCGTTCCGGACGGTGCGCCACCGGGCACCGAGAGGCGACCATAGCGGTAGCGCCGAGCGTTACGGAATGGTCAACGGCACACCGCCCGTGTCATATGCCGTCCGCCACAAAGCATTTGACCTGGGAAGGGAAGAATGCGGAATGACGAACATCACCTCGGCGGGCACCGGTCGGCGGTCTACCCGCAGTGACGAAAAGCACGCGCACAGCACGCTGCGTAGCCAGTCGGGGACGGTTCGGGGAGGGATCGGGCGCCCGGCGCGTATGAGCCGGGGCGCACGCGGCCCACGCCTGGCCCGCCCCGGCTCACCGCACCTTCCGGCCGGTCACTTGTCCGGCCGCACCACTCCGAGAATCGGCATCGACCCGGCTCCGGTGATCGTGATCTGCCGTCCGGGCCGCGGCGCGTGCACGATCGCGCCGTTTCCGATGTACATGCCGACATGGCTCGCGTCGCCGTAATAGATGATCAGGTCGCCGGGCCGCATGTCCTTGACGTCCACGCGCGGCAACTGGCGCCACTGTTCCTGTGACGTCCGCGGGATCGGGTGGCCGCCCGCCTGCCAGGCCCGCATCGTCAGCCCCGAGCAGTCGAACGTGTCCGGGCCCTCGGCGCCCCACACGTAATCCTTGCCGATCTGCGAAGTCGCGTACGCGATCGCTTTCTTGCCGTCCGCCGAGGCGTGCGCGGCGAGGTCTTTCAGAATTCCGGAATCGAGCCACTTCTGCTGTTCCTGGAGGGCCCGGGCGTCCTCCAGTTGCTTCAGCCGCTCCTTTTCCTCGGACTCCAGCTTCGATTCCAGCAGCTGCGCGGCCTCGATCTTCTTACGGATGTCGAGCTGTGCGGCCTCCTTCTTCTTGCGGTTCTCCTCAAGCCGCTCCCAGCGGTCGGTCGCGTCCTGTGAATAGCCTTCCAACACGGATTTGGTGCGTGCGAGTTCGTTGATGACGCTCTTGGCGGACTGCTGTCCCTTGCGCACCAGCGTGGCGTTGTCGAGGAAGCGCTCGGGGTCGTTGTTCAGCATCAGCCGGGCCTCGGGGGGAATGCCGCCGCCCCGGTACTGGGCGCTGGCCAGCGCGCCCGCCTGGCGCTTGAGCTCGTCCATCCGGCGCTGCGTCCGGTCGATGCCCTGCGCCAGCTTGACGATCTCTTTCTGCTGGAGGGCGACCTGTTCCTTCGCCGCGTTGTACGCCTCGGTGGCCTGCTCGGCCTTCCGGTACAGGCCGTCGATCTCCGCGCGCACTTCCTCCAGGCGCTTTTCGGACGCGGTCGGCCCGGGGTCGGCGTACGCGGCCGAGGCCGTGCCGCCGAGGATTCCCGTCACGCCCAGCACCACCGCCGTGGCGGCCACCACGCCGCCCCGCAGCCCCCGCAGTCCCCGTACGCCGCGTTTGCCGCACCCGTCACGATCACCCCGTCCTGCCCCCTGCCGCCCCACCAGCCACCTCCGGTCGTTCCGCACCGATTCGTGCACCTCTATAGGCGCGGATGCTGCCATACCGGCGGGTAATCCGACAGGGCGGCGCGGCGGATTCCGAGACATGTGCGAGCCGCCCCCATCCGACGGCCGAGGTTCACCTTGCGTTCACTCTCCTCCATCGGCGGCTTCACCTGATCTGCCTAATTTCGGCCGTACCGAGCGGCGCGCCACTCCTTCGGGGCAAGCGCGGCGCGGCATTGCTGGACCTCCGGGCCACCACCCCGGCGACCCTTGTTCCACCGCTTCGGCCGCCGCACAGTGACCACAAGGCCGCCCACCCGGCGGCCACCCTCGTCTCCACCCCGCACGCCGAAGAAGCGGCGCGCCCCAGGAAGGAACTCTCGACAGTGAAGCAGCAGCAGCGCAAGAACCGGGTTCGCGCCCTCGCCGTTGGCGCTCTCGCCGTCACCGGTGCCCTGGCCCTGACGGCGTGCGGCTCCGACGACACCAGCGGTGCGGGCGGGTCGGCCTCCGCGGCGAAGACCGGCAACATCAAGTGCGAGGGCAAGGGCAAGCTGCTCGCCTCCGGCTCGTCCGCGCAGAAGAACGCCATGGACGCCTGGGTGCAGGCCTACTCCAGCGCCTGCAAGGACACCGAGATCAACTACCAGCCCACCGGTTCCGGTGCCGGCATCACCACCTTCCTCCAGGGCCAGACCGCCTTCGCGGGCTCCGACTCGGCGCTCAAGCCCGAGGAGGTGGAGAAGTCCAAGAAGCTCTGCCAGGGCGGCCAGGCGATCAACCTGCCCATGGTCGGCGGCCCGATCGCGGTCGGCTACAACGTGCCCGGCGTGGACAGCCTCGTCCTGGACGCGGCGACCCTCGCCAAGATCTTCGACACGGAGATCACCAACTGGAACGACGCGGCGATCAAGAAGCTCAACCCCGACGCCAAGCTGCCGGACCTCAAGATCCAGGCGTTCCACCGCTCCGACGACTCCGGCACCACCGACAACTTCACCAAGTACCTCAAGGGCGCGGCGCCCGACGCCTGGAAGCACGAGCCGGCCAAGACCTGGGCGGGCAAGGGCGGCCAGGCAGCTTCCGGCTCGGCCGGCGTCTCCTCGCAGGTCAAGCAGACCAGCGGCGCCATCTCCTACTTCGAGCTGTCCTACGCGACGGCCGGCAAGCTCAACACGGTCAAGCTGAACACCGGCGCCAAGGACCCGGTCGAGGCCACCGTCGACAACGCCTCCAAGGCCATCGCCGAGGCCAAGCAGGTCGGCAAGGGCAGCGACCTGGCCCTGAAGCTGAACTACACCACCAAGGCCGAGGGCGCCTACCCGATCACCCTGGTGACGTACGAGATCGCCTGCGACAAGGGCAACAAGAAGGAGACCCTGCCCGCCACCAAGTCCTTCCTGACCTACATCGCCAGCAAGGACGGCCAGAACGTCCTGAAGGACCTGGGCTACGCGCCGCTGCCGACCGAGATCGCCGACAAGGTCCGCACGGCCGTCGCCGCGCTCTCCTGACCCACCGGGCGGCGGCCCGCGCGCCCCGCGCAGGCCGCCGCCCGTCCGGTGCACCGCCGCGCCAGGAGCCCCCGCCGGGCTCCGCAGACCGGAGAAACCATGAACTCAGCACCCTCGATACCCAGCGTTCCACCGCCATCCGCGCCGCCCGCCGCCCCGTTGGTGTCCGGCAAGGCGGTCCGCCCCGGCGACCGGATCTTCCTCGGTCTGTCCCGCGGCTCGGGCATCGCCCTCCTGGTGATCATGGCCGCCATCGCGACCTTCCTCACCATCCGTTCCGTGATCGCCATCTCCGGGGACCACGCGAGCTTTTTGACCTACTTCGAGTGGAACACCTCGGGGCCGGAGCCGAAGTTCGGCATCGCGGTCCTCGCCTTCGGCACCGTCGTCAGCTCGGTGATCGCGATGGCCATCGCGGTCCCGGTCGCGGTCGGCATCGCGCTGTTCATCTCGCACTACGCGCCCCGCAAGCTGGCCTCCCCGCTCGGCTACGTCATCGACCTGCTCGCCGCCGTGCCCAGCATCATCTACGGCCTGTGGGGCGCCCTGTTCCTCGTACCGCACCTGACCGGCCTCTTCAGCTGGCTGGACGACTACTTCGGCTGGACCGGGATCTTCTCCTACGCCGACGAGGCGCCCCGCGCCCTGTTCACCGTCGGCATCCTGCTGGCGATCATGATCCTGCCGATCGTCACCAGCGTCAGCCGCGAGGTCTTCCTCCAGGCGCCGAAGATGCACGAGGAGGCCGCCCTCGCGCTCGGCGCGACCCGCTGGGAGGTCATCCGTATGTCGGTGCTGCCGTTCGGCCGCTCCGGCGTCATCAGCGCCTCGATGCTGGGCCTGGGCCGCGCGCTCGGCGAGACGATGGCCGTGGCCACCGTGCTGTCCCCCAGCTTCCTGATCAACGTCAGCCTGCTGAACCCGGGCGGCGGCACCTTCGCGCAGAACATCGCCAGCAAGTTCAGCGAGGCCGACGAGTTCGGGCAGGACGCCCTGATCGCCTCCGGCCTCGTCCTCTTCGTCATCACACTGCTCGTCAACGGCGCGGCCCGCCTGATCATCGCCCGCCGCAAGGAGTACTCGGGGGCCAACGCATGAGTAACACGGTCACCGCGCGGCGCCCCGTCGCCGACGACGCGCCGCTCCCGGTCTCGCTCAAACAGCCCCGGCTGCCCCGCTGGGCCCCGGCGGCCATCGCCGTGGGCGCCGCCGCCGTGGGCTGCGGCATCGGCCTCGTGGCCGGCCTGGAGAGCCGTATCCAGTGGGGCCTGATCGCCGCGCTGCTGTTCATCCTCGGCACGTACGCGCTCGCCGCCGCCGTCGAAGGCACCCGGCAGGCCAAGGACCGCCTCGCCACCAGCCTCGTCTGGATCTGCTTCCTGCTCGCCGTGGTCCCGCTCGCCTCCCTCATCTGGGAGACCATCGCGCGCGGCCTCAAGGTCCTGGACGGCTACTTCCTCAGCCACTCCATGGGCACCCTGCCCGACGCGCTGCCCGGCGGCGGCATTTACCACGCGATCATCGGCACCCTCCAGCAGGTGGGCCTGGCGACCCTGATCGCCGCGCCGATCGGCCTGCTCACCGCGATCTACCTCGTCGAGTACGGGCGCGGCAGGCTCGCCAAGGCCGTCACCTTCTTCGTCGACGTCATGACCGGCATTCCCTCGATCGTGGCCGGCCTGTTCGTCCTGTCGGTGTGGATCCTGATCCTCGGCTTCGGCCCGTCCGGCTTCGCCGGCGCGATGGCCCTGGCGATCCTGATGATGCCGGTGGTCGTGCGCTCCACCGAGGAGATGCTCAAGCTGGTGCCGAACGAGCTGCGCGAGGCGTCGCTGGCGCTCGGCGTACCGAAGTGGCGCACCATCCTCAAGGTGGTCCTGCCGACCTCGATCGGCGGCATCACCACCGGCGTGATGCTGGCCATCGCCCGTATCACCGGTGAGACCGCGCCCGTGCTCCTGCTGGTCTGGGGCGCGAAGACGATCAACAACAACCCCTTCGAAGGCGCCCAGCAGTCGCTGCCGCTGTACGTGTTCCAGCAGTGGCAGCAGGGCTCCGACGCCTCGTACGACCGTGCGTGGGCCGCGGCGCTCGTCCTGATCGCCTTCGTCATGATCCTCAACCTGGTGGCCCGCGGCATCGCCCGCTGGAAGGCCCCCAAGACCGGCCGCTGACTCCCCCACAGCCTTAACGGCGTGGGGGCACCCCCAGCCACAGCCTCAACGGCGTGGGCTCCACGAAAGAAGCAGTGATTTCCATGGCCAAGCGAATCGACGTCAGCGGCCTCTCCGCCTACTACGGCAGCCACAAGGCCATCGACGACATCTCCATGACCGTCGAGCCCCGCTCGGTGACCGCCTTCATCGGCCCCTCCGGCTGCGGCAAGTCGACGTTCCTGCGCACCCTGAACCGGATGCACGAGGTCACCCCCGGCGGCCGCGTCGCGGGCAAGGTGATGCTGGACGACGAGAACCTGTACGGCAGCGGCGTGGACCCGGTGGCGGTACGCCGCACCATCGGCATGGTCTTCCAGCGCCCGAACCCGTTCCCCACCATGTCGATCTTCGACAACGTCGCGGCGGGCCTGCGCCTGAACGGCTCGTACAAGAAGTCCGAGCTGAGCGCGATCGTGGAGAAGTCCCTCAAGGGCGCCAACCTCTGGAACGAGGTCAAGGACCGGCTCAACAAGCCGGGCTCCGGCCTGTCCGGCGGCCAGCAGCAACGGTTGTGCATCGCCCGCGCCATCGCGGTCGAGCCGCAGGTCCTGCTGATGGACGAGCCGTGCTCGGCGCTCGACCCGATCTCCACCCTCGCCATCGAGGACCTGATCGGGGAGCTGAAGGAGCGCTTCACGATCGTCATCGTGACGCACAACATGCAGCAGGCGGCGCGTGTCTCGGACCGTACGGCCTTCTTCAACCTGGCGGCGGTCGGACAGCCCGGCAAGCTGGTCGAGATCGACGAGACCGAGCGGATCTTCTCCAACCCGTCGGTCCAGGCCACGGAGGACTACATCTCCGGCCGCTTCGGCTGAGCGCCTGCCCTCTGCGTCCTGCGGTGCTGCATGGCGGTGCCACCGCAAGGACGAGGGCCCGCCCTCCGGTGCCGGAGGGCGGGCCCACACGTACGCGCGGCCCGTGAGCCGCACACCGTCACGCGAACACGAGGTGGACGCACCAGTAGCACAGGGCGGCCACCGCCGCGCCGGCGGGCATGGTGATGAACCAGCCCATGACGATGTTCTTGGCGACGCCCCAGCGCACCGCCCGGGTGCCCTTGGTCGAGCCCACACCCATGATCGCCGAGGTGATCACGTGGGTGGTGGAGATCGGCGCGTGGAACATGAACGAGGCGGTGTACATGACGGACGCCGCGGTCGTCTCGGCCGCGAAGCCCTGCGGCGGGTCCAGCTCGATGATCCGCCGACCGAGCGTACGCATGATGCGCCAGCCGCCCGCGTACGTGCCCAGCGACAGGGTCAGCGCACAGGCGATCTTGACCCAGACCGGGATCGCGTCGCCCGCGGTCTGCACGTCCGCGATGACCAGCGCCATCACCACGATGCCCATGGTCTTCTGGGCGTCCTGGAGGCCGTGCCCGAGCGCCATGCCGGCCGCCGAGACCGTCTGCGCGATGCGGAAGCCCCGCTTCGCCTTGTGCGGGTTGGACTTCCGGAACAGCCACATGATCACGACCATCACGAGATAGCCGAGGACCAGGCCGATCACGGGCGAGAGGAACATCGGAACGACGATCTTCTCGATGACGCCCGACCAGTAGACGGTCGTACCGCCCGCCAGCGCCGCGCCCACCATGCCGCCGAAGAGCGCGTGCGAGGACGAGGACGGCAGCCCGAAGTACCAGGTCACCAGGTTCCAGACCACCGCGCCGACCAGGGCGGCGAAGAGGATGCCCATCCCCTTGGACCCTTCGGGCGTGGAGATCAGCCCCTCACTGACCGTCTTGGCGACCCCGCTGCCCAGGAAGGCGCCGGCGAGGTTCATCACCGCGGCCATCGCGAGCGCCGCCCGCGGGGTCAGGGCCCGCGTGGAGACCGAGGTCGCGATGGCGTTCGCGGAGTCGTGAAAGCCGTTCGTGTACGTAAATCCGAGCGCGACCCCGATGGTCACGATGAGCGCGAAGGTGTCCACCGGAGGTCAGGACTCCTTGACGGCGATCGTCTCGACCGTATTGGCGACATGCTCGAAGGCGTCGGCCGCCTCTTCCAGGATGTCCACGATCTGCTTGAGCTTGAGCACCTCGATGGCGTCGTACTTGCCGTTGAACAGGTGCGCGAGCAGCTTGCGGTGGATCTGGTCGGCCTGGTTCTCCAGACGGTTGACCTCGATCCAGTACTCGGTGAGGTTGGACATCGTCCGCAGGTTGGGCATGGCCTCGGCGGTCAGTTCCGCCGCCCGCGCCAGGACCTCGATCTGCTGCTCGACACCCTTGGGCAGCTCCTCGATGCTGTAGAGGACGACCAGGTCGACGGCCTCCTCCATGAAGTCCATGATGTCGTCGAGCTTCGAGGCGAGGTTGTAGATGTCCTCGCGGTCGAACGGCGTGATGAACGAGGAGTTCAGCTGGTGGAAGATCGCGTGGGTCGCGTCGTCCCCCGCGTGCTCCGCCGCCCGCATCCTCTCGGCGATCTCTGTCCGCGCGGAGGCGTCCGCCCCGAGCAGTTCCATCAGGAGCTTGGAGCCCGTGACGATGTTGTCCGCGGACGCGGCGAACATGTCGTAGAAGCTCGTCTCCCTGGGGGTCAGACGAAAGCGCACGTGAAATCCTCGGGGTGCATCGGATTCGGTCGAGATGATGCTAGGCGCATCATCCAGCCACAGCTAACCGGCATTCATTCAGTGTCGCCCATCGGGCAGCATGCTCTGCACGGGGTACCGCCCGAGCCGGCAAATTTCTGTACCATATACCCACTAGGGGTATATGAAACGCCTACGTACCACGGGAGATGGCCATGACGACCACGGACGCCGACACCAACGGCACCACCGCAGCCGCCGCGGCCTGCCACACCGGGACGCCGGAAACCGGCCCCCAGGGCAACCCGGACGCCGTCACCGATCACGATCTGGGCATCCACGGTTACGCGAAGCAAAAGGACGCACACATCAAGAGGCTGCGCCGGATCGAGGGCCAGATCCGCGGCCTCCAGCGCATGCTGGAAGAAGATGTGTATTGCATCGACATACTCACCCAGGTCTCGGCGAGCACGAAGGGTCTCCAGTCCTTCGGCCTCCAGCTCCTGGAGGAGCACCTGCGGCACTGCGTCGCCGACGCCGCCGTCAAGGGCCCCGAGGCCATCGACGAGAAGGTCAAGGAAGCCACCAGGGCGATCGAGCGGATGCTGCGCACCTGAGCGCTGCCGCCGGACGCACGGATGCCGGACGCACGGGTGCCACGCACCGCCACGCCCGGCGCCGCACCCCTGTCACCTGCGGTTTCCCGGCCCCGGGTCCGGTCGCACCCGGTCCGCGTCCACGTCCAGCACCTCGTCGATACGGTCCGAGCTGAGCCGATCCTCGCTCGCGGCCGCCGCCGCGATCATCAACTCACCAGTCAGGTCGATCTCGACGAGGGCTACGTGGTCCTGAACGGTAGCGTTGCGGTGTCCGGCCACGTACAACACCTCCTCCTTCGAGCGCCTCCCCACTCTCTGGTGGTTAACGCCCAGAGTAGGTACCGGCGCACGCTCCGCGCATGGCACGGATGGACCATTTCCGCCAGTTCGCACGGGCCGTGGTCACGTGCCCCGGACACGGTTCCCCCGCCCTGCCGCGACCTGCGGGCCGCGGGCCTCAGCCGTCCGTGGCCGCGACCTTGCCCGTGTAGATGTCCCGCTCGTCGGGCAGGCGGACCGGGACCGGCGCCCCGAACCCGTACAGCGTGGTGGTGGCGGTCACCGACGTACCGCCCGTCGTGCCGTTGGCGAAGCGGAAGCGCTGGCGCACCTTGCGCAGCCGCCCCGCGTCGTCCAGGTACGCGTCGAACGGCACCAGGTCGGTGGTGAAGCCTTTCTCCGCCGCGGTCAGCGCGGGCCGGTACGCGGCGGACGCCGCCCGCGCCGCGGCGCCGAGGTCCGTCGTACCGCGGAAGTGCCGGACCGGGACGCCGTCCAGCCGCTGCCTGCCCTCGTACGACACCTCCCGCACGCCGCGCAGCAGCTCGGCGGCGGCCATCGGGTCGGTCGCGCCGCCGGTGACCAGATTGCCGTCCGCCAGCGAGGCGGTGTCCACCCGCACCCACTTGCCGGCCGGGACGCCCGCCCCGCGGTTCTTCATGTAGAGCGCGCCGGGCGTGAGGATCTCGGTGATCGTGCGGCGCGCGCTCCGCCCGTCGCCGGTGTCCGGAAGCTGCACGCTCAGCTGCCCGGTCTGCTTGCGGTAGTCGTGCCCGCCCGCACCCTTGATGGCGACCCGGGTGCCGCCGCTGGCGGTCTCCAGGTCCGTGCGCACCCGGGAGGAGCCGGCCCTGACCAGCGCGTCGGCGCTGTCGCGCAGGGCGGCGGCGTAGTCCGTACGGCCGCCCGAGGACCCGGCGGCGGAGGGCCGGGCCCCCGGGGGCTGCCGGGCGCCCGGCGGGCGGGCCGGGTCGGTGAAGGGCGGCCCGGCCGCCGACCCGCCCACCGGGCCGTCTGCGAGGCGGCCGGCCGAGGTGTGGTCGTCGGCCGCCGCCCCGTTCGAGGAGCAGCCCGTCGTGAGCAGTCCGACCGCCAGGCCCACCCCGCACGCGACGGCCGCGACAGCGCCGCCTCGTCTGTCCTGCACCACCATCGCGTACGAGCCCCCTCGGCCGCTCTGCTCGTGAAGTTGCGGACCGGGATGTTCCGGATGTCCCGGACCAACACGACCCGTTTCGTTCAACGACCGTTCAGGGCGCTTCGTCACGCCCGTACACCCTGGGCGCGTAGCGTGGCCGTGTGCACGACCGAGCCTCCCAAGAGCCGACACGGCAGCCTTCGGGGCCGCCCGAACACCGGACCACCACCACCGAACGCGGGTCCTTCTGCCTCGCCCACTGCTCCTGCGGCTGGCGCGGACCGGCCCGGCGGGCCCGCTCCCAGGCCCGTACGGACGCGGAGAAGCACCACCTGACGGCCTGACGGGAACACGCGTACACACCCCGCCCCCGGGCGCGCCGTGCCGCCCGCCGATGCCCCTTTGGAACCTTCCCCGGCCCTCGTCCCATCTGGACAGGGGGAAGGCATCCACGGTTCGAGGGCCCCAAGGGGCCCCAAAAGGGGCAGTTCACGATGAAGCGGCGCACGATACTGGCGGCCGGCGGCGGACTCGCGGCCACCGCCGCCTGGACCACCGCCTGCGGCAGCAACGCCGGCCACGCCAACCCCTCCGGCTCCGGCGCGGCGTCCGGCGGCGTGGGCCTGAACTCCGCCTCGCAAACCGGTAAACCCCCGGCTGACAAGGCATCTTGGGACGCACTGCGCAAAAGCCTCGACGGCCAACTCATCCGCGCCGGCGAAGCCTCGTACGACACCGCCCGGCGCCTGTACAACACCCGCTACGACAACCTGAGGCCCGCGGCCGTCGCGTACGTGCGCCACCCGGCCGACATAGCCGAGTGCCTCTCCTTCGCCCGCCGCTACAACGCCCCCGTCGCGATACGCAACGGGGGTCATTCATATGCCGGTTGGTCCAGCGGCAACGGCAAGCTCATCGTCGACGTGTCCGCCCTGAACCAGGTCTCCGCACCGTCCGGCGGCATCACCCGCATCGGCGCCGGCGCCAAGCTCATCGAGGTCTACGAGGGCCTGGGCAAGCACAACGCCACCATCCCCGGCGGCTCCTGCCCCACCGTCGGCATCTCCGGCCTCACCCTCGGCGGCGGACACGGCGTCGCCTCCCGCGCGTACGGCCTGACCTGCGACAGCCTCGTCGGCGCCACCCTCGTCACCGCCGACGGCAAGACCCTCGAATGCGACGCCAAGCGCAACAGCGACCTCTTCTGGGCACTGCGCGGCGCCGGCAACGCGAACTTCGGCGTCGTCACCGAACTCCGCTTCCGCACTCACGCGGCACCCCGCTCGGTCATGGCCTACATGTCGTGGCCCTGGAGCAAGGCCACCGCCGTCCTGCGCTCCTGGCAGGAGTGGGGCCCCACCCAGCCGGACGACATATGGTCGTCCCTGCACCTGGACGCCCACCCCGGCGGCACACCGACCGTCTCCGTCGCCGCCTTCTCCCTCGGCTCCTACGGCGACCTCCAGAACGCCGTCGACAAGCTCGCCGACCGGGCGGGCGGCCCGGGGCCCGCCAAGACGGTGCGCCTCACGCCGACCTCGTACCTCGACGCGATGGAGTCGTACGCGGGCTGCTCCTCGAAGACCACCGAGCAGTGCCACCTGCCGGGCGCCGTCCCCGGGCGCAGCGCCTCCGGCGCCCTCGGCCGCGAGACCTACGCCGCCCGCTCCGACTTCTACGACCGCTCGCTGGACGCCGCCGGCATGCGCGCCCTGCTGGGCCAGATCGAGGCCGCCAGCCGCAAGGGCGTCGCGGGCAACGCGTCACTGACGGCGCTGGGCGGTGCGATCAACCGGGTCGGCCCCACGGACACCGCCTTCGTGCACCGGCGCTCCCGCTTCCTCGCCCAGTACCTCGCCTCCTGGAAGGCGGGCGGCACCAGCTCCGCGCAGAGCGCCTGGCTGACCAGCATCCACGGCGCGATGCGGCGCTACGCCTCGGGCGCGGCCTACCAGAACTACACGGACCCGGCCCTGACCGACTGGAAGAAGTCCTACTACGGGCCGGCCGTCGGCCGCCTCACCGAGCTCAAGCAGCAGTACGACCCGAACGGGCTGTTCAGGACGTTCCCGCAGGCCCTGTAGAAGCCGCAACAGCTGTGGCGGAGGCCCCGGACATGCGTCGGGGGAGGACCACGGCCTCCGGCCCGGTCCTCCCCCGACGTGCGCTGTCGTGTCCCGGCTACGCCGCCAGGTCCTCGTCCCGCTCCGCGCGGGACACCGGAACCGCCGTCACCGGTTCGGACACGGCGCGGACCGCGGGCCCGCCGGCCTGTACGAGCCACCAGCCGGACGTGCGCCCGACCGCGGTCGCGGCCGGGATCAGCCCCGCCTGGGCCACCGGCGCCAGCAGCAGCGCCACGGCCGTGCCCAGCGCGAACCCGCCGATGACGTCCGTCGGGTAGTGCACGCCCATGTAGACCCGGCAGAACCCCTCCAGCAGGGCCAGCCCGATCCCGATCAGCCCGTACTTCCGGTGGGCGATGAACAGGCCCACGCCGACCGCCATGGTCAGCGTCGCGTGATCGCTCACGAACGAGAAGTCGGTCTTTCCGGGGACGAGGACCTCCAGCCCCGCGTGTTCCTTGAACGGCCTGGGCCGCTCCACGATCGCCCGGATCGGGAAGTTGGCCAGCAGCGCGACGCCCGCGGCCAGCGGCGCCCAGACCAGGCCCGCCACCGCGGCCGGCGCGTCCGGCCGCTTCCGCGCGCCCCACCAGGCGATCAGGCAGAGCACGGCGAGCGCGGCGATGATGCCGTACTCGCCGGCGTACTCCATGGCGCGGTTGAGCCAGTGCGGTGCGCCCTTCGCGAGGCCGTTGATGCCGTCGAGCACGTTCACATCGGGGTTCGACCCGTCCATCGCGAGTCCAGCCATCTGCCGCGGCCCCTTACCTTTCGCGCGCGCGAGCGCCGTGTGAGTGCTGCCAACCCCCGTGGTCGTCGGGCGTGGCCGAATCCTCACGGCCCCGCCATGTCTCCACGCCAAGGAAACGCCATGCCCGCCGGAGCCGTTCCGTACTCCACCGGATGATCACCAGGACGTTATCGAAGAGTGACTCGTGTCCGCAGTTCAGGGCTCTATGTTCACGCAGGGTTCGCGCTGGGCAGCGCTTTCGCGCCATCTTCGGTGACGCGTGTCGCACCGATGTAGTCCGGCGAGTCGATCTTGTCGAACCGGATCACCGCGCCCGTGTACGGCGCATTGATCATGTACCCGCCACCCACGTAGATCCCCACATGGTGAATCGAACGCGGATCGTTCAGATCGTGCGCGAAGAACACCAGGTCCCCGGGGAGCAACTCGTTCCGCTTGGGATGTGGCCCCGCGTTCCACTGGTCGTTGGCGACGCGCGGCAGCTCGATCCCCACCGAGTGGTACGCGGCCTTCGTCAGCCCCGAGCAGTCGAACCGCCCGTCCTGGTCCGGCGTGCCGTTCCCGCCCCACAGATACGGCTTGCCCAGCTGCTCCTGCGCGTAATAGATGGCGGAGGCGGCCTGCCGGGACGGCGCGACCCGGCCCACCGGCGCCTCGAAGCTCTTGGCCAAGGTCGTGATGATCTTCACGTAGTTCCGGGTCTCGCTGATCGCCGGCACCCCGCCGGCCTTGATCACCCGGTACGCGCCCGCGTTGTACGCGGCCAGCATGTTGTGCGTCGGGTTCCCCGGCACGTCCTTCACGTACTTCGCCAGCTCGCAGTCGTACGACGCCGCCGACGGAATCGCGTCCGCCGGGTCCCAGACATCCCGCTTGCCGTCCCCGTTCCCGTCGATCCCGTGCGACGCCCACGTCCCCGGAATGAACTGGGCTATCCCCTGCGCCGCCGCCGGACTCTGCGCCCTCGGGTTCCAGCCACTCTCCTGATACAGCTGCGCGGCCAGCAACGCCGGGTTGATGGCGGAACACAGGTTGCCCCACTTCTGCACCAACGGCTGATACGAAGCCGGCACGGCCCCCTTCGCCAGCCCGACCGCCCGGCCCGCCCCGCCGGCCAGCCCCGCGGCGGCCGTGTACGTGCCCACCACGAGCAGCGCGAGAAAACAGAGCACCAGCCCGACCCCGAGCCCACCGGCCACCCAGTATTTACGCACCCACCAACCCTCCCCCATTCGGGCCCGTTTCACCGCCGTTTCCGGCATGTACCTCACCACACAGCCACCCCCGTGCGGTACGCCCCCGGCTCACTCCCCCAACTCGAACCACACCGACTTCCCGTGCCCCGGCCCATGCCGGCACACGCCCCACTCGTCGGCACACACCCCGACCAGATACAGCCCCCGCCCGCCCACCCGGTCCCGCTGCGCCCACTCCCGCACCGGCAGCCCCGGCGCCCCGTCGTGCACCAGCACCCGCAGCGTGCCCGGCCCGGGCCACTCCCCGTACAGCGTCACCGGCTCCGAACACCCACTGCTGCGACAGGCGTTGACTGCGTTCGTCACCACCTCCGACGTCAACAGCAACGCGGTATCCGCCAGCCCGCCCCGCCCCGCCGAGCGCACCGCCGTACCGACCGCGTCCCTGGCCGTACGCACCCACCCCGGATCAGGCGGAAAGACGAGCGAGAAGTCACAGAACGTGTGCGGCCGGTGCGCGGCCTGGGTGCTGGGACACATGGCGTGGCCTCCTGGGGGCACGGGGCCGGGGCGCGCCGGAGGGGCGCGGGGTGGGCCTGTGCCGTCGAAGCTAGGGACGAGGTTGAGGCAGTTGCAACCGAGACCCCGGAAACTCCCTCGGACGAGTGGCCGCCCTCCTCATCCGCGGCTCCTCCCCCTGAGACCGCGTCAGACTGCGGCGGACACCGAGGAGGAACCCATGGCCCCCAGGACCCAGCCCACCGAGCGCCAGCGGCGCATCGGCGCCGAACTACGCAAGCTCCGGCTCGCCGCGGGCCTCTCCGGCGACCAGGCCGCCGCCCTGATCGACGCCGACCGCCAGCGCGTGAGCCACATCGAAAGCGGCCGGGTCGACGTCCCCCGCAACGGCCTCTACAACCTCCTGCGCTCCTACGGCTGCGCGGAGGGCCCACTGTTCGAGGCCCTGATGGCGATGGCGAACAACCGGGGGAAGGGGTGGTGGGACGAGTACCGGGACGTCATGGGCAGGCGCGCCCTGGATCTGGCGGAACTGGAAGCGCGCTCCACCGCCATCCGTATGCACGAGCCCTCGGTCGTTCCGGGCATGCTGCAGACCGCCGATTACGCCCGCGCGCTCTGCGTCATGGCCGAGGGCTCAGACCGGAACGAGGCCATCGACCGCTACGTAGACTTCCGCATCGCGCGTCAGCACATCATCGGGCCGGAGTCCGGCACGCCGTACCATGCGGTGATTCACGAGGGCGCGCTGCACACGCTGGTCGGCAGCGCGGACATCATGCGCAAGCAGTTGCGCAGGCTGATCGAGGTCGCACGCCTGCCCCACGTGACCATCCAGGTATTCCCCTTCACCGCAGGCGGCTTCGCCGCGTACAGCCGACTGTTCTCCCTGTTCAGTGGCCCAGCTCCGGAACTCGACACCGTACGTCTGGAACAGCCGCTCGGCCCTGCCCTGCTCCACGACCGGCAGTACGTCGACAAGTACTCCACGATCTTCACCAAGCTGTCCGAACTGGCTCTGTCGCGTATTGACCCCGAGACAAGGCCCGAGTCTCATGAGGGCCGGGATTCCCTGACCTTGATCCACCACCTCATGTACACGATGTAGTAAGGAACACCATGCCGCAGCTCGTCTGGCGCAAGTCCTCATACAGTGCGCATCCACAGGACGACTGCGTAGAGGTAGCCACCGACCCGGGCGGCCCGGTCCTCTACCGCGAGAGCGACCGGCCCGGCGAGGTCGCCCGCGCCGCCCGCCACACCTGGGCCGCGTTCCTCCGGGCCGTAAAGTCCTCCGCGTACGAGTGAGCGCACGGCCCGACGGAGGACCCCATGCCGACCACCCCCACTCCCGCCCCCACTCCCCCTGAGAACCTCAACTGGCAGAAGGCCACGGACGACGAGAGCGCGCCCGAGTACATCGAGGTCGCCTTCGGGGACGACGACCACGTCTACCTGCGCACGAACATCGAGCCCGACAACATCGTCACCACTACGCGTACGAAGTGGGACGCGTTCGTGCTCGGTGTGAAGGCCGGCGAGTTCGACCACTTCGTGGGACTTTAACGATCATTGCCCGGCGTAACCGCGCGTGGTACACACGGTGACGACGCCGGACTCCCGGGGTGCCGCACACCCCCGTGCGCACGCGATCCCCACGAGATCCGTCAAAGAAAGCCGCCAAGTCGACATCCCATGGCGGTTTTGTCAGCGAAGATAGGTGCTGGCTCGTGCCATGCGGCACGGGTGCACAACTACCCAAAAGGGGCGGTGAGTTCATTCATGCACTTGGCGGCCGAAAAGGGCGACATCACCACCATCATTGGCGGAATCGCCCCGGACTGGGGCCCGTTCGGGACCCTGGGCAACGAAGCTCGCGTGATGATCGAAGTGGTCATGGCAGTAGCGATCCTGCTGTGCCTCGGCATCGCGATCTGGGGCGCGGCCAAGCAGCGCATCGGCGCCACCGCGCTGCGCGACACGTTCAGCGCCGAACAGGGCAAGGGCCTCATCGTCGCCGGCCTGACCGGCGTCTTCATCATCGGCTCACTGGGCACACTGTTCACGATCGTGTACGGAATGGCGGTGTAGCCCGCCGACCGCCCGGTCCGCGCGGGCGCACACCCCGCGCCGGCGCCCGCGCCGCCCCCGCCGGGCCCACCCCTCCAGCCCCGCCCGCCGCACACCGGCCCCGCCGTGCTCCCGTCACCTCCGCCGGGCACGGCGGCGCGGCCCCAGCCGCCCCCTAAGCAACCTGCCTCCCCCGCAGCCCCACCCCCGCCGCACGAGAGCACCAGCTGATGCCCGCTCACCCCGCCGCCCCGGCCTCTGCTTTACGCCACTCCGGCCCGCGACGGTCTGATTGGGCCGCCCGCCGGATGGGGACACATGGGCTTGGCGGGGACGGAGCGGCGGACGCGGCGTACGGGGCGGTCGCATATGCCGCCAAGTCCCCCATTCGCCTCTTCCGCCCAGCACCTGAGGTCCCGTCACGGTGAGATGTACTCGTACCACTGCGCCCGAGCCGCTGCCCGCGCGGCTACGGTCATATACGGGCGGCAAAACGACGGCAGTGACGGCTATGTCGGTTGAGGGGGCACAGGCGCGATGAGTCTCAGCGATGGCGGTGGGTACGGCGGTGGCGAACCCGGCGGCCCGGACACGGGCGGCCAGACCCGCACCAGACTCCCGGACGGCGGCGACCCCTACGGAGCCGGCCGCCGCCCCCGAACGGGCTTCTCCAGCCGGAACCTGGTCACGGTCGTCGGCGTGGTCGTCCTCCTGATCGCGGCCATCGCCTTCGCGAACCGAGGCGGCGGCGAACCGAGCGGCGCCGACGGCGCCGCGAAGGACGCGGACAGCCAGGCGACCGCCCCCACCGGCACCAAGCCGGTCACCGGCAAGAACGGCGGCATCGCGACAGGCTTCGCCAAAACGGAACAGGGGGCGCAGTCGGCGGCGGCGAATTATGCGGTGGCGCTGGTTTCGGCCGACATACTCAAACCCGATGCGCGGCGCGCGATCATCCAGAAGGTGTTCGTGCCGGCCAAGGTCGGCGAGATGCAGGGCAAGCTCGACCAGGCGTACTCCGCCGGCTTCCTCGCCAAGCTGGGCCTCGACGCCAACGGCAACGCCCCCAAGGGCACGACGTACATCTCGCGCACCGTTCCCGTCGGCACCAAGGCCGTCAAGGTCGAAGGGGACACGGCGCGGCTGGAGGTCTGGTGCACCGGGCTGTTCGGTACGGCGGGGGCCAGTTCGACCACGCCGGTCACCAGCGACTGGTTCACCATGCATCTGGAGCTGCGCTGGACGGGCGGTGACTGGAAGGTGCAGAGCTTCGTCCAGAAGGACGGCCCGGCCCCGGTGAACGGCGACAACAAGACATCCGGAGCGGACCAGATCGCCGAGGCGGTCAACCAGTACGGAGGCTTCACCTATGCCCGGTAACCGGCGGAGCCGCGCCCTCTCGATCACCGCCGCGCTGGCAACCGTCCAGACGACGGTGTTCGTGCTGGCCACTCGCGCACTGGCCGCACCGTCACCGACACCCACGCCAACCGCGAGCCCGTCCCCCAGCGCCTCCGCCAAGGACGACTGCGACCTGATCGTCGGCATGGCCAAGGAGTACTGCCAAAACGGCGACAAAGCCGGCGCCTCCGCCCCCAAATCCCCCGGTGGTCTCACCGACAACAACCCCCTCGACCCCCTCTCCTCCCTCGCCAAGGGGTGTGCCAACGCCGCTGCCTGGGTTGTCGACAAGCTGTCCGAGGCCGTTAAGGCGACGTCGCAGGTGGACTTCACCAATGCCGCGTTCTTGAAGCAGTACGCCGTCGTCTTCGCCGCCTCGACCGTGCTGACGCTCGTGCTGTGGCTGCTCGCCGTCGCCAAGCGGGCCGTGCGTGGTGTGCGGCTGACCGAGGCGATCAGCGAGGCGGTCGGGTTTCTGTGGCTGACCGTGCTGGCTTCCGCTTTCACGCCGCTGATCCTGTACACCGTCGTGTCCGCGACCGACGGCATCACCGAGATCATCGCCAAGGGCACCGGCGCGCAGACCGACACGTTCTTCGGCGCTTTCTCGGCGGCGTTGAAGAAGGACACGGACATCGGCGGCGGGCCGATCATGCTTATCGTGGTGTCGCTCGTCTCGGTGCTGGCCGCCGGTGTGCTGTGGCTGGAGCTGGTGATCAGGGCGGCGCTGCTCTATGTGGGCGCGCTGCTCGGTACGGTCGTCTACGCGGGGCTGGTCGACAAGAACATGTGGGGGCACGTCCGGCGCTGGGCGGGCATCATGATCGCCGTGATCATGGTGAAACCGGTCATCGTGGTCGTGCTGGGTGTGGCCGGCGCGCTGACGTCCGGTGGCGGGCCGAACGCGTTCTCGGCCGTCGTCTCGGGCCTCGCGATCATCCTGCTCGCCATCTTCGCGAGCGCGATGATCTACCGTTTCGTCCCCGGCTTCGGCGACGAGCTGGCCTCGGCCCGTACGAACAAGAAGCAGGCCACCGAGGGCTCGCAGGCTGCCGCCGTGATCTCTTCCCCGGCGGCGCTGGTGTCCCAGGGCATCAAGACGCACAGTTCCCGCAGGTCGGGCGGGGGCGGCCAGGAGCAGGGCGGTGGCCAGGCCCGGCCGGCGGACGCGGTGTCCGGCGGCGTGGCCGCCCACGGCGGCCGCGGCGGGGGTTCCGGCGGCCGCGTCCCGGCGCCCGCCTCGCCCGCGTCCCGTTCGCAACCGTCCCCCGGCCAGGGCTCCGGCTCTCCGGGCAACACCCGCTCCGGCAAGACTCCAGGAGGTGACGGGCGTTGACGGCCCAGTCCCACCCGATCACGCCCCGCCGTACGTATCTGATCGGCCGTGCCCGCCCCAACGCCATCGTCGGCAAGAACCGTGAGACCGGCGAGATCGCGTTGATCATCGCGGGCGCGTTCGTCGGCATGGTGTGCGGCCTGCTGGTGCCGGTGCTGTCGCTGCGGATCATCACCCTGACCGGTTTCCCGCTGCTGGCGATCGCCGCTGTCTATTTCCCGTACCGCGGCCGTACGTTCTACAAGTGGTTCGAGATCAACCGCAGCTACCGGCGTACGCTCCGCCGGGGCACGGCGTACCGCTCCGGCGCCGCCGAGGCCGGTGTCCGCCTGGACGGCCGGGAGGTCGAGATCGGCCCGCCGCCCGGCATCGGGCGCATCGGCTGGCTGTCCGCGCCGTTCGGCCCGGACGAGATCGCCGTCCTGCTGCACGCGGACCGCCGTACGGTCACCGCCGCCATCGAGATCGAGGGCCCGGGCGTCGGCCTGCGCGACAGCGAGGACCAGGAGGCGCTGGTCGAGCGGTTCGGCACGCTGCTCAAGCACGTCGCCAACGGGGACGGCTTCGTCACCCGCCTCCAGATGCTGGCCCGTACGCTCCCCGCCGACCCGGACGCGCACGCCAAGGACGTCGCCCAGCGCGGAAACCCGGACTCCCCCGACTGGCTCCAGGACTCCTACGACCAGCTCCAGTCGATGGTCTCCACCTCCTCCGAGCAGCACCGCGCCTACCTCGTCGCGTGCATGCACTACACCCGCGAACTGGCCGCGGAAGCGCACACGATGGCGCGCGCCGCCCAGATGCACCGCGGCGGCCTGATCCGCAAGAAGCTGGACCGGGACGCCGGGCTCGCCGTCGTCATGGCGCGCGAGCTGACCGACATCTGCGCGCGGCTGGCCGAGGCCGACATCCGCGTACGCCAGCCCCTCGGGCAGAGCCGGCTGTCCTCCCTGGTGCACTCCATGTACGACCCGGACCACCCGATCGACCACATCCAGGCGATGACCAAGCGCAACGCCTGGCCGGCCGAGCTGGACGCGATGGAGCCGACGTACCTCCAGGCCAAGACACGCGAGTCGGCCACCCGCGCGCCGTGGTGCCACTCCACGGCCTGGATCAAGGAGTGGCCGCTGACCCCGGTCGGCGTCAACTTCCTGGCACCGTTGCTTGTGCACACTCCCGACGTCATCCGTACGGTGGCGGTCTGCATGGACCTGGAGCCCACGGAGATCGCGATCGAGCGGATGCTGACGGAGAAGACGAACGACGACGCGGAGGCCAGCCGGGCCGCCAAGATGAACCGGGTGGTCGACCCGCGCGACGTGGCCCACCACGGCCGCGTCGACCAGCGCGGCGAGGACCTGGCCTCGGGCGCCGCGGGCGTCAACCTCGTCGGCTACATCACCGTCTCCTCCCGCTCCCCCGAGGCGCTGGCCCGCGACAAGCGCACCATCCGCGCCTCGGCCGGCAAGAGCTACCTCAAGCTGGAGTGGTGCGACCGGGAACACCACCGGGCCTTCGTCAACACGCTGCCGTTCGCGACCGGGATCCGCCGCTAAGCCGCTGGGAGGCGCGTACGTCATGGCCATGCTCGATCCGCTCGCAGCGCTCACCGAGGCGTTCACCAGCTTCCTGTTCGGGAAGGTGGAGACGACGCGGCTTCCGGTACGGACCTCCACCGGCCAGGCCCAGGCCGTCTACCTGCCGACCGCCGCACCGGGCCTGGGCGACTCCGGCGTGATCATCGGCCGCGAGGTCTACAGCGGCAAGGGCTACATCTACGACCCCTTCCAGCTGTACGGACAGCAGCTGCCCGCCCCGCACTGGCTCGTCCTCGGCGAGTCGGGCAACGGCAAGTCGGCGCTGGAGAAGACGTACGTGCTGCGGCAGCTGCGCTTCCGCGACCGGCAGGTCGTCGTCCTCGACGCGCAGGGCGAGGACGGCGTCGGCGAGTGGAACCTGATCGCCGAGCAGCTGGGCATCACCCCCATCCGCCTGGACCCCACCGCCGCCCTCAACGGCGGCATCCGCCTCAACCCCCTCGACCCGTCGATCACCACGACCGGCCAGCTGGCCCTGCTCCGCACGATCATCGAGGTCGCCATGGGGCGCGGCCTGGACGAGCGCGCCGGCTTCGCGCTCAAGGTGGCACACGCGTACGTCAACGAGACGATCACCAACCGGCAGCCCGTACTGACCGACATCGTCGAGCAGCTGCGCCACCCGGAGGAGGAGTCGGCAGAGGCGATGAACGTCGACATAGACGACGTACGGGCCTGGGGCCTGGACGTGGCGCTGGTGCTCGACCGGCTCGTCGACGGCGACCTGCGCGGCATGTTCGACGGCCCGACCACGGCCGGCATCGACCTCGACGCGCCGCTCATCGTCTTCGACCTCTCGCACATCGACCGCAACTCCATCGCGATGCCGATCCTGATGGCCATCGTCGGCGTGTGGCTGGAACACACCTGGATCCGCCCCGACAGGAAGAAACGGATCTTCCTCGTCGAGGAAGCCTGGCACATCATCAACTCCCCGTTCGTCGCGCAGCTCTTCCAGCGGCTGCTGAAATTCGGGCGGCGCCTCGGCCTGTCCTTCGTCGCCGTCGTCCACCACCTCAGCGACGTGGTGGACGGCGCGGCCGCCAAAGAAGCCGCGGCGATCTTGAAGATGGCCTCCACCCGCACGATCTACGCGCAGAAGACCGACGAGGCCAGGGCCACCGGCGCGGTACTCGGCCTGCCGCGCTGGGCGGTCGAGATCATCCCGACGCTCACGCCCGGCATCGCGGTGTGGGACGTCAACGGCAACGTCCAGGTCGTCAAACACCTGATCACCGAGGCGGAACGGCCGCTGGTCTACACCGACCGGGCGATGACCGAGAGCTCCGCCACCATGATGACGAACGAAGCGCTCGCGATCGGCCGCGCGGCCGACGCGGAGGCCGAACGGCGGGCCGAGGAAATGGCGATGCGGCGGCAGTTCAGGGACGAGTCGAGCGAGACGGTGGCGTGACGCGGGGATACGGGCAGGGGCAGGGGCAGGGACGCGGGCCAGGACACGGCGGTGCGGACGGCCGGGGCGGCGGCCGGGGCCGGGGCGTCCCCGACGCGCTCCTGATAGGCGTACTCCTCTTCCTCCTCAGCCTGACCGTGCTGACGTGGACGGCGACCGGCCTGGCCGGCCTCTTCGCCCACGGTGCCTGGCCGGACGGCGTGACCTTCCCCCGTACGCCGCTGGCCCTGCGCAGCCTCATAGGCGCCCCGCACGACCTTCCCGCCGCCTGGCCGGACACCCCCGCAGCACAACTCTCCGGATACGGGCTGTTCTGGGGCATCGTCATCAGCCAACTGCTGGTGCTGGTGGTCCTCACGGTCTTCGCCATGGGAACGATCGCCCGCTACCGGGTCGTACGCGCCAACCGGCGGACCCAGGCCGGGAAACCGAGCGCGGCGGCACCCACGGCGGCGGACACGGCGCCCGCAAACGGTCCGCCGGCGGCCTCGCCGCCTCAGGCGGCTCCCGCGGCCCCCACCGCCTCCGTACCACCGCCCAGTCCGGCTCCGGCGGCCCCGACAGTCACGGCGGCCGCAGCCGCCGTCACGGGTAGCGCGCCCGCTGGGGCCGCCATGGATACCGCGCCCGCTGGGGCCGCCCCCGGTGCGCACGAAACGGCCGCCCCGGCTGTCCCGGAGGCCCCTGCCGCGCCCCTCACCGTCCCCGCGCCGACACCACCCGCAACTCCCGCCCCCAGCCCACGCGTCCACTACGGCACCGACCGCCGCCACGCCGGCACCCTCGCCGCGGCCGCCATCACCTCCGCCGAGGGCCCTCTCGTCGTCGCCACCACCGACCCCGCCCTCTGGTCCGACACCAAGGACGCCCGCGCCAAACTGGGCCCGCTGCTGACCTACGACCCCCAGCACCTTCTGGACACCCCGGCCCGGATGCGCTGGTCACCCACGTCAGGCTGCGAGGACATCGGTACCGCCGCCGCCCGCGCGGCCGCGCTGCTCGCTCCCGTACGCCCCTCCAGCAGCCTCGACGCGGCCGTGGCGGACGCCGCGACGACCCTGCTGCGCTGCTGGCTGCACGCCGCCGCCGTGGACGGCCGGCCCTTCCGGCAGCTGCACCGCTGGGCACACGCGAGCGGCGCCGCGCAGGAGCCCGTACGCATCCTGCGGACGAGCCCGAAAGCCTCAGCGGGCCAGGCGGGCGAGCTGGAGTCCGTACTGACCGCACACGCGGAACGCCGCGAAATGGCTCAGGAGCTGGTCTCCCTCACCCTCGCGTCCCTCTCCTCGATCCACATCCGGGACGCCTGCAATCCGGCGCGATCCGATGCCCTCCTTCTCGAATCTTTCATCGACGAAGGGGGAACGCTGTACGTGGTAGGGGAATCCATCGAGGATCCGCGAACCACTCCGGGTGCGATGCCACTGCTCACCGCACTCCTCTCCAACGTGGTCGAGCGCGGCCGCCGCATGGCCGAACGGTCATCTGACGGTCGGCTCGACCCACCACTCACGCTCGTCCTGGACGACATCGCAGCGCTCGCGCCGTTCCCCGCGCTGCCCGGCCTCCTCGAAACAGGCGCCAGGCAGGGGCTGTCGGCCCTGGCCACGCTGCGCTCCGAGGAACAGGCCCGTGCCCGCTGGCCGCACCAGACGCTGCCGGCCTGACCGCCGCTACGCCCGCTCCAGCGCCATTTCCCGTTCGATGGCCGAGCTGTCCTTCGGGTCGGCCATCGTCCGGCCGGTCTCGACGAAACCCAGCGACCGGTAGAGCGCCGCGGCCCGCGCGTTCTCCTCGTGCACCCACAGCCGTACGCGCTCCACCGCCGGCTCGGAACGGCTCCACGCCCACTGCACGGCCGCCGCGAACAGCTCACGCGCCAGGCCCGTACCGCGGTGCTCCGGACGTACGTACACGCCGACGATATGCGCCCACGGCGCCTCACCGCCCAGCTCGGTCGACCCCTCCTTCTCGACGAGTACGACCACCATGCCGCCCCAGCTGCCGTCGGGCCCCTCACCGATGAACGTCAGCGGATCCCGGTCCTCGTCACTCCGGCCGGCCCGCCGCTGCCACACCTCGTCCGGGAACGCCGCGACCTTCTCGAAGGACTCGTTGAACGCGATCCGCGCGGCAGGATCGGCCAGTGCCGCCAGCCGGAGCTCCCTGAGCCGCTTCCACTCGTCCGCCTTCACCCGCCTGATCAGATAACCCATCGGCCCAGCATCGCAGCAGCCCCTCCCGCTGGCCACAAGCAATTCACCCCCCACAGGCGACACTTGCCGGCGGCTCCGACGCCCCGACCACTCTTCCGGGTGACCTCAGAGCGTCCGGAAATGCGAAAAGCCCCGCACCATACGGTGCGGGGCTCCCCACATTCACAATTTGTTCGGCGGCGTCCTACTCTCCCACAGGGTCCCCCC
>NZ_JBIRPD010000036.1:37313-52000 GCF_044332485.1 Streptomyces sp. NPDC017056 | reverse complement strand
GACACGTCGCAACACCAGGTTCAGCTTTCCAGACAAGGCTTCCGCGACTGCGGTGAGGAGAGACCCCTGCGGGGCCCCGGCCCCCCACCCACCGGACAGTAGGCGCGAACGCGCGCAGCGCGACCAGGCAAGTGGGAAAACCGTCCGCGAAGAGGACCCCTTACTCCCCGGGCCACACCGGCTTTCGCTTTTCGTTGAAGGCGGCTACGCCTTCCGCCCGGTCCCCCGAGAACGCCACGCTGCGCCAAGCGCCGTCCTCGACTTCCAGGCCGGTGCGCAGGTCCAGTCCGTGCCCGAGCCGCAAGGCTCGCTTCGCCGCGCGGAGGCCCACCGGGGAGTTGGCCGCGATGCGCGAGGCCAGGGCCAGTGCTTCCGTGGCGTCCTGGCCTTCGGCCACCAGCTGGTCGACGAGGCCGGTCGCGTGCGCCTCCGCTGCTTCTACCCGCCGCCCCGTGAAGATCAGCTCCGCTGCGCGCGCCGCGCCCACCCGGCGCGGTAGTAGTTGCGTGCCGCCGCCGCCGGGGATGACGCCGACGGACACCTCGGGCAGGCCGACCACCGCCGTACGGTCCGCGACGATCAGGTCGCACGCCAGTGCCAGTTCGTAGCCGCCGCCGAGCGCGAAGCCGTGTACGGCCGCGATGGTGGGCATCGGCAGCTCCAGGACGCCGGTGTAGGCGGCCCGCGCCTGCGGGCGCTGTCGCAGCAGGTCGGCGTCGCTGAAGGAGTTGCGTTCTTTCAGGTCGGCGCCCACGCAGAAGGCGCGTTCGTGGGTGGAGGTCAGCACGGTGACGCGGACGTCCCGGTCGGTGGCGAGCGCGGCGCAGGCGGCGCCGATGCTGTCGGCCATGGCCGTGGACACGGCGTTCATGGCCTTTGGGCGGTCGAGCCGCAGTTCGGCCACATGGCCGTGCCGGTGTACGCCGACGAAGTCCCCGAACCGTTGCGTGTCCATGCAGCGCCCTCCCTGGTTAACGATCGTTCCGTCACTCTAGCCAGGGAGGGGGCGGGCCGGAACGGGGCAGGGCGCGACGCGGGTCAGCTGCGCAGGTCAGGTGCGCCGGCTCAGCAGCCAGGGTTCGACGACGCCCAGTCCGCGCACCGGCCGCTGCCACATCGGCTGGAGGGCGAACCGGTAGGCGGGCGGTGGTGCCGCGCCGTTCTCGGCCGCCGCGGCGGCGGCCTTCGCGTCGGCTTCGGAGACCGGCGCTTCGCCGGTGCGTCCCAGTTCCTCCGCGAACGCCTCGTCCACGAGCACCGTGTCCTTCGGCGCTATCGACGTGAGCCGGCTGGCGAGGTTCACGGTGGTGCCGAAGACGTCGCCCATGCGCGTGGTGACCGTGCCGAAGGCGATGCCGACGCGCAGCTCCGGCATCGTTTCGTCGTTCGCCATGGTTTCGATGAGGCGGAGTCCGATCTCGGCCGCGGTGCCGGCGTCGTCGGCGGCGAACAGGACTTCGTCGCCGAGTGTCTTGATGAGCCGGCCGCCATGCGCGGCGACCAGGTCGGCGGCGGTGGTTTCGAATGCCTCGACGAGTTCGCCCAGTTCCTCTTCCTCCAGGCGGCGGGTGAGCCGGGTGAAGCCGACGAGGTCGGCGAAGCCGACCGCCAGGCGCCGGTCGACCATTTCGGCGTCGTCCTGGGCCTGTACGACGCGGCCGGTGGCGGCGGCGAGCTGGCGGCGCCAGACGTAGACGAGGAATTCCTCCAGTTCGGGGAGGAGGAGTTCGACGAGGGGGTAGGTGATCTCCGTGCGGGTCAGGCCGGAGTCCTGGGGCTCGGTCAGCCCTTCCAGGAACGAGTCGATCTGCCAGTCGGCGAGCCGGGCGGTGGTCTGGCCGGTGGAGCGGGCCACTTGGACCGCCATGGCCTCGCTGAGCAGACCGGCCTCGACGAGGCCCGCCAGCCGGCGCAGCGCCAGTACGTCGGCCTCGGTCAGCGCCTTGACCTGGCCGATGTCCGCGAATCCCATGGCGCGCCAGAAGCGGGAGGCCAGTTCCATGGAGACGCCGGCGCTGCGGGCCGCCTGGAAGGGGGTGTAGCGGCGGTCGGAGCCGAGGATCAGCTGTTCCAGGCGGATGGCGATGGTGTCGTCGTCGCTGTCGCCGTGGGCGCTGCCGTCGGCGCCGCCGGTGCGTTCGCCGTCGGGGTGTTGCGCCGCGCCGGCGGCGCGCGCGGTGGCTCCCTCGTGCGGACCGGCCCCCGTTTCACGAGGGGCGATGTCCGCTTCGCGCGGGACGGCGCCCGAGTCGTCGGCGGTCACCGCCCGCTCCCTGTCCGTTCCGTGCGCACTGCCCTTCCGATCACTGCTCGCTCGTTGCCCGCTCCCTGGCGGACCGCCTCAACGATACGGCAGGTGTGCTCTGGCTCACTCTCACGCCCCGTCACTATCGCCCCGATCGCCACATAAGTGCGATTGCTCCCGTGCTTTCTTGACCAGCATCTGATCGTTCTTGACCGCTATGCGGGCACGAAGGCGAACGCGGGCGAGCGGAGAGGCGAAAGTGGCGGGCGGGCACGCCCCGCCGGCCGGCCGCCGCGTGGTTCCCGCCACCGTACGGACCGGGCGGGGCCGGCGCGACCGGCGGTTGGACGGCAGTTGGACGGCGGACGGACGCGGGCCGTGGCCGGAGCGCGCGCCGGCCCGCGTCCGAGCCGTTCCTACTCCTGGTCCGCCGCGGGCCGCAGGTGCACGATGTCGCCCGCGTCGACCGGGCGCTGCATGCCCTCCTCCGTGGCCAGCACCAGCCGCCCGTCCCCGTCGACGGCCACCGCCTCGCCGCGCAGCTCCCGGTCGCCGGGCAGTACGGCCCGTACGGTCCGGCCCAGCGTGGCGCACCCCGCCGCGTACGCGTCCTGGAGGCGGCAGGCCGCCGCGTCACCGTCCGCCGCGGTCCACTGCCCGTACCAGTCCTCGACCGAGCGCAGTACGGCCCGCAGCAGCGGGTCGCGGTCGGCGACCGGCGCCCCGGCCAGGGCGAGCGAGCCGGCGCCCGGCACGGGCAGTTCCTCGGCGCGCAGCGAGACGTTGAGCCCGATGCCGACGACCACGCCGTCCCCGGCGCGTTCCGCGAGGATGCCGCCCGCCTTGCGCTCCTCGTCACCGACGGTGACCAGCAGGTCGTTCGGCCACTTCAGAGCGGTGTCCACGCCGGCGGTACGGGCCACCGCGCTGGCCGTCGCCACGCCGGCGAGCAGCGGCAGCCAGCCCCAGCGCTCGACCGGTACGCGCGGCTTGAGGTGGAAGGAGAAGAAGAGGCCGGAGCGCGGCGGGGCCGACCACCGACGGTCCAGCCGGCCGCGTCCGGCCGACTGCTCCTCGGCGACGAGCACCGCGCCCTCGGCCAGGCCGGCGGCGGCCCGCCCGGCGAGGTCGGTGTTGGTCGAGCCGGTCGCGGGCACAACGTCGAGGGACGTCCACAGCGAGCCGGGCCGCAGCAGGGCGCGCCGCAGCGCCGGCACGTTCAGCGGCGGGCGCTCCAGGTCGGACCAGCGCCCCGGGGTGCCCGCTCCGGAGCCCGTTCCGGCGCGCGGGACGTCGCCGTCGTCGCCGCCGGGGCGGTCTTTGTCCTGGTTTTCCGGTGGTTGAGGCGTCATAACCCCAGCCTAGGTGTGGCCAACGACGCAGTGCCGCTGAGCAGTCCCGCCGATACGCTACGAAGCGGTAGCCAACCCCGTACCACCCTCGTATGAGCACCAGTCCAGGACGAGCAGGAGCCGCATCCCGATGTCCGAGCCGGAAGCACACATCACCACGACCGCGGGCAAACTGGCCGATCTTCAGCGCAGGATCGAGGAAGCCACCCACGCCGGCTCGGCGCGGGCCGTGGAAAAGCAGCACGCAAAGGGCAAGCTGACGGCGCGTGAGCGCGTGGAGCTGCTGCTCGACGAGGGGTCGTTCGTCGAGCTCGACGAGTTCGCGCGGCACCGCTCGACCAACTTCGGGCTGGAGAAGAACCGGCCGTACGGCGACGGTGTCGTCACCGGTTACGGCACCGTCGACGGCCGCCCGATCTGCGTGTACTCGCAGGACTTCACCATCTTCGGCGGTTCGCTGGGCGAGGTCTACGGCGAGAAGATCGTCAAGGTGATGGACTTCGCCCTGAAGAACGGCTGCCCGGTCGTGGGCATCAACGACGGTGGCGGAGCCCGTATCCAGGAGGGCGTCGCGGCCCTCGGCCTGTTCGCGGAGATCTTCCGCCGCAATGTGCACGCCTCCGGCGTGATCCCGCAGATCTCGCTGATCGTCGGCCCGTGCGCGGGCGGCGCGGTCTACTCGCCCGCCATCACCGACTTCACGGTCATGGTCGACCAGACCTCGCACATGTTCATCACCGGGCCCGACGTCATCAAGACCGTCACCGGCGAGGACGTGGGCTTCGAGGAGCTGGGCGGCGCCCGTACGCACAACACCACCTCGGGCGTCGCGCACCACATGGCGGGGGACGAGAAGGACGCCATCGAGTACGTCAAGGCGCTGCTGTCCTACCTGCCGTCCAACAACCTCTCCGAGCCGCCCGCCTTCCCCGAGGAGGCGGACCTGGAGACCTCGGACTACGACCGCGAGCTGGACACGCTGATCCCGGACTCGGCGAACCAGCCCTACGACATGCACACCGCCATCGAGCACGTCCTCGACGACGGCGAGTTCCTGGAGACGCAGGCCCTGTTCGCGCCGAACATGGTCACCGGCTTCGGGCGGGTCGAAGGGCACGCGGTCGGCGTCGTCGCCAACCAGCCGATGCAGTTCGCGGGCACGCTGGACATCAACGCGAGCGAGAAGGCCGCGCGGTTCGTGCGCACCTGCGACGCGTTCAACGTGCCCGTCCTGACGTTCGTGGATGTGCCGGGCTTCCTGCCGGGTACGGACCAGGAATGGGACGGCATCATCCGGCGCGGCGCCAAGCTGATCTACGCGTACGCGGAGGCGACGGTTCCGCTGATCACGGTCATCACCCGCAAGGCGTTCGGCGGCGCGTACGACGTCATGGGCTCCAAGCACCTGGGCGCGGACCTGAACCTGGCCTGGCCGACCGCGCAGATCGCCGTCATGGGCGCGCAGGGCGCGGTCAACATCCTGCACCGCCGCACGCTCGCGGCGATCGACGACCAGGCCGCGCAGGACGCCCGCCGCCAGGAGCTGATCCAGGAGTACGAGGACGCCCTGCTCAACCCGTACGTGGCGGCCGAGCGCGGCTACGTGGACGCGGTGATCATGCCGTCGGAGACCCGTCGGCACATCGTCCGCGGGCTGCGCACGCTGCGCAACAAGCGCGAGTCGCTGCCCCCGAAGAAGCACGGCAACATCCCGCTGTAGGACGGAGGTCGGTTGACCATGATCAAGGTCGTTCGGGGCAACCCCACACCCGAGGAGCTGGCCGCCGCACTGGCGGTGGTCCGGACCCGCGCGGCGGCCGCCGCCGCTGCCGCCGACGCCGCCGCGCCCGGCACGGACCGTACGGACGAGTGGGCCGACCCCGCGTACACGGTCCCGGGCCGCCGGCTGCCGCACCCGGGCCCGCGGGCCTGGCGCACGAGCTACTGGCCGCGCTGAGGTTCCCGGCCGCCTAGTTACTCCACCGACGGCGCTTGAGTACGCGTACTCAGGCGCCGTCGGCGTTCCCCGCGCAGGATCGAAGGATGCTGTGGTCCGATCCGCCCGATGAGCCTCCCGAGGAGCTGCGCCAGGTACAGGCGATGCTCCGTCGGATGGGCATCGTGCTGGCCGTCGCCGCGGTGGTGCTGATGGTCATGCTGGTCGGCGGGGCCTGAGCGGCCGGGTCGGAGCCCTCTCGGCATCGCGCCCGCGGCGGGTCAGCGCCTGCTCGCGGCCACCGCGACCGTGCCGACCAGGGCGCCGAGTGCCACACACAGCGGCGAGTACAGGAAGCTGTTCAACCGCTGGAACTCGACGGCGGCTCCGGAATTCATGAAGTACCCGCCCAGGCCACGGGTGAGCAGAACCGCGGCCAGGCCGTACATGCCCACCAGCCGAAGCCAGTCCGGGCCGATCACCGGGACGGACTCGTTGACCATGAGGGTGAGCACGGCGCCGCCGACCAGTGCCAGCCCTACCAGAATCGTGCTCGGTGCCGATGGCAGCACACCGTCGTCGCTGCCGCCGATCGTCTTGGTGAACGTGACCGCATCCTTCATCGGCCAGGTCGAGAAAGCCCAGATGAAATGCAGTACGCCGATTGCCGCGAGGACAACCGCCAACCCCACAGGGACCACAGTGCGAACCATGCCCGACGCCTCCCCCTCGTCACCCGTATGGGAACGGGTTCAGTATGACAACTGCGGTTTTTACGTAGGCAGTTGGGGTGGCTCCCCCGCGCGGGGCGGGGTCGCGGGCGGGGGTCCGGACACGAAGGGCTCCCGCGGTGGACATCACGGGGCATCTCGGTAACAAAAACCGACAAAGAGGACCAGCTCACACACCCCGGCTGCAACCGCTGCCCCCACTTGGGACATCCTTTACCGCGGAAGGCCGCAATTCGGGCGTCAGTACGGCCGGTCCGCGCGGCACTGAACGTCCGGCAAGGGAAGTGGAGAGCGATGAACAGGCCACTGAGGCACATAGCCGTCTTCTGCGGGGTGCTGGTGCTGGCGCTGCTGGTGCGGGCCACCTGGATCCAGTTCGTGCAGGCGGACTCGCTGGCGAAGGACGAGAACAACCGGCGGGTGAAGATCGAGGCGTTCTCCTACCCGCGCGGCAACATCATCGTCGGCGGCAAGCCGATCACCGGGTCGGTCGAGACGCCCGGCGACTTCAAGTACAAGCGGGTCTACACGGACGGCCCGATGTACGCGCCGATCACCGGCTACGCCTCGCAGTCCCAGGGCACCACCTTCCTGGAGGGCGTCTACAAGGACATCCTGAGCGGCAAGGACGACAAGCTCTTCCTCAAGCGCGCCAAGGACATCCTCACCGGCGAGAAGCCGCGCGGCGGCGACGTGCTGACGACCATCGACGAGAAGGCGCAGCGGGCCGCCTACAAGGGGCTGACGGACCTCAAGGCCAAGGGCGCGGTGGTCGCCCTCGACCCGCGCAGCGGCAAGATCCTGGCCATGGCGAGCACGCCGTCCTACGACCCGTCCGCCTTCGCGGGCAGCTCGTTCAAGGAGGGCGACACCTACACGTCGCTCATCAAGGACAAGTCCAAGCCGATGAACAACCGGGCGTCCCTGGAGATCTACCCGCCCGGCTCCACGTTCAAGATCCTCACCGCCGCCGCGGCCCTGGAGCACGGCATGGTCCCGGACATCGACACCCCGGTGCAGGCCAAGGTCCCGTACACCCTCCCGAACACGGCCACCAAGGTCCGTAACGACATCCCCACCGCGCCCTGCGAGAACGCGTCCCTCAAGGTCGGCATGCAGTGGTCCTGCAACAACACCTACCTGGAGGCGGCGAACCGGCTCGGCACGGACAAGATGCGCGAGACGGCGGAGAAGTTCGGCTTCAACCAGAATATCTTCACCCCCGTGCGCACCGCCCCCAGCGGCTACCCGAAGAAGCTGGACAAGCCGCAGACCGCGCTGACCGGCATGGGCCAGGGCAGCCTGACCGCCACGCCGCTCCAGATGGCCATGGTCGTCGCCGGGCTCGCCAACAACGGCAAGGTCATGCAGCCGTACCTGGTCGAGGAGACGCGCGGGCCCGACCTGTCGACGCTGGAGAAGTTCGAGCCCAAGGAGCTGAGCCAGGCCGTCTCCGAGAGCACCGCGAAGAAGGTGCAGGAGATGATGGAGAACACCGCGGAGAACGGCACCGCGAAGAAGGCGCTGATCGACGGCGTGAAGGTCGGCGCCAAGACCGGCACCGCGCAGCACGGCGTGAACGTCGACGACGAGCGCCCGTACGCCTGGTTCGTCTCGTACGCCAAGCAGGGCGACGGCTCCCCGGTCGCGGTCGCGGTCTTCGTCGACCCCTCGGACATGGACATCCCCCGCTCGGAGATCGCGGGCGGCAAGCTGGGCGGCCCGATCGCCAAGAAGGTCATGGAGGCCGTGCTCGGCAAGTGAGCGGCAGCGAGGCGGTACGGAGCGGGGCGGGCGTCGGACGGCGCCCGCCCCGCTCCGTACGATGACGGGCATGACCGTTCAGCCCGGCACCGCCGCCCGCCGTCTCGTCCTCGCCTCCCAGTCCCCCGCCCGGCTCGGCCTGCTGCGCCAGGCCGGGCTCGCGCCCGAGGTCGTCGTCAGCGGCGTGGACGAGGACGCGATCACCGCGGACTCCCCCGCCGAGCTGGCCCGGGTCCTCGCCGAGGCGAAGGCGGACGTGGTGGCCGCGCGCCCCGAGGCCGCCGGCGCCCTGGTCGTCGGCTGCGACTCGGTGCTGGAGCTGGACGGCCGGGCCCTGGGCAAGCCCGCCGACGCGGAGGACGCCACCGCCCGCTGGAAGTCGATGCGCGGCCGCTCCGGCGTCCTGCGGACCGGCCACTGTGTGATCGACACGGCGCACGGGGGCCGGGTGTCGGCCACCGCCTCCACCACGGTGCGCTTCGGCGAGCCGAGCGACGCGGAGATCGCCGCGTACGTCGCCTCGGGCGAGCCGCTGTACGTCGCGGGCGCCTTCACCCTCGACGGCCGTTCCGCGCCGTTCGTCGACGGCATCGACGGCGACCCCGGCAACGTCATCGGCCTGTCCCTGCCGCTGCTGCGCCGCCTGCTGGCCGACCTGGACGTGGCGATCACCGATCTGTGGGCGTGAGGCCCCGCGCCGGGTCCGTACGGGCCGGATGATTCACCCGTACGGCCCGGATGGTTCCCGGAGGTCTTGCCGCCGGGCCGAGAAAGTCAGGCGGCCGCCGTCGCGGCGTGGCGGCAGTGCGTGCACAGCAGGCGGCGACCTGCCGAGTGGGCCGTGCTGCGGCCCAGGCCCGCCGTGCGGTGGACCGTGCGCGGTACGGCGGCGGCGTGCGCGCCGCACGCCGCCGCGCCGCAGTCCGCGCAGACGGCCAGTGCGGCGGTCTCGTTGCCGAGTTCCGCACAGTCGAAGCACTGCATTTCAACTACTCCTGGTGAACTTGTTCCCGTAGGGGGCATGGATGGTCGTCATGGGTCAACCGTGTTCGCCCTCCGTACATTCCCGGGATTTCCGCGTACGGGCGCGGCCTTCACCATGCCGCGGAATTCCGGGCCCGGCCAGGCCCGCTTTATCCCGGGCACCGCTTTCCTGGGAATGGCATGACCACCCGGGGATTCCGGGGCGCGGCGGGGGCGCGAGCGCTCAGTTTCCGGCGGCCAGCCGGCGCAGTTTCCGGTCCGTTTCCGAGCCGGGCTCGGCCAGGTAGACGACCACCGCCTGGTCCGGTTCGTCGGGCAGCCGCAGCGTCTCGAAGGACAGGTCGAGGGCGCCGGCCTGCGGGTGGTGGAGCGGCTTCTTCCCGTACGTCTTGTCGCGGACGTTGTGGTCCGACCACAGGCGCCGGAAGTCCTCGCTGTGCTCGGTGAGTTCGGCGATCAGCGCGGCCAGCTTCGGGTCGTCCGGGTGCCGCCCGGTGTCCAGCCGCAGGAACGCCACCGTGTCGTCGGCCTTCTGCTGCCAGTGGACGTACCGGCTGCGGGCCGACCGGTCCAGGAAGGTGAGCCGGGCGAGGTTGCGCTCCTCGGGCGGGAGGGCGGGGAAGTCGGCGATCAGGACGCGGGCCGGCTCGTTCCAGGCCAGCACCTCCTGGCGGCGGCCGACCACGTAGGCGGGCGCGCACGCGAAGGTCTCCAGGAGGCGGCGCACGCCGGGCCGCACCTCCTGGCCCCCGTCCGCTTCCCCGTGCCGGTGCTCGTCGCCGCGCACGAGTGCGTACAGGTGCGCCCGCTCGTGCGCGTCCAGCCGCAGGACGTGCGCGATGGCGTCCAGCACCTCGGCGGAGGCGTTGCCCCCGCGGCCCTGTTCCAGGCGTACGTAGTAGTCGACGCTGACTCCGGAGAGCTGCGCGAGTTCCTCGCGGCGCAGGCCCGGGACGCGGCGGCGGCCGCTGAATCCGGTGCCGGGCGTGATGCCCGCGTCCTCGGGACGTACGCGTGCCCGCCGTGAACGGAGGAATTCCCGTAGTTCGGCCCGCCGGTCCATCGCTCTCACCTTCGATACCGCGGGCCGCGGCGCGTTCGCCACGGAACCCGCACTTCTTGCATTCCCGCTTTTGCATTTCTTCCGCCGCCGGCGCCGGCCGGCATTCCTCCGGGCTACGCAACAGCGTACTTCCGCGGAAGGCCCCGCCTTGGCTGTGCGAGGCTGGAAGACCGTACGCGCACGCCGCCCGTCCGCGTACCCCCACGCCCCGCGCCCGCCCCGGAGGGAGACCGCCATGCCGCAGTCCGTCGACCGTGCCCTGGACCTGCTCGACGCGGTCGCCGGGGCGGCGGGCCCGGTGACGGCCAAGGCGCTGGCCCGGCAGCTGGACTGCGCGCTGTCCACGGTCTACGACCTGCTCGGCACGCTGACCGAACGCGGCCACCTGGCCCGTACGTCGGCCGGCTACACCCTCGGCTACCGCGTCCCGGCCCTGCACCACGCCTTCCAGCGGCAGTTGCGGATCGACGAGCGGGTGCACGAGGCGCTGGTGCGGCTGCGCCGGTCGTCCGGCGCCGACGTCTTCTTCAGCACGTACCGGGACGGCGAGATCGCCGTGGTGGACGGCGCCGCCGGGCCGGGCTCCGCCTTCTCCGTCGGCCAGGACACCGCCGCGCACGCGACGGCGCACGGCCGCGCCCTGCTGGCCGCCCTCCCGGCCGCCGCCCGGCGCCGGTACCTGGCCGCCGGCGACCTGCGGGCGCGGACCGCGCGCACCATCACCGCGCCCGAACGGCTGGAGCGCGAGCTGCGCCGGGTCCGCCGGGACGGGATCGCCGTGGAGCAGGAGGAGGCGGCGTCCGGGATGGCGTGCGTCGCCATCCCGGTGCCGGTACGGCCCGGCGGGCCCGGCACCCCGGCCACCGCCCTGACCGCCGTGTCGGCCGCGCTGCCCCTGGAGGACTTCGCGCGGCTGCGCGGCCCGCTGACCGAGGCGCTGCGGCGCGAGGTGGCGGCGCTGGCCTGAGGGCCGGTACCCGATCACCACGGCGGCCCGCCCGGCGCTACGTTGGTACCGGCACCGCGCGGGGAGCGCGGTGCGCACGAAGCGCGAGGTGACCGCGGGGAACGCGGGGTTCAGGGGGCAGCGCATGGCCGGTGGGGCGATCGTGACCGGGTTGACGTACTACCCGGTCAAGGGGTGCGCCGGGGTGACGGCGAGCGAGGCGGAGCTGACGCCGGCCGGGCTCGCGCACGACCGCAGCTTCATGGTCACCGGCGTGGACGGCGTCTTCCGCAGCCAGCGGCGCGACCCCCGGCTGGCGGTGATCCGCCCGGAGATCGGCGCCGGCGGCGGGCGGCTGACGCTGCGCGCGCCGGGCGCCGACCCGCTGCACCTGGAGGTGGACACGGCGTCCGCCCGGCGCGAGGTACAGCTCTTCAAGACCTCGTACCGGGGCATCGACCAGGGTGAAGCGGCCGCCGCGTGGCTGACGGAGGTGCTCGGCGCGCCGAGCAGGCTGGTACGGGTGCCGCCGGAGCACGACCGGGTGACCGACGGCCTGACACCGGGCACCTCCGGGTACGCCGACAGCTGCGCCCTGCACGTCCTGTCCCTGTCGTCGCTGGAGCTGCTGCACGCGCGGCTGGCGGAGCAGGGCGCGGCGCCGCTGCCGATGGGCCGTTTCCGTCCGAACGTCGTGGTCGACGGCTGGGAGGCGCCGCACACCGAGGACCGGGCGCGCCGAGTCCGCATCGGCGGCGCCGAGTTGGGGTACGCCAAGCTCGCGGTGCGCTGTGCCGTCACGACGGTCGAGCAGGAGTCCGGCGCGCGGACCGGCCCCGAACCGCTGCGCACCCTGGCCGGATACCGCAGGGCGGCCGCCGGAGGCGTCGTGTTCGGCGCCAAGTTCGCCGTACTGCGGCCGGGCAAACTGTCCGTGGGCGACGAGGTGGCCGTCAGTTCGTGGGGGGAGCCGGAGCTGTAGCCGGCGTCCCGGCACCGGCACCGTTCCCGCCGTACGCCGTCCCGTACGCCAGCAGCGTCAGCACCAGCAGCGCGAGGACGGCCATCGCCGCGGCGAACGCCCCCCAGCCGACCAGCCCGACGGCGAAGGCGCCGAGGACGGCGTGCACCACCGCGCAGGTGACGAGCAGGATGCGCCCGAACGTGCCCGGCGCCCGGTCGCGCAGGCCGGTACGGGCCAGGAGCACGGCGCAGCACAGCAGGTAGAGGGCGAAGACCGCGCCGAGGACCCAGGCGCCGGTGGACATCGCGCCGGGGTCGACGCCCGCCATGGACATCTGCTGCTTGTCCACGACGATGCTCAGCACCCAGTTGAGGAAGAGGACGCCGAGCGCCTCCGCGACCAGCACCACCGCTGCCGCCCATGCCACCGGTCTGCGCGCCGCCACCTCGCCCACCCACTTCCCCGTGCCGCTGTTACCGCGAGTACAGAAGACATCGCGCACGTTACCCCGGAGTACCCCCCGGTCTTCAAGGGCTCAGGGCCGGGTAACAACCGGAGCAGGGGCCGCACACACGGGCAAAGATTCCTTCGCCCATTCGTAGGGACTCCACAAAGAAACAGGGGAACGGTGCTCGTCCGCCGGGCGAGACCTTGCCCACATCTCGATCACTGCCCCGGCCCGGGAATACGGGCCTACCCTGGGATACCGGGGGACTTCGGTCCCGCGCCCGCACCGGGCACACGCTCCGTGTGGGCAAGCTCACTACCGGGAACGGGTCGGCACGCGGTGTCGCCAGTCCCTAAACTCGCGACGTCCAAAATTTTGATGCGGCGAAGCGCCAAGGAGGAACCGATCGTGCGCAAGGTGCTCATCGCCAACCGAGGCGAAATCGCTGTCCGCGTTGCCCGGGCGTGCCGGGATGCCGGCATCGGGAGCGTAGCCGTCTACGCCGATCCCGACCGGGACGCCCTGCACGTGCGCGCGGCGGACGAGGCCTACGCGCTGGGCGGTGACACCCCGGCCACCAGCTACCTGGACATCGCCAAGGTCCTGGCCGCCGCCGCCGACTCCGGCGCCGACGCCATTCACCCCGGCTACGGCTTCCTCTCCGAGAACGCCGAATTCGCGCAGGCCGTCCTCGACGCCGGACTGACCTGGATCGGCCCCCCGCCGCAGGCCATCCGCGACCTCGGCGACAAGGTCGCCGCCCGCCACATCGCCCAGCGCGCCGGCGCCCCCCTGGTCGCCGGCACCCCCGACCCGGTCTCCGGCGCGGATGAGGTGGTGGCCTTCGCCGAGGAACACGGCCTGCCGATCGCCATCAAGGCCGCCTTCGGCGGCGGCGGGCGCGGCCTGAAGGTGGCTCGCACCCTGGAAGAGGTTCCGGAGCTGTACGACTCCGCCGTACGCGAGGCGGTGGCGGCCTTCGGGCGCGGCGAGTGCTTCGTCGAGCGCTACCTGGACCGCCCGCGGCACGTGGAGACCCAGTGCCTGGCCGACAAGCACGGCAACGTGGTCGTCGTCTCCACCCGTGACTGCTCGCTCCAGCGCCGCCACCAGAAGCTCGTCGAGGAGGCGCCCGCGCCGTTCCTGAGCGACGAGCAGAACGCCGAGCTGTACCGGGCGTCCAAGGCCATCCTCAAGGAGGCCGGCTACGAGGGCGCGGGCACCTGCGAGTTCCTGGTGGGCCAGGACGGCACGATCTCCTTCCTGGAGGTCAACACCCGCCTCCAGGTCGAGCACCCGGTCACCGAGGAGGTCACCGGCCTGGACCTGGTCCGCGAGATGTTCCGCATCGCCGACGGCGAGGAACTGGGCTACGACGACCCGCCGGTGCGCGGCCACAGCTTCGAGTTCCGTATCAACGGCGAGGACCCGGGCCGCAACTTCCTCCCGGCCCCCGGCACGGTCACCACGTTCGAGGCCCCGGCCGGCCCCGGCGTGCGCCTGGACGCGGGCGTGGAGTCCGGCTCGGTCATCGGCCCGGCCTGGGACTCGCTGCTCGCCAAGCTGATCATCACCGGCGCCACCCGCGAGCAGGCGCTGCAGCGCGCCGCCCGCGCGCTCGACGAGTTCACCGTCGAGGGCATGGCCACCGCCCTCCCGTTCCACCGCACCGTCGTCAAGGACCCGGCGTTCGCCCCCGAGCTGACCGGCTCCACCGAGCCGTTCAAGGTGCACACCCGCTGGATCGAGACCGAGTTCGTCAACGACATCAAGCCGTTCGCCGCGCCCGGCACCGACGAGGCCGAGGCCGACACCCGCGAGACGGTCGTCGTCGAGGTCGGCGGCAAGCGCCTGGAGGTCTCGCTGCCGTCCTCGCTGGGCATGCCGCTGGCCCGCGCCGCGGTCGCCGGGGGTGCCAAGCCCAAGCGCAAGGCCGCCAAGAAGTCCGGCTCCGCGGCTTCCGGCGACACCCTCGCCTCCCCCATGCAGGGCACCATCGTCAAGGTCGCCGTCGAGGAAGGCCAGCAGGTCGCCGAGGGCGACCTGGTAGTCGTCCTGGAGGCGATGAAGATGGAGCAGCCGCTCAACGCCCACCGCTCCGGCACCATCAAGGGCCTGACCGCCGAGGTCGGCGCCTCCCTCTCCTCCGGCGCCGTCATCTGCGAAATCAAGGACTGAAACAGAGTCTGACGGGCAGTGGCGGGGGGGGGGGGGGGGGGGCGCCCCCCCCCCCCCGGGGGGGGGTTTGGGACCC
>NZ_JBIRPD010000036.1:0-37303 GCF_044332485.1 Streptomyces sp. NPDC017056 | reverse complement strand
GCCCCAATCCGGGGCCGCCCGGGGGCGCGGGCCGCCCCCCGCCCGCCCGCGCCCGCACACTCAAAACTCCACCACCCCCCCCGGGTGGGCGGGGCGGGGGGGGGGGGGGGGGTGGCGCCCCCCCCCGCCACTCGTTCTAGGAGTTGCCCACCACGTCCTGCGGGAACGTCAGCTGCCTGCTCATCCACTGGAGCGCGGCGGGCAGTTCGCGCCGCCAGGTCGCGAAGTTGTGGCTGCCCTGGTCGAGGATGATCGACTCGGCCTTCATCGGCGGCTTGACCGCACTCAGGAACTCCTTCGCCGCCGGGTAGTTCTTCTCGCCCTCGCGGCTGGTGCCGATCAGCACCGACACCTGCGGCGCCGGCAGGTGCGCCAGGCGCCACATCAGGTCGTGCTCCTGCTTGCGCTTGCCGCGGTCCTTGTCGTCGCCGAAGAGGTTGCCGGTGGTGGGGTCGCTGGTGACCTTGTAGTCCGGCGAGAGGGCCACCGCCGACGTGTACGTACGGGGGTGGCGCATGGTCAGCTGGAGGGCGCAGCTGCCGCCCGACGAGTAGCCGAGCACACCCCAGCCGCCCGGGTCGTGCCCGACCCTGTAGTGCGACTTGAGCGCGTCGGGCAGGTCGTCCGCGAAGAACGTCTCGGCCTGGGGGCCGCCCGGCACGTCCACACACTGGGTGTCGCGCGGCGGCGCGATGGTCGGCCGCAGCATGACGATGACGGTGGGCTGCATCTTCTGCTGCGCGATCAGCTCACCGGCCGTCTGCGGCACCCGCAGGTGCTGCCCCAGCAGGAAGTGGCCGCCGGGGTAGCCGCTGATCGCGACGACGACGGGGAAGCGCTGGCGCTCGTACTGCTTCTGGAAGTACTGCGGCGGCAGGTAGACGTACGCCGGGTCCACGGCCTTGGTGCGCTTGCCGACGATCCGTACGGACTCCACCCGGCCCGCCTTCTCCGGCGGGCCCTTCGGTATGCCGTGCACCTTGTCCAGCCCCTCGGGCCCGGCGGCCTGCACGAGCCCCTTCGACGGGTCGCCTGCCGGGCCGGCTCCCCCGTCGCCCCACTTGGCGACCGCGCCGGGGGCGTCGTCGTACAGGCCGAGCAGTTCGTGCCAGGAACCGTAGAACTGGAAGTTGGCGTTCACGACGAGGCCCAGCGCGGCGACGATCGACAGCTGCGTGGCAACGATGGACCCGATCCGGCCCAGCCAGGCCAACGGTCCGCGCTTGGCGAAGCGCGGCCACTGCCAGAGTGTGAGCCCCACACACACCACGGCGACCGCGATCATCGTGTACAGCAGCGGTCTGCTGGTCAGTTCCATTGCTTCCCCAGGTGTTCCGGCACACGTTCCGACGGCCCCTAAAGACCTCATTGCGCCAGGTTTGATGCCCCCCGGCCGCGTCCCGTTGCCGCCTTGCGCACTTGTTCCCCAAGGCGCCCACGCTCCCTTCCCTCCCCGACACCTGCGGGCCGCCTCGCGTCCACCCGGCGCCCGGGGCCACGCCCCGGGGCAGGGCGCGGCAGCCGTCCGAAGGCTTGTGCGGTGGGGGCAGTGGCATCCTGGGGACACCGGTCCGGTCCAGGGGCCGCGCTCAGGGAGGACGGCGAGGACGGCGATGGTGACCGAGACGGCAGGGCAGGAATCCGTACGACCCATGCGTGCCGACGCGCGCCGCAACTACGAGCGGCTGCTCGCGGTGGCCCGCACGGCCTTCACGGACCACGGCACCGACACCTCGCTGGAGGACATCGCGCGGCGCGCGGGCGTGGGGATCGGCACGCTCTACCGGCACTTCCCGAACCGGACGGCTCTGATGGGCGCCGTGTTCCAGGGGGAGGTGGACGCGCTGCTGGCGCACGCCAGGGAGCTGGGGGACTCGCCGCAGCCGTGTGCGGCGCTCGTGGAGTGGCTGCGGGCGATCATCGCGCACGCGAGCACCTACCGGGGGCTGTCGCGGGCGCTGATGGCCGCGCCCGGCGACGCCAGTTCGGGGCTGTCGCGGTGCAGCGTCCCGATGCGCGAGGCGGGCGGCGAACTGCTCGCCCGCGCGCAGGAAGCCGGCGCCGTACGCTCCGATGTGAACATCAACGATCTGATGCAGCTGACCAACGGCATCGCCCTGGCCGTGGAGGAGTCACCGGACGATCCGCACCTGGCCGACCGGCTGCTCACGCTGACGCTGACGGGGCTGCGGGCCGAGCAGCGGGCCTGAGCCCGTCCGGACTCGCGGTGCCGGCGCGCCCTGGCAGGGGCGCCGGCCTCCGCTCAGCGGCGGCGCGGTGCCAGGTCGGCGACCCGGCCGCCCGGCGGCTCCGCCAACGGCGTCGCCGTCCGCAGCTGCGGTCCCGAACCGCCGCCGCCCGGTGCCAGGTTGCGCCGCTGTCCCGGCAGCGGCACGTCTCTGCGTGGGCCCCGGCGGTCGGCCGCCATCACCTCCGCTCCGGGCGGTCCGGACCCGGCGCCAGAGCCGCCCGCCACCGCGATCTGCACGCCCTGGTCGGCCAGGGCCTGCAGCTCGGTGGCGGCCCGGTCGTCGTGGCCCGGCGGCTCGTCGGTCACCAGACGGGTGATGACGTCGGTGGGCACGGTCTGGAACATGGTGTCCGTACCGAGCTTGGTGTGGTCGGCCAGCACCACGACCTCCGCCGCCGCCTGCACCAGCGCCCGGTCCACGCTCGCGGAGAGCATGTTGGACGTGGACAGGCCGCGCTCGGCGGTCAGGCCGCTGCCCGACAGGAAGGCGCGGGAGACCCGCAGCCCCTGGAGGGACTGCTCGGCACCGCTGCCGACCAGCGCGTAGTTCGAGCCGCGCAGGGTGCCGCCGGTCATCACGACCTCGACACGGTTGGCGTGAGCCAACGCCTGGGCGACCAGGAGGGAGTTGGTGACCACGGTCAGACCGGGCACCCGAGCGAGCCGGCGGGCCAGCTCCTGCGTGGTGGTCCCGGCGCCGACCACGATGGCCTCGCCTTCTTCGACGAAGCCGGCGGCGAGATCGGCGATGGCCGTCTTCTCCGCGGTCGCTAGATGGGATTTCTGTGGGAAGCCGGACTCCCGGGCGAAGCCGCCCGGCAGAACCGCACCGCCGTGCCGGCGGTCGAGCAGTCCTTCTGCCTCCAGCGCCCGCACGTCCCGCCGTACGGTTACTTCGGAGGTCTGGACGACGCGGGCGAGCTCACGGAGCGACACCGCTCCGTTCGCGCGCACCATTTCGAGGATCAGTTGGCGACGTTCTGCAGCGAACACGAAACTGACAGTAACGCCAACGACCGTCTGCTTTCAGCAGGTTGCACCAAATAACGGAAGTTGTTCGTTCCCGACCCTCGCACGTGGTATATGCCGGTGGCCGGTCACTCAGCGGCACAGGACCGCCAGGAAACGGCGGCCCCGGGCGCCACGCACCGTCACGCGATCGGACAAGCGGTACGCGAAGCGCACCGCCCGCCCTCCGGCGATTCAGCCGTCCGGCCTACTCGCCGGCGCCCTTCCGCGTGTGCAGCTGCCGCGCCACCTCGGCGATCGAGCCCGACAGCGACGGGTAGACCGTGAACGCGCTGGCGATCTGCTCCACCGTCAGGTTGTTGTCCACCGCTATCGAGATCGGGTGGATCAGCTCGCTGGCGCGCGGCGAGACAACCACACCGCCGACCACGATGCCCGTACCGGGCCGGCAGAACAGCTTCACGAAGCCGTCGCGGATGCCCTGCATCTTCGCGCGCGGGTTGCGCAACAGCGGCAGCTTGACGACCCGGGCGTCTATACGGCCCGCGTCCACGTCCGCCTGGCTGTAGCCGACGGTGGCGATCTCCGGGTCCGTGAAGACATTCGCCGAGACGGTCTTGAGGTTGAGCGGCGTCACCGCGTCGCCCAGGAAGTGGTACATCGCGATGCGGCCCTGCATCGCGGCGACCGAGGCCAGCGCGAAGACGCCGGTGCAGTCGCCGGCCGCGTAGACGCCGGGGGCCGAGGTGCGCGAGACCTTGTCCGTCCAGATGTGGCCGGACTCCTTGAGCCGTACGCCGGCCTCTTCGAGCCCGATGCCCGCGGTGTTCGGGATGGAGCCCACCGCCATCAGGCAGTGCGAGCCGGTGATCGTACGACCGTCCGACAGGGTGACCTCGACCCGGTCGCCCACCCTCTTGGCGGAGGCCGCCCGCGAGCGCGCCATCACGTTCATGCCGCGGCGGCGGAAGACGTCCTCCAGGACCGCGGCGGCGTCCGGGTCCTCGCCCGGCAGCACGCGGTCGCGGGACGAGACGAGGGTGACGCGGGAGCCGAGCGCCTGGTAGGCGCCCGCGAACTCGGCGCCGGTGACGCCGGAGCCGACCACGATCAGCTCTTCCGGCAGCTCGTCGAGGTCGTAGACCTGCGTCCAGTTCAGGATGCGCTCGCCGTCCGGCTGCGCGTCCGGGATCTCGCGCGGGTGCGCGCCGGTCGCGACGAGCACCGCGTCCGCGGTCAGCGTCTCCTCGGTGCCGTCCGCCGCGGTGACCGTCACCGTGCGCGAACCGTCCGGCGACTGCCCCGGCTCCAGCCGGCCGCGGCCGCGCAGCACCCGGCCACCCGCACGGGTGACGGAGGCGGTGATGTCATGCGACTGGGCGAGCGCGAGGCGCTTCACCCGGCGGTTGACCTTGCCGAGGTCCACCCCGACGACCCGCGCGGGCCGGTCGACCGGCGGGGTGTCGTCCTCGACGATGATGCCGAGTTCGTCGTACGAGGAGTCGAAGGTGGTCATCACCTCGGCCGTCGCGATGAGGGTCTTGGACGGGACGCAGTCGGTCAGCACCGACGCCCCGCCCAGTCCGTCGCAGTCGACGACGGTCACCTCCGCGCCGAGAGAGGCGCCCACCAGGGCCGCCTCGTATCCGCCGGGTCCGCCACCGATGATCACGATCCGAGTCACGTACTCCATTGTCCCGCACGCCCGCGCCGGGTTACCCCCCGGGGGCCGCCGTTCGAACCTCGCGTACCACGAGCACACCCCCTGACCTCCCGTACCCTCGGAACCATGTCGCTCTACGCCGCGTACGCCGGCAACCTCGACGCGCGGCTGATGACCCGCCGCGCTCCGCACTCGCCGCTGCGCGGCACCGGCTGGCTCAACGGCTGGCGGCTCACCTTCGGCGGGGAACAGATGGGCTGGGAGGGAGCGCTGCCGACGATCGTCGAGGCCCCCCGCTCCCAGGTCTTCGTCGCCCTCTACGACATCGCGCCCATGGACGAGGAGTCCATGGACCGCTGGGAGGGCGTCGGCATGGACATCTACCGCCGGATGCGGGTACGCGTCCACACCCTCGAAGGCGACGAGGCGGCCTGGCTGTACGTCCTCAACGGCTACGAGGGCGGCCTGCCCGCCGCCCGCTACCTGGGCGAGATCGCCGACGCGGCCGAGTCGGCGGGCGCGCCGCACGACTACGTGATGGAGCTGCGCAAGCGGCCCTGCTGACCGGTCGGCGCCCGTTTGCGCGGCTCCCGGCCCCGTGGGGCGAAGGGCCGCCACAGGCCCGCTTCCCGGCGGCGGGCCATCGCCTCGGTCATTCGTACGAAAAGATCCCGGCGGCCCCGTCGGCTGCGACATCTACGCGCGTAGGCAATTACCGGCTACCCTCGTCCGCGTGAACGCATCTGTTACCCCGGACATCGCGCGCGACCCGCAGGGTGCCGCCGCTGACGCCGCCGCCCGCCTGCGCGAGTTGACCGGCGCCGAGACCCACGACGTCGCCCTGGTGATGGGCTCCGGCTGGGCTCCGGCCGCCGAGGCCCTGGGCGCGCCCGAGCACGAATTCCCGGTCACCGAGCTGCCCGGCTTCCCGGCGCCCGCCGTCGAGGGCCACGGCGGCAAGATTCGCTCGTACAAGATCGGCGAGAAGCGGGCCCTGGTCTTCCTGGGCCGTACGCACTACTACGAGGGCCGCGGTGTCGCCCCCGTGGCGCACGGCGTGCGGACCGCCGTCGCCGCCGGCTGCAAGACCGTGGTGCTCACCAACGGGTGCGGCGGCCTGCGCGACGGCATGAGCCCCGGCCAGCCGGTCCTCATCAGCGACCACCTGAACCTGACCGCCACCTCCCCGATCGTCGGCGCCCGCTTCGTCGACCTGACCGACCTGTACTCGCAGCGGCTGCGCGCGCTGTGCAAGGAGGTCGACGCGACGCTGGAAGAGGGCGTGTACGCCCAGCTCCCCGGCCCGCACTACGAGACCCCCGCCGAGATCAAGATGCTGCGCACCATGGGCGCCGACCTGGTCGGCATGTCCACCGTGCTGGAGGCGATCGCCGCCCGCGAGGCCGGCGCCGAGGTGCTCGGGCTCTCGCTGGTGACCAACCTCGCCGCGGGCATGACCGGCGAGCCGCTCAACCACGAAGAGGTGCTCCAGGCCGGGCGCGACTCCGCGACCCGCATGGGCAGCCTGCTCGCCCAGGTGCTCGGCAAGCTCTGAGCACAGCCGTAGCGCTGAGGCTGTAGCTGGAGCCGTAGCTGTACGGAACCGTGCGGGGCGCACCGGTGCGCCCCCTGCGGAACGGGCCGGGCCGGCCGGGGCAGTCCCCCGCCGGTCCGGCGCGGCGTGCGTGGCCGGCGCCCGCGCGTTCGCCGGTCGAACCATCGCGCGGAGTGGGTAAGCGTTGAGAGCGCCGGGCGCTTCCCCCCACCACCGCAACCACAGGCAGGAGCATCACGTGGCAACCGATTCCGCGGAGCTGATCAGCCGGGCGAAGGCATGGCTGGCCGAGGACCCCGACCCGGAGACCCGCGAAGAGCTGGGCAAGCTCATCGACGCCGAGGACGCCGACGAGCTGGCGGCCCGGTTCGCGGGCACGCTGCAGTTCGGCACGGCCGGGCTGCGCGGCGAGCTGGGCGCGGGCCCGATGCGGATGAACCGCGCCGTCGTCATCCGGGCGGCGGCCGGGCTCGCGGCGTACCTCAAGGACCAGGGGCAGGCCGGGGGCCTGGTCGTCATCGGGTACGACGCGCGCTACAAGAGCGCCGACTTCGCGCGGGACACCGCGGCCGTGATGGTGGGCGCGGGGCTGCGCGCCGCGGTGCTGCCGCGCCCGCTGCCCACCCCGGTCCTGGCCTTCGCCATACGCCACCTGGGCGCCGTCGCCGGCGTCGAGGTCACCGCGAGCCACAACCCGCCGCGCGACAACGGCTACAAGGTCTACCTGGGCGACGGTTCGCAGATCGTGCCGCCCGCCGACGGGCTGATCGCGGAGCGGATCGCGGCGGTGGCGTCGCTGGACGACGTGCCGCGGCCGGAGGAAGGCTGGGAGGTGCTGGGCGAGGACGTACTCCAGGCGTACCTGGAGCGTACGGACGCGGTGCTCACGCCGGGCTCGCCGCGCGACACGCAGGTGGTCTACACGCCGATGCACGGCGTCGGCCGCGACGTGCTGGTCGCCGCCTTCGCGCGGGCCGGCTTCCCGGCGCCGACCGTGGTCGCCGAGCAGGCCGAGCCGGACCCGGACTTCCCGACCGTGGCCTTCCCCAACCCGGAGGAGCCGGACGCGATGGACCTGTCCTTCGCGACCGCGCGCACCGTCGGCCCGGACATCGTCATCGCCAACGACCCGGACGCGGACCGCTGCGCCGTCGCCGTACCGGCCCCCGGTACCGAGGCCGGCTGGCGCATGCTGCGCGGTGACGAGGTCGGCGCGCTGCTGGCCGCGCACCTGGTGAGCAAGCAGGCGTCCGGCACCTTCGCGACCACGATCGTGTCGTCCTCGCTGCTGTCGCGGATCGCCGCCGGGGCCTCGCTCCCGTACGAGGAGACGCTGACCGGCTTCAAATGGCTGGCCCGCGTGGACGGCCTGCGGTACGCGTACGAAGAGGCGCTGGGCTACTGCGTCGACCCCGAGGGCGTGCGGGACAAGGACGGCATCACCGCCGCCCTGCTGATCACCGAGCTGGCCGCCGAGCTGAAGCAGTCCGGCCGCACGCTGACGGACCTGCTGGACGACCTGGCCCTGGAGTTCGGCCTGCACGCCACCGACCAGCTGTCGGTCCGCGTCGAGGACCTCTCGCTGATCGCCTCGGCCATGCGGCGGCTGCGCGAGCAGCCCCCGGCCGCCCTGGCGGGCCTGGCCGTGTCGTCCTCCGACGACCTCTCCCGGGGGACGGACGCGCTGCCGCCCACCGACGGCCTGCGCTACTACCTGGCGGGCGCGGAGCAGGACGGCGTCGAGGGCGGCCGGGTGGTGGTCCGGCCCAGCGGTACCGAGCCCAAGCTGAAGTGCTACCTGGAGGTCGTGGTGCCGGTCGCGGACGCCGGCGGGCTGGCCGCCGCGCGTGCCAAGGCCGACGCGGTGCTCGGCGCCATCAAGGCGGACCTGTCGGCGGCGGCCGGCATCTGACCTGCCCGGCGCGAGCCGCCTGCGCGGAGCGGGCCCCGGGACCCGAGGGTTCCTGGGCCCGTTTCTCGTACGGGTGACATTCACGTACGGGTGACAGGCGTACTGCACCTGTCGCAGTACGCCCCCGCGCACGCGCGCGCTCCGGGACACCCTGGTCTGGTCCGACCAGCTGCCCAGCCTGCCCGGGAGTCGCCGCAGTGTTCCCGAGCGCGTCCCGTACGGCCGCCGTCACCGCACCGGCGGCCTCCGCTCCCCCGGGCCCCGCCGCGCGGCCGGCCCCGAGCCTGCCGCGCCGCGCCGGTCCCGCCCTGCTCGGCTACACCGCCGTACGCCTGCTGGGCACCCTCGTGATGCTGAAATGGGCGCACCTCCAGCACCGCGGCCTGTGGCCGCTGCTGGCCAACCGGTGGGATTCCCGCTGGTACCTGGGCATCGCCGACCACGGCTACGCGGAGACGTTCGACGTGAGCGGCTTCAACGAGAGCAACCTGGCCTTCTTCCCGCTGTACCCGGTTCTGGTCAAGGGCGTCGCTGGGGTGACGCCCGGCTCCCGCGCGTCGGTCGGGCTGGTCGTCGCGGCCGGCTGCTCGCTGCTGGCCGCCTGGGGGATCTACGCGGTGGGCGAGCGGCTGTACGGACGGCGGGTGGGCACCGTGCTGGCCGTGCTGTGGGGCGCCACGCCGGTCGCCGCCATCCAGTGGATGGGTTACACGGAGTCGCTGTTCACCGCGCTGGCGGCCTGGTCGCTGTACGCCGTGCTGGCCGACCGCTGGGTGATGGCCGGCGCGCTCTGCCTGCTCGCCGGGCTCACCCGGCCCACCGGCCTGGCCCTCGTCGCGGGGGTCTGCGTCAGCGCCGTCGTGGCCCTGTGGCGCCTGCGCCGTACCGCGCCCGTCCCCATATCCACGGAACCGGACCCGGGCCGCGGCCGGGTGCGCCGGATCGTCCTCGGCGCGGTGCTCGCGCCGCTGGGCTGGCTCGCGTACGTCGGCTGGGTCGGCCTGCGGCTGGGGCGCGCCGACGGCTACTACGCGGTCCAGCGGCAGTGGGACAACCAGTGGGACGGCGGCAAGCAGACGCTGCGCACGATGCGCGACACCCTCATGTACCCGGCGCACCCACAGCTTTTCCTGGTGGTGGTGTCGCTGGTGCTGATCGCGTCGGCCGCGCTCTTCCTGCTGTGCCTGTTCGACCGTCAGCCGCTGCCGCTCCTGGTCTTCAGCGGGGTGCTGCTGCTGATCGTCCTGGGCAGCGGCGGCGTCTACTTCCCCCGCGCGCGCTTCCTGCTTCCCGGCTTCCCGCTGCTGCTTCCCCTGGCTTTGGCCATCGCCCGCGCGCACCGTCGCGTTGCCGTGCTCTCGCTGTCGGCCGCCGCACTGGGTTCGGCGTACTTCGGCGCTTACATGACGCTGGTGTACGGCGGGCCACCGTGACGCGCGCCGGCGCCGGCACCCCGCCTACAGCACCGCGTCTACAGCGCCCCGCCTACACCGCGATGAGCACCGCCAGCGCCACCGCGCCCACCACGCACGGCACGATCACCTCGTACGCCCACTTCACCACCGGCGTGCCCTGCGCGCCGTCCCGCTTGGCGCCGCGCTCGCGCAGCTCCCGCAGTTCGTCGAGGGCCCGGTCGGCGGTGGCGCGCGGCGGGGGCGCCGCCGGGGCCGGGCCCAGGTGCGGGTCGTGGTGGTCCGGGCGTCCGGCGGCGCGGGCCGCCTGCCGGTTGGCCTTCTTGCGCTGCCGCAGCGACACGGGGATCGACCAGAGCTGGTACTTCGTGCCGTCCGCCGTGAAGACCTCGCTGGAGAACGACGCCCGCAGGTCCTCGACCGCCGCCCACGGCAGCGTGATCGTACGGAACGGATTGCGCACCACCAGCCGGTCCGCGCCCGCGCGCACCAGCGGGCGCAGGGTGAAGGCGGTCACCAGCGGCACCGCGAACAGCAGCCCGGCCACCGCCAGCAGCTTGGTGTGCGCCGCGCCGCGCACCAGCGCGTCGCCGCCCAGCCAGGCGGCGAGCGCGAGCAGCAGCACCCCGCCGACGAGGGCGGCGGGCGAGCGGTAGCTGCGGTCCGCGTACTGCTGCGGGGAGGACTGTTCCGGGCTCGTCATGCTGCCGATTGTGCCTGAGCGTCCGGATGCCGGACATTGCGTTACGGCATCATTCGTACGCCCTGCTCCCCGGCCGCGTCTCAGGCCGCCACCAGATCGGCGTAGACCACGATGTTGTCCGGCCGGTGGCCGCCGGCCAGGGCGCCGCCGCAGGTCACCAGGCGCAGCTCGGGCCGGTCGGTGTCCCCGTAGACCCGCTGGGTGGGGAACGCCTTCTTGTCCACCTGCTGGAGCTCCCGCACGGCGAAGACCGCGGTCCGGCCGTCCGCCCGGTCGACGTAGATCTTGTCGCCGACCCCGATACGGCCGACGTCCTTGAGTACGGCCGGTCCCTCGGCGGTGTCGTAGTGGCCGATCAGGACGGCGGGGCCGGTCTCGCCCGGGGTGACGCCCTTGTCGTACCAGCCGATCCGGCCCGCCTGGGCCACGGACGGCACCTCGACCGTGCCGTCGGCGGCCAGCCCCAGGTCCAGGACGGGCCCGGTGTTCACCCCGGCGGCCGGTATGCGGACGCGTACGGGCTCGGCCGCCGGCAGCGCGGCCGCCGTGGGGCGCGGGCTCGCGGTGGGGGCGCTCGTGTTCGCCACGTGGACGGGCGGCGCCGCGCCGGAGGGCGCGCCGCCGCGCAGGAAGCCCCAGGTGACCAGTGCGCCGCCCATCGCGAACAGGAGCAGGCAGGCCGCCGTCAGCGGGCCGCCCGCCCGGCGTCCCCCTGCGGGACGGCTCAAGCCCGCGCTCCCTCGGACTGCCGGCGGCGCCGCACCGCGAAGGCGACGCCCGCGGCACCGGCGGCGGCGAGCGCGCCGCCCGCGGCGAACAGCGGGGTGTTGTCCGGCGCCTCGGCGCCGTCGTAGCCGGCGGCCACCGCGCCCTTGGGCAGCACCTTGGTCTGGGTGGCGGTCGGCGCGGCCTGCGAGCCGGGGGCGGCCGCGGCCTTGCTGCCGGCCGCCTTGGCGGCGTGCGTGCCACCCGGGACGCCGGACGCGCCGGGCTTCGCGACCAGGGCGCAGCCCTTGGGCATGGTGGGGAAGTTGGCATGGCCGGCCGGGTAGCTGCCGCCCTGCATCTTGAAGCGGAACGTGGGGCGGGCGCTGTACGGGTCGACGATCTTCGCGCCGAAGCGGGCCAGGGTCGGGTGCGTACGGTCGAGGGAGGCGCCCGGCACCGCGTTGCCCGGACCGTCCTCGAACGTCACCCTGGGCCCCTTGGAGCTGTTGCTCATGACGGCCAGGGTGCCGCCGCCGATGGCCACGCGGCGGCTGACGGTGCAGCTCTTGCGGCCGTCGGAAGCGGTGCCGCCGGGCTTGCGGGCGGCCTGCCCGGTGCCCTTGCCGCCCTGGCCGCTCTTGCCGGTCTCCTTGCCGCCGGTGGCCGGCGCGCCGGACTTCGGCAGCGCGTAGGTCTTCGCCCCGCCCTTGCCGCCGCCGACGTGCAGCTTCGGGGAGGTGCCGGAGGTGCCGGACAGGCGCAGGGACAGGCCCTTGACCTGCGCGGACCGGTGGTTGCTGTCCAGGACGTCGAGCACCCGCACCAGGTACCAGTCGCCGGGCTTCCACTGCGGTCCGACGTAGCGGATCCACGCCTCGGGGCCGCCCGCCGAGCGCACGTTGCGCAGCACGGCCACCATGCCGTTGCCGATGTAGACCGGCTGTCCCGCGTAGCGGCCGGCGCCGTCGGAGGCGGGCTTCGCGGCGGCGGCCGTCGCCGCGGTGCCGGGCGTGGCGGCGAAGGCTCCGGAGGCGGAGCCGAGGAGGGCGGCTCCGAGCGCGGCGGACGCGACGGCGGTACGCAGCGTGCGACGACGTGCGGACAGTACGGTCATGGGAAACCCCCGTTGATGGTCGGCCGTTCGGCGACGAGACCACATCCGCCGTCCTGTACGGGTCGGTCCGGAAGGTGCTGCGGTGCGGTGCGGCACTTAAGAAGGTAGGGGACGGCCGTGACAGGCCGTCCGCTGTTGTGTAACGGCCACCTCACAGAAGCCCATCACTCCCCGGCGTGCCTGTTACAGACGGATTCCCGCGCACGCGGAAAGCGGCCCGCCGGTGACCGGCGGGCCGCTGGAACCGCGTGCGGCGTCTGGTGACTTCGGCGTACCGCCCGGCTCAGCGGGCGACGTGCGAGGTCACGCCGCCGTCGGTCTCCAGCACGGCCCACAGGGAGCCGACCTTGATCGCCGCGCGGAACTTCGCCTCGCCGTCGACCTCCATCGTGCCGAGCGTGCGCCCGTCCTTGCCGACCAGGACCGCGCGGTAGTGCTGGTCACCGAGTTCGGTCACCCGGGCGACGGTCTTCCCGTCGGCGAGCGTCTCGTTGTGCGGGCCGGTCGGGCGGGCCTTCGCGAACCAGGAGGCGACCTCGCCCTTCGAGGAGAGCGCGATGATCATTCCGTTGACGTTGCCGGCATCGCAGGGCTCGGCGGGGGTCGCCTCGATGGAGCCGAACGGCCGGCCGTCGTCGAAGAAGCCGTCCGCACGGTAATGGCCGGGGCCCACCCGGTAGACCTTGACCACGGAGACGCCGTCCGCCAGCTTCACCGTACGGACGTAGGTGCCGCCGCCCGCCTCCGGGCGGGCCTGGGCACCCTCGGTGGCGCCGTGCGCCGGGGCGGCGGCGAACGCGCCGGACGCCGGGCCGAGAGCGGTGACGGCCACGGCGGCGCAGGCCGCGGCGGTGAGCAGGATCGTGCGGCGGCGCGTAACTGATGCAGACATGCGGGAACTCCATCGCTGGCTGGTGGTGCCGGACTGGATGATCGAATACGTCGCATGCCGCCTCCCGGACGGGTGGGGCCGTGAGGTCTGGCGGTGGCGGTGCGGCATACCGTACGGACGGCTTTTGACCGCTCGGCCCCCGTTGCGTAACGGCTGCGGCGCGGGAAGGCGTACGTCCGGTATCAGCGGACGTCACCGTAAAAAACGGAATTGTCCGTGCCGCCGCGCCATCCCCTCGGCACAGGGGGGTGACATGCAGCTACGCGCGTAGATATGCTCCCCTCGTGACCATGCCCACCACTGTTCCCGCATACGGCAAGGAAGCCGCGGGGCGTCTGGCGTCGATGGCGGACGTGACCGCTTCCGACGGTGCGCTGCGCCGCTTCCTGCACGGCCTCCCGGGTGTCGACGCGGTCGGCCTCCAGGCCCGCGCCGCGACCCTCGGCACCCGCTCGATCAAGACGACGGCGAAGGCGTACGCCATCGATCTCGCCATCTCGATGATCGACCTGACGACGCTCGAAGGAGCGGACACCCCGGGCAAGGTCCGGGCTCTGTGCGCCAAGGGCGTCCACCCCGACCCCACCGACGGCACCACCCCCAAGGTCGCCGCGATCTGCGTCTACCCCGACATGGTGGCGACGGCCAAGGAGGCCCTGACCGGCTCCGGCATCCACGTCGCCTCCGTCGCCACCGCCTTCCCGGCGGGGCGCGCCGCGCTGCCCGTCAAGCTGGCCGACACCCGTGACGCGGTCGCGGCCGGCGCCGACGAGATCGACATGGTGATCGACCGGGGCGCCTTCCTGTCCGGCCGCTACCTGGCGGTCTTCGAGGAGATCAAGCAGGTGAAGGAGGCGTGCCGCCGCGAGGACGGCTCGTACGCCCACCTGAAGGTGATCTTCGAGACCGGCGAGCTCCAGACGTACGACAACGTGCGCCGGGTCTCCTGGCTCGCGATGCTCGCGGGCGCCGACTTCATCAAGACCTCGACCGGCAAGGTCGCGGTCAACGCCACCCCGCCGGTGACCCTGCTGATGCTGGAGGCCGTCCGCGACTTCCACGCCACGACCGGGGTGCAGGTCGGCGTGAAGCCGGCCGGCGGCATCCGCACGACCAAGGACGCGATGAAGTACCTGGTCATGGTCAACGAGACGCTGGGCGATCAGTGGCTGACCGCGGACTGGTTCCGCTTCGGCGCCTCCAGCCTGCTCAACGACCTGCTGATGCAGCGCCAGAAGCTCGGCACCGGCCGCTACTCCGGCCCCGACTACGTCACGGTGGACTGAACCGATGAGCTTTGAATACGCACCGGCGCCCGAGTCGCGCGCCGTCGTCGACATCGCGCCGTCCTACGGCCTGTTCATCGACGGCGAGTTCGCCGAGGCCGCCGACGGCAAGGTCTTCAAGACCGTCTCGCCCGCGAACGAGGAAGTCCTCTCCGAGGTCGCGCAGGCCGGCTCCGACGACGTGGACCGCGCCGTCAAGGCCGCCCGCAAGGCGTTCGAGAAGTGGTCGGCGCTGCCCGGCGCCGAGCGCGCCAAGTACCTGTTCCGCATCGCGCGGATCATCCAGGAGCGCTCCCGCGAGCTGGCCGTGCTGGAGTCGCTGGACAACGGCAAGCCGATCCGCGAGTCCCGCGACTCGGACCTGCCGCTGGTCGCCGCGCACTTCTTCTACTACGCGGGCTGGGCCGACAAGCTGGGCCACGCGGGCTACGGCGCCGACCCGAAGCCGCTGGGCGTGGCCGGCCAGGTCATCCCGTGGAACTTCCCGCTGCTGATGCTGGCGTGGAAGATCGCCCCGGCGCTGGCCTGCGGCAACACCGTCGTCCTCAAGCCCGCCGAGACCACGCCGCTGTCCGCGCTGTTCTTCGCGGACATCTGCCGCCAGGCGGGCCTGCCCAAGGGCGTCGTCAACATCCTGACCGGTGACGGCTCGACCGGCGCCGAGCTGGTCGCGCACCCGGACGTGAACAAGGTCGCCTTCACCGGCTCGACCGAGGTCGGCAAGGCCATCGCCCGTACCGTCGCCGGCACGGACAAGAAGCTCACCCTGGAGCTGGGCGGCAAGGCCGCGAACATCGTCTTCGACGACGCTCCGATCGACCAGGCCGTCGAGGGCATCGTCAACGGCATCTTCTTCAATCAGGGCCACGTGTGCTGCGCGGGTTCGCGCCTGCTGGTGCAGGAGTCCGTGCAGGACGAGCTGCTGGACGCGCTCAAGCGCCGGATGAGCACGCTGCGCGTCGGCGACCCGCTGGACAAGAACACCGACATCGGCGCCATCAACTCCGCCGAGCAGCTGGCCCGTATCAAGGCGCTGGCCGACGCGGGCGAGTCCGAGGGCGCCGAGCGCTGGGCCCCGGCCTGCGAGCTGCCCGACGCGGGTTACTGGTTCGCGCCGACGCTGTTCACCGGCGTCACCCAGGCGCACCGCATCGCCCAGGAGGAGATCTTCGGGCCGGTGCTGTCGGTGCTCACCTTCCGTACGCCGGAAGAGGCGGTCGCCAAGGCCAACAACACCCCGTACGGCCTGTCGGCGGGCGTCTGGACGGAGAAGGGCTCGCGCATCCTGTGGATGGCGAGCAAGCTCCGGGCGGGCATCGTCTGGTCCAACACGTTCAACAAGTTCGACCCGGCCTCGCCGTTCGGCGGTTACAAGGAGTCGGGCTTCGGCCGCGAGGGCGGCCGGCACGGTCTGGAGGCGTACCTCAATGTCTGATCGTTTGAGCGTGCTCAAGACCTACAAGCTGTACGTCGGGGGCAAGTTCCCCCGGTCCGAGAGCGGGCGGGTGTACGAGGTGACCACAGCGACATCAGCCGCTGCCGCGGCGGGAAAGGGCAAGTGGCTCGCCAACGCCCCGCTGTCCTCCCGTAAGGACGCCCGGGACGCGGTGGTCGCGGCCCGCAAGGCGTTCGGCGGCTGGTCCGGCGCGACCGCGTACAACCGCGGCCAGATCCTCTACCGCGTCGCCGAGATGCTGGAGGGCCGCCGCGAGCAGTTCGCCGCGGAGGTCGCCGACGCCGAGGGCCTGTCGAAGGCCAAGGCCGCGGCGCAGGTGGACGCGGCGATCGACCGCTGGGTCTGGTACGCGGGCTGGTCCGACAAGGTCGCCCAGATCGCGGGCTCCGCCAACCCGGTCGCCGGGCCGTACTTCAACCTGTCCTCCCCTGAGCCGACCGGCGTGGTGGCCGTGCTGGCGCCGCAGGAGTCGTCGTTCCTCGGCCTGGTGTCGGTGATCGCCCCGGCGATCGTCACGGGCAACACGGTCGTGGTCGTCACGAGCGAGCAGTCCCCGCTGCCGGCGCTGTCGCTGGGCGAGGTGCTGGCCACCTCCGACCTGCCGGGCGGCGTGGTCAACGTGCTGTCGGGCCGCGTCAACGAGCTGGGCGGGCCGCTGGCCGCGCACCAGGACGTCAACGCGATCGACCTGGCGGGCGCCGCGGCCGACGCGGAGCTGGTCAAGGCGCTGGAGACGGCCGCGGCCGACAACCTCAAGCGCGTACTGCGTCCACAGGCTGTGGACGGCGTCGCCGACTGGACCGCCGACCCCGGTACGGAACGGCTGCTGGCCTTCCTGGAGACGAAGACCGTCTGGCACCCGATGGGGATCTGATCCCCCGGTCCCCCGGCCCGCGAGCGTCCGCGCCCGCGGGTACCCGCTTCCGCCCGCCCTCGTCCGTCCACGAGGGCGGGCGGACCGCGTTCCGCCGCGTACCCGCCGGCGCCCTCAACCGGGCAGCAGGGACACGACCTTCTCCGTGACCGGCATGTCCTTCAACGCGCCGCCGCCCGCGATCGGGTCCGTCACCACGCCCGTGGTCAGCGGCTTGAAGTCGGCGATCTGCGTACCCACCTTGTTGGTCAGCGGATCGGCGGCGGTGCCGGCCAGCGGATCCAGCTTGAGGCTCTTGACCGGCCCGACGCCGCCCGCCATGGAGTGCAGCAGCGCGCCGCCCAGCGCCTTGCCCGCCGCCTTGATGTCGAGCTCGTGGGCGGACGCCGCGCCCGCCGGTGCCGCGCCGGACACCGCGAAAGCCGCACCGGCCGCCGTGAGCGCCAGCCCGGCGCGCACCAGACCGCGGGGTACGCGGCGCCGGTGCCTGGGTCGTGCGTGAGAGGCCATGTGCCACCTACCTGTTGTATCGCAAGGCTCATCATCGAGTAATCGAACGATTACGAAGCGTAGTTGAGGCGGCTCGGGCGTTCCAGCGAGCACGCACCGGGTAACCCGCACGGCCCAATGCGCGACAATGGCTCCCCGTGAGCCCGCACTCTCCCGCCCGGCCGCCTGCCGCCCGGGTCGTCCTGCTGACCGGCCCGTCCGGCTCCGGCAAGTCGTCCCTCGCCGCCCGCACCGGCCTGCCCGTCCTCAACCTCGACGACTTCTACAAGGAGGGCACGGACCCGACGCTGCCGCAGCTGCCCGACGGCGGCGGCGCCGACTGGGACTCACCGCTGTCGTGGGACGCGGACGCCGCCGTCGCCGCAATCGAGGCCCTGTGCCGCACGGGGCGGACCGCCGTACCGGTGTACGACATCGCCACCAGCGCGCGCACCGGCGAAACGGTGCTGGACCGGGGCGACGCCGTGCTGTTCGTCGCGGAGGGCGTCTTCGCGGCGGACATCGTCGCGCACTGCCGGGCCGCGGGCCTGCTGGCCGACGCCCTGTGCCTGCGCGGCCGTCCCACCACGACGTTCCGGCGCAGGCTCGCCCGCGACCTGCGCGAGGGCCGCAAGCCGGCCTTGTACCTGCTGCGCCGCGGCCTGCGGCTGCTGCGCGCCGAACGTGCGCTCGTCGAGCGGCACACCGCCCTGGGCGCGTTCCCCTGCGCCAAACCGGAGGCACTGGCGCGGATAGCCGCCGTACGGGCCCCGGCCGACGCGGCCGCCCAGGCCCCGCGGACCGCCGCTGCTGCCGCCGGCCCCGTGGAGGTCCGCGCCTGAACGGCGAAGGAGCGGATTCGCGCCGTACCCCCCGGCCGGCCGAATCCGCTCCTCATTCCCCCCGTGTTCCCCCGTTCCCCCCGGGTCCCCCCTCGGCCCCCGTCTTCCCCGCCCCTCAGGCCACCAGCTCGCCGAAGGACTCCTGCTCGTCACGGCCGAAGCTGAGGACCTCGTCCTCGCGCAGCCGGCGCAGGGAGCGCCAGATGCTGGACTTCACCGTGCCGACACTGATGTTGAGAATGTCCGCGATCTCCGGGTCCGTGCGGCCCTCGTAGTAGCGCAGCACGAGCATCGTGCGCTGCGTCTCGGGCAGCCGGGCCAGCGCCTGCCACAGCACGGCACGCAGCTCCGTACCCCGCATCGCGTCCGCGTCGCCGGCCGTCTCCGGCAGCTCCTCGGTCGGGTACTCGTTCAGCTTGCGGCGGCGCCACGCGCTGATGTGCAGGTTGGTCATCGTGCGGCGCAGGTAGCCGCCCAGCGCCGCCTTGTCGCTGATCCGGTCCCACGCCCGGTAGGTCGAGAACAGCGCGCTCTGCAGCAGGTCCTCGGCCTCGAAGCGGTCACCGGTCAGGTGGTAGGCGGTGGCGTACAGGGAAGCGCGGCGCTCCTGGACGTAGGCGGTGAACGCCGCAGCGGCGTCCCCCGTACCCTCCGCCTTCGACGTGGAGTGCCGTTCCCCCGTGCCTTCCCTGTACGCCGTTCCCCCGTCGGAACCACCGTTTCCCCCGTTGGTTCCGCGTCCCCCGTCGCCCTGCGTCATCGCGTCGATCGCGATCATGTAAGGAATGCGATGACGCCCGGTGCCGCGAGCGCACCCCCGCCCGCCCACGGCACCGGACTTCTCGGCGGTCCGGCCGACGTCGTGCAGACGCGTGATGACTGCGCTGGTAGTGGTGCTGTGCAGTGTGTTCATCGCGCGCCCCCCGTCGGTAGACCCTGCTGGCTTCGGTTCGTGCTGGGGAAAACTCTGCCGAAGCAGTTTCATGACGCTGTCTGCCGTCTGTCACAGCCCTGTCACAGCGGGCGGGCCGGGCTGTGGACACCGCGCGGACACCGTGCAAGTCGAAGTCGCGGTCCGCCATGGGCCAGAATGGCCGGTGTGCCTTTCCTGTTGCTGATCGAGGACGACGACGCCATCCGCACGGCCCTCGAACTCTCCCTGTCGCGCCAGGGTCACCGTGTGGTGACCGCGGCGACGGGCGAGGACGGCCTGAAGCTGCTGCGCGAGCAGCGCCCGGACCTGATCGTGCTGGACGTGATGCTGCCGGGCATCGACGGTTTCGAGGTGTGCCGGCGGATCAGGCGTACGGACCAACTGCCCATCATCCTGCTGACCGCGCGCAACGACGACATCGACGTGGTGGTCGGGCTGGAGTCCGGCGCCGACGACTACGTGGTCAAGCCGGTGCAGGGCCGGGTCCTGGACGCCCGTATCCGGGCAGTGCTGCGGCGCGGGGAGCGCGAGTCCAACGATGCGGCGACCTTCGGTTCGCTGGTGATCGACCGCTCGGCGATGACGGTCACCAAGAACGGTGAGGACCTGCAACTGACACCCACCGAGCTGCGGTTGCTGCTGGAGCTGAGCCGCCGCCCCGGGCAGGCCCTCTCCCGCCAGCAGCTGCTGCGCCTGGTGTGGGAGCACGACTACCTCGGCGACTCCCGGCTGGTCGACGCGTGCGTGCAGCGGCTGCGCGCGAAGGTGGAGGACGTGCCGTCCTCGCCGACCCTGATCCGTACGGTCCGCGGTGTCGGCTACCGGCTGGACACGCCGCAGTGACGGAGCGTTCTCCCGAGAGCCGTACGGACGCCGAGGCGGCCGGCGACGGCGAGGGCGCGCCGGAGCGGCCGTCCTTCCTCCGGCGGTGCGTGCGGGCGCTCGGGCTGCTGCGCTGGACCAGCCTGCGGCTGCGGCTGGTCGTGGTCTTCGCGCTGGTCGCGCTGACCGCCGCGGTCTCCGCCTCCGGCATCGCGTACTGGCTCAACCGCAACACCGTGCTGGACCGCACCCAGAACTCCGCGCTCAACGACTTCCGCAAGTCGCTGGAGGACAGCACCCGTTCCCTGCCGCTGCGCCCGCGGTGCGCGGAGCTGCAGGACGCCGCGCGCCAGATGGCGGGCGGCCCGCAGAACTACGCGGTGCTGCTGGTCGCGCGGGGCAGCGACGGCAAGCAGTGCGTGGCGTCCACCGACACGGAGCTGTTCACGCTGGGCACCGTGCCCAAGACCTTGCAGAAGGCGGTCAACGAGAGGCGCGCCGTCGACGACGGCAACCGCGTCCCGTACCACATGTACTGGCAGCGCAAGGAGCTGCAGGACACCCCGTACCTCGTCGCCGGGGCCCGCATGAACGGCGGCGGCCCGACCGGCTACATGCTCAAGTCGCTGGCCACCGAGCGGCAGGACCTCAACTCGCTGGCCTGGTCGCTGGGGATCGCCACCGCGCTGGCGCTGGTCGGCTCCGCGCTGCTGGCGCAGGCCGCCGCGACCACCGTGCTGCGGCCCGTACAGCGGCTGGGGCACGCGGCCCGGCAGCTGGGCGAAGGGCGGCTGGACACCCGGCTGCGGGTGACCGGCACCGACGAACTCGCCGACCTCTCGCGCACCTTCAACCGCACGGCCGAACGCCTGGAACAGCGGGTCGAGGAGCTGAGCGGCCGCGAGGCGTCCTCCCGCCGCTTCGTGGCCGACATGTCGCACGAGCTGCGGACGCCGCTGACGGCGATCACGGCCGTCACCGAGGTGCTGGAGGAAGAGGAGGACTCCCTCGACCCGATGATCGCGCCCGCGGTGAAGCTGGTGGTCAGCGAGACCCGGCGGCTGAACGACCTGGTGGAGAACCTGATGGAGGTCACCCGCTTCGACGCGGGGACGGCACGGCTGGTCCAGGACGACGTGGACGTCGCGGACCAGGTGACCGCGTGCATCGACGCGCGGGCCTGGCTGGACGCGGTCGAACTGGACGCCGAGCGCGGCATCGTGGCCCGCCTGGACCCGCGCCGCCTGGACGTCATCCTGGCCAACCTCATCGGCAACGCGCTCAAGCACGGCGGTTCGCCGGTGCGGGTGTCGGTGCGCACCGAGACCACGGCGGACGGCGAGGACCTGGTGATCCGGGTACGGGACCACGGGCCCGGCATCCCCCAGGAGGTCCTGCCGCACGTGTTCGACCGCTTCTACAAGGCGAGCGCGTCCCGGCCGCGGTCCGAGGGCAGCGGCCTGGGCCTGTCGATCGCGCTGGAGAACGCGCACATCCACGGCGGTGACATCACGGCCGCGAACTCGTCCGAGGGCGGCGCGGTCTTCACCCTGCGGCTGCCGGTGGGCACCTCGGACCCGGCCCGTACCGAGGAAGGGAACGGGGAAGCGGACGAGGGCGCAGGCCCCGGAGGGGGCGCGGAGCCCCGCGGCACGGAAGGCGGTGACGGCCGGTGACCCGGCGCGTCCGTACCCCCCTCGGCGTCCGGGCCCGGCGCCCGCGCCGCGCCGCCGTGCTGACGGCCGCGGCCCTGGCCGCCCTCGCGCCGGCCCTCGCGGGCTGCGGCATCCGCGGCACGTCCGTGCCGGTGGACGCCGGGAGCGCGCCCTCCCGGGTCAGCTGCAAGGTCCCGGGGTCCGCTGCCCCTGCGGTGCCCGACGGCGCGCCGGTCAAGGTGTACCTGGTGTGCAGTTCGGCGCTGGCGACGGTGCACCGGACCGTGACGGTGCCCACGCAGCGTCCGGCCGACCGCCTCCAGATGGCCCGCGACCTGCTGGACGAGCTCCAGGAGCAGCCGGGTCCCGCCGAGGAGGAGGCCGGGTTCAGTACGTCGGTGCCCGAGGACCTGGAGGTGTCCGCGCCGCGCGCGGGCGACCCCGAGGGGACGCTGCGGCTGAGCACGCGGCCGGAGGACCTGCCGTCCTCCGCGCTCGCCCAGCTCGTGTGCACGTTCGGCGGGAACGCGGCGCTGGGCGGCACGGACGCCGCGGTGCTGGGCGGCCCCGGTGACAGCCACCCGCTGCGGTACGGCTGCACGGCGGAGGTGCGCGCCCACCCGGAGAACGTGCAGAGCACGGGGTGGGGCAGTCCCGTACCGCAGGAGTAGCCGGCCCGCAGGCCGGTGAACTGCCAGCGGAACCGCGGCCGCCGCCCGGCGCGTCCTGGGCAGTGTGCAGCGTCATGGCCGCGGTGGAAACGCCGCCCTCCGTATGCGCGCCGCGGGAGCCGTCCTCCTCGTGGCGCATCTGCTGATCGTCGGCTGGCTGATGCTGCGCCCCCGTACGGTTCCCTGGGTGCCCGCCGCCAACTTCCGGCCGCTGGCGACGATCCGTGCCGAGCTGGCGCACGGGCCGTGGGAGGCCGTGCAGAGCCTCGGGGGCGCGGTACTGCTGCTGGCGCCGCTGGGCTTCCTGCTGCCCATGGCGGCCGGCCGCCTGAACGTTTCTCCGCTGGGTTCCATGGCCCGTACGGTCTTCGCCGGCGCGATGGTCGCGCTGGCCATCGAGCTGCTACAGACCGCGGTGCCCGGCCGGGTGCCCGATGTCGACATGGCGATGCTGAATACCGCTGGAGTCGCACTCGCACACCTGCTGGTCGTACCTGGGGCCCGGTCCTGGCTCCGCCGCAGGGATTACACCCCCACCCGGCCGACCCCCACGATCACCAGGGTCGGTATCGCACCGCAGGCCGACGCCCTGTCGGGCTCCCGGACCTACCTTTGAGACATCGGGGCAGACAGTCCCGCACCACCGTCGACAAGGAGTCGAGAGCCATGGCCGCCGCACTGGTCCGTCCCCGGAACAACAGAGTGATCGCCGGAGTGTGCGCGGGTCTGGCGCGGCGCTTCGGCACCACGCCCGCCACGATGCGCGTGATCTTCCTCCTCTCCTGCCTGCTCCCCGGCCCGCAGTTCCTGTTCTACCTGGCCCTGTGGATCTTCCTCCCGTCGGAGGACACCGCGAGCCGCAACGCCTGGTAGCCGCCGGCCGCCGCGGGCGTCCAGGCCGGCGCCCGCGCCCGTACACATGGCCGTGGCCCCGGCCCCCCCCCCCCGACCGGGCGGGGGCCGCGCCAGTCCCGCACCCGGCCCGACCCGCCGACCCGCGGGGCCGCGCCCGGGTGTGGCCGGCCCGGGGCCGGGCCCCCCGCCCGGGGCCCCCGGGGCCGCCCCCCCCCCCCCCCCCCCGGCCCGGCCCCCCCCCCCCCCCCCCGCCGGGCGCGGCGCCACGGCCATGTCCCGCTCCGGGACGGACCGGCTCAGCCGAGGGGCAGCGCCTTGGTGAGGCCGCCCGGGGGCAGGCCGCCGAGCAGGTTGCCCTTGTTGTTGGCCTTGAGACCCTCGCTGCCCTTGCCGGCGTCCTTGCCGCCGGTGATGCTCTTGGCGGTCTGGTCGACCGGCAGGCTCTGCAGCGCTTCCGAGACGTTGGCCGGCGCCGACCCGTTCTCCCCGGCCGGCGCGGCGGACGCGGTGCCCGCCGCGGTGGCGGCGAAGGCGACGCCGAGTGCCGCGGTACCGAGAGTCTTGATGGTTCCCTGCTTCATGGAAATACATCCTTGTGATGGGAGTTTGACCGGCACCGGAATCTAGTGACGCCGACGACACGCCGCAAACACCCGCCCGCAAGGGAAAACGGCCGGCGCTTGACGCACCGGCCGTTTTCCTTTCCGCTTTTCTTTTCGTCACTCCGAGTGAGGCGCACTGATCACCGCGGGCACGGCGTCCACCTGCTGGAACAGCCATTCGGACCGCAGCTCGGCATAACCCGGCTTGATCACGTCGTTGATCATCGCAAGGCGTTCGTCGAAAGGAATGAACGCGCTCTTCATCGCATTGACGGTGAACCACTGCATGTCGTCGAGCGTGTATCGAAATGTGCTGACCAGGTGCTCGAATTCCCGGGACATGGTCGTACCGCCCATCAGCCGGTTGTCGGTGTTGACCGTCAGCCGGAACTGCAGGCGGCGCAGCAGGCCGATCGGGTGCTCCGCGTACGAGCTCGCGGCACCGGTCTGCAGGTTGGAGGTGGGGCACATCTCCAGCGGGATGCGCTTGTCGCGCACGTACGAGGCGAGGCGGCCCAGCTTCACCGAACCGTCGTCGGCGACCTCCATGTCGTCGGTGATGCGCACGCCGTGCCCCAGCCGGTCCGCGCCGCACCACTGGAGCGCCTGCCAGATCGACGGCAGGCCGAACGCCTCGCCCGCGTGGATCGTGAAGTGGTTGTTCTCCCGCTTGAGGTACTCGAAGGCGTCGAGGTGGCGGGTGGGCGGGAAGCCGGCCTCCGCGCCCGCGATGTCGAAGCCGGCGACGCCGAGGTCGCGGTAGCGGTTGGCGAGTTCGGCGATCTCCAGGGCGCGGGCCGCGTGCCGCATGGCGGTCAGCAGCGCGCCGACGCGGATGCGGTGGCCGGCCGCGCGGGCGCGCCGTTCGCCTTCGCGGAAGCCCTCGTTGACCGCCTCGACGACCTCTTCGAGGGTCAGCCCCTGCTCCAGGTGCTGTTCGGGCGCGTACCTGACCTCGGCGTACACGACGCCGTCCGCGGCCAGGTCCTCGGCGCACTCGGCGGCCACCCGCACCAGCGCCTCGCGGGTCTGCATGACGGCACAGGTGTGCGCGAAGGTCTCCAGGTAGCGTTCCAGCGAACCGGAGTCGGCGGCCTCGCGGAACCAGATGCCCAGCTTCTCCGGGTCGGTCTCGGGGAGGTTGTCGTACCCCGCTTCGCGGGCCAGCTCGACGATCGTGGCGGGGCGCAGGCCGCCGTCGAGGTGGTCGTGCAGCAGCACCTTGGGCGCGCGGCGGATCTGGTCGCCGGTCGGAAGGTTGGTGGTCTCGCTCGTCATCTCGGCACTGTAGCCCCTACGCGCGTAGAACTTCACGAACGATACGCAACGGTGACCCGTACACGGGGTGGCCCCCGGGCTGCCTTCTGCCATCGTTTCGGTCATGGCTCAGCAAGCGTTGCCGGTGCGCGGTGCCCGGCTCGGAAAACCGCTGGGAGCGGCCGGGGCGGGACGGGCGGTGTGCGGCGTCGCACTGTTACTCCCCGAAGGCGGCCCGTCCGGCACCCGGCGCCCCTCCCCCCTGTCCGCCCTGGCGGCCCGCCCGCTCGCCGCCCGGCTGGCGCGGGCGGGGCGGCAGGAGGACCTGGCCGCCCACGTCGTGCACTACCGCTGCCGCGGCTGGAACGGCCCGGCGGCCCACCCGGCGCAGGACGCCGCCTGGGCGCTGGACGAGGTGGTACGGCGGTACGGCGACGTCCCGGTCTGCCTGGTCGGTACGGGCATGGGGGCGCGCGCCGCGCTGCACGCCGCGGGCCACCCGGCGGTCAACTCCGTACTGGCGCTGGCCCCGTGGATTCCCGACCCGGGCCCCGAGGGCGCCGAGCCCGTGCCCGTAAAGCAGCTCGTCGGCCGGCAGGTGCTGCTGGTGCACGGCACCAACGACGAGAAGACCGACCCGGAACTCTCCTACCGCTACGCGGAGCGCGCCAAAAAGATCAACCGCGACGTCTGCCGCTTCGAAGTCCACTCCGACGGCCACGGCCTCCACCAGCACCGCTCCGAAGTCCTCGCGCTGGCCGCCGACTTCATGCTGGGCTCGCTCTTCGCGTACGACTACGCCCGCCCGGTGGCCGACGCGCTGGCGGCACCGCCGCCGCTGGGCCTGCGGATGCCACTGGCGGCCGGCTTCGGAGAATCCCTCAAGCACTGAGCCGCGGTCGCGCGTGCCGGGCAACCGTGCGCTTCCCCCTCCGCCTCACCGGGGGATGAGCTGCCCCCGCCGCCCCAGCAGAAACTTCTTGAACGCCGCCACCGGAGGCGTGTCGGGGTGGCCCTCCAGCCAGGCCAAGCCGATCTCCCGGACCGCGCGCGGGGCCGTGACCGTCAGCTCGGCAACGCCAGGGCGCGGCACGGCCGGCGGCGGCAGCAGGGCCACACCGAGACCGGCGGCGACCAGACCCCGCAGCGTCTCCGCCTCCTCGCCCTCGAACGCGACCTTCGGCGAGAACCCCGCCTCGGCACACAGCGCGTCCGTGATGCGGCGCAGCCCGTACCCCGGCTCCAGGGTCACGAACAGCTCACCCGCCGCCTCGGCCAGCCGGACCCGCTTGCGGGCGGCCAGCGGATGGTCGTCGGGCACCACCAGCCGCAGCTTCTGCTCGTCCAGACGGCGGGCGACCAGGCCCGGGTAGTCCGGGACCGGCGAGGTCAGGCACAGGTCCAGGTCGCCGGCGCGCAGCCGCTCGATCATCGCCTCGCCGTAGCTCTGCACGAGCTGGAAGCGCACCCGGGGATGGTCGGCGCGGAAGGTGCGGATCAGGCCCGGCACCGTCTCCGAGCCCATGGTGTGCAGGAAGCCGAAGGCGACCTTGCCCGCCGTCGGATCGGTGTCGGCCCGTACGGACTCGGTGGCGCGCTCGACGTCCAGCAGCGCGCGCTCGGTGGAAGCGAGGAAGGCGCGGCCCGCCGGGGTGAGGGAGAGCGTCCGGCCGTGCCGGGCGAAGAGCGCGACCCCCAAGTCATCCTCCAGCCGGACGATGGCGCGGCTGAGCGTGGACTGCGGCATGCCCAGCTCCTGGGCGGCGCGCGTCACATGCTCGTGGCGGGCGACGGCGGCGAACTGCGCGAGCCGGGGCGTAAGAGCCAGCGCCCAGGAATCCCCGCCGATGTCCGCGATCTCCACCCGTTCCCCCGACGGCTTCCGCATGTCTTTTCTGTTTCCGTAGTGCGACAGACCCTGCCCTGAGCTGCTGTTATGTGCCACAGCATCGATTATGACGTTTCTATGCATTGGACGCATGAAACGCGCGGGCTTACGTTCGGACCATGCCTCCCGCTGATACCGGGGCGTCGGCCGCCGCGCGCGCCGACGCCTCCGCACCGCCGTCCCCTGCCACCACCTCGGCGCCCGCCGACCCCGAGGCCGCCAAACTGCACCCGGGCGGCCCCGGCTACCGCCGGATGAGCTTCGCCCTCTTCGCGGCAGGCGTCGCCACCTTCGCGCTCCTGTACTCCACGCAGGCCCTGCTCCCCGCGATCTCCGCCGACCTCGCCGTCACCCCCGACCAGGCCAGCTGGACCGTGTCGGCCGCCACCTTCGGCCTGGCCCTCGCCGTCATCCCGCTGAGCGCGCTGTCCGAACGCTTCGGCCGCCGCACGATGATGACCGCTTCCCTGTCGGTCGCCGCACTGATCGCGATGCTCGTGCCGTTCGCCCCCGACCTGGGCTGGCTGGTCGCCCTGCGCGCCGTCCAAGGCGTGGCACTGGCCGGGCTGCCGGCCTCCGCGATGGCGTTCCTCGCCGAGGAGGTACGGGCCAAGGCGCTCGTCGCCGCGATCGGCCTGTTCGTCGCGGGCAACAGCATCGGCGGCATGTCGGGCCGGATCGTCACCGGCTGGGTGGCCCAGGCGTGGGGCTGGCGCGCGGCGCTGGGCGCGGTCGGCGTCATGGCCGTGGTCTGCGCCGTGGCCTTCCGCCTCCTGGTCCCCAAGGCCCGGCACTTCTCCCCCCGCAAGGTCGGCCCGCGCGCACTGGCCCGCACCCTCGGCGGCCACCTGGGCGACCCCCTGCTGCGCCGCCTGTACGGCATCGGCGCCCTGTTCATGACCGTCTTCGGCGCCGTCTACACCGTCATCGGCTACCGGCTGGTCGACGAGCCCTTCAACCTCCCCCAGGGCATCGTCGGCTCGATCTTCCTCATCTACCTCGTCGGCACGGTCTCCTCGGCCGCGGCGGGCCGCCTCGTCGCCCGCGTCGGCCGGCGCGGCGCCCTGTACCTCGCGGTCGGCACGACGGCGGCGGGCCTGCTGCTCACCCTCACCGCGTCGCTCCTCGCGGTCCTGCTGGGCCTGGTCCTGATCACCGCCGGCTTCTTCGCGGGCCACGCGGTGGCGTCCTCCTCAGTCAGCCGCGCCGCCAAGACCGCCCGCGCGCAGGCGTCCGCGCTGTACCAGTGCGCGTACTACATCGGCAGCAGCATCGGCGGCGCGCTCGGCGCGACGGCGTTCTACGCGGGCGGCTGGGAGGCCACCGTCGCCCTCGGCCTGGCCGCGATGGTCGGCGCCGCGTCGATCACGCTGTACGCGACGCGCAAGGCGATGGCGGAGCGCCGCGTCCCCCACCTGCGCAAGGCCGCGTAGCGGCCCCTCGCAGCCCGAAGGGCCCGTCCCGCCACCTGTCCTGGCGGGGTGGGCCCTTCGTTCGCGTACTGCCTACTCCTTGCCCGGAAAACCGGCTGTCTCAATAACCACGTCGAACGGCTCCGGCAGACGAATTTCTTCGCCGAACTTCACCGCTTGCAGCACCTGGTACACGTCCCTCTTGGGCTCTCCGAACAAGGTCACCGTAGGGGATTCCGGAGCCCAGACATCCACCAACAGGTACAGCGGCACACCGGCTCGCGCGTACCCGGCGGCCTTGCTGATCCGGTCTTGACAAGCGTTGGTCGGCGACGTGATCTCAACGATCAACTCGGCGGCAGCGCCGGGGATGAAGTTGCCCGGTTCATCCAGGGCAGCCTCAGGAGCTACCACCAGGTCGGGGATGTAGAGGCCCATGCGGGAGGGAACAGACACTCCGACCGTCTGGTACATCCCCCAGTCCTCGGGCAAAGCACCGGTCAAGGCGCGCTGCAGCTTCCACGCGATCTTGTTGTGCCGGTTCGCAGGAGCAGGTGACACGGTGACGATCCCCTCGATGATCTCCACCTTGCTGCCCTCGGGGCCCTCCGTCTCCTCCCAGAGCCGGAGGAGTGTCTCCCAGTCGCTGTCCGGCTCGTGGTCGACGGTGAGTGCGCTCATGGCGGTCTCCTCTATCGGTGCGTCACCGACTCCAGCATGCCGAACGGACACGGGCCTGGTCCATCGACACCGTTCACCCGAACGATTCCCCACCCCTCACCCCTTCAACGGATCATGCCCCCAGTTCATCAGCGAATACCGCCACGTCGTCTCCTTCACGTCCCCCGACGGCTTCTGCGCGAGATGGCGGTGGACGTAGCCCGTGACCTTGCGCATGTGGGCGTAATCGTCGTCCGAAAGATCCGCGCGCTTGGTGCGCAGCAGCGAGACGATCCGGCGGCCGGACTCGTGTCCCACCGACTCCCCGCCGCCCTTGTGCTGCCCCGACTCCTTGGACTCGTCCTTCTTCAACCACGTCTCCAGCTCGGACGGGGACATGTTCACCGCGTCCTCGAAGTCCTGCCGGACGGCGTCCTGGTCGTCCTTCGTCTTCGCCATGGCCTCAGGACCGCTTCTTCTTCAGCGCCCCGGGCTTGTGCACGGCCGAGCCGCCGGACTTCTCGCTGCGGACCTTGTACTGCGGGTCGTCCGGCGAGGCGTCCACCGTCCGCCCCGCCTCCTCCGTACGCCGGGTGATCTTCTTCTCCACCTCACCGACGGCCTCACTGCCGTGGCTCTTCCAGGTGACCTTGTCGCCCTTGCTGAAGTCGTCGTCCTTCTTCTTCGCCATCGCCGTTCTCCTCGCAGTCAGGTGTTCCCAGCACACCACCGGACGGAGCGCGGCGCGCGTCGGGCGCGCCCCGGAAGGAGCGCGCCCGACGGCGGTGGTGCGGGGCCGGATCAGCCGATGCGGTCCAGCACCACCGGGTTCGGGGTGAAGTCGGTACCGGGCGGGGCGATGAGGACGCCGCCGTTGAGGGCTTCGAGGGCGTAGGGGAACTTCTCGGGGGTGTCGGTGTGGAGGGTGAGGAGGGGCTGGCCCTCCTTGACCTCGTCGCCGGGCTTGGCGTGGAGTTCGATGCCCGCGCCCGCCTGGACCGGGTCCTCCTTGCGGGCGCGGCCGGCGCCCAGGCGCCAGGCGGAGACGCCCACGGCGTAGGCGTCGAGGGTGGTGAGGACGCCGGAGGACGAGGCGTTGACGGTGTGCTGTTCGCGGGCGACCGGGAGGGGCGCGTCGGGGTCGCCGCCCTGGGCCTGGATCATGCGGCGCCAGTGGTCCATGGCGGAGCCGTCGGCGAGGGCCTTGGCGGGGTCGGCGTCCTTGAGGCCGGCCGCGTCGAGCATTTCGCGGGCCAGGGCGAGGGTGAGTTCGACGACGTCGGCCGGGCCGCCGCCCGCCAGGACCTCCACCGATTCGCGGACTTCGAGGGCGTTGCCGGCGGTCAGGCCGAGCGGGGTGGACATGTCGGTGAGCAGGGCCGAGGTCCGGACGCCGTGGTCGGTGCCGAGTTCGACCATGGTGGCGGCGAGTTCGCGGGCGTCCTCGATGTTCTTCATGAAGGCGCCGGAGCCGACCTTGACGTCCAGGACGAGGGAGCCGGTGCCTTCGGCGATCTTCTTGGACATGATGGAGGAGGCGATCAGCGGGATCGCCTCGACGGTGCCGGTGACGTCGCGCAGCGCGTAGAGCTTCTTGTCGGCGGGGGCCAGGCCGTCGCCCGCCGCGCAGATGACGGAGCCGACGCGGTCCAGTACGTCCATCATCTCGGCGTTGGAGAGCAGCGCCCGCCAGCCGGGGATGGCCTCCAGCTTGTCGAGGGTGCCGCCGGTGTGGCCGAGGCCGCGGCCGGAGAGCTGCGGTACGGCGGCGCCGCAGGCGGCGACGAGGGGCGCGAGCGGCAGGGTGATCTTGTCGCCGACGCCGCCGGTGGAGTGCTTGTCCGCGGTGGGGCGGGCCAGCGCGGAGAAGTCCATCCGCTCGCCGGAGGCGATCATGGCGGCGGTCCAGCGGGCGATCTCCGTACGGTTCATGCCGTTGAGGAAGACGGCCATCGCCAGGGCCGACATCTGCTCGTGGGCGACCTCGCCGCGCGTATAGGCGTCGATGACCCAGTCGATCTGCTCGGGGGTCAGCTCCTGCTTGTCGCGCTTCGCGCGGATGACCGAGATGACGTCCATCTGGGCTTCCTTTCGTGGAACGGCCGGCTCAGCCCGTCCCTGTACCCGGGAACGACGCAGCGAGCGGGCGTGAACAGTTCTACACGCATAGAGCCGGGAGATCGAGAGGCCCGCACCGCTGAGGTGCGGTGCGGGCCGGTGGGCCGCTAGCGGCCCAGGTGCTGGGGGCCGAACGCGTCCGGGAGGAGGTCGTCCAGGCGCCGGACGCCCGCCTCGCCGGCGTCGATCAGCAGCTCGGGGCCGCCGTGCTCGTACAGCAGCTGGCGGCAGCGGCCGCACGGTACGAGCAGTTCGCCCCGGCCGTCGACGCAGGTGAACGCGGTCAGGCGGCCGCCGCCGGTGGCGGCCAGCGCGGAGACCAGGCCGCATTCGGCGCACAGGCCCAGTCCGTACGAGGCGTTCTCCACGTTGCAGCCGACGACCGTACGGCCGTCGTCCACCAGGGCAGCGGCACCGACCGGGTAGCCGGAGTACGGGGCGTACGCCCGGGACATCGCGTCCCGGGCCGCCTCGCGGAGCCGTCCCCAGTCGACCGACAACTGATCGCCGTTCACCTGGCCATCGTGCGTCATGTGCCCTGCCCCCGCCGGTACGGCTTGCCGTTGGCCTTCGGGGGCCGCAGCCGCTGTGCGAACAGTGCCAGCACCAGCAGCGTGGCGATGTACGGGCTGGCCTCGACCAGCTCCAGCGGCACCACGTCGGTGAGGAAGTACCAGAGGACGAGGAGGACTGCCGCGACGCCCGCGACCGCCGCCTGCGCGCGCTTGGCGGCGCGCAGCCGGAACAGGGCGAGGACGGCGAGCAGTGCCGCCAGGCCGAGCAGCAGCGCGTGCACGGTCGGGCCGCCGCTGCGCAGCTGCATGGCGTCCATGAAGCCGAACAGTCCGGCACCCATCGCGACGCCGCCGGGCCGCCAGTTGCCGAAGATCATCGTGGCCAGGCCGATGTAGCCGCGGCCGCCGGTCTGCCCGTCCTGGTAGAAGTGCGTGCTGATGGACAGGAACGCGCCGCCGAGGCCGGCCAGCGCGCCGGAGACCAGCACGGCCGCGTACTTGTACGTGTAGACGTTGACGCCCAGCGACTCGGCCGAGACCGGCGCCTCGCCGCAGGACCGCAGCCGCAGGCCGAAGGACGAGCGCCACAGCAGGTAGAAGGTGCCGACGAAGAGCAGCACGGCCAGCACGGTGAGCCAGGAGACGTTGGTGACCAGGCCGCCGAGCATGCCGGCCACGTCGGAGACCAGGAACCAGTGGTGGTTCTCCAGGGACTGCAAGGCGTCCGAGAGGCCGGGGATCGTGAACGTCGGCATGTCGGCCATCGGCGGCGACTGCTTGTCGTTGCCGCCCGCCTGCATCGCCGCGCTGCCCTCCGCGCCGAACCACAGCGTGGCCAGGTACTGCGTCGCGCCCAGCGCCAGGATGTTGATCGCGACACCGGAGACGATGTGGTCGACGCCGAAGCTGACGGTGGCGATCGCGTGCACCAGCCCGCCGAGCGCGCCGCCGAGGATGCCGATGGCCGCGGCGGCCCACGGGCCGTGCTGCCAGCCGATCCAGCCGGCCGCGAACGAGCCGAGCATCATCATGCCTTCGAGGCCGATGTTGACCACGCCGGCCCGCTCGGCCCACAGGCCGCCGAGACCGGCCAGGCCGATCGAGGTGGCGGCGGCGAGCGCCGCGCCGAACTGCCCGGCAGAGGTCAGGTCGTTGGTGCCGGTGACCGCGCGCAGCAGGGAGACCGCGACGATCGCGCCGGCGACGATCAGCAGGATGACGGGGTAGGTCAGCTTGCGGCGACCGCCGCCCCGCGCGCCGGCGCCGGGCCGGGCCGCGGGCTTGAGTTCCGTACTCACGCGGTCGCCTCCGCCTTGTCGTTCTCACCTGGATGGGTACGCGCCTGGGCGGCCAGTTCCTCGCCGACCTTGCGCTGCTGGGCGCGCAGCCCGTACCGGCGCACGATCTCGTACGCGATGACCACGCACAGCACGATCACGCCCTGGATGACGCCGACGATCTCCTGCGCGTACCCCTCGAACTCCAGGCGGGAGCCGGTGCGGTCGAGGAACGCCCACAGCAGCGCGCCGAAGGCCATGCCCACCGGGTGGTTGCGGCCCAGCAGCGCGATGGCGATGCCGGTGAAGCCGATGCCCGCCGGGAAGTCGGTGCCGTAGTTGAAGGACTCGCCGAGCAGCGTCGGCATGCCGACCAGACCGGCCGCGGCGCCCGAGAGCAGCATCGAGATGACGACCATCCGCTTGACGCTGACGCCGCTGGCCTCGGCGGCCGGCTCGGAGGCGCCCACCGCGCGCAGGTCGAAGCCGAAGCGGGTGCGGTTGAGCACGAACCAGTAGACGAACCCGGCCAGCGCCGCGATCACCACGAAGCCGTAGACCGGCTTGGGGTGGGTCGGGAAGCTGAAGAAGTGGCTGGACTCCGGCAGGAACTTGGTGTGCAGGAGGTTGCCGTCCTTGATGGCGAGGCGGCCGTCCTGGAGGAAGTAGCCGATCACCGAGGCGGCGATGGCGTTCAGCATGATCGTGGTGATCACCTCGCTGACGCCGCGCGAGGTCTTCAGTACGCCCGCGATGCCCGCCCACAGGGCGCCCACCAGCATCGCGATCACGATGAGCAGGATGATCTGGAGCGCGCCCGGCAGCGCGATGGCGCCGCCGACCGCAGCGGCCGCGAAGGCCGCCAGCCGGTACTGCCCGTCCACACCGATGTTGAACAGGTTCATCCGGAAGCCGATGGCGACCGCCAGCGCCGACAGGTAGTACGGCACCGCCTTGTTGACGATCCAGACCTGGCTGTCGCTGTAGTGGCCGTAGTCGGCCATGATCCCGTAGGCCCGCAGCGGGTTCTCGCCCGAGGCCAGGAAAACCAGCGAGCTGATGACGAAGGCGGCGGCCACGGCCAGCAGCGGCGCGGCGACCGCCAGCAGCACCTTGTCCTTGGTGAACGACCTGGTCAGCGTCTTCACTCCCGGTCACCACCCTCGCGCGTGTCAGCGTCTTCAGCGGTGAGGTGACCGCTGGCGGCACCGGTCATGGCCGAGCCCAACTCCTCCGGGGTGATGGTCGCGGGGTCGGCGTCCGCGACCAGCCGGCCCCGGTACATCACCCGCAGGGTGTCGGAGAGCCCGATCAGCTCGTCCAGGTCAGCAGAGATCAACAACACCGCCAGGCCCTCCCGGCGCGCCTCGCGGATCTGCTCCCAGATCTGCGCCTGCGCGCCGACGTCCACACCCCGCGTGGGGTGGGCGGCGATCAGCAGCTTGGGCCGGTGGCTCATCTCCCGGCCGACGATCAGCTTCTGCTGATTGCCGCCGGACAGCGAGGCCGCCGTCACCTCGATACCGGGCGTCCGCACGTCGTACTCGGCGACGATCCGCTCGGTGTCCTTACGGGCCGCGGCCAGGTCCAGCAGGCGGCCCTTGCTGTTGGGCCGCTCGGTGACGTGCCCCAGAATGCGGTTCTCCCACAGGGGCGCCTCCAGCAGCAGGCCGTGCCGGTGGCGGTCCTCGGGTACGTACCCGATGCCGTCCTCGCGGCGCTTGCGCGTACTCGCGGCGGAGAGATCCTGCCCGTCCAGCGTCACGGCGCCGCCGTCCAGAGCGCGCGTGCCCATGATCGCCTCGACCAGTTCGGCCTGCCCGTTGCCCTCGACACCGGCGACGCCGAGCACCTCGCCCTTGTGGATCGTGAAGGTGATCCCGTCCAGCACGGTCCGCACGACCCCGTCGGAGTCGGTGGCCGACAGCCGCAGGTCCGCGACGCCCAGCATCGGCGTGTCCGTCACCGTCGACTCACGCGTCTCCGGCGACGGCAGCTCACTGCCCACCATCAGCTCGGCGAGCTGCTTGGGCGTGGTCTTCGACGGCTCCACGGACGCGACGGTGGTGCCCCGGCGGATGACCGTGATGTCGTCCGCGACCGACAGCACCTCGCCCAGCTTGTGCGAGATGAAGATGACCGTCAGCCCCTCGGACTTCAGCTCCCGCAGGTTGTCGAACAGCGCGTCGACCTCCTGCGGGACGAGGACCGCGGTCGGCTCGTCGAGGATGAGCGTACGGGCGCCCCGGTAGAGCACCTTGAGGATCTCCACCCGCTGCCGGTCCGCGACACCGAGGTCCTCCACGAGGACGTCGGGCCGGACGGCCAGCCCGTACGCGTCCGAGATCTCCATGATCTTCGTACGGGCCTTGGCGCCGATGCCGTGCAGCTTCTCCGCGCCGAGCACGACGTTCTCCAGGACGGAGAGGTTGTCGGCGAGCATGAAGTGCTGGTGCACCATGCCGATGCCGCGGGCGATGGCGTCCGCCGGAGTGCCCAGCGCCGCCGGCTCCCCGTCGAGCGTGATGGTGCCCTCGTCCGGCTTCTGCATGCCGTAAAGGATCTTCATCAGCGTCGACTTGCCCGCGCCGTTCTCACCGCACAGGGCGTGGACGGTACCGCGGCGGACGGTCAGGTCGATGTCGTGGTTGGCCACGACACCGGGAAAACGCTTGGTGATACCGCGGAGTTCGACGGCTGCGGGGCCCGGCTCGGCCGGGCGGCTGATCGTGGGTGCTGCGTTGATGGCGCACTCCCCTCGGGGATGGCATGTCCTGAACGGACGGCGTGTTCTGGGTATGTCCTGGACGGACGGTAAGCCCTGGGCGTACGGCATGTCCCGGGCGGACGGCGGCAGCGACTACCGGCGTCGAAGCACGGGCACGGCCCGGCCGCGATGGGGCGGGGCGCGGTGCCGGACCGGCACCGTCCCGCGCCCTGCTACGGGGTCTCCTTGACCTTCACCTTGCCCTCGACGATCTTCTGCCGGGCGGCGTCGATCTGCGGCTGGATGTCCTTGATGAACCCACCCGACGTGGCGAGCGTGACACCCTTCTTCTTCATGTCGTACGCGTGCACGCCCGTCAGCGGCTTGCCGTCCTCGACACTCTTGATCAGGTCGAAGACCGCCACGTCGACGTTCTTGACCACCGACGTCAGAATGCAGTCCTTGTACTTCGCCAGCCCCGGCTGCTGGTACTGGTCGGAGTCCACACCGATCGCCCAGGCGCCCTTGCGCTTGCTGATCGCCTCAATGGAACCCGCACCCGACTGGCCGGCCGCGGAATAGATCACGTCGATGCCGCTGTCCAGCATGCCGCTCGCCTTGGCCTTGGCCGCCGCCGGATCGTTGAACCCCTTGTCGTTGTTGGGGTACAGGTACTGCGACGTGACCTCGGTGTTCGGGTCGGTGTCCCGTACACCCTGCTCGAACCCGGCCTGGAACTTCTGGATCAGCGCATTGTTCACACCGCCGATGAAGCCGACCTTGTGGTTCTTGCTCTTGAGCGCGGCGGCGACACCCGCCAGGTACGAGCCTTCGTGCTCCGCGAAGACCATCGCGTCCACGTTCTTGCCCTGCGGCACGGCATCGACGACGCCGAACGTCGTCTCCGGGAAGTCCTTGGCGACGTTCTCGATGGACCGGCTATAGGCAAAACCGACACCTATGACCGGGTTGTACCCGGCCTCGGCGAACGAGGAAAGCCGCTGCTCACGGTCGGCCTCCGTCTCACCGTTCTTCGCGGTGAGCATCTTGACGTTGACGCCCAGCTTGTTCCTGGCGTTCTCGGTGCCACGGGCGGCCGCCTCGTTGAAGGAGTGGTCGTCCCGCCCACCGATATCGAACGCAAGCCCGACACCGGCGTGGCTGGCCCGGTTCGCCTCGGCGAAGCTCTGACCGCAAGCGGTGGCAGTGACCGCGAGAAGCGCGGTGGCACTGACCGAGGCGGCAAACCTGGTGACCCGACGCAAGGGTCTTTCCCTTCGCTCACAGCGCCCACGGCGGCGCTCACAGCGCCCAGGGTGGCGCTGGCTTCGACGGGAGATTAACGCGCGTAGACCTGGCGCAAAACCCCTCACTGCGTGGCGTTATCGGATCGTTCCTACGCGATGCGCTGCGCGCGGCTTTGCGCTTCGCGCGGGGTTGCGCTGGTTGTGGTGGGGTCGGGGCCGCGCAGGGGGGTGACTCCTCACCGCACTCGCGGACGCCATGTCTTGAAAGCTGAACCTGGTGTTGCGAGCTGTCGGCTGCGGGGACACCCCCCTGCACGCCCCCTCCGGCCGGATTGGCAGCCCCGCGCGAGTGGGGGTGGGGAAAGGGAAAGACACCAGTAGCGCAGCAACCAGGCGTGGCAGCGGCGACGCAACCGCCACCCCGGGGCCTCGGCCACGACGGCGGGGTGGCCGCTATCCGGGCCCGGGGCCGGGGACACGCAGGGGGCTCCCCGCAGCCGACACGTCGCAACACCAGGTTCAGCTTTCCAGACAAGGCTTCCGCGACTGCGGTGAGG
>NZ_JBIRPD010000035.1:0-64665 GCF_044332485.1 Streptomyces sp. NPDC017056 | reverse complement strand
GTCCCGGGAGGAGGCGATGTGGTCGTCGTCCAGACCCAGCGAGCGCAGCACCTCCCACTTCCCCGGACTGGCCGTCGCGAACACCTCGCAGCCCCGCCGGTGTGCCAGTCGGATGGCGGCGATGCCGACGCCGCCGGCGCCCGCATGGATCAGGACCCGCTGTCCGGGTGCCACCTGGGTGAGGTCTTCCCAGACGTACAGGGCGGTCGCGTAGACCAGTGGTACGGCGGCGGCGTCCGCGAATTCCCAGCCGGGCGGCATCGGTACGACGAGGGCGCGCGGGGCCACTGCCGTGGGGCCGAAGGCGCCGCTGAACAGGCCCATCACCCGGTCACCCGCGGTCAGTCCGGTGACCTCCGCGCCGACTTCGGTCACCACGCCCGCGGCCTCGTAACCGAGGGCGTCTTCGGAGGCCGCCATGCCCAGGAGGGAGACGACGTCGCGGAAGTTCATGCCCGCCGCGCGCACCGCGATGCGCACGTGGTCGGCGGGGAGCGGTGCCCCGGCGTCGGGTGCGGGTGTCAGCCGGAGGTTGTCCAGGGTGCCGCGGACCGGGGCGTCCAGCCGCCAGTGCTCGGTACCGGCCGGAGGCACCAGTGTGTCGTTGCCGGTCCGCACCAGCCGTCGGGCCGACGGGCGGCCTTCGCGCAGGGCCACTTCCGGTTCGTCGTGGGATGCCAGGGCGGTCAGGGCGCGCCGGCTCTCGGCGGTGGCGTCGATGTCGGCCAGCAGGAAGCTGCCGGGGTTCTCCGCCTGTGCCGAGCGCACCAGGCCCCACAGCGGGGCGTGGACGAGGTCGGCCAGGCGCTCGCCGGACTCGGCGGTGACCGCCCCGCTGGTCACGAAGACCAGCCGGGAGCGCGCGAACCGGTCGTCGGAAAGCCATGCTTGGAGCAGCGCCAGCGCCCGGCTCAGGGCCGTGTGGACCGCTGCGGGGTCCACGGTGGGCCCGGTGGCGGAGTGTCCGTGGTCACCGGCGGTTCCGGGGCCTGCCGCCGGGCCGGGGCCGAAGGGCGCGAGGACGAGGCTGGGCACGGGCGCCCCACTGCCCGCCAGGTCTTCCAGCGTGTCGTAGGTCTCCTGGCCGAGGCCGAGCCCGTCGGGGCCGACGACCGCGCAGCGTTCGGCCGCCGGCTCGGGCGCCTCGGGCAGCGCCGTCCACTCGGTGCGGAACAGCGTGTCGGACCCGGCGGGGGCGCCGGCGAGCTGAGCGGCTTCGACCGGGCGCGTCACCAGGGCCGCCACGGAGGCGACCGGCCCGCCGGTCTGGTCGGTCAGGGTGATCGCCACCGCGTCGTCGTCCTCGGGGACGATCCGGGCGCGCAGGGCCGGTGCCCCGGCGCTGTGGATCTCGACGCCGCGCCAGGAGAAGGGCAGGGTGGCGCCGGTGCCGCCCTCGGCGAGGATGCCGGCGTGCAGGACGGCGTCGAACAGCGCGGGGTGCACGCCGTAGCCGTCGGGCTGTGTGCCGTCCGGCAGTGCGACCTCGGCGAAGACCTCGGTGCCGCGTCGCCAGGCGGCGCGCAGCCCCTGGAAGAGCGGGCCGTAGCCGTACCCGTCGTCGGCGAGCCGCTCGTAGAAGCCGGTCAGTTCGACCCGTTCGGCGCCCTCCGGAGGCCATACCGCGGGCGTGGTCTCCGGTACGGGGCCGCCGGGGGCCAGGACGCCGACGGCGTGGCAGGTCCAGGTCTCGTCGCCGTCGCCGCGTGAATAGGCGGTGACGGCGCGGGTGCCGGTCTCGCCGGGGGCGCGTACGACGAGCCGTACGGAGACTCCGCCCCGCCGGGGTATGACCAGAGGGGCCGTCAGGGTCAGTTCGTCGATGCGGGTGCAGCCGGCCTCGTCACCGGCGCGGGTGAACAGTTCCACCCATGCGGTGCCGGGGAACAGCACGGTGTCCAGGACGGCGTGGTCGGCCAGCCACGGGTGGGTGCGGAGCGAGAGCCGGCCGGTGAGCACGGTGTCCTGAGTGTCGGGCAGGGTGACGACGGCGCTGAGCAGCGGGTGTCCGGCGGCGCCGAGTCCGGCCGCGGCGAGGTCGCCGGCCGGGGCGGCCGCGTCGAGCCAGTAGTGCTTGCGCTGGAACGCGTAGGTGGGCAGGTCCTCCGGAGCGGTTCCGGCGGGCAGGGCGGCGGTCCAGTCCACCGGGACGCCCCGGGTGTGCAGCCGGGCGAGCGCGGTGGTGAGGGTGGCGGCCTCGGGGCGATCGGCTCGAACGGTGGGCAGGAAGGCGGCGTCGGCGTCGTCCAGGCATTCCTGTCCCAGGCCGGTCAGGGCGCCGTCCGGGCCCAGTTCGAGGAAGGTCGAGGCACCGGAGCGGGCCAGCAGGCCGATGGCGTCGGCGAAGCGCACGGGTTCGCGGACGTGCCGCACCCAGTACTCCGGGTCGCGGGCCTCCTCGGCGGTGAGCACCCGGCCGGTCACGTTGGAGACGATCGGGATGGCCGGCTCGGCGTAGGACACCACGCGCGCGATCCAGCGGAAGCCGTCCAGCATCGGTTCCATCCGCGGTGAGTGGAAGGCGTGGCTGACGGTCAGCCGGTGGACGCGGCGGCCGCGCGCCCGCCAGGCCGCCATCAGGTCGGCGACCGGCCCTTCGTCGCCGGAGACGACGATGGAGCGCGGCCCGTTGACGGCGGCCAGCCCGATCGCCGCGGGGTGCTCGGCGAGCTGTGGGGCGATCTCCTCCTCACCCGCCTCGATGGCGGCCATCGCCCCGCCTTCGGGCAACTGCTGCATCAGGCGGCCGCGGTGGGCCACCAGCAGGGCGGCGTCGGGCAGGTTCAGCACTCCCGCGACGTGGGCGGCCACCAGTTCGCCGATCGAGTGCCCCACGAGGAAGTCCGGCGTCACGCCCCACGATTCGAGGAGGCGGAAGAGTGCCACCTCGAACGCGAACAGGGCGGGCTGGGTGTACTCGGTACGGTCGAGCAGCTCGGGCGCGTCGCCGAACACCAGGGACTCCACCGGCCGGTCCACGAAGGCGTTGAGCGTGGCGCAGGCGTCGTCGAACGCCCGCCGGAAGGCGGGGAACCGTGCGTGGAGCTCGCGGCCCATCCCCAGCCGCTGACTGCCCTGCCCGGTGAACAGGAAAGCCAGGCCGCCGTCGGCCGGTGTGCCGGTCACCACGCCGGGGGCGCTGCCGTCGGCGGCGAACGCGCGCAGGGCGGAGACCAGGGCGGTACGGTCAGCGGCGACGGCGACCGCGCGGTCGGTCAGGTGGGCGCGTGCGGTGGCCAGGCCGCGGGCGGTGTCCGCGAGGCGGAGGCCGGGGCGCTGCTCGACGTGGTCGGCCAGGCGCGCCGCCTGGGCGCGCACGCCTGCCGGGCCGTGGGCCGAGAAGGCGAAGGGCAGGACGCCGAGGGGCTCCGGTTCGGTGGTCAGGTCCGTGTCGGGCGCGCCGTGGGCCGTCGTGCCTTCCGTGGCGTGGTCCGCCGCGGCCTCCAGGATCACATGGGCGTTGGTGCCGCTCACTCCGAACGACGAGACGGCCGCGCGGCGCGGCCGGCCGGTCTCCGGCCAGGGCGCGGTCTCGGTGAGCAGTTCCACTCCGCCCGAGGACCAGTCGACGTGCGGGGTCGGCTCGCTGATGTGCAGGGTGCGCGGCAGCAGGCCGTGCCGCAGCGCGAGCACGGTCTTGATCACTCCGGTGACTCCGGCGGCGGCCTGGGTGTGGCCCAGGTTGGACTTGACCGACCCGAGGCGCAGCGGCCGGCCGGCCGGGCGGTCCCTGCCGTAGGTGGCCAGCAGGGCCATCGCCTCGATCGGGTCGCCGAGGGCCGTGCCGGTGCCGTGGGCCTCCACGGCGTCCACGTCGGCGGCGGTCAGCCCGGCGTCGGCCAGCGCGCCGCGGATCACCCGTTCCTGGGCCGGGCCGCTGGGTGCCGTCAGCCCGTTGGAGGCGCCGTCGGAGTTGACGGCCGATCCGCGCAGCACGGCCAGCACGCGGTGTCCGTGCCGTACGGCGTCCGACAGCCGCTCGACGACGAGCACGCCGACGCCCTCCGACCAGCCGGTCCCGTCGGCGTCGGCCGAGAAGGCCTTGCACCGGCCGTCGGCGGCCAGCCCGCGCTGGCGGGAAAAGGCGAGGAAGCCGCCGGGGCTGGACATCACGGCGGCGCCGCCGACCAGCGCCATCCGGCATTCGCCCAGGCGCAGCGACCTGGCCGCCAGGTGCAGTGCGACCAGCGAGGCCGAGCACGCGGTGTCGATGGTGACGGCCGGGCCCTCGAAGCCGTACGCGTAGGCCACCCGGCCCGAGGCGAGGCTGGCCGCTGTGCCGGTCAGCAGGTGGCCTTCGAGCCCCCCGCCGACATGGGCCAGGCCGGGGCCGTACTCGTGGTTCTCCACCCCGGTGAAGACGCCGACCGGGGTGCCGCGCAACGTCGTCGGACTGATGCCGGCCCGCTCCAGGCTCTCCCAGGTGACCTCCAGCAGCAGCCGCTGCTGGGGGTCCATCGCCACCGCCTCGCGCGGTGAGATGCCGAAGAACTCCGCGTCGAACTCCGGGGCGTCGTGCAGGAAGCCGCCGCTGCGGGTGTAGGTGCGGCCCGGCCGGTCGGGGTCGGGGTCGTAGAGGTTGTCGACGTCCCAGCCGCGGTTGACGGGGTAGTCGGAGAGCACCTCGCCGCCGTCGAGCAGCAGCTGCCACAGCTCCTCGGGGGAGGTGATGCCACCGGGCAGGCGGCAGGCCATGCCGACGATGGCGACCGGATCGTCCGAGTCGGCGGCGCGGGGGCTGCCGGACTCGCCGCCCTCGTCCTCAAGGGGGGTGGGCCGGCCGTAGAGGCGTGCGTACAGCTCTTCGGCGAGGGCCTGCGGCGTGGGGTGGTCGAACGCCACGGTCACCGGCAGGGCGAGCCCGGTGGCGGCGGTGAGCCGCCGGTGCAGTTCCACCGCGGCGATCGAGCCGACCCCCTGGTCCACGAAGGACGCCCGGGCGGCGACTCCTTCGGGGTCCCGCTCCAGTACTTCGGCGGCCCACTCGCACACCAGGCGTAGCAGGGCGCGCGGCCGTTCGAACTCCGGAAGCCGGTCGAGCTCTTCACGCACAGGTGCCCCCTATTTGTCTTTCTCCGAGTGCGGCAGGGAGTGGGACAAGACGGTCCACACCCGCGCTCCGATGCTAGGGAGAACGATCAGCGGCACCCACCCCTAACGTCCCCTAGGACCGGGCCCGTGAATTCCGGGAGCCCGGCGGGAACATCAGGCTGTAGGGGGGTGGCCAGGGGGACCGACCGGCCGGGAATCGGGGTCGGTAATTCCCGGGCTGTTGTGGTGGTTCAGTCGGTGTACCGGTGTTTCCTGGCGTATTCGCTCGCCTGGGCGCGGTCCTTGCTTCCGGTCTTGGCGAAGATGCGGTTGACGTGCGTCTTGACGGTCGGTTCGCTGATGAACAGGTGCCGGGAGATCTCGCGGTTGCCGAAGCCGGCGGCTATCAGTTTCAATACGTCGATCTCGCGGGCGGTGAGCCGGTCGGCGGGGGCGGGAGCAGGGGCCGGCCGGCTGCGGGTCGCCGCCTGGATGAGGGTGTGCTGGACGCCGGGGTCCAGCACCGCCTGCCCGGCCGCGGCGGCGCTCAGCGCGCGGGCGATGGCGTCCTTGGTGGCGGACTTGGTGAGGTAGCCGAGCGCACCGACGCTCAGCGCCTCCAGGACGAGTTCTTCGGACGCGTAGGTGGTGAGGACGACGACCTGGGTGTCGGCGTGGTCCTGCCGCACCCGCCGGGTGGCCTCCACGCCCGTCACGCCGGGCATGCCCAGGTCCATCAGGACGACGTCCGGGTGGTGTTCGGCGACCATGGCCACCGCTTCCTCGCCGTCGCCCGCTTCGGCCACGACCGTGATGCCCGGCATGGTGCCCAGGAGGAGGACGAGTCCTTCCCGGACTGCCGCCTGGTCGTCGGCGACGATCACTCGGATGCTGGCTTGTGTGGTCACGGTGACAGTGTCCCCTGCTCGGGCCGTTCAGTCGATCTGGGCGGCGAGCAGCCCGTCGTGGATGAGGTTGACGGTCTCGGCACAGCGCGGTGCGTCGTGCGCGCCGGCGAACGCGATCACCGGCGAGCGCAGCCGGGCCGTCTCGAACGCCGGGAAGACGCCCCACGCGCCCCGGTCGGCCACGAAGGTGCACAGCGGATCGACGCCCAGCTCCCGTTCGAGCCGGTCGGCGACCCGTAACGCCACCTCGCCTCCGCTGTGGTGGCCGAAGAGGGCCAGCGGCAGGTCGGACCAGCCGCTGAGCAGCAGGGCGCTGTCGCCCACCAGTTCGTCGAGGTCTCCGGTCCTTCCGCCGGGGTTCCGCGCGTCGCCGTGCGGGTACTGGACTGCCAGCACCTCGACCGAGGGCAGCAGTTGGCGGGCCAGGTGCCATAACATGTCCGACGAGTCCGGCTCATGCGGGAAGCACGCCAGCCGGAAGGAGGCCGACTGCAACGGCATCGCGATTCTTATCAGCTCGACATCGCGGTCGGCGATCGGCTCCCATATCCCCATGGCCCGTTCTCCAGTCTCTCTCGTCGCGCGCAGGCCCCCGTTCGGCAGTTGGTGCCGACGATACGGAGGGAGAGAGGGGACGGCATCTACCACCCAGGTGGAAATTTGCTCGTCCATGGGTGGACAAATCTCCACCCCCTACACACGGTTACGAGGGTTTGGAACCGGATGGGGCCGGCAGGGGTTGCGTTTCCGGCAGCCGGTCAGAACGCGCTGGGTATGTAGCGTGCCGCTACGATCCCCGCCATCGTCCGCAGCCTCGCGTAGTAGGACGCGCAGTAATTGTCGCCGATCAGGGGCAGGATCTTTTCGAGGTCGGCGATGCACGCCCAGAGGACGGCGATGCCTTCGTGGTCGAGTCCGCCTTCGAGTTCCCTTTGGACGAGGGCGTCGGCATCCGCGTCGAGCAGGATCAGCTCCACCCCTTCGATGTCCACGCCGCGGAAGCCCGCGGGGTACGGCGCGTCCCGGTGCTCCTTGTGCAGGCGTAGGAGCCGGTCGTCATGGTGTCGTTCGCGCATATTCGTGATCATTTCATTCGGAACCGGACGGCTCGCCGTGGCCCTGCCACGGTCGGGCGAGGGTGACCAGGGCCGCCGCCGAGAGAACGACGCAGCCCAGTACCACGACGGCCGTGGACATGGCGGTGGTGTTGCCCAGTACGCCGGGCAGTGGCGCGGCCGCGGCGCCCAATACGAACTGGGCGCCGCCGAGCAGCCCGGACGCGGCTCCGGGGGTGTCGCTGCCGATCGCGAGGATGATGGTGATCGACGCGGGCAGCAGCAGTCCGAACCCGGACGTCAGGCCGAACAGGCAGGCCCACGTGGTGGGGAGGGTGCTGATGCCGACGGCGAGCAGGGTCACCAGCGTGGCCAGGGAGACGACGGTGACGGCGACGCCGACGGTGAGCAGGAGGTTGAGCCGTACGCGCCCGGCCAGCCGCCCGAAGACCGTACCGGTCACCACGGTGCCGACGGCGTTGGTGGCGAAGACGAGGCCGTACGCGGTGGGCGACAGGCCGTAGGTGCCTTCGAAGACGAAGGGCGAGCCCGTGATGTAGGCGAACAGGGCGGCCAGCCCGCAGCCCATGGCCAGGAGGTAGCCGGCCAGTTCGCGGCGCCGGAGCAGTGCGCCCATCGCGGCGAACGCGGCCCGCAGGCCGCCGGTCCTGCGCCGCTCGGCGGGCAGCGACTCCGGAACCCACGCCCGGATCGCGGCCGACAGCACCAGCCCGGTCACGGCCAGCGCCACGAACACCAGGCGCCACGACCCGACGCCGAGGATCAGGCCGCCGGCCACCGGCGCCAGGACCGGCGCGGTCGACCCGATCACGCTGAGCGTGGTGAGCCGGCGGGCCGCGTGGGCGCCGGTGAACCGGTCGCTGATGACGGCCCGCCCGATCACGATGCCCGCGCTGCCGGCGATCCCTTGCAGCAGCCTGGCCACGTCGAACACGGCGATGGTCGGGGCGAGCGCGCAGACCAGGGAGAACACGCCGAACATGCCGGAACCGGCCAGCAGCAGGCGCCGCCGCCCCAGCGCGTCGCTGACGGGACCGAGCACGAGCTGCCCGGCGGCCAGCCCGATGAGGCAGGCCGTCAGGGAGAGTTGGACGGCCGTCTTCGAGGTGGCGAACGAGGTGACGATCTGGGGGAAGCCGGGCGCGTACATGTCGATGGCGAACGGCGATACCGCCGAGAGTCCGCCGAGGACGACGACGAGTGGCCCCGTCCCGGTCCGGGAGGACGCGGCATCGGTACTGACGGTCATCGGTCTCCATCCGGGGGTGCCTGCTGGGGGTCGGCCCATCGTCGGCACCGGGACCGCGCCGTGGTGTGGAGCGGCGGTCCCGTGGATGTGGAGCGCGGTGCCCGGCTCTCGGAGGTGTCAGGAGTGTGCCCGCCGGAACCCGGCGGGAGTGGTGCCCCGGTCGCGCCGGAAGGCGTAGCCGAAGTTGCTGGGCGAGGCGTAGCCGACCTCGTGCCCGATCCGGGCCACCGGCCAGTCGGTCTCGACGAGCAGGGCCGCGGCGCGGTCGAGGCAGCGGCGCCGGTGGTGCTCCATCACCGGCGCCCCGTACAGCGCGCGGAACCCGGTGGTGAGGCGCCGGACCGACATCGAGACCGTGCGGGCCAGTTCGGGCAGCGTCGGCGGTGCGTGGCGTTCTCGCCAGAGCAGTTCGGGGACGCGGCGCAGCGCGGCCACCTCGTGGTCGTCCAGCGCGAGGTCCCCGGTGTCCGCCGGCGGCGCGGTGGCGGTGAGTCCGTCGACCAGGGCGGCCAGCGCCGCCACGAGCCGCGATTCCATGTACAGCAGGCGCCCCGGGGACGAGCGCCGGTGCAGGAAGAGCTCCTCCAGCGGGCCGGCCGCCGGGCGCAACGCGGCGGACCGGCCCAGGTACTGTTCGCGCGCGACGTCCTGCGGCCCGGGGGCCGGCAGGGCGCCCGCGCCGAGGTTGCCGAGGTAGGTCTCCAGCCCGGTCCAGGTCCCGGTGACCGACACGGCGCGGTACCGCTCGCCGTCGCCGTGCGCGACGACGCCGCCGGTGGCGCACCGGGGGCTCAGCGCCACCGACCCCGCGTGCAGACCGCCGGTTCCGGTGCTGGTCTCGCTGACGTGCATGCGCCCGTCGACGCAGTGCTCCAGCTCGAAGTGGTCGCCGGGGAAGGCGTACCCGACCTGGTGCCCGCCGGCGAACGCGACGTCGTAGCGGACGATGTGGAACCCGCTGCGCAGCGGCGTCACCTCGATCGTGCCGTCGCCGACCTCCGGGCGGAGCCGGTGCCGGACGGTGCCGTCGCGGCTCCCCTCGGTCTCGGCGATCGACGCGTAGTACGCCGCGAGCGTCGCGTCCGACGTGGGGGAACCGGTCACGCCGGCGAGCTGGTGTACCCGGGTCACAAGATCGAGGTTAGCCTCCTGGCGCGTGCTGTTCAGCTCTTCTTCGTGAGGGCCCGCTCGACGTCCGTGAGGACGGCCTGCGCGGCGAGCGGGCCGCCGGAGCTGTTCCAGGCGGAGCCGTCGACCACCACGACGTGGTGCTTCTCGACGGCCTTGAGCTTGGTGAAGTTCGGTACGGCGGTGGCTTCCGCGAGGCCCTTGTCCCCCGCGGCCTTGTCGCCGAGCGCGCCGAGGAAGAGCCAGTCGCCGTCGATGGCGTCCAGGCGCTCCAGGCTCACCGGTTCGCTGTGGCCGGAGCTTTCGCCCTGCTGGCCCTGGGGGCGCTTGAGGCCGAGGGCGGCGAGGGTGTCGCCGACGTGTCCCTTGCCCTTGCCGACGACCGAGGGGGCGCCGTTCTGCCAGCGCACGACGCTGGTGACGGCCCCGGCGTTGGGTCCGAGCCCGTCCTTGACGGCCTTGGTGCGGGCGTCGAAGGAGGCGAGCCACTTCCGGCCGTCGGCCTTCTTGCCGAGGGCGTCGGCGGTCGCGGTGAAGGCGTCCCGCCAGGGGGCGTTCAGTTTGGCGGTGAGCACGGTGGGGGCGATCCGGCGGAGCTTGTCCTGCACGCGCTTGGCGCCCACCGTCTCGTCGAGCAGGATCAGGTCGGGCCGCATGGCGGCGAGCTTGTCCAGGTCGGGTTCGGCGACGTTGGCGACGATCCGGGCGGACTCGGCCTTCGGGGCGAGGTAGCCGGCCACGCCGGACTGGCCGCGGCCGCTGGTGGCGCCGATCGGCCGGGTGCCCAGGGCGAGCGCGGCGTCGAGGGTGGGCTCGCTGAGCGTCACGACCTTCTTGGGGGCGACGGGCACCGCCACCTCCTTGCCGTTGGCGTCGGTGACGGTACGGGTGCCGGAGCCGCCCTCCTTGCCGTCGGCGCCATCGCCGCAGCCGGCGAGGGTCAGGGCGCCTGCCAGGGCGGCGGCGAGCAGGGCGGCGGGTCGGCGGTAACGCATCGGTGTTGCTCCTTGTGTGTACGGAAAGGGTGCGGGGCCGGCGGGCGGGTCTCAGGAAGGCGGTGGCGTTCCCGGGCCGAGGAGGGTGATCAGCCCCTGTGCCAGGGCGACGGTCCAACAGGCGTAGTCGTGGCCGCCGTTGAAGTCGGAGCCGGTGACGGGGTGGCCGCAGGCCCGGAGCGTCCGGCGCAGGACGCGGGTCTGTTCGAGCATTCCCCACTCGTGCAGGCCCACGTCCAGGTGCAGCCGCAGCCCGCGCCGCGCCCCCTCGGCGTAGCGCCGGGTGATCCACGCCGTCTCCCCGGCCGGTTCGCCCGGGGGCTGCCACCACAGGGACGGGGACTGGGCCAGGACGTTGCCGAACCGGTCGGGCGCGCCGTACCCGGCGTACAGGGCGGTGAGTCCGCCCAGGCTCTGCCCCGCGACGACCGTGCGTGCGGGGTCCGGGCGGACCGGCAGGCGGTCGGCGGCCCAGGGCAGCAGTTCCCCGGCGAGGAAGGTGACGTACGCCGGGTGGCCGCCGAATTCCCGTACGCGGGTGGCGTTGTCGACGGCGTGCGGGGCGAGGACCGTGAGCGGCGGGATCGCGCCGTCGGCGACGAGGCCGTCGAGCACTTCTTCCAGGCGCAGTTGGCCGAACCACATGTCGCCGTCGAGCAGGACGAGGGTGTCGGTGTGCTGCCCGGCGCGGCCCGTGGCCGGTGCCGGCGGCTCGTACACCCACACCTCGCGTTCCGCGCCGAGCGCGGCGCTGGCCACCTGGTGGCGCCGGACCGTGCCGCGCGGGGTGCCGGCGCGGGCGGGGTGGGGCCAGGGCCGGGCGGGGGCGTCGGGGAGTTCGAAGACCGAACCGGGCGGGCCGTGCCAGCGGGTGGCGATGGTGCGGGGGTTGAGGGGGTCGCCGACGCCGGTGGCGGCCAGCCGGCCGAGGTCGCCGAGCGGCCGTCCCTCGGTGTCGGCGGCGATGCGGTACGAGCCGCGGTGGTCGCCGCGCAGCCGGTAGGTCAGGTGCCACACGTCCGTGCCGGGCAGCCGGCGCATCAGGCTCGGGGCGAGGTCGGCGCGGTCCATCAGCCGGTTGACCATCAGCAGCACCTGGCGGGTCGCGGTGCCGCCGCGCCACAGGAAGGTGACGGCGTGGTGCCCGGGGTCGCCGTCGAGCGGTTCGACGAGCGGGGTGCCGCGGGCCGCCACCTCGTCCCAGAACCGGTCCAGTACGGCGGCGCGCGCGTCCGCCGACCCGGCCGTGGCGAGCCGGGCGGCCAGGCGCGTCACTTCCGGGCTGTCCGTGGTCTCGGCCGGGCGGGGCCGGGGGGTGCGGGGCGGCCCGGCGGGGGCCGTGCGGGCGGCGGGGGCGCCGTCCGCGCGGCTCATCCGTCCGCTCCGCGGGCGAGGGCCAGTTCGACCAGCCGGGGCACGGTGTCGGCGGGGCTGGGCAGCGCGGCCATCTCCTCGGCCGTCTCGCGGGCCGCGGTGGCCAGCGCCTCGTCCTCCAGGAGCCGCCGCACCAGCTCGCGCCCGGGGCGGTCGGTGCCGGCGAGCGCCGACGGGTCGGGCGGGACCAGGCCGCAGCCGCGCGCCCGGACCGCCGCCGCGTTGGCCGGCCGGTCGGCTCCCTCGCCGAGGACGAGCTGCGGCAGCCCCGAGTCCAGGACGGTCAGGGTGGTGCCGGCGCCGCCGTGGTGGATGGCGGCGTCGCTGGCGGCGAGCAGGGCGCTCAGGGGCGTCCACTCCACGGGGCGTACGTTCTCGGGGAGCGGGCCGAGCGCCGAGAGGTCGGCGCCGCCGAGCGCGAGCACGAATTCGGCGTCGGTCTCGCGGGCCGCGTCGATGACCCACTCCACGGGCGAGAGGCCGTCCACGACCGGGCGGACGGTGCCGAGGGTGACCGCGACGCGGGGGCGCTTGCGCGCCGCGAAGAGCCAGTGCGGGAGCGCGCCGCCGCCGTTGTACGGGACGTAGCGCAGGTGGCGGCGGTGCGGTTCGGTGGTGACGCTCATGCGGGGCGGGGTGACGTCCAGCCAGGCGGCGACGGGTCCAGGGCCCGCCAGGTTGTGGCGGGCGTACCCGTCGGCGAGGGCGTCGTTCATCATCGCGACGTGCCGGCCGGTGTGGCCGAACCCGACCGCGTGGACGACCGAGGGGATGCCGAGCGCGGCGGCCACGAGCTGGCCGACGACGCCGTTGGGGGTGTGTACGACGAGGTCGGGCCGCCAGTTGCGGGCGGTGTCGACCATGGTGTCCGCCATCTCCTCGCTGAAGAAGGAGAATCCCTTCCCCTTGGGGGCGGTGCGCTTCTCATCCGGGGCCGGGGGCTTGCCCTGGCGGTTCTTCTCCATGGCGGCGTACAGGGCGTCGGGGTCGATGCCGGGCGCGCAGTCCACGGCGGGCAGTCCGGCCGAGGCGGCGTGGCCGACGGCTCGGCCGCAGGTGGCGACGAGGACGTCGTGGCCGGCGGCGCGGAACGCCTGGGCCAATGGGACCAGTGGATAGAGCAGCCCGAAGAAGGGCGGCCCGGCGAACAGGACACGCATCGACAACCTGCTTTCTGTCCCGACGGGCCGTCAAGTCGGTTTCGGGACACGGGTGGTGCGAGTGGCGGCGGGAAACGGGCGGTACGTCGGTACATGTGCGACAGGTCACATACCCCGAGTGACGACCCGACACTTAGGTAAGCCTAAGCTAACCACGTGCTCAGCAGGTCAACAACGCCTCCCGGCTGGCTACGCAGGCTCGGTGCCGCGTGCCGCCACCACCCCCGACTCCTCTTCGCGGTCGCCGTGAGTTCCGTGCTCGGCACGGGACTTGAGGCGATCGGCCCCCTCCTGGCCCGGCTCGGCGTCGACGACGCCGTGGCCGGGCACACCGACCGCATCGGCTGGCTCGCCGCCGCGATGGCGGGCCTCGCGCTGGTCCAGTTCGCCGCCGAGTTCACCCGCCGCTACGCCGCCGGGAAACTCGCCCTCGGCGTCCAGCACCGGTTGCGTACCGAGGTGTTCGACTCCCTCCAGCGCCTGGACGGCGTCAAACAGGACGCGCTGCGCACCGGCCAGGTGGTCTCCCGCGCCAACAGCGACCTGACACAGGTGCAGATCATGCTGGGGATGCTGCCGATCCCGCTCGGCACCACGGCCCTCTTCCTCGTCGCCGTCGGCGCGATGCTGTGGCTGTGCGCCCCGCTCGCCCTGGTCGCGCTGACCGTGGTGCCCGCCACCGCGTGGGCCGCCGCCCGCAGCCGCAAACGGCTCGTGCCCGCCACCCGCGAGGCACAGGCCGGCGCCGCGCGCATCGCCGAGCAGGTCGAGGAAGCCGTCACCGGCGTACGGGTGGTCAAGGGCTTCGGCCAGGAAGAGCGCGAGGTGCGCCGGCTGGCCCGCGCCGCCCGCGGCCTGTTCGGACGGCGGATGCGGGTGGCCCGCATCCAAGCCGGCGCCACCGCCACCCTCGCGGCGCTGCCCGCGCTCGGCCAGGTCGGCGTGCTCGCCCTCGGCGGCTGGCTGGCGCTGCGCGGCACCATCGGGCTGGGCACCTTCCTCGCCTTCGCCGCCTACCTGGCGCTGCTGGCCGGGCCCGCCCGCCTGTTCGCGAGCTTCCTGGTCACCGCCCAGCAGGCGCGCGCCGCGGCCGAGCGGGTCTACGAACTCGTCGACGCCCGGCCCGACATCACCGATCCGGCCGACCCGGTCGCCCTGCCCGCAGGGCCGACCGGCCTGGAACTGCGCGACGTGCGCTTCGGGTACGCGCCCAGCGACCCGGTGCTCAACGACGTGTCCCTGACCGTAGGGCCCGGCGAGACACTGGCCCTGGTCGGCCCTTCGGGCTCCGGCAAGTCCACCGTCTCGCTGCTGCTCCCCCGCTTCTACGACCCGCAGGACGGCTCCGTACGCGTCGGCCCGCCCGGCGCGGCCATTGACGTCCGCGAACTGTCGCTCGCGGACCTCCGCTCCACCATCGGCGTGGTCTTCGAAGAGCCCTTCCTGTTCTCCTGCTCGGCCCGCGACAACATCGCCTACGGCCGCCCTGATGCCACCGACGCGCAGGTCAGGGCGGCTGCCGAGGCCGCCGAGGCGCACGGGTTCATCTCGGCGCTGCCCGACGGCTACGCCACCGAGGTCGGCGAGCGCGGGCTGACGCTCTCCGGCGGGCAGCGGCAGCGCGTGGTGCTGGCCCGCGCCCTGCTGGCCGACCCGCGCGTCCTGGTCCTGGACGACGCCACCTCCGCCGTGGACGCCGCCACCGAGGCCGCCATCCACCGCACCCTGCGCGCCGTCACCGGCGACCGTACGACCCTGCTGATCGCACACCGCCGCTCCACCCTCCGGCTCGCCGACCGCATCGCCGTCCTGGACGAGGGCCGCGTGGTGGACTGCGGCACCCAGGAGGAACTGGCCGAGCGCTGCCCGCTGTTCCGCGAGCTCCTGGCCGGTCCTGGCGACTCCCTCGACGTACGCGTCACCCCGGCCCCGCACGCCACCGACCAGGGCGTCACCCCGGAACTGTGGCCCGAGCCCCCCGCCGACGCGGCCCGGAACGCGGTGGAGGAGACCACCGACGACCCGCGCCTGGACGAGGACCGGCTGCGCGCCCCCGACCCCGACGCGCGCTTCCGGCGCCTGCTCGCCCCCGTACGCGCCGCCCTGCTGCTCGGCCTGCTGCTCGTCGCCGCCGACTCCCTCGCCTCCCTCGCGCTGCCCCTCCTCGTACGGCACGGCCTGGACGCCGGGGTCGGCGCGGGCGACGGCGGCGCGCTCGCCGCCACCGCGCTGACCGCGCTGCTCGTCGTCGCGGCCGGCTGGGGCGTGCTCACCCTCCAGGCACGCGTCACCCGGCGGGCCGGGGAACGGGTGCTGTACGGGCTGCGGGTGAAGACCTTCGCCCACCTCCAGCGCCTCGGTCTGGACTTCTACGAGCGCGAGCGCGGCGGCCAGATCATGACCGCCATGGTCAACGACATCGACGCGCTCTCCGCCTTCCTCCAGACCCATTTGCTGGCCTCCGTCGCCGCCCTGGCCACCCTGTGCGGCGCCGTCGTGGCAATGCTCGCCGTCGACCTGCCGCTGGCCCTGACCGCACTCGCCCTCGTCCCCCTGATCGCCGTGGCCACGGCCGTCTTCTGGCGGCTGTCCTCCGCGGCGTACAGCGACGCGCGCAAACGCGTCGGCGAGGTCAACTCCAGCCTCCAGGAGAACGTCTCGGGCCTGCGCGTCGCCCAGTCCCAGAGCCGCGAGGGCAAGACCGCCGAGGCGTTCGGCAAGCTCTCCGAGGGCTACCGCGCCGCCCGGCTGCGCGCCCAGCGCTACGCCGCCGTGTACTTCCCGTGCGTCAACCTCACCGCCGAACTCGCCAAGGCCACCGTGCTGCTGTACGGCGCACACCGGGTCGCGGACGGCGGCCTCAGCCCCGGCGTCCTGGTCGCCTTCACGCTCTTCCTCGGCATGTTCTTCGCGCCCCTCCAACAGCTCTCGCTCGCCTTCGACAGCTACCAGCAGGCGTCCGTCGGCCTGCGCCGCACCCTGCAACTGCTGCGCGTCACGCCCTCCGTGCGGCCCGCCGCCGACCCCGTACCCGTACCGGAACGGCTGCGCGGCGCGGTCGAACTCCGCGCGGTCACCCTCCGCTACCCGGGCGCCGGGCAGCCGTCACTGGACCGGGTCAGCCTGCGCGTCGAGCCCGGCGAGACGGTCGCGCTCGTCGGCGCGACCGGCGCCGGCAAGTCCACCGTCGTCAAGCTGCTCGCCCGCTTCCACGACGCGACCGAGGGGCAGGTGCTGGTGGACGGCACGGATGTCCGCACCTACGACCCGCCCGCCTACCGGCGGCTGCTGGGCGTCGTCCCCCAGGAAGCCCACCTGTTCACCGGCGACATCGCCGACAACGTCCGCTACGGCCGCCCCGCAGCCACCGACCGGGAGGTCGAGGCGGCCGTACGGGCGGTGGGCGCGCTGCCCGCGGTGGCCGCCCAGCCGTACGGCTTCCGCCAGCCCGTCGGCGAGCGCGGGCAGCGCCTGTCCGCCGGCCAGCGCCAGCTCGTCGCCCTGGCCCGCGCCCACCTCGTGGACCCCGGCCTGCTCCTCCTGGACGAGGCCACCGCTGCCCTCGACCCGGCCACCGAACGCGCGGTGCTGGACGCCGGGGACCGCCTGGCCGACGGCCGCACCACCGTGCTGGTCGCGCACCGCCTGGCCACCGCCGCGCGGGCCGACCGGATCGTCGTCCTGGACGCCGGGCGGATCGCCGAGGAGGGCACCCACCAGCAGCTCCTCGACGCCGACGGTCACTATGCCCGGCTGTGGCACCACCACTCCGCCGCCGAACCCGCCACCCTCACCCAAGGATGACCCGCTCATGAAGGCACTTGTCCTCTCCGGAGGCACCGGCAGCAGACTGCGGCCCATCACCCACACCGCCGCCAAGCAACTCGTCCCCGTCGCCAACAAGCCGGTGCTCTTCTACGGCATCGAGTCCCTGGTCGCCGCGGGCGTCACCGACATCGGCATCATCGTCGGCGACACCGCGGCGGAGATCCGTACCGCCGTGGGCGACGGCTCCCGCTTCGGGGCCCGCGTCACCTACCTCCCCCAGGAACAGCCCCTCGGCCTCGCGCACGCCGTGCTCGTCGCCCGCGACTGGCTCGGCGACGACGACTTCGTGATGTACCTCGGCGACAACTTCGTGGTCGGCGGCATCACCGAACTCGTCGAGGAGTTCCGGCAGTCCCGCCCCGACGCGCGCATCCTGCTCACTAAGGTCGCCGACCCCAGCGCGTTCGGCGTCGCCGAACTCACCCCCGAAGGCCGCGTCCTGCGCCTGGAGGAGAAGCCGCGCGAGCCGCGCAGCGACCTGGCGCTGGTCGGCGTCTACCTCTTCACGCCCGGCGTGCACGACGCCGTACGGGCCATCGAGCCCTCGGCACGCGGCGAACTGGAGATCACCGACGCCCTCCAGTGGCTGGTCGAGGCGGGCCGCACCGTGCAGTCCACGGTCATCTCCGGCTACTGGAAGGACACCGGCAACGTCACCGACATGCTGGAGGTCAACCGCACCGTGCTGGAGGGCCTGCCGCCCGCCGTCCTGGGCGAGGTGGACGGCGACAGCGAACTGGTCGGCCGGGTCCGCGTCGAGGCCGGGGCCAGCGTCGTACGGTCCCGGATCGTGGGCCCCGCGGTCATCGGCGCGGACAGCGTCGTGCGCGACTCCTACATCGGCCCCTCCACGTCCGTCGCGGGCGGCTGTGTGATCAGCGGCAGCGAGGTGGAGTTCTCCATCATCCTGGACGACTCCCGCATCGAGAACGCCGGCCGGATCGAGGGGTCGCTCATCGGCCGCATGGTCCGCATGAGCGGCGCCGCCCGCGCGCCCCGCGCGCACCGCGTGGTGCTCGGCGACCACAGCCAGGTGCAGATAGCGCCCTGACCCCGCCCGCCACCACTCAGCCGCATCCCCTTCCTCTTTTTCTTCTTTGGACTGACGCCTTGAGAATTCTCGTCACCGGCGGGGCCGGCTTCATCGGCTCCCACTTCGTCCGCACCCTGCTCGCCCCGGCGGGCTCCGGCACCGGGCCGCACGTCGTCACCGTCCTGGACGCGCTGACCTACGCGGGGGACCGCGCCAACCTCCAGCCCGTGCAGAGCGATCCGCGGTTCACCTTCGTGCACGGCGACATCCGTGACCGGCCGCTGGTGGACGACCTGCTGGCCGATCACGACGCGGTGGTGCACTTCGCCGCCGAGTCGCACGTGGACCGGTCCATCGCGGGCGGCACCGACTTCGCCTCCACCAACGTCCTGGGCACCCAGGTCCTCCTGGAGTCAGCGGTGCGCCACCGCATCGCCCGCTTCGTGCACGTCTCCACCGACGAGGTGTACGGCTCGATCGCGGACGGCTCCTGGACCGAGGACCAGCCCCTGGCCCCCAACTCCCCCTACTCCGCCTCCAAGGCGGGCTCCGACCTCCTGGCACTGGCCCACCACCGCACCCACGGCCTGGACGTGTCGGTGACCCGCTGCTCCAACAACTACGGCCCCTACCAGCACCCCGAAAAGGTGATCCCGCTGTTCGTCGGCCGGCTGCTGGCGGGCGGGCGCGTCCCGCTGTACGGCGACGGGCTCAACGTACGCGACTGGCTGCACGTGGACGACCACTGCCGGGCGCTGCGCCTGGTCCTGGAGGGCGGCCGGCCCGGCGAGGTCTACAACATCGGCGGCGGCACCGAGCTGACCAACAAGGACCTCACCGAACGCCTCCTCGCCGCCTGCGGCGCCGGCTGGGACCGGGTCGACCACGTCAGCGACCGCAAGGGCCACGACCGGCGCTACTCCGTGGACTGGACCAAGATCCGTACCGAACTGGGCTACGTCCCCCGGCACTCCTTCGAGGACGGGCTCGCCGAAACCGTCGCCTGGTACCGCGACCGCCCCGACCGGTGGGCGGCGCCGGCCGCCGACGCCACCGGCGTACCGGCCGCGGGCGGTGCCGCCCGGTGAGCCGCTGGCTGATCACCGGCGCCGGCGGCATGCTCGGCCGCGAGGTGGGCCGCCTGCTGGCCGCCGAGGGCGAATGCGCGCTCCCCATGGACCGCCGGTCCCTGGACCTCACCGACACCCGCGCCGTGGAGTCCGCCCTGCGCCGCGTCCGCCCGGCCGTGGTCGTCAACTGCGCCGCCTACACGGACGTGGACGGCGCCGAGACCCACGAGGAGCAGGCACGGCGCGTCAACGCCGACGCGGTGCGCGAGCTGGCCCGCGCCTGCGCCCGCGGCGGCACCCGGCTGCTGCACGTGTCCACCGACTACGTCTTCTCCGGCGACGCCACCACCCCGTACGCGGAGGGCGCGCCCACCGGCCCGCTCACCGCCTACGGCCGCGGCAAGGCCGCCGGCGAACAAGCCGTCCTGGCCGAGCTGCCGCGCACCGGCACCGTCGTGCGCACCGCCTGGCTGTACGGCGCCCACGGCCGCAACTTCGTCCGGACCATGGCCGAACGCGCCGCGCGCGGCGCCACCGCTGACGTCGTCAACGACCAGACGGGACAGCCCACCCCCGCCCGCGATGTCGCCGAACGGCTGCTCGCACTGGGGCGAGGCCCCGCACGCCCCGGCGTCTTCCACGCCACCACCGGCGGCACGGCCACCTGGTACGAGCTGGCCCGCGAGGTGTACCGGCTGGCGGGCGCCGACCCCGACCGCGTCCGCCCCACCGGCAGCGCCGCCCTGGACCGGCCCGCCCGCCGCCCCGCCTGGAGCGTGCTGGGCCACGACCGCTGGGCCGCCGCCGGGCTGCCCGCGCCCAGGCACTGGCGCGACGCCCTCGCCACCGAGTTCGCCGCGGTGACCGCGACGCTGGAAGGAGCAGTCTCATGCGCCCGCTGAGCATCGAAGGAGCCTGGGTGCGCGAACCCCTCGTCCACCGGGACGACCGCGGCTCCTTCCACGAGTGGTTCACCCGGCCGGAGTTCACCGGCGCCACCGGCCGCGCCCCGGTGCTGGCCCAGGCCAACTGCTCCGTCTCCCGCCGCGGCGTACTGCGCGGCCTGCACTTCAGCGAGGTGCCGCCCGGCCAGGCCAAGTACGTCACCTGCGTGCGCGGCGCCGTACTGGACGTGGTGGTGGACGTGCGGACCGGCTCCCCCACGTTCGGCGCGTGGGAGGCCGTACCCCTGGACGAGGACGGGCTGAGCGCGGTGTACGTCTCCGAAGGGCTCGGCCACGCCTTCATGGCCCTGACCGACGACGCCACCGTGGTCTACCTGTGCTCCACCGGCTACCAGCCGCGGCGCGAGCACGGCGTCCACCCGCTGGACCCGGCCCTCGACATCGACTGGCCCGCCGGCGTCACCCCGCTGCTGTCCGCCAAGGACGCCGCCGCGCCCACCCTCGAAGAGGCCGGGAAGCTGGGCCTGCTCCCCTCGTACGAGGAGTGCGTACGCCACCGGGCCGCGGCCAGGGAAGGCAGCGCCGCGTGACGACGACCGCGACCGCGGCCCGCGCCGGCTCCCCCGCACCACCCGCCCCGGCCGCGCCGCCGGCCGGGCGCCGGGCCGTGCGGGCCGGCGGGCTGCTGCTGGGCCTGGCGCTGCTGGCCGCCGTGGTGCTGGCCGGCATCGCCGTGGGCACCAAGGCCATCCCCCTCGACCAGGTGTGGCACGGCCTGTTCACGCCGACCGGCACCGCCGACGACCGGATCGTGCGGGAGCTGCGGATACCGCGTACCGCGCTGGGCGTCGCGGCAGGCGCCGCCCTGGGGCTGGCCGGCGCCGTGATGCAGACCCTCACCCGCAACCCGCTCGCCGATCCCGGGCTCCTCGGCGTCAACGCGGGCGCCTCGGCCGCCGTGGTCACCGCGATCAGCGTGCTGGGCGTCACCTCCTTCACCGGCTACCTGTGGTTCGCGCTGGCCGGCGCCGGCGCGGCGGCCGTCCTGGTCAACGCGCTCGGCGGCAGCCGCGCTGCCACGCCGGTACGCCTGGCCCTGGCCGGCACCGCCGTCAACGCCGCCCTCTTCGGCTGCGTGAACGGACTGCAACTGACGGACCTGGGAGCGCTGGAGACCATGCGGCACTGGTCGGTCGGCACCCTCGCGGGCCGCCGCGGCGACCTGCTCCCGGCCGCGCTGCCCTTCCTCCTCGCGGGCGCCGTCCTCGCCCTGGCGGTGGCCCGCCCGCTGAACGCCATGGCCCTGGGAGAGGACACCGCCCGCTCCCTGGGCGCCCGGCTGGGCCGGACCCGGGTGCTGTCCATCGCCGCCATCACCCTGCTCTGCGGCGCCGCCACCGCGGTCTGCGGGCCGATCGGCTTCGTCGGCCTGATGATCCCGCACGCGGTACGGGCCTTCTGCGGCACCGACACCCGGTGGCTGTTCCCCTACTGCGCCGTCTTCGCGCCGGTCCTGCTGCTGGGGTCCGACATCGTCGGCCGGGTACTGGCCCCGCCCGCCGAGATCGAGGTGGGGGTGGTCACCGCGTTCTGCGGCGGCCTGGTGTTCATCCACCTCGTCCGCCGGCGCAAGGTGGCCCAGCTGTGAACGCCGTCCGCACCCCCGTCGCGCGCCGCGCCGCGCCGCGCCCCACCGTCCTGCGCACCCGGGGCGGGCTGTCCCTGCGCCTGGGCCGCCGTGCCCTGCTGGTCTGCGTACTGCTGGCACTGGCCGGCGCCACGGTGGCCGTCCTGTCCCTGGGCATGGGCAGCTACCACCTCACCCCCGCCGAAGTCCTCGCCACGCTCTTCGGGGACGGCCCGCCCGGCGCGGACTTCGTCGTCGTGGACCTGCGGCTGCCCCGCGTACTGGACGGGCTGCTGGCCGGCTTCGCGATGGGCATGAGCGGCGCGGTCTTCCAGTCGCTGGCCCGCAACCCCCTCGGCAGCCCCGACGTCATCGGCTTCGGCAGCGGCGCGTCGGCCGGTGCCCTCGTCTCCGTCATCCTCCTGGAGGCCGGGACCGCGCAGATCGCCCTCGGCGCGGTGCTCGGCGGCCTGGCCACCGCCGCCGCCGTCTACCTGCTGGCCTGGAAGCGCGGCGTGCACGGCTACCGCCTGGTGCTCGTCGGCATCGGCGGCTCGGCGGTGCTGGGCTCGCTCACCAGCTACCTGTACGTACGGGCCGACATCGGCAAGGCCGCCGAAGCCGCCACCTGGATGATCGGCAGCCTCAACGGGCGCGGCTGGCCCGACGTGACGGTGGCCGCCCTCGGCGTCGCCGCCCTGACACCCGCCGTCCTGGTCCTCACCCGCCGGCTCTCCCTCCTGGAAATGGGCGACGACACGGCGGCGGCGCTCGGCGTCGCCCCCGAACGCAGCCGCCTGGCCCTCCTCGCCACCGGCACCGGCCTGACGGCGCTCGCCGTGGCCGCCGCCGGCCCCATCCCCTTCGTCGCCCTGGCCGCCCCCCAACTGGCCCGCCGCCTCACCCGCTCCCCCGGCCCCAACGTCCTCCCCGCGGCCTGGATGGGCGCCACCCTGGTCACTCTCGCCGACTGGGCGGCCCAACGCGTCTCCGGCACGGCCATCCTCCCGGTGGGCGTGCTCACGGGAGTGGGCGGAGGCGTGTACCTGGCCTGGCTGCTGTTCCTGGAAAGGAAGTCGGGGAAGCTGTGAGCCGTAATCCCGTACGCACGCAGGCACCTGACCGGCTTTCAGGAACCGGGCGCGATTCCCGTATTGCGTGACACCCCTCACCGATCACGGGGGAACATGTAGCACATATACCGGTCTGGGCATTTTCGACCGAATGCACAATGCGCCACCGGGGACTTGCCCTTGGCCGGAACCCTGCCTACGATCAACGCGTTTCACCTGACCAGTGAATTCTTACGAGGGGAACCAGTGTCCGCAACACGTCGCGCGGCGGCAGGAATTTTGTCGCTTGCCACGCTTTCCGCCGGAATGATATTCGCCGGTGCCGCACCGGCTTCCGCAGCCGGTGGCTGCCGTACGTTCTCCAAGGCGTACTACCCGTCCGAGGCCAAGGTGTCCATGCGCCTCGGGCACGTGAAGATGCGCGTCCAGATCTGTGAGAACAAGAAGGGCGACATCACCGACAGCCGCGCCTGGAGCGAGGAATCGACCACCGCGCCCGCCAAGCTGCTCGGTTGGGAAATCAAGTTCAACACGCCGTACCAGTCCGGAAAGAGCAAGACGGTCGTCACCTGGACGGCCACCGGCAAGGCGCAGACCTGCCTCGCCGGAAAGATTCCGGTCTGCAGTTACGCGGAAGACTTCAAAGTGACGGGGACGTACTACAGCAGCAGCTTTATCGGCCCGGTGGCCGGCGGCAAGGGCAAGGTACACTGGAAGCCCAAGTGCGTTAACAAGTATTGCAAGTTGAAGTTCAACACGACCAAGTAGCAGCAACCGGGAAAGAGGAGGACATGCCGCAAGAACACACCGGACGTATTCGTACGCGGCGCTGGGCGCCTCTCCTGGTCCTCTTCGTCACCTGGGTCTTCTCCGCGATCGGTTGGGACCGCAACGGTGGCGAACCCAGCATTCCCTGGGCGCTGGGCGGCCTGGCGGCCGGACTCTGTCTGGCCGCCGTCGTCCATCGACTACGCAAGCGCTGAACCGCGCGCCGGCGACGCGCTCTCCATCGCCGTACGCCGAACGCCCGGCCGGGTCCGCCCGGCCGGGCGTTCGGCATTTCTCCTCGCATATGAGGATCGGGAAAACGCTCTCGCATTAACGGTGACGCGCACCACAATAACGCCCCCGGCGAGCGGATGAAGCGCCGCGCAAAAGCGCCCGGCGGCGTGATCCGGCGCACGGGACCTTGGTCCTCTACGGCCCCACGCCGTAGAAGCCGCTCGCCGTATGCGGCCGTATGGAGGTCTCACTCACGGCGTCGCTCCGGCTTCTACGGGGTCGCATAGCAGATCGCCACGCACCACCGCTATTGCTTTCCGATTTCGCCGCCGCTAATCATGGTGGAGCACCGGGAAAGAGCGCTGCGCCCTTCACCGCAGAAGGTGAGCGCGGTCACGCACCCGGATCACATCCTTCGTATTGCGCAGCCGGCACCACATGCCCGAATCCGTAACCGGCCGCGTCCCCCTTTTACGCACCAGCGTCCCGGAAGAGGTTTCCGCATGCCGATGCCCACTCTGCTCCGTTCCGTCCGCGTGACCAAGACCCGCAAGCTCTCCGCCGCCGTGCTGGTGGCCGCCGGTGCCACCGCGGCGCTGACGGTCCCCGCCGCGGCCGGCGAGGCGCACGCCGCTTCCTCGGCCGCGCCGTCCGCCGTGCAGCCGGTCTCCGCGAACGGCCAGCCGGTGGGTGCCAAGACCAAGGCCGCCGACCCGAAGGCCGGCGAGCAGGCCGCGAACCTCGCCGACGCGGTGAAGGTGACGGCCGTGGCCGCCCAGGGCCACACCGCCAAGGAGGCCGCCAGCCGCGCCGCCGACCGCAAGCCGGTCGAGGCCGCCAAGCCGCACTACGCGAACAACCTGGACGGCTGGATCAAGGAATCGCTGGCCATCATGAAGGAGAAGGGCATCCCCGGCAGCTACGAGGGCCTGCACCGCAACATCATGCGCGAGTCCAGCGGCAACCCGAACTGCGTCAACGACTGGGACATCAACGCCAAGAACGGCATCCCGTCCAAGGGCCTGCTCCAGGTCATCCAGCCCACCTTCGACACGTACCACGTCGAGGGCACGGCCCACGACCTGTTCGACCCGGTCGCCAACATCACCGCCGCGGCCAACTACGCCGCCCACCGCTACGGCTCCATGGACAACGTCAACTCCGCGTACTGAGCCGGAGAATGGAACGCGACCTCCGGGTCGGCTGCCGACGGGCCGTCGAGCAGGGGCCTGGCCGCGCCCCGCAGTGCCCGGTCGAAGAAGGCGCTCACGTACGAGGTGGTGATCTCGCCCGACCGCCGGCCGGACAGCGGCACCGTCGGATCGCCGGCACCCAGTTGCGCGCCGAGCACCGGCAGGTCGAGGAACGAGAAGTGGCCGGCGCCCTTGACCGTGAGCCAGCGTTTCCAGCCGTCGAGGCGGCGCCAGGCACTCGGCCAGGTGGTGTCCTCGCCGCCGGGCGCGTGACCGGCGGCGGTGCCCAGCATCAGGAAGGGGCGCCCGCCGAGGCCGGACCGCGGCACCGGTGCGAAGAACGAGCCGTCGAGGTTCACGCCGGCGCGGATCCGGTCGTCGGTGCTCATGGCGTGTGCCGCGGCGTTTCCGCCGAGCGAGTGTCCCGCCGCTCCGACGCGCCGCGGGTCGATCATCGCGGAGTGCGCCCAGAAACGCGTCCGGCCGGTTTCCGGGCGGCGCAGCAAGGCGTCGACGAGGAAAGAGATGTCGGCTGCGCGGTCTTGCGCGGCCTTCCCCATCCGTTTCTTTTCCGCCGCGTCCGTCGGTTCGCTCTCCACCGTGCGGCACGCTGCGCAGGTGAGGGTGCGGCCGCCGGGAAAGGCCGTACCGAACGACTCGTAGGCATGGTCGACCAGGGCGACGACATAACCGCGTGAAGCCAGGTCCTCGGAAAGCAGCGTGAGGGTGGCGCGCGAGAGCGAAAAGCCGGGCGAGAGCACGAGCAGAGGATGTTTACCGCCCGCCGGGCGCGCGCCGGCGCGAGCGTTCGTACGTGTCGCGGCGAGCTGCCCAGCGTCGAATACGCCGTCCAGTCTCCGCCCCTCCAGGAAAAACCTGGCTTCCTCCGGGGACATGTACGGAACGCTCTCTCCGCCGCCATCCGGATGCGCGGGGTAATACAGGGACACCATCAATTCCCGCTCGGCGGTGGGCACCCAGGGGTCGCGCCGCTTCTCGTCCACGAGGTGCCGGACGTCCCGCCCGACCGCGTACGGCCCCGTGGGGCGCGGGATGGCGAGCTGGGTCGCGGAAGCGGCGAGAGGCGCGGCGGCAACCGTGGTGGCGGATACCGGCGGGGCGGCTTCGGCCCGGCCCGCGACGAGCGCGAGCGGCAGTGCCGAGGCCAGCAGAAGTGCGGTGGAGGCGAGACGTGTGCGGATCATGGGCCAGAGCGTAGGAAGGGGCGGGTGGCGCTCTGCACTGCCGAAGGACAGCCGTGAACATGACTTTGGTGGGTGGCACTCGCCCCGTGGATCAGCCCGTCGACATCGTCGGCGGTGAGCCCGGACGCGGTGTACCGGGAGTCGCCGAGCCTGCTGGTGATCCGCGTGCACGGCCGCGCCGCCCCGGCGCCACGGATCCGGCCGGGCATAACACCTGAAGACATGTACACTTATTACACGAAGCCCCGCGGCTCCCCCGTCCGCGGGGCTTCGTCGTATCCGCGGCGCGGTCGCCGGGCCAGTGGCGGGACCACCCGAAGTGGCGCCCTTGGCAGCAAACCCCATGGCAGCGGAGCCGTTTCGGGTGTCAGAGTTCCCGCATGGCTCTCTCCGCTACCTCTTCCGCCGCTCCGGTTTCCGGCGCCTCCGCCACCTCCGCCGCGTTTCCCCGGCAGTTCGCGCGCACCCGGCGCTTCACCCTCGGTGTCCCGGGCCGCTTCGGCGTCTCCCCGGACGGCAGCCGCGTCCTGTTCGTCCGTACGGGCGGCGGCGACGACCCCGTAGGCCGGCTGTGGCTCTACGAGGGCGGAGCGGAACGGGTCCTCGTCGATCCGGCGCTCCTGGAGGGCGACGGGGGCGCGTTCTCGGAGGGGTTGCTGCCCGAGGAGGAGCGGCTGCGCCGGGAGCGTGCGCGTGAGCACGCGACGGGCGTGGTGGCGTACGCGACGGACGCCGCAGCGCGCGTGGTGGCTTGTGCGCTCTCCGGCGCCCTGTGGGTGGTGCGTACGGACGGGAGCGCCCCCTTCCACGTGCCGGCCGCCGGCCCGGTCGCCGACCCCCGGCCCTCCCCGGACGGGCGGTTCGTCGCGTACGTGACCGGCGGATCCCTGCACGTCGTCCGCCTGGAGGACGGTACGGACCGGTGCTTGGCCGCCGCGGAGGGCCCGGACGTCACCTACGGGCTCCCCGAGTACGTGGCGGCCGAGTCGATGCACCGGACCCGCGGCTTCTGGTGGTCGCCGGACAGCCGCCGGATCCTGGTCGCCCGGGCCGACACGTCGGGCGTGGCCCGCCGTTACATCGGCGACCCGGCACGGCCCGAACAGCCGCCGCGCGCGGTCCCGTACCCGTCGGCGGGGACGGCCAACGCCGAGGTGTCGCTGCACATCGTGCCGGTGGCCTCCGGCGAGGCACGCGTCGAGGTGGACTGGGACCGGGCCGCGTACGAGTACCTGGTCAGCGCCGGGTGGGACGGGCACGGGCCACTCGTCGGCGTACAGAGCCGGGACCAGCGGACGTTGCGCACGCTCACGGTCGACGACGGCAGCGGCGCGACCGCGGTCCTGCACGAGCGCACCGACCCCGCCTGGGTGGAGATCGTGTCCGGCACCCCGGCCCGTACGGCCTCGGGGGCGCTCGTCCTTCCCGAGGACGCGGACGGCACCCGCCGTCTGAACATGGGCGGCAGAAACGTCACGCCGCCCGGACTGAACCTGCGCGAGGTCGTCGCCGTTGAGGGCGAACGGGTGTGGTTCACCGCCCAGGAGGAGCCGACGGAACTCCACGTGTGGAGGTGGGACCCCCAGGACGGACCGGTCCGCCTGAGCGAGGGTCCCGGGTGGTTCACCGCGGCGGTCGGCGGCGGCACGGTCGTCCTGTCCGGGCTGACCCCGGACGGGCCGGTGACCGGCGTGTCCGGCCCCGTACCCGGTACGCCGCCCGGATCCGTCGCGTCGCTCGCCGAGGAGCCGGCCGTCGCTCCGCGCCCGCGGCACCTGGTACTCGGCGAGCGCGAGTTGCGCGGCGCCCTGTACCTGCCCTCCTGGCACGAGCCCGGTACGGGCAGGCTGCCGGTACTGCTCTCCCCCTACGGAGGACCGAGCGTCCAGTTGGCGGTGCGGGCGCGTACCTGGTTCGGCTGTGTGGCGCAGTGGTTCGCCGAGGAGGGCTTCGCCGTACTGGTCACGGACGGCCGCGGCACTCCGGGGCGGGGCCCGGCGTGGGAGAAGGCCGTCCACGGCGACCAGCTCACACCCGTCCTGGAGGACCAGGTCGACGCGCTGCACGCGACCGCCGAGCGCTTCGCGGACCTCGACCTGGAGCGGGTGGCGATCCGCGGCTGGTCGTTCGGCGGGTTCCTGGCGGCGGCCGCCGTCCTGCACCGCCCCGACGTCTTCCACGCGGCGGTCGCCGGCGCCGCCCCCACCGACCAGCGGCTGTACGACACCCACTGGAAGGAGCGCTTCCTCGGCCACCCCCGGGAGGCGCCGGACGCCTACGCGCGCAGTTCCCTCGCGGGCCACGGCCACCTGCTCCGCCGCCCGCTGCTCCTCGTACAGGGGCTGGCGGACGACAACGTGGCGCCCGCGCACACCCTCCGCTTCTCGGCCGAACTGCTCGCGGCCGGCAAACAGCACAGCGTGCTGCCGCTTCCCGGAGCAGGGCATTCGCCGGCCGACGCGGCGGTGACCGAGAACCTGCTCCGCTTCGAACGCGATTTCCTGCGCGACGCGCTCGCCAAGAGCTGAACGCCCTCCCCCGCCCCTCCGTATGGAACTTCCACAACGCCCGCGGACCGCACGGACCACGTGACACACGGCTCACGGGGCGCGGCGCCCACGGGCAGGGAATGCACCGACAGCCGGAGGCACAGCATGACTCAGCAGGCTTCAGCGGGACGGGCGGGCACGGGGACACCACGCCGCACGGTCGTGGCGGCGGCCGGCGCCGCGGGACTGGCCGCCGCCCTCGCGGCATGCGGGAACGACACGGACGGGTACGGCGGCAGCGCGTCCTCCGCCGCTCCCGAGACGTCGCCAGGCTCTTCGTCGCCAGCCGGAGGCGGCGGCGCCGAGGACGGCGGAGGAACCGGCGCGGGCGGCGCGGCCGGAGGCGTACTGGCGAAGGTCACGGACATCCCCGAGGGCGGGGGCAAGGTCTTCAAGGACCACAAGATCGTGGTGACGCAGCCGGCGGCGGGCGAGTTCAAGGCGTTCTCGGCGATCTGCCGGCACCAGGGCTGCCTGGTCGACGAGGTGGCGGGCGGCACGATCAACTGCCCCTGCCACGGCAGCAAGTACGCGGTCGCCGACGGCAGCGTACGCAAGGGTCCCGCCACACAAGGGCTCCCGGCGGCCAAGGTCAGCGTCGAGGGCGACTCGATCAAGCTCGGCTGACGCGTCCCGAGGTACGGGGCGCGCCGCCGGTCATCCGGGGGCGGTCCCGGGCCTGCGCGGCTTCGTCCAGCAGGAGACCAGCTCGTCGGTGGTGGTGACGGTGGCCACGAGGGCGAGGGTGTGGCGGACCATCGCCGTCGTGTAGTCGGCCGGCACGCCGGCGATCGCGTCGGCGGGCACGACGGCGGTGTAGCCGAGGTTGACCGCGTCGAAGACCGCGTTGGGGACCGCCACGTTGGCCGACACCCCGGCGACGACGAGGGTGCGGCAGCCGAGGTTGCGCAGCAGCGGGTCCACGTCCGTACCGGCGATCGGCGACAGGCCGTGCAGCCTGCGCACGATCAGGTCGTCCTCGCGGACGGGTATCGGCTCGGCGATCCGGACCGCGGTCGTACCGGCGAGCTGTTGTACGGGCAGGCGTTCGGCGGCGCTGAACAGGCGCGCGTTGCGGCTGGCGCCCCGGCCGTCGGGGCGCCGCTCGGCGACCGCGTGCAGCACCTGTACGCCCGCGACGTGCGCGGCCGCGACCAGCCGGGCCACCCGGCCGAGCGCGCCGGTCCTGCGGGCCGCCTCGGCGAGCTCCGGCAGCGCGCTGTCCGGTCCGACGACGCCCCGCTGGCACTCGACGGTGAGCAGCGCCGTCGTGGCCGGGTCGGTCTGCTGCGAGAGGTGCGCGCCCGTTGCCATCGATGCGTCTCCTTGTTGTCACCAGCGGCCGGAACGTGACGCCGGCGCCGTGGTCGCAAGCCGCGTGAGAGTAGCCGCCATCGCGCCGGCGGGGAAGGGCATTGCGCCGGCAGGGAAGAGACCGCATGATGCCTGGCACTCGGCAGGCCGGGCCGGTCCGCGCCCGCGGGCCGCACAGCGGAGGTGGACGAGGCATGACCGCCACACAGCGGCGCGGGCGCCGCATCATGATGACGCCGCCGGAATTGGACGCCTTCCTGGCGGAGCAGCGCACGTGCCGGGTGGCCACGGTGGGCGAGGACGGCACCCCGCACGTCGGCGCCCTGTGGTTCGTCTGGGACGGCGCGGCGCTCTGGCTGTACTCGGTCGTCCGCAGCAAGCGGTGGGCGCAGCTGCGCAAGGACCCGCGGATCGCGGTGGTCGTCGACGACGGGCACGACTACGGGGAGCTGCGTGGGGCGGAGCTGAGCGGCAGCGCGGCCGTCGTGGGCGGGGTACCGCGGACGAGTGACCCCTGCCCGGAACTCGACGCCCCGGAACGGATGTTCGCCGCCAAGTACTTCGGCATGGAGGAGATGCCGCACGACGGGCGGCACGCCTGGCTGCGGCTGGTGCCGGACTCCGTCGTCTCCTGGGACTTCCGCAAGATGCCGGGGTGAGCGGAGCGCGCCGGTACCCTCGCGCGGCGCCGCGTGATCGCGTTGTCGGTGGTCTCTGCCAAAGTGGTGGGGGACGGCCCGCTTCCGGCGGATCCGGGCCGCCGGCAACGACGTGGGACGACGAGGACGAGGGAGACCTGGTGAACGTGCTCTTTCCGACGCTGGGCGACGCATCGCCGCAGCCCGCGCTGCGCTTCGGCGAGCGTGCGCTCAGCTACCGTCAGCTGGCCGCGGTGGCGTGCCGGCTCGCCGAGCGCCTCGGCGGCCAGACCCGGGTGGCCGTCTGGGCCACGCCCACGCTGGAGACCGCCGTCGCTGTCGTGGCCACGCTGCTCGCCGGGGTGCCCGCCGTGCCCGCCAACCCGAAGATCGGCGAGAGCGAGCTGGCGCACATCGTGTCGGACAGCGGCCCGGCGCTCGTCCTGGCCGAGCCGGACGCCGAGCTGCCCGCCGCGCTGGCCGCTCTCCCCCGCCTCGACGTCGACACCGGTACGGGCGACGAGAAGGTCCCCCCGCTCCCGTACGAGCCGGTTGCCGAGTCCCCTGCGCTGATCGTCTACACCTCCGGCACCACCGGCCCGCCCAAGGGAGTCGTCATCCCCCGCCGGGCCATCGCCCACACTCTGGACGCGCTGGCGGAGGTCTGGCAGTGGACGGCCGACGACGTGCTCGTGCACGGCCTGCCGCTCTTCCATGTGCACGGCCTCGTCCTCGGGATCCTCGGGCCGCTGCGGCGCGGCGGCAGCGTCCGCCACCTGGGGCGTTTCAGTACCGAGGGCGTCGTGAGAGAGCTGGGGGCGGACGGCACCATGCTGTTCGGCGTGCCGACGATGTACCACCGGCTGGCCGTGGAGGCGGGCGAGAACCCCGCTCTGGCCAAGGCGCTGTCCCGGGCCCGTCTCCTGGTCTCCGGGTCGGCGGCGCTGCCGCGCAGCGACCACGAACGGCTCGCCGCTGCCGCCGGCTGCCGCGTCGTCGAGCGGTACGGCATGACCGAGACGCTGATGAACACGAGCGTACGGGCCGACGGCGACCCCGCACCCGGCAGCGTCGGCGTCCCGCTGCCCGGCGTGTACGTCCGGCTCGTCGACGAGACCGGGCAGGCCGTCGAGGCGGACGACGGCGAAACGGTGGGCGAGATCCAGGTCCGCGGCCCGAACCTGTTCGTCGAATACCTCAACCGCCCGGACGCCACCGCCGCCGCCTTCGACGGCGGCTGGTTCCGTACGGGCGACATGGCGACCCGCGACGCCGCAGGCAACTACCGCATCGTGGGGCGCAAGGCCACGGACCTGATCAAGAGCGGCGGGTACAAGATCGGAGCGGGCGAGATCGAGAACGCGTTGCTGGAGCACCCCGGCGTCGGCGAGGCCGCCGTCACGGGCGAGCCGGACGAGGACCTGGGCGAGCGGATCGTCGCCTGGGTCGTCCCGGCGCCCGCGGCCGAGGGCGCGCCCGCACCGACCGGTGCTGACCTCGCCGACCATGTGGCCCGGCAGCTCGCTCCGCACAAGCGCCCCCGCGTGGTCCATTTCCTGGAGGCCCTGCCGCGCAACGACATGGGCAAGATCCTCAAGCGGGAACTCCGTGCGTAGCGAACCACCGCTGGGGGCGGGCGGGTCCGGCGGGGCCGATGGCGGGGCTGACGGCGGGACGGGTGAGACCGGCGGGCCCCGGGGCGCGGACGATCGGTCCATACCGGCCGGGCCGTCCCCGCGCTGGACCGCGCGCGAGGCGGTCGCCGTGGTGACGGACGACTTCACCGAGCTGCCCGCGCCCGACGACGAGACGTTGGACGATGAGCCGCTCGACGACGGGCCGCTCGGCTGGCACGGGTACGGGGCCGCGCGGCAGCGGGCCCGGGAGCGAACCGGTGAACGCGAGTCCGTGATCGTCGGAACCGCCCGGGTCGCAGGCGTGGAAACCGTCCTGGTCTCCTTCGAGTTCGGCTTCCTCGGCGGCTCCCTCGGCCGGCGCACCGGCGACCGGCTGGTGGCCGCCTTCGCCCACGCCCGCGAGCGGCGCCTGCCGGTCGTGTCGTTGATCGCCACGGGCGGCAGCCGGATGCAGGAGGGAATGCGGGCGCTGTCCCAGCTCCAGCGGGTGGCCGCCCAGTCGGCGCTGAACCGCGCCGCGGGGCTGCCGCAGCTCGCCGTGGTCCGCGATCCGACGACCGGGGGCGGCTGGGCGACGCTCGGCGCGGGCGCCGACGTGGTGCTCGCGCTTCCGGGCGCGCAGGTCGGCTTCGCCGGCTCGCGGGTACGCCCGGCAGGCGCCGACCCGTACGCGTACAGCGCCGAGGGCCAGTTGGCGGCCGGGCAGCTCGACGCCGTCGTCCCGCCGGACCGGTTGCGCGCGACGCTCGGCGGCTGGCTGCGGCTGCTGTCTCCCGGCCCGGCACGGGCGGCCGATTCCGATACGGCCGGTGCCGATGTGACCGGTGCCGATACAGCCGGTGTCCATGCTGCCGGTGCCGATGCGGCCTCCTCCGTGGAAGCCGCCCCGCTTCCGTACGCTCTCGGCGCGACCTGCCTGCCGGAGTCCGGCTGGGATGCGGTGCGCGCGGCCCGCGACGAGCGACGCCCGCGCGCCGCGGCCTACCTGGACGCGTACTTCGAGTGGCGCGAGGAGATCAGCGGCGACCGCTGCGGCGGCACCGACACGGGTGTGCGCTGCGGGTTCGGCCGGCATGACGGGCGCACGGTCGCGTTCGCCGCGCAGTGCGGCACCGCCGTACGCCCCGCGGGCTTCCGCACGGCCACCCGGCTGATCCGGCTGGCGGACCGGCTCGGCCTGCCGGTGCTCACGCTCGTGGACACCCCGGGCGCGGCCAACGACCCGGCCGCCGAACGGGCGGGCGCCGGCGCGGCCATCGCGGACGCCTTCGCCGCACTGGCCTCGGTCCGTACGCCCGTCACCTCGCTGCTCGTCGGGGAGGGCGGGTCCGGCGGCGCGCTGGCGCTGGCCGCACCGGGGCGGCTGTGGGCGACGCCGGACAGCTATTTCTCCGTGATTGCGCCGGAATCGGCCGCCGCCATTCTCAAGCGCGACGCGAGTGCGGTGCGGGACACCGCGGACCAACTCCGCATCCGCCCGCAGGACTTGCTGGACCTGGGCATCGTCCAAGGCATCGTGTCCCCGCCCAACCCCGGCTGACCGGCCTGGGACGACGACAGGCCCGGCCCTCCCCCACCCCGTGCGCCACACTGGCCACATGGACGACATCCTCATCCGCCCGGCCCGCCCTGACGAACTCACCACCGTCGCCGCACTCCGGTGGCAATGGGTGCAGGAGAACGACGGTACGCCCGTCACCACACGCGACGCGTTCATACAACGCTTCACGGACTGGGCGCGCGAGAACGCTTCCTCCCATCACTGCACAGTGATGCTCCGCGGCCACGCGGTCATCGGCATGGCATGGCTGGCGGTCACCCGGCGCGTGCCGAGTCCGCGCACGCTGGACCGGGCGTCGGGCGATGTGCAGTGTGTGTACGTGGTTCCGGGCGAGCGGGACGGCGGGCTGGGCGGGCGGATGATCGACGCGGTGCTGGAACTCGCCCACGGGATGGGCCTCGAACGCGTGACGGTCCACTCCAGCGACCGGGCGGTCCGGGCCTACTCCCGGCACGGCTTCGGCACCTCCCCCCGGCTGTTGCAGGCCGACGTGGCGCCACCCGGCCGGCGGTCCGGGCCGCCGGCTTCTTCAGTCCTCCCAGACCGGGACCGACGGTAGGCCCCGCTCGGCGCGGGCGCGGTCGGTCAGCTCTCCAGAGTGACCACGTGCAGGTGGTGCGTCCGGTGGGCGTCGTCGCCACGGACGTACAGGAGATGGCCGGACATGCCGTGGTGACCCGCCCAATAGCCGAGACGGGCCAGTTCCGCGTCGCGGGACCCGACGGCACCGAGGTCCTCGGCGGCGGCCATCAGATCGATGACGGGCTTGGCGGCCAGCCCGGGGACGGCCGTCGAACCGATGTGCTCGATCTCCGTGATCGCTCCGGACAGCGCCTCGCGCACCTCCGCGATCGCGCCGGCGGCCGCCACCGGCCAAGCCGGGTCGTACGGGACTACCTCGATGATCCGCTTGGCCATGCGCGTCATTGTGCCGGCCGGCCGGTGCCCGGATCACGGGCTTTCAGCGCCCTTCCCTCTCTTGTCCCGTCCTGCGCAACGCGGTGACGGCCGCGCGGATCGACGGCCGGCGGTCGGCGTCGGCACGCCAGACCGCGTAGACGTGCCGGCGCATGGTGTGCCGTACGGGCACCACGCTCACGCCCTGCGGCACCGGCCCGCGCCCCAGCCGGGGGGCCACCGCCACGCCGAGCCCCGCGCTGATCAGGGCGAGTTGGGTGGGGTGCTCCTCCACCATGTGGGCGACGCGCGGCTCGATTCCCTTGCTGCGCAGGGTGAACATCAGCCAGTCGTGGCAGAACTCGCCCTCCGGCGAGGCGATCCACTCGTCGTCGGCGAATTCCTCCAGCTCGACCGAGTGACGGTGCGCCAACGGGTGGCCGGCCGGCATGGCCACGTCGGCCGGGTCGTCGAGGATCGGCGCCTTGGCCAGACCTTCGGGCAGCGGGAGCGGGCGGTTGTGCCAGTCCAGGACGACGGCCAGGTCGATGTCGCCGCGCACCACGCCCCGCACCGACGCCTCCGGTTCCATCTCGCGCAGTTGCGCCCGAAGTTGGGGGTGCTCGGTGCGGAGTTGGACCAGCGCGCCGGGCAGGAGGTCACGCGCCGCGGTGGGGAAGGCGCCGAGCCGCAGCTCGCCGACGGCCTGCCCGCGATGTGCCTCAAGATCGGCTTGGGCCAGCTCGACCTGCGAGAGGATGCGGATGGCGTGCTCGGCCAGCAGCCGGCCGGCGTCGGTGAGACGCACGCCCCGGCCGTTCTTGGCCAGCAGCTGCTGGCCCGCCTCCCGCTCCAGCTTGGCGAGTTGCTGCGATACGGCGGAGGTGGTCACATGCAGCCCGTCCGCCGCCGCGCTCACCGAGCCGTGCCGTGCCACCGCGCTCAGGGTCCGCAGGCGATCAAGGTTCAACATGTAAGCAATGCTAAGCGGTGACCACCACGAAAACTCGCTTGTGCTAAGAATTGACTACGCAGCATCGTGGTTCCCATGCGCACCGCCGTCCCCCAAGGAGCCGTTGCGGCTCCCGCCTCACCGAGCCCTTCCCCCACCGGTTCTCCGGCTGCTTCCGCCGCCAATCCCCCTGCTACCGCGGCCACGCCACCGGCAACGCCGGGCCCGCGGCGTCCCGCCCTCGACTGGCGCGTCCGGTTCGGCATCCTGTGCTGCGTCTGGGGTTTCAGCTTCCTCTTCATCAAGGTCGGCACGCAGGGGTACGCGCCGCTGCAAGTCACCTTCGGCCGACTGGCCTTCGGCTCGGCGGTGCTCGTCGCCGTACTGCTGGCCAAGCGCGAACGGCTGCCCCGCTCCGCACGGACCTGGGGCCACCTGGCGGTCGCCGCGCTCTTCCTCAACGCCCTGCCGTTCTCCCTCTTCGCCTACGCCGAACTCACCATCCCCTCGACTCTCGCCGGCATCTGCAACGCCAGCTCCCCGCTGTGGGGCATGGCGCTTTCGCTGGTCGCCCTCTCCGAGGACCGGCCCACCCGCCGCCGCGTCGCGGGCCTGGGGCTCGGCTTCCTGGGCGTGCTCACCGTGCTCGGCGCCTGGCAGGGCTTCTCCGGCACGGACCCGGCGGGCACGGCGATGGCCCTGGGCGCCTCCCTGAGCTACCCGATCGGCTGGATCTACGTCCGGCGCACCCTCGGCGGCGCCAAGGAGTCCAACGTCGCCCTCTCCGGCGCCCAAATGCTTCTGGCCACCGTCCAGGTCGGCGTGGTGACCGCCCTCTTCACGTCCGCTCCCGGCTCGTTCCCCCTCGTCCCCCTTCTCGCGGTCTTCGGCCTCGGCGCACTGGGCACCGGCCTGGCCTTCCTGTTGCAGTACGGCCTGGTGGCGGAGGTCGGCCCGACCACCGCGCAGATGGTCACCTACTTCGTCCCCGTGATCGCCACGGCGGCGGGCGTCGCCCTGCTCGGCGAACGGCTCAGCTGGAACACCCCCGTCGGCGCCTTGATCATCCTGGCGGGCGCCGCCCTGACCCAGAGCCGTCCCCGCCGGACGGCCCATCGCCGCACGGCCCCTCGCCGCACGGCCCTTCGCCTCCCGCGTCGGCGGGCGGCCGAGCGGCGTGACCGGTCATCTCGGCAGTGATCGCCCACCGCTCGTGGCCCCGCCAGGCACCGTCCAGGTACTGGAAGTGCGGTGAGTACCCCTCGCGCCGGAAACCGAGCCGTTCGACCAGCCGGAGGGACGGGACGTTGCCGGGTTGGATGTTGGCCTCCAGCCGGTGCAGCCCCAGCCTGGTGAAGGCGTACTCCACGACGAGGCGCACGCCTTCGGTCATATAGCCGTGCCCGGCGGTGGACGCGTAGGCGACGTAGCCCAGGGACCCGCTCCGGAGGGAGCCCCGCACCACGTCGTTGATGTTGACGCCGCCGACGATCGCGCCGCCGGCGCGGAGGCAGACCACGAAGCCCTCATGGGTGGGCCGGTCGAACCTCGCCACGTACGCGCGAAAGGCTTCCGGCGAGGTGTCCCGGGCGGGGACCCACGGGCGGTGCAGCGCGGCACTCTCACGTTCGAAAGCCGCGATCTCCTCCCGGTCGCGCGCGCAGACGCGCCGAACGGCAACCCGCGGACCACGGACAAGAAAGCTCTGATCAGCCATCGCGCGATCGTAGTCAACATCGTCCCCCTCCTCCTGCGATCCCGGCACTCGTTCCGGTTCGCCGTCGGCCGGGCGCACGCCCCCGTACGCCTCCTGGTGTGCTCAGTCGTGGCGTCGACTGTCGTAACGTCCTCAGTCGTAGCGTCCTCAGTCGTAGCGGCGCGCCTCCCTTGGTTCGATGGCCGACGCGATGGTGTCCGCCAGAGCCGGGATCTCGCTCTCGGCAAGACCCGCGATCGTGACCCGTATGCCGGGCGGCGAGTGCATACGGAAGCGCGCTCCGGGCGCTACGGCCCACCCCGCGTGCAACAGGCGGGCCACCGCGCCGGTTTCGTCCGGGACGGGAATCCATACGTTCATCCCGCTGCGTCCCCGGGCGGAGATTCCGCGGGCCGCCAAGGCGTCGAGCAGCGCGCCCCGCCGTCTGCCGTACGCGTCCGCCACCGCTTTCGGGTCCACCGCTCCCGTACGCCACAGGTGCACCAGCGCGTCCTGGAGCAGATGGCTCACCCACCCCGGCCCGAGCCGCTGGCGCCCCCTCACCCGGTCCACGGTCACGTCGTCCCCCGCCAGCACGGCGAGCCGCAGGTCGGGGCCGTACGCCTTGGCCGCGGAGCGGACGAACGCCCAATGGTCCGTGGCCCCCGCGAGCGGGTGCAGCGGGAGGTCGACGATGTCGTGGCCGTGGTCGTCCTCGATGAGCACCACGTCCCGGTGGCCGGCCAGCACCTTCCGGAGCTCCCGTGCCCTCCCCGAACCCAGCACGGCGCCCGTGGGATTCTGCGCCCGGTCCGTGACGACGAGGGCCCGCGCGCCCTCCTTGAGCGCCCGGCCCACCTGCTCGGGCAGCGGCCCGTCGTCGTCCACCGCGACCGGCACGGCCCGCAGCCCGAGGCCGGGAATCAGATCCAGCAGGCTCCCCCATCCCGGGTCCTCGACGGCCACCGCGTCGCCGGGGCGCAGATGCGCGCCGAGCACCCGCTCCATGGCGTCCAGCGCGCCCGAGGCGACAGCGATCGGGCCGCTCGGCACGCCGTCCGCGTCGAAGGCGGCGCGGGCCAGCCGCTCCAACTCCGTACCGACGGCGGGGGCGCCGTACAGCGTCGGCTGCTCGGCGCTGCGCGCCGCGGCCTCGGCGAGCGCCGGCCCGAGGGCGGGCAGCAGCGCGGGGTCGGGGTTGCCGGAGGCCGCGTCGCGCACGCCGGGCGGAACGGGCCCCAGCGCCACTTCGCGCACCGTACTGGCCGGCCGCGGGCGTACGCGACTGCCCCGGCGGCCCGCCGTTTCGATCACGCCCCGCTCCCGCAGCGTCCGGTAAGCGGACGCGACCGTGTTGGGGTTGACCTCCAGATAGACGGCCAACTCTCTCAGCGGGGGCAGCACTTCGCCCGGTTGGAGCTCGCCCGCACCGACGGCTCGCTCGACGCTGGCGGCAATCTCCGATGCGCGCCGCCCTTCGATCCGATACTCTCCTAGCACAAAACAAATTATGCACTAGTGCAATGGAGACGGCAATGCCCCAGGCGATCCCGGACCAGTCTTTCGCGCCGACGGAGCGCACCGTACCGACCCGCGCCCGCGAGCGCGCCGCCTACGACCACGAGACCGTGCACGCCATCCTCGACGCCGGCTACCTCTGCCACCTGGGCTTCGTCCGCGACGGCGCCCCGGTCGTCCTCCCCACCCTCTACGGCCGGGTCGGCAACCGCCTCTACGTCCACGGCTCGACCGGCTCGCGCCCGCTGCGCATGTCCGGCGCGGCGGCCGACCCCGGGCTGCCCGTGTGCGTCACGGTCACGCACGTGGACGGCCTGGTCCTGGCCAAGTCCGCCTTCCACCACTCCGTCAACTACCGCAGCGTCGTCGTCCACGGCACCGCTTACCAGGTCACCGACCAGACCGAGAAGACGGCCGCGCTCGACGCCCTCGTCGACCACGTCCTGCCGGGCCGCGCCGCCGACTCCCGGCCGGCGAACGCCAAGGAGCTGGCCGCCACCGCCGTGCTCCGTCTCGACCTGGAAGAGGTCTCCGCCAAGATCCGCGCCGGCGGCCCCAACGACGAGCCCGAGGACCTCACGCTCCCCCACTGGAGCGGCGTCCTGCCGGTCTCCCCCGTGTACGGAGCCCCGATCCCCGCCGACGACCTCGCCCCGGGCATCACCGAGCCCGCCTACCTCACCGCGCGCTGAAAGGAGCCCGCATGCTGATCCACCCGTGGGACGCGCCCGCCGACGACACCGAGTGGCAGCACTGGCTGGCCGGCCACGACTTCGGCCAGCTCGCCGTCAACGGCCCGCCCGGTGAGCCGCCCCTCGTCCAGCCCCTGCACTTCGCCTACGACCCGGCCCGCCGCGAGGCCGTCACCCATCTCGCCCGCCCCAACCCGGTGTGGCGGGCCCTGGAAGTGGCCCCCGCCGTCCTGTTGAGCGTCGTGGACGACTACGTGTTCATACCCGGCCCGTGGCAGGCCGACGAGGGGGTCCCGCCCGAGCACGGCGTCCCCACCAGCTTCTACGCCGCCGTACAGCTCACCTGCACCGCTCACGTCGTGGACGACCCGCACGCGAAGGCCGCCCTCCTGGAACGCCAGCTGGGGCACTTCCAGCCCGAGGGCGGCTCGGCGCTGGTCACCGCGGACGGACCGCCGTACGGGCGGCAGCTGGCCGGCATCCGCGGCCTCCGGCTCGAAGTGACGGACGTACGGGCCAAGTTCAAGTACGCGGGCAAGCGGAGCGAGGCCGTCCAGCAGAGAATCTCGGCACGTCTGGCCGAACGGGACGGGCCTCGCGACGCCCAGGCCCGCGCCCACCAGCAGCGCCGCCTGGCGGCCTGCCCCCGCTGACGTTCCAGGAGGGCGCGCCGGCGGCGGGCCGGGCAGCGCGGGCCGGTCGTCACACCCGGGTCAGCACACCGCTTCCGGCTGCGGCGCGCCCGTACGTGCCGCCACCGCGCCCCGCGCCTCGGCGACGGCCAGCCCGGCCACGGCCGCGAGCAGCACCCCCGTGCCCACGGCCGTGCCCGCCGTCAGCCGCTCCCCCAGGAAGAGCACCGCGATCGCCGCCGCCGACACCGGCTCGACCAGTGAGATCACCGATGCCGTCGCCGCGCGTACGGCCGCCAGCCCCGCGAAGTACAGGCCGTAGCCCAACGCCGTCGGCACGGCGGCGATGTAGCCCATCAGCCAGAGGCTGCGGCCCAGTTCGTGGGCCTGCGGCCAGAGCCCTTCGGCCGCGGCCAACGGCAGCAGGCACGCGGATCCGACGGCGAACGCGCTGATCGTCGAACCGTACGGGTCGGCGGCGCCGCCGGCCCTCCCCAGGCGGCGGGTGGTCAGCGTCATCACGGCGCACCCCGTGGCGGACAGCAGCGCCAGGGCGACCCCGGCCGGCCGCACCGTACCGGAACCGCCGCCTCCGAGCACCAGCACCGCCAGCCCGCCCAACGCGCCCGCGACCGCCGGGACGCCACCGGCGCCGAGGCGTTCGCCCATGGTCAGCCGCGCGCCGAGCGCGATGAGCACAGGACCGGCCCCCATGGTCACGACCGTGCCGACGGCCAGTCCGGTCATTTCGACAGCCGCGAAGTAGGCGGTTTGGAAGACGGCCAGCGCCACCCCGGTGACGAGGATCGGTACGGCACGGCGCCGCAGCGGAGTGTCCGGGCGGACGGCGGACACCGGCGCGCTCGCCACCCGGCGGCGGCGCAGGACCGCCCGTGCGGCCAGCAGCAGCACGAGGCCGCCGGCGGTTCGCCAGAAGGTGAGTGCCAGAGGGCCGAGGCCGCTGATCCGGTAGAGGAGCGCGGCGGCCGCGCCCGCCGTGCCCCAGGCGGTCGCGGCGACGGTCACGTACAACAGGCCCCGGCCCACGGGCAGGGCAGGGGAAGGGACTCCATGCATGAGTGTGCTTCTCCGGGAGATCCGGCACGGCGCGGAACGCCGTGAAACGGTCGCGTGGTCCCGTATGCGGGCAGCGACGACCTGCCCGGGACTGGCCCGGACCGGTTCTTCCTCGGAGGCCGCCGCCCGCGCTAGGCGGCGGGAGGAGGCAGCACGGTCGAATGCATGCCCGTCACTTTAGGTGGCGTGCAAACCGGCCGACAAGCCCGTTCCCGCGCCGGACCGCCCCCTCCCGCGGCGCGTCCTCCTGCCCCTTGCCCGGCTACCCCTCGTCCGGCCGGTCCCGCCTCGGTGTCGACGACTGCGCGACGAGCGCACCGGCCAGCACGACCGCCCCGCCCACGATCTGCGGCGCGGACAGGTGCTCGCCGAGCAGCACCCACGCCAGCACGGTCGCGATCACCGCCTCCAGGCACGCCACCACCCCCGCCACCTGCGGGGAGAGCCGCCGCACGGACAGTACGCCCGTGAGGTAGGCCAGTACGGTCGCGACCAGCACGATCCACACGAGCAGCCACACGGCGGGCACCTCGGCGCCGCCCATGTGCGCGCTGCCGCCGAGCACCGCCCAGTCCATCTCCCAGGGCCGCGTGACCGCCGTCAGCAGGACCGCGCCGATCAGCAGCCCGTACGCGATCACGCCCAGCGGGTCCGCCGCTTCCGCGCCGTCGCCGCCGTGGTCGGAGAGCACGAAGTAGCCGACCTGGCAGCAGGCCGCGCCGAGCGCCGGCGCGAGTCCGACCGGGTCGAAGCGCAGGCCGGACCACACCTCGACGACGCAGGTCAGCCCGACGACCGCCAGCAGGACGCCGCAGGCCGCTGCCCGCGTGACCGGCTTGCGCTGCACGAACCTGACCCAGCCCAGCACCAGCGCGGGCGCGAGGTATTCGACGAGCAGCGCGACACCGACGGGGATACGGGAGATCGCGGCGAAGTAGCACGCCTGTACGCCGGCGACGGCGAGCAGGCCGAAGCCCGCGAGGAGCGCGGGTCGGCGCAGCGGCAGGCGCCGGTGCCGCCAGGCGACGGGCAGCATGACGAGCGCGGCGCCGGCCGCCCGCAGCCAGGTGACGTGCAGGGGATCGAGGCCCGCGGTGATCAGCGGTTTGGCGGCCACGCCGGAACTGCCGAAGGCGAAGGCGGATATCAGCGCCAGGACGAGCCCCCGGCTGCGGGCGCGCGCCGGCCCGCCGGCGCTGCCCGGTTTCTCCTGGGCACCGGCAGCCTTCGCGCTCCCTACCGCCCCTGAGTTCCCGTCGCTCCCGTGGGTGGCCTGGTTCCCCGTAGACGTACGCATCGGCACATCATGACAAGACCTGTCAGGAGCGTCACCCCTGTTCGACCTGTCATTCCTGGCCGGAGCGGTCCCCGTCGAGCCGGGCGGCCAGCCGCCGGGTGTCGATCGAGGCCCGGCGCAGCACCTCGACGGCCCGCGATTCCGGGTCGTCCACGAGGGCCGCGAGCAGGTCCAGGCAGTGGGCGTGCGTCGCGTACCGGGCGTGCGCGCGGTCGAGGGCGCCGTCCAGGGCGGCTGCCGCGGCGGGCGACCAGCCCGGCACCGCGTTCTCGCTCACCACGGGCACCGCGCCGGAGTCCTCGACGGTGCCGTGCCACTGAAGGCCGTAGCCGATGCTGCGCTGGACGAGGTAGCCGAGCAGCCGGGCGACCTGCGGCCCGCCGTCGAACGCCGCCCGTACGCAAGGGTCCGTCTCCAGGAGCCCGTGCAGCAGGTGCGCGGTGTCCACCTGGTGGTCGCCGTCACGCGTGGCCCTTCTGCGGGCAGCGGAGACCACCGACGCGAGCTCCACGGTGAGCTGCGCTTCGAGGTCCTCGTGGCGAGAGCCTCCTCCGCTGTCGCACGCAGTACGGTTTGGCACAGTCCCCACCCCACCAGCCGCCGGCGCCCGGAACATCCCCGGCGGGAAGCATTCGCGCATCCCCCGGTGGTTGGGCGCCGCTTCCCGCAATCTCATCCTTGCGGAGGAGAAGCGGCCGTGCCGCGCCGGGCCGGGGCCCGACGCGGCACGGAAGCAGCGAGTGGTGCGCTGCCGTACACCAGGGAGCGGGTCACTCGTCCTCGGCGAGGATCAGGTACAGCTCCTTGCGGGCCTTGTTGACCACGGTGATGGCCTTCTCCCGCTGTTCGGGCGTACCGGTGGCCCAGACCTGCCGGAACGCCTCGACCAGGCCACCGCCCGCCTTGCGGATCTCGTTCATGGCCTCCCAGTCGACGCCGCGGCCGGCTTCCTCCCAGGGCGCGTCGGCGACGCTCTCCGCCTCCGTACGCCCGGCCTCGGTCAGCGAGAAGAGCTTCTTGCCGCCCTCGCTCTCGCTGCTGATCAGCCCCTCGTCCTCCAGGAGCTGGAGGGTGGGGTACACCGAGCCGGGGCTCGGCTTCCAGGCGCCGCCACTGCGCTCGGCGATCTCCTGGATCATCTCGTAGCCGTGCATCGGCCGGTCCTTCAGCAGGGCCAGGATCGAGGCGCGCACGTCACCGCGGCGCGCCCGGCCACGCGGCCCGCCCCGGCCCCGGCCGCCGAACGGCGGCCCACCGAAAGGCGGCCCGAACGCCCCGAACGCGGCACGCCGCCCTTCGGACCGTCCTTCGAAGTCTCCCCGGCCGCCGTGCCGGCCGTATCCGTGGTGCTCATGTCCGTGGGAACGCATGATGACGCTCCTTCCATATCGTCGATGATCTTTCGCGACATCGCGTTGATCGGTCGCGATGCTTCAACGATATATCGGAACTGTTCGGATGGCAATGCCCGGGCACGGGGCGGTGCCCCTCATGGGTTCAGGAGACGGTCCGGCTCGCTCAGGCCCCGGTCAGGAACCCCGCGAGGGCGCCGCGGCTGCGCCGGAGGTCGTCGATGCGTTCGTCAGCGGCCGCCAGTTCCCGGCTGAGGATGGACCGCACTTCCCCGCACATCTCGAACTGCGGCTGCTCGCCCCGGGCGCACGGGAGGACCGCGCGGATCACCTCGGTGGACAGGCCCGCTTCCAGCAACGCCCGGACCTGCCGCACGGTGACCACCGTGTCCTCGTCGTAGTCGCGGTAGCCGTTGAGGCCGCGCCGGGCTTCGAGCAGCCCCTGTGCCTCGTAGTACCGCAGCAGCCGCGCGTTGACACCGGTACGCCGGGCCAACTCCCCGATCAGCATGTGCCGTGCCCCATCCCCGTTTGACCTTCTCATCGATGTGAAGCCTTAACGTCGCCCCCACGAGTGAACATTCCGCACGACGCACCCACTGGAGTGACGACATGGCCTCTTTCGTGGCACACCTCAACGGCCGGACGGCGACCGCCGGGGACCTGGCCCCGCTCGCCTTCGCGGGCTACGCCCACTTCACCGCCGTACAGGTACGCGGGGGCCGGATCCGGGGCCTCGACCTCCACCTCGAACGCCTCAGATCCGCCTCGGTGGAGCTGTTCGGCCGGGCCCTGCCGGACGACCGGGTGCGGTCCTACCTGCGGACGGCACTGGAGTCCGGCCCGGCGGACCTCTCGCTCACGGCCACGATGTACTCCTCGCGGGGCGAATTCACCGCGGCCGGTACCGACGTGGAGCCCGAGGTGCTGGTACGGACCGGGCCGGCCGCGAACGGCCCGCAGGGGCCGCTGGCGCTGGCGACGGTCGAGTACGAGCGGCCCCTGCCGGCCGTGAAGCACGTCGGCGAGGTGGCCAAGACGTACTACCTCCGGCAGGCCGTCGGCCAGGGCTTCGACGACGCCGCCTTCGTCGACCGCCGCGGCCGCCTCAGCGAGGGCACGATCTGGAACCTCGCCTTCTGGGACGGCAGCGCGGTCGTGTGGCCCGAGGCCGAGATGCTGGGCGGGAGCATGATGGGCGTCGTACGGCGGCAACTGGTCCGGCTCGGCGTCCCCCAGCGCGTCCGGGAGGTCACGCCCGCCGATCTGCCGGCGATGGCCGGAGCCGTGGTCATGAACTCGTGGACGCCGGGGGTGGCGGTGCACCGGATCGGCTCCGTGGCCATCCCCGAGGCCCCGTCCTTCCTGGAGCTCCTGCACCGGGCCCACCAGGCCGAGCCGCCCACCGCGCCCTGAACTGCCGGGCAGACCCGGACGCCCGATTCCGTCAACTGGCCCTCCGGGCGAGGCGCCAGGCAGCGGCCACCCGTCCTCAGCGCGAGCCGATTCCAGTCCACTCGGTTTCGATTGGCCTTGGAGGGAGGCGATGTGGCCCCCATAGTCTCAGGCCATGAGGATTCGCATCGTTGACGCCTTCACCGACCGCCCCTTCGGCGGCAACCCCGCCGGAGTCGTCCTGCTCGACGCCGACGGCTTCCCCGACGACGGCTGGCTCCAGCGCGTCGCCGCCGAGGTCAACCTCTCCGAGACCGCCTTCGCCCACCCGCTGCCCGCGGGCGGTGACGCCGACTGGGCGCTGCGCTGGTTCACTCCGGCCACCGAGGTGAACATGTGCGGGCACGCCACTTTGGCCACCGCGCACGTCCTGCACACCACCGCGACCGCCACCGGAACGGTCCGCTTCGCCACCCGCAGCGGCGTGCTGACCACGGCGGCCGGCTCCGGCGGCGCGATCACCATGGACTTCCCGACGGCCCCGTTGACCTCGGTCGACGTGCCGCCGGTCGTCGTCGAGGCGCTGGGGACCGAGGTCGGTTGCGCGTTCGACACCGGTGAGAACGTCGGCGATCTCCTGGTCGAACTGGCCGACGAGAAGTCCGTACGGGCGCTGGAGCCGGACTTCAAGGCCCTTGCCGGGGTCGGCGGCCGCGGCGTGATCGCCACCGCCAGGGCCGAAGCGCCCGACGGCGGCTACGACTTCGTCACCCGCTGCTTCTTCCCGGCCGTGGGCATCGACGAGGACCCGGTGACGGGCAGCGCGCACACCGCCCTCGCCCCGTTCTGGGCGGCCCGGCTGGGCCGGGACGAACTCACCGGCCTCCAGGGCCCGGCCCGCCGTACCGGCCTCGTACGTGTCGCGCTGCGCGACGACCGTACGCTGCTCACCGGCTCGGCCGTCACCGTCGTCGACGGCGAACTCCTCGTCGCCCCCTGAGGTTCGTCACGGGCCCGGCCCGGCGCCGGGCCCCACCCCTCAGATCGTGGGCAGCCAGCCCACCTTCCCCGCCAGCAGCGCGTACCCCAGGAACGCCACGATGTCGATCAGCGCGTGCGCGGCGACCAGCGGGCCGACCCGACCCCACCGCCGGTACAGCACCACGAAGACCGCACCCATGACCATGTTCCCGAAGAACCCGCCGATCCCCTGGTAGAGGTGGTACGAGCCGCGCAGCACCGAACTCGCCAGCAGTGCCGCCAACGGGGCCCACCGCAGCTGCCCGAGCCTGCGGAGCAGGTACCCGACGACGATGACCTCCTCCACCACGGCGTTCTGTACGGCGGAGGCGATCAGCACCGGGAACTTCCACCACACGCCGGGCAGCGACTCCGGCACCACCGTCAGGTTGAAGCCGGCCGCCCGCGCCCCGAGGTAGAGCAGCAGCCCGCTGCCCCCGATGACCGCCGCGACGCCGACGCCCCGGCTCAGGTCGAAACCGGGCTTCAGCCGGTCGAAACCAATCGCCTGCAGACCGCCGGCGCGCTCCCGCAGCAGGAAATGAGCCACCAGCGCCACGGGCACCAGCGCGGTGGCGATGCCGAACAGCTGCCAGGCCAGGTCGAGCCAGGGGCGGCCCGGCGCGTGCGAGGAGTTGAGCATGGCGGCCTGGTCCTTGAGCCCGCCGGGCTTGGTCAGCGACCCGACGAAGCTGATGAGCGCGGACGCGCCGCTGGCACCGAGCGAAAGCGCCAGGACGAGCGCCGTCTCGCTGCGCAGCAGCCGCCGCGAAAGCCCGTCGCCCGAGCCCCCGCCCGGCTCCGGCCTCCCTGGGCCAGGGGTTTCCGCACCGGTCACGGGACTCGCGTCCGACTGCACAGCTGCCTCCAGTTCCGCACTACCGCCATGGGACGTCATAGCTTGCCCGACATCTCCACGACGAGTAGCACGGGGCGGCGTACGGGCCCTGCGCCCGCCTGCGGGCGCCGCACCCCGCAACCGCTGTCACCCGGCGGCGGCAGCGGTCCGCCTCAGCCCCACCCGGCCCCCACCGGCGCGGCCGACCACTCGACGGGCCAGGCGTGTACCGGCTCGCCCGAGTGCATCAGTTCGCTGTAGCGCCGGGTCATCGCGGCCAGCGCCGCGCCCCGGTCCAGGCCGCGGGCGAGGGCGTGGTGGTAGGCGGCCGCCTGCCAGGACGCGCCGTTGACGCGGCGGCGGCAGCGTGCCTCGATGACGCCCAGGTAGTGGTCCCGGTCGGCCGGTTCGACACCCCAGGCGTCCAGGCCGGCGGCGGCCATGGGCAGCAGGTCCTGGCGTACCAGGCGTACGGCGGAGACCTCGGCGAGGCCGCCCGAGCGGCCGGGGCGCGGCCACTTCAGCACGGCGTCGATGCCCCGGCGGCAGGCGGTGTCGAAGTTCTCGGCCGCGGCGGCGAACGGCATACGGGTCCACAGCGGGCGCGGTTCCTCGGCCAGGGTGCGGACCAGCCCGTAGTAGAAGGCCGTGTTGGCGATGACGTCGGTGACGGTGGGGCCCGCGGGCAGCACCCGGTTCTCGACCCTGAGGTGCGGTACGCCGTCGGCCACGCCGTACACCGGCCGGTTCCAGCGGTAGACGGTGCCGTTGTGCAGCACCAGTTCGGCCAGGCTCGGCACCCCGCCTCCGTCGAGTACGGCGAGCGGCTCCTCGTCCGAGTGGATCGGCAGCAGCGGCGGGAAGAACCGCAGGTTCTCCTCGAAGAGGTCGTAGGGCGCGTCGATCCAGCGTTCCCCGAACCAGGTGCGCGGCCGGACGCCCTGGGCCCGCAGTTCCGGCGGCCGGACGTCGGTGGCCTGCTGGAACACCGGCGGGCGGGACTCCCGCCACAGCTCGCGGCCGAAGACGAAGGGCGAGTTGGCGCCGACCGCGATCTGTACGGCGGCGATGGCCTGGGCGGCGTTCCAGACCGCGGCGAAACGGTTCGGCGTGACCTGGAGGTGCAGCTGGACCGAGGTGCACGCGGCCTCGGGCGCGATGGAGGCCGACGAGGAGACCAACCGTTCGACGCCCTCCAGGTCGATCTGGAAGTCCTCGCCGCGAGCGGCCCTCATCTGGTCGTTGAGCAGTACGTAACGGTCGATCTCCGAAAGGTTGGAGGCGACCAGGTCCTCGGCGGCGAGGGTCGGCAGAATACCGATCATCACGATGCGGGCGGCCACTTCGGCCGCCTTGCGGTCGGCATAGGCCAGACCCGTGCGGAGTTCTTCGGCGAGCTGGTCGAGAACGCGCCCGGACAGCCGGTGCGGGAGGATATTCACTTCAAGATTGCACTGTGCCAGTTCCGTCTGGAAATCCCGGCTCGCGATGCGCTCCAGGACCTGCGAGTTCATCATCCGCGGCAGGCCGTCGGGCCCGGCCAGGTTCAATTCGATCTCCAGCCCCACGAGGTTCTTGGGGCGGTCGAACCGCTTGTCGTCCAGGAGTCTCCGCAATCCCGTCAGGCACTCGTACAGCTTTCTGCGATACCGTTGCCGGTCGGTGAGATCGATGCCGCCCGCCGCAACCTTCTCCCCCATCGGAACGTCCCTCCTCGTATCGACGGGCCCGGCGCCGCGGGCCGCGCGGGGCCTGCCGTGACGCCGGGGGCTCCCGGTGCCGCCGGGGCTCCCCGGCGGCGCCAGGCGATCGCGCTACGGTCGATGATGCCCGGCAATCCGATCGATAACGCCTCGGACAGGCGCCGGAAACGATAAGCTCCAAGGGACGGGCGGCCTGGCACATTCCGAGGGCATACCGTCGGGATCAGAGCCCGGCGCATTGCCCCCGCGGGGAAAGACGCCGTGATCCGGAAAAAGACCGTCCAGTTCCGGCCTACCATGTTCACGGCGAATTGCGAGGCCGTCGGGTTGCGTTCCGCACAAAAGCGCCGAAAACACCTCGTCGGCCGGTCCGGATTCCGCCTTGCCGGTAATCCGCGAAGCCGCTAGACGAAACACTTGGTGAACACTCGTCGTATAAACTTCGCTGACGAGGCAGAGAGTTGGCGCCCAGCGTCGCGGTGTTGCACCGGGGCTGTGGCATGCGGCTGATCCCGCCGGGCCGACATCCCCGGTCGGCCATGCTCTGGCGCTCTGACCCCGCCCGCTGACGACGCCGTCCGCACTTGCCCAGCACCACCGTGTCTCCCAAGTGAGAGGCGACCCACCATGCCGCTGCATGTTCCCCCTGCCCCCGCGCCTGCCCTCCGCAGCGTCCTCGCCGCCCTCGGCTCCCCCACCGCCGTACGCGAGGCCCGCACCCCCGCCCTCCGTGCCCACCAGGGCCCGCTCAGTGCCGAACTCCCCCTACCCGTACACGTGTTGGACGACGTCAGCCACCCCGCCGGGCCGCCCCGCACCCGGCTGGCCGGCTGGCGCTTCCTGATCCGCAGCGGCGACCGGGCCGTGGCGACCGCGGAAGCCATGCTCACCGCCGACGGCTGGACCTTCTCGCATTTCTGCGAGGGGCCCTACGTCACATCGACCGAACGGGCACTGCGTCAGGCGGAGTCCGTCGCCGCCGCATACCAGCCGCGTCTGCTGTCCGTGCCGGAGCTGTACATGCTCACCTTGTGGCTGCACCACGACACCGGTACGGACGGGTCCGAAGGTGCGCTCGCGCCGGGTGACATCCTCGTACCGCTGGCACCGGCCCCGCCCGGCATCGCGGCCCACCGGCCCCACCGGGTGGCGGACCTGCTGCCCCGGCTGACCCTGCGCCTCGCGCCCGTACCCTTGCTGAGCTCGCCCGCCTGAGGTTCCGCAGGGGTTCCGTGCGGCGAACGGCCGAGGTCGCACCACCGCAACCGCGCACAGGAGCACACTGCCTCACAGGATCGCGCCCCGCGCCCGCCACGGACGCGGGGCGCTCCGCTGCGCTCACCCGCGCGGAGTACGCGGCCGCCCCGCCCCCAACCCCCCGCTGATTCCGCACACTTGAACTGAACCGACCGCACGGGTGATGCGTCATTATCTAGTGAGTGCCGCTGCAGCCAAATCCCTGCGGAATCCGGCCCGTGGGGCAACACTGGTATCGACCTACTGAAACGGGGGAGCGGCCATGAGCATCTCGTCGAGCCGCAGGACGAATCAGCCCACATCGCAGCGAAAGACTTCATCCATGTGCCAGCATCAACCGCCGTGCCCGACCGCAGACTCCGCCGACCGGGAGGCCGCCCACCTCGTGGCGCACCACCCGGAGCAGGGCTGGAGCCTGCTGTGCAACGGTGTCCTCCTCTTCGAGGACACCGGTGAGCTGCTGCCGGACGGCCAGGTCATCGCGCCGCACCGGACGCTGGGCACGCCGCAGGTGGCGACCGCCGCCTGAGCGTACGAGGCACTGCACCACAGAAATCCGCACAGCGGGACAGAAAGCACCGGACCACACCAGAACACCGCACGACAGGGAACAGGGCCCCCGGCGGCTTCGCCGAGGGCCCTTCGCGTGCGCGCCACCGCGGGTGGCGCGCACCGGCGGGTCAGCCGTCGTACTCCTCCAGCGGCGGGCAGGAGCAGACGAGGTTGCGGTCACCGAACGCGCCGTCGATCCGGCGCACCGGCGGCCAGTACTTCTCCGCCGCCTCGGCGCCGGCCGGGAAGACCGCCTCCTCGCGGGTGTAGGGGTGCGGCCACTCGCCGCTCAGCGCCGCCGCCGTGTGCGGGGCGTTGCGCAGCGGGTTGTCGTCCTTGTCCCACTCCCCCGAGCCGACCTTGTCGATCTCCGCGCGGATCGCGATCATCGCGTCGCAGAAGCGGTCGAGTTCGTGCAGGTCCTCGCTCTCGGTCGGCTCGATCATCAGCGTGCCGGCCACCGGGAACGACATCGTCGGCGCGTGGAAGCCGTAGTCGATCAGCCGCTTGGCGACGTCGTCGATGCTCACGCCGGTCGCCTTGGTCAGCGGCCGTACGTCGATGATGCACTCGTGCGCGACCAGCCCGCCGGGGCCGGTGTAGAGCACGGGGTAGTGCGGCTCCAGGCGCTTGGCGATGTAGTTGGCGCCGAGCACCGCGACCTGGGTGGCGCGCTTGAGGCCCTCGCCGCCCATCAGCCGGACGTACGCCCAGGAAATGGGAAGTATGCCCGCGGAGCCCCACGGCGCCGCGGAGATGGGGCCCACGCCCGTCTCCGGGCCCGCGGTGGGCTGCAGCGGGTGGTTGGGCAGGTACGGCGCCAGGTGGGCGCGTACGCCGACCGGGCCGACGCCGGGGCCGCCGCCGCCGTGCGGGATGCAGAAGGTCTTGTGCAGGTTCAGGTGCGAGACATCGCCGCCGAACTTGCCCGGCTCGGCGAGCCCGACCAGCGCGTTGAGGTTGGCGCCGTCCACGTACACCTGGCCGCCCGCGTCGTGCACGGCCGCGCAGATCTGCGTGATGTGCTCCTCGAACACGCCGTGCGTGGACGGGTAGGTGACCATCAGCACCGCGAGCCGGTCCCGGTACTGCTCGATCTTGGCGTGCAGGTCGTCGGTGTCCACCTCGCCGTCCTCGCCGGTCTTGACGACGACGACCTTCATGCCGGCCATCACGGCGCTGGCGGCGTTGGTGCCGTGCGCGGAGGACGGGATCAGGCAGACGGTGCGCTGCTCGTCGCCGTTGGCCCGGTGGTACGCCCGTACCGCCAGCAGGCCGGCCAGTTCGCCCTGCGAACCGGCGTTCGGCTGGATGGAGACCTTGTCGTAGCCGGTGATCTCGGCCAGCCGCTCCTCCAGCTCCGCGATGAGCGTGAGGTAGCCCTGCGCCTGTTCGACCGGCGCGAAGGGGTGCAGCTGCCCGAACTCGGGCCAGGTGACCGGCTCCATCTCGGTCGTCGCGTTCAGCTTCATCGTGCACGAGCCGAGCGGGATCATGCCGCGGTCCAGCGCGTAGTCCTTGTCCGACAGACGGCGCAGGTAGCGCAGCATCGAGGTCTCGGAACGGTGCTGGTGGAAGACGGGGTGCGTCAGGTACGCGTCGCCGCGCAGCAGCCCGTCCGGCAGCGCCTCGGCCGCCGTCGCGTCGAGCGACTCGATGTCGCCCTGGACGCCGAACGCCCGCCACACCGCGTGCACCTGCGCGCGTCCGGTGGTCTCGTCGCAGGCGATGCCCACCAGGTCGGCGTCGACCAGCCGCAGGTTGACCCCGGCCTCGCGGGCCGCGGCGACGGTTTCGGCGGCCCGGCCCGGCACCCGCACGGTCAGCGTGTCGAAGTACGCGCCGTGCACGACCTCGGCCCCGCCGGCGCGCAGCCCCTCGGCCAGTACGGCGGCGTAGCGGTGCGTACGCCGCGCGATGGCCGCGAGCCCGTCGGGGCCGTGGTAGACGGCGTACATGCCGGCCATCACCGCGAGCAACACCTGCGCGGTGCAGATGTTGCTGGTGGCCTTCTCCCGGCGGATGTGCTGCTCGCGCGTCTGGAGGGCGAGGCGGTACGCCTTGTTGCCGTCCGCGTCCACCGAGACGCCCACCAGGCGGCCGGGCAGGCTGCGGGCGAACTTCTCCCGTACGGCCATGAACCCGGCGTGCGGGCCGCCGAAGCCCATCGGGACGCCGAAGCGCTGCGTGGTGCCGACGGCGATGTCCGCGCCCAGCTCGCCCGGCGAGGTCAGCAGCGTCAGCGCCAGCAGGTCGGCGGCGACGGTCACGATCGCGCCCAGCTCGTGCGCCCGCTCGATCACGGCGCGGGGGTCGCGTACGGCACCGGACGCGCCGGGGTACTGGAGGAGCACGCCGAAGACGCCGCGCTCGGCGATCTCCGCCGGGATGCCCTCGGACAGGTCGGCCACCACGACCTCGACGCCGGTCGGCTCGGCGCGGGTCTCGATCACGGCGATGGTCTGCGGCAGGCAGTCGGCGTCGACCAGGAAGACGCCCTGCTTGACCTTGCCCACCCGCCGCGCGAGGGCCATCGCCTCGGCGGCGGCCGTGCCCTCGTCCAGCAGGGAGGCGCCGGAGGTCGGCAGCCCGGTCAGGTCGGCGACCATGGTCTGGAAGTTGAGCAGCGCTTCGAGCCGACCCTGGGAGATCTCCGGCTGGTACGGGGTGTACGCGGTGTACCAGGCCGGGTTCTCCATCACGTTGCGCAGGATCACCGGCGGGGTGAACGTGCCGTGGTACCCGAGCCCGATCATCGGGGCGAGCACCTGGTTGCGGTCCGCGAGCGCCCGCAGCTCGTCCAGGACCTCGGCCTCCGTACGGCCCTGGGGCAGGTCCAGCGCCTCGGCGCTCTTGATCACATCCGGTACCGCGGCCGCGGTGAGCTCGTCCAGCGATCCGAACCCGACCTGCGCGAGCATCTTGGCCTGGGCCTCCGGGCCCGGGCCGATGTGCCGCTGCTCGAACGGGGTACCTCGTTCGAGTTCGGTCAAGGAGATGCGATTGGTGGTCATCTGCGGGGGCCTCCTGGTCGTTTCGACCTACGCGGGGCACCACGGCGCTGGTGCCCGGACGGCCTCCCCCTCTGTCATCTCAACCTGAGAGCTTCACCGGTCCCGCACGCGGCACCGGCTTTCACCGTCGGTGAGGAGGGGTTCCGGCGCTGTGCCCGACCGTGGCCCGCCCTGCTTTCCAGAGTGACCTCGTCCATGCGGTACGTGAGCCTGAGAGATTCCGGGGAGGAGTTGCTCCTTCGGCGCCCCCGCCATGATCGGCAAGGGACTCTCCCGCATGGGGTCTACAGCCGTTCGTCAGCCTACCAGCGCGGCTTACGGACGTTCCTTCGAGTGGCCAGGGCATGAAATGTGCCGTTTGGTAGTTGTCACAAGGCAGTTGCGACCACTTGGAGGGACCGTGCAGACCGATATCGATCCCCGCAGCTTGATCGGCCGCAAGGCGTTCGACAGAAACGGAACCAAGATCGGCACCGTCGACGAGGTGTACCTGGACGACGCGACCGGCGAACCGGAATGGGCGGCCGTACGCACCGGGATCTTCAGCCGGGACGCGTTCGTCCCCCTGGAGCCCAGCGACCTGGTCGGCGAAGCGCTGCACGTCCCCTACGACCGCAAGCTGATCAGGGATGCGCCGGACTTCGGTGTCGGCCGCCATCTCTCGCCCGAGCAGGAACTACAGCTCTACCACCACTACCGGCTGGACATTCCGGCCCCCGATCCCGTCCCCGGCTCGGACGCCGCGCCGGCCGACACGGAATTCGGCCGGGTCGCCGGCGCGGAGGACTGAGCGGCGGGGACCCCCCGGTCGTCCGGCGGCCCGCCCACCAGCGGCAGCGGCTCCCCCGGCCGCAGCGCCGGATCGCCGACGGGAAAGGTGCGCACCCGCCCCGGCGCCGACCACGGCTGCTCGAACCGGACGGTCACCCGCCCCACGCCGCTGCCCTGCACCCACCCGGCCCCGTACTCCTCATGATTCACGTCAAGCCCGGGCAGCCACCTGCGCGGCCGCTCGGGCTCGGGCTCACCGGCGGCCTCCCGCACGGCCTCGTCGACCGCCCTGCGCTCCCTTTCGGCCTCCTCCTGGGCGGCCTTCTCCGTCGCCAGCTGGGCGAACAGGTCCTCCTGCGTGAAGTCCGCCAGTCCGGTCACCCCCACCCCCAGCAGCCGTACGCCGCCCGTGGTGTCCACCAGGTCCAGCAGCCGGGCCACCGCCTCCCGCACCACCCCCAGGTCGTCCGTGGGCCCGCGCAGCGTCTCCGACCTGGTCAGCGTCGAGAAGTCGTAGTTACGCACCTTGATCACGACCGTCCGCCCCGACCGCCCGGCCGCCCGCAGCCGCTGCACGCACCGGTCGGCCAGCCGCGTCAGCTCGGCGCGCACCCGCGTCCGGTCCGTCAGGTCCACGTCGAAGGTGTCCTCGACCGATATGGACTTCGCGTCCCGCTCCGCCACCACGGGCCGCTCGTCGCGCCCCAGCGCCATCGCGTACAGCCCGGCGCCGTGCGCCCTGCCCAGCAGCCGTACGAGCTCCGCCTCGCCGGCCTCGGCCGTCTCGGCGACCGTATGGATGCCCGCCCGGCGCAGCGCCTCCGCGGTGGCCGGGCCCACCCCGGGCAGCGTGCGCACCGTCATCGGCCCGAGCATCTCGCGCTCGGTGCCCGGCTCGATGACCACGAGGCCGTCCGGCTTGGCCTGCTCGGAAGCGATCTTGGCGAGCATCTTGGCCCCGGCCAGCCCCACCGAACCGGTCAGTCCCGTCTGCTCCCTGATGTCCCGCCGCAGCCGCTCGCCCACCGCACGCGCGGACCGGGTGTCCGCCGCGACGCCGCCCGCCTCCAGGTCCACGAACGCCTCGTCCAGGCTGAGCGGCTCCACCAGCGGCGACAGCTCGTGGAGCAGTTCCATGACCCGGTCGCTCACCTGGCGGTACAGGGTGAAGCGCGGCGTCAGATAGGCCGCGTTCGGGCAGAGGCGGCGGGCCTGGGCCGTGGGCATGGCCGAGCGCACCCCGAAGACGCGGGCCTCGTACGACGCCGTGGAGACCACGCCGCGCGGGCCGATGCCGCCGACCACCACGGGCTTCCCGCGCAGGCTCGGCTTGGCCGCCTGCTCGGCGGCCGCGTAGAACGCATCCATGTCCAGATGCAGGATCGTCGGCGCACGTCTCACACGACCGATGCTCCCCCACACCACTGACAATCGCGCCGACCGGCCCCGGCGGACGGCACGGAAATCGCTCCGAGACGCCCTGGAGGCGCCGGAGGAGGCTGCTGGGGCAGAAGAGCGCAGTGGGTGCTTCTGGTGCCACAGGGGCGCGTCAGACCGCCGTGACGGGCATACACAGCCGCCCGGACCGCCCGGCGCCCGGACCCGGTACGCCCGGAACCGATACGCCCGGCTCAGACCGCCCGGTTGCGCCGCCGCGCCAGTTCGTCGTGGGGGTTGTGCCGGACCAGCGTCTCGCCGGTGTCCACGCGCTCCCCGTGCAGCTGCGACAGCGCGCCCTCCACGTCGCGCCACACCACGCCGACCGCGATGCCGAAGACTCCCTGACCGCCTTGGAGCAGGTCGACGACCTCGTCGGGCGAGGTGCACTCGTAGACCGTCGCGCCGTCGCTCATCAGCGTCATCCTCGCCAGGTCGGACAGCCCGCGCGAGCGCAGGTGCCGGACCGCGGTGCGGATGTTCTGGAGGGAGACCCCGGTGTCCAGCAGCCGCTTGACGATTTTCAGGACGACGACGTCCCGGAAGTTGTAGAGCCGCTGGGTGCCCGACCCGTAGGCGGGCCGCACGCTCGGCTCGACGAGCCCCGTACGGGCCCAGTAGTCGAGCTGGCGGTAGGTGATGCCCGCGGCCGCGCACGCCGTCGGACCGCGGTAGCCGATGGTTTCCGCCCCGCGGTCCCCCGGCACCGCGGCAGTCTGTACCGGGGTGCGCTCAGCAGCCCCGGAGTGGAGCGGCAACGCCCCTTCCGCCGCCGTACCGTCGCCGGTGATTGCCACGCCGACCTCCGTCCTCCACGTCCCGGACGGGACCTGCCATATCGACGGTATGCAGTCACTCGGGGTGCGTCAACGATCGCCGCGCTCGCCACGCCGAGTGATAATCACCCTGCGAGTGGTTTCTCGTGCCCCCGGACGGGGAAAGGCTACTCGAATGCGCGGAAGGCGGCCCTCCGCACACCCGGATCACTGGCTGTTCGTGCCGAAGTCCTCGGGCGAGATCTGGTCGAGGAACTCGCGGAACTTCTCCACCTCGTCCTCCTGCTCGTCCGGGATGGCGATCCCCGCGTCGTCGAGGACCCCGTCGGTCCCGTAGATCGGCGTACCGGTACGCAGCGCCAGCGCTATGGCGTCGGACGGGCGGGCGCTGACCTCGACACCACTGGCGAAGACCAGTTCCGCATAGAAGACCCCCTCGCGCAGGTCCGTGATGCGGACCTGGGTCAGTTCCTGGCCCACCGCTTCCAGCACGTCCTTGAAGAGGTCGTGCGTCAGCGGCCTGGCAGGGGCCATCCCCTGCTGGGCGAAGGCGATGGCGGTGGCCTCCCCCGGCCCGATCCAAATGGGCAGGTAACGGTCGCCTCCTACCTCCCGTAGGAGCACGATCGGTTGGTTGGAAGGCATTTCCACCCGGACACCCACGACATCGAGCTCGTTCACACAGCAACCCTAGGACGTGCCCGGCCGGTTTGGGTAGTCGGGCCACCCATTGCTCACGTCAGCCGGACGCGCAAGGCGGACTGGACCAGTGCGGCATGCAGCCGCACGGACAGTGTGGCCAGCTCCCTGGCGGTGGTCTCGGCATGCTGCCTGGTCTGCGGGTTACGGTGCCGGCGCAGCGGCGCCACGACCTGTTCGACCAGGTTGGCCTCCCGCTCGGCCGCCGCCTTCACCGCGCGCAAATGGCGGGGTTCGAGTCCGAAACGCCCCAGTTCTGCGACAAGTTTGGCGACCGTGACGGCCTCGATGTCGTACCCCCCGTCGGCGTCCGGGACGATGAGCCCGTACGCCTCCCAGTCGGCGAGCTGCGCCTCCTCGACCTCCGCGGCGGCCAGCAGCTCAGCGCGGCCGATGCGGGCGGCCGTGGGCAGGTCGCCGGCCGGCTCGCCCAGGCTGCCGAGCAGCTCGCCCGCGGGCGCGGCCGGGGCCGGCAGCTGCACCTGTTCGCCGCGCGCCAAGGCGTCGAGGTGCTCGCGGATCACTTTCAGCGGAAGATAGTGGTCCCGCTGCATGCGCAGGACCGCCGCCAGCCGGGCGACGTCCTCCGTACTGAACTTGCGGTAGCCGGACGGCGTGCGCCGGGGCTCGACGAGCCCCTCGGCCTCCAAGAAGCGGATCTTGGAGATGGTCACCTCGGGGAACTCGTCGCGCAGCGTGTTGAGCACCGTGCCGATGCTCATCAGCTTGCCGTCCGAGGCGGCGGTGCCGGCAGACCCGGCACCGCCCGGCCCAGTGCGGTGCATATGCCTTCCCTGGCCGGTCAGAACCCGACGCCCCGCTGGCTCGCGTAGAAGACCAGCCGGAACTTGCCGATCTGGACCTCGTCGCCGTTGGCGAGCGGCACCGAGTCGATCCGCTCACGGTTGACGTACGTGCCGTTCAGGCTGCCGACGTCGGCGACCGTGAAGCCGCCGTCCTGGCCGCGGCGGAACTCCACGTGGCGGCGCGAGACCGTCACGTCGTCCAGGAAGATGTCGCTCTGCGGGTGCCGGCCCGCCGTCGTCAGGTCGCCGTCCAGCAGGAAGCGGCTGCCCGAATTCGGCCCCCGGCGCACGACCAGCAGGGCCGAGCCCATGGGCAGCGCCTCGACGGCCGCCTGGGCCTCGGGGGACAGCGACGGGATCGGCGTCTGCCCCGTCGTCTCCGCGTCGTACGCCTCCAGGCCCGAGATCGAGATGGTCGACGTCGTCTCGGAGGCACGCTCGGCCTGCGCGCCGGGGCGCAGCGGAGCTCCGCAGTTGGAGCAGAACCGGCTCGCCTCGGCGTTCCGGTGCCCGCACCTCGTACACACCGGCAAGGCAACCCCTCCACCCGTGCTAGCGGCCGACGGTCCCTGGGAACCTATGCGGCCGGGCACGGAGGGGTCAACAGACCCGGCACCGGCGCCGCCGACCTGGTCACGGAAGAGCGGGCGCTCCTGAGCGGCGCCGCCCTCGTCGGGCCGGCCCTGGGCACGGTGCTTCGCCGAGCCGCTGCCGCCCTCCTGGCGTGCGCTCTTGCCGAACAGCTTTGCAAACAACTTCACGGGCGATTCCCCTTGAACGAAACAGACCCGCCCGTGGGGCAGGACGAACCCTCGATGCACACACCGGCCGATCCGGACATCCAGTGAACGTCCGTGGCCTCCACACAGTTTCCACCACGCACCACCCGTTCGGTGCGCCGACCCCCCGCTGCCTCATGCCCTGCCCGGGCCCTCCCCATACCTGGCTCGCTCACCGCGATGACGACCGAGCGTAGTCAGGCCGCTTCGCCTCTCGCAAGGCGTCCACAATGATCTTCTCGTCACGGCTCACAGACACAGTGGCCTGCTCCTTTTCCAAAGTCTGCACCACTCCGCCAGGGATGTTCAGCGCCGGTTCCAGGTCCTGGGGCTTGCCGATCACCTTGAAGCGGTACGGCTGGGCGACCCGCTTCCCGTCGACCTCCACACCGCCGCGGACATCCGTGACGTAGGAGTCGGCCACGACCCGCACGTCGTTGATCTGGATGGCCTCGGCACCGGCCGCCCGCAGCTCCTGGATGGTGTCCAGAAGTTTGTCCGCCTCGACGGAGTGCGTCGAGTCGGTGATGGTGAGGTTGATGCCCGGCCCCTGGGCCGCCACCGTCCCCGCCAGCACACCGAGCTGCTGCTCCTTCTCCACGGTCTGCTTACGGGCCTCCTCGGCCTGGTCCGAGCTGTTCTCCAGCTCGGTCTTCTGGCCTTCCAACCTGCGCTGTTCATCCGTCAGGCGCTGCGAGCGGTTGTCCAATTCATCCAGGATGCGCACCAGATCCTCCTGTCGCGCACCCCTCAGTGCACTGCTGTCACTCGTGGAACGTACCTGAATTGCCAGGCCGAGTCCGAGAATGAACAGCAGCAGGGCGACGATCAGTTGGGCCCGGGTCAGCCGCGGCGGCCACAGACCGGCCACCAGACGCTGCCGGCCGGTCATCGCCGGCTCCGGCGCGCCGGGCTTCGCGGCCCCGTCCGTGCCCTCCTCCCGCGCCTGGTCCCCGGCGTCCTTCCCGTCCGCCGGCCGCTCCGCCGACCGGCTCTCCGGAGGCAGCGGCCGCCGGTCGGCCGGCCGGCCGGGCCCGCGCTCGCCCTCCGGCCGGCCGGGCTCCGGCGTTCCGTCCCGCTCGGGATTCTCGTCCGTAGCCATCGGCATCAGGCCCTGAAGACGTGCCGGCGGATGGCCGCGGCGTTCGAGAAGATGCGGATGCCCAGTACGACGACCACACCGGTGGACAGTTGGGCACCGACGCCGAGCTTGTCACCGAGGAAGACGATGAGCGCGGCGACCACCACGTTGGACAGGAACGAGACGACGAAGACCTTGTCGTCGAAGATGCCGTCCAGCATCGCGCGCAGACCGCCGAAGACGGCGTCCAGCGCCGCGACGACAGCGATCGGCAGGTAGGGCTCGACCACCGTCGGCACCACGGGTCGGACCACAAGTCCGACCACGACTCCCACGATGAGGCCCAGTACGGCGATCACGATGTGCCCTTCCCTGTGTCGGCGCCACCCGCGGCACCGGCCTTCGGCTGTGCTGTACGTACGATCAAACTGGGCGCGGGCGGCAGCGTGACCTCGTTCTCGGCGGAAATCTTCGTACGAATCCCGTAGTTCTTGCGCAGGACGTCCAAGTACTGACCGTCCGCACTGTCCTGGAACGCGGTGCTGAGCTGGTGCCCGTTCCCCACCGCCAGCACCGTGTACGGCGGCACCAGCGGCTTGTTGTCGACCAGTATGGCGTCTCCCGCGGCTCTGATCGCCGACAGGGAGGTGAGCCGCTGCCCGTTGACGGAGACGGCTTCGGCGCCGGACGCCCACAGGCCGTTGACGACCCGCTGCAGATCGCGGTCGCGCAGCCGCCCGGTGTCCGAGAACCCGCTGCTCTCGCGCGGGCCGCCGCCACCGGACTGCGCCGACTTGGCGTCGTCGACGACGAGCTTCACCCCGGGCCCGGTCACCCGGGTCGAACCGGCCAGCAGCGCCAGCAGCTCGGCCTTGTCGCCGCCGTGCTTCTTCAGCGCCTCACGCTGCATGGCACCCACGTCGTTGCGGAGCGCGTCGACCCGCTTCTGTACCGCGTCGGCGTCGGCCGTGCCGTGCTCGATGCGGTTGATGAGCTCCTCGCGCTCCTTGGCCAGGGTCGGCGCCGATATCCGCGCCTGGGCGGCGCCGACCGTCACCACCACCGCGGCGAGCACCAGGCCCGCCGCCAGCCCCAACTTCGCCCGCAGCGTACGAGGGAGGCCGCGCACCCCGGCCTCGGCCTTGCGCGCCGACGCCTCCGCGTACCCGTCGTCCAGGGCGTGGTCCATGACGTTGGTCAGCAGCGACATCGAGGCATCGGGGCGCGAGGTCTGGTGAGGGGTGCTCCGATCGGGGCGCTGCTGCGACATGCCGCACATCGTCGCACGTCGGCGCCGCAGTCACCCAATGGCCCCACCGGCGTGCCGAATCGCGGCACGCCGGTGGCACCATCGGGTTCGTCCGGACGCGGGTACGCCCGGCGGGTGATCAGCGGCCCGCGCTGTCCACCACCGCTGACCACTCGTCCAGCAGCTGCTGCGCCGAGGCGTCGTCCGGGCCCTCCGCCCACAGATGGGTGACGGCCTCCGCCGGGTCCGGCAGCACCAGCACCCAGCGCCCGTCGGCCTCCACCACCCGTACGCCGTCGGTCGTGTCCACCGACCGGTCGCCCGCGGCCTCCACCACATGGCGCATGACCAGGCCCTTGACCGCCCACGGCGTCGCCAGGTCCCGCTTGAGCACATGGGCACGCGGGATGCGCGCGTCGATCTGGCTGAGCGTGAGCTGCGTACGCGCCACCAGCCCGATCAGGCGTACGAACGCTGCCGCGCCGTCGAAGACGCTGCTGAACTCCGGCACGATGAACCCGCCCCGGCCGTCACCGCCGAAGATGGTGTCGTCCCCGCGGCCCACCCGGGTCAGGTCGTCGGGCGAGGTGGTCGTCCACTCCACCTGCGTCCCGTGGTACGCGGCCACCTGCTCCGCGATACGGGTCGTGGTCACCGGCAGCGCCACCCGCCCGCTGCGCCGCTCGGCGGCCACCAGGTCGAGCATGACCAGCAGCGCCCGGTCGTCCTCGATGATCCGGCCGCGCTCGTCCACCAGCGACAGCCGCTCGCCGACGGGATCGAAACGCACCCCGAAGGCCGCCCGCGCCGACGCCACGATCTCCCCCAGACGGACCAGTCCGGAGCGCCGGGCGTCGGCGGTCTCCGTCGGCCGCGACTCGTCCAGGCCGGGGTTGATGGTGAGCGAGTCGACGCCGAGCCGCCCGAGGAGGCTGGGCAGCACCAGGCCGGCGCTGCCGTTGGAGGCGTCGACGACCACCTTCAAGCCCGACTCTCCGACGCCCTCCGTGTCCAGGGCTCTGAGCAGCGACCCGGTGTACGAGTCGTAGACGCTGGAGGGGAAGTGCAGATCGCCGATCTCGCCGGGGAAGGCCCTGCGGTACTCCTGGCGCGCGTAGACCCGGTCCAGCTTGCGCTGGCCCGCGAGCGACAGGTCGGCTCCCCGCTCGTCGAGGAACATGATGTCGACGGAGTCCGGCACGCCCGGTGTCGTACGGACCATGATGCCGCCGGCGCTGCCCCGGGCCGTCTGCTGGCGGGCGACCGGCAGCGGCACGTTCTCCAGGTCGCGTACGTCGATGGCGCTGGCCTGGAGGGCGGAGATCATCGCGCGCTTGAGCGCCCGCGCGCCGCGGGAGTGGTCACGGGCCGTGGTGACCGTGGAGCCCTTCTTCAAGGTCGTGGCGTACGCGCCGGCGAGGCGCACCGCCACCTCGGGTGTGATCTCGACGTTCAGGATGCCGGACACGCCCCGCGCGCCGAACAGGTGTGCCTGACCGCGCGACTCCCAGATCACCGAGGTGTTGACGAAGGCGCCGGCCTCGATGGTCTTGAACGGGTAGACCCGGACATTGCCCTGAACAATCGATTCCTCACCGACGAGACACTCGTCGCCGATGACGGCTCCGTCCTCGATCCGCGCCGCCCGCATGATGTCGGTGTTCTTGCCGATCACACAGCCGCGCAGGTTGCTCTGCTGCCCGATGTACACGTTGTCGTGCACCACGGCCTTGTGCAGGAAGGCACCGCTCTTGACGACGACGTTCGACCCCACGATGGTGTGCTCGCGCAGCTCCGCGTCGGCCTCGACCTTGGCGTAGTCGCCGATGTACAGCGGCCCGCGCAGCACCGCGTCCGGATGCACCTCGGCGCCCTCGGCGACCCAGACACCCGGGGAGATCTCGAAGCCGTCGATGTCCACGTCGACCTTGCCTTCGAGGACGTCGGCCTGCGCCTTCACATAGCTCTCGTGCGTGCCGACGTCTTCCCAGTAGCCCTCGGCGACATAGCCGTAAACCGGCTTGCCCTCCTTCATCAGCTGCGGGAAGACATCACCCGACCAGTCCACCGGGACGTCGGGCTCCACGTAGTCGAAGACCTCGGGCTCCATGACGTAGATGCCCGTGTTCACCGTGTCGGAGAAAACCTGCCCCCAGGTCGGCTTCTCCAGGAAACGCTCGACCTTGCCTTCTTCGTCGACGATCGTGATGCCGAATTCCAGAGGATTGGGGACCCTCGTGAGGCAGACGGTGACGAGCGCGCCCTTCTCCTTGTGGAAACGGATCAGGTCGGTGAGATCGAAGTCGGTGAGCGCATCGCCGGAGATCACCAGGAAAGCGTCGTCGCGAAGCGCCTCCTCGGCGTTCTTCACACTGCCGGCCGTCCCCAGCGGCTTTTCCTCATTGGCGTAGGTGAGCTCCATACCGAGCTCTTCGCCGTCACCGAAGTAGTTCCGGACGAGTGACGCCAGGAATTGCACGGTCACTACGGTCTCACTGAGCCCATGCCGCTTCAACAGCCGCAGTACGTGCTCCATGATCGGCCGGTTGGCCACCGGCAGCAGCGGCTTGGGCATACTCGACGTCATGGGGCGAAGACGGGTGCCTTCGCCACCGGCCATCACAACGGCCTTCATGTCGGAAGCGTCCTCCTCTAAAGAGACGACGGTCTTGCCGACTTCACCCGTCCGGAAGACTTACCGTTCTCCACTCTCAGCACCCGGTCTCCGCCGGGTGCCGGTGCGGCGAGTTCAGTCGGCCTTGGCGTCCGCCTTGATGAGTCGGCGGACCTGGACCACATAGAGGATCCCTGCCCACCAGTAGAGCGCTGTACCCCATCCGGCGAACGCCCATCCGAAAATAGCAGCGAGCGTGTGGAGCCAACCCTCTCCGTCACTGAGCAGCAGCAACGGGAACGCATACATCAAGTTGAATGTAGCCGCCTTCCCCAGGAAGTTCACCTGGGGAGGGCCGTACTTGTGCCGGGCGAGCGCCGCGACCGCGATCAACAGCATGAGTTCGCGCGCCAGCAAGGCACCAGTGACCCACAGCGGGAGGATCCCCCGCCAGGTCAGGCCGACGAGAGTGGAGAGGATGTACAGCCGGTCGGCGGCGGGGTCGAGGATCCGGCCGAGGCTGCTGATCTGGTTCCAGCGGCGGGCCAGCTTGCCGTCGAGGTAGTCGCTGACGCCGCTGAGCGCCAGTACGAGCAGCGCCCAGTACTTGGTGTCCGGGCCGCCGAACTCCTTCCACAGGATCAGCCACAAGAACACCGGCACGCCGACGAGACGAGCCATGCTCAGAATGTTCGGGATGGTGAGGACACGATCCGTCTGGACGCGCGTCTCCTGGACCTCCACCCGGGGGCCTCCTGTGGGAACGTACCGACGATGCCCCCTGACCTTACCTGGCCACTACAGTCCGCCACACCGCGGGGCCCCTGTCCGGATACCGCCGGACAACCACCCAAAAAACGGTCAGCAGTCGGCCGGCCGCTCGCCCTCCGCTGCCTTGGTTTCTCCTCAAAGGGTCCGGAAATGCGGAAAGCCCCGCACCATACGGTGCGGGGCTCCCCACATTCACAATTTGTTCGGCGGCGTCCTACTCTCCCACAGGGTCCC
>NZ_JBIRPD010000034.1:0-68094 GCF_044332485.1 Streptomyces sp. NPDC017056 | reverse complement strand
AATGCTGCGCTCCGGCGACAGGACCAGACCCAGCTCCAGCTCTCGTTCCACCACGGTGTGCATGCGGTCCGCCTCTCTGTCTGTACCTGCTGCGGGCCCCTCGACGCGGACGGTGTCGGGTTCGTGCGCTGGGGAGCATGCAAGGACGTGCTTGTAGCCGCCTGGGGGTGGCGATATGGGGGGTGAGTGCTCCATGGCCGGACGGTACGAGCGGATGCGGGCGGGTAGGGCACGCGATGTGCGTGCCCCGTGGTGCCATCTTCGTTGTGTCCCCGACTCGCGAAGCGTGCGTGCAGCTCATGTGTCCCCGCGCGCTGGTGAGGCGATACCCGACCGACGAGGTGGCGCTTGGAGGTGTGTGGGGGAGGGGGAGTGCGGCACAAAGCCGCAGTTCGCCACAGAGATATGACCGGAGGTGCCGGTCATGTCTTGTCGCCGGCCCCTCCTCCGCCGGGTCCCCGACGGTGACGTTCACTGGCTCGTACGCTGGGGGCTGTCCGGCTGGGGAGGGCTGATGTTCTGCCGCCACACGCGCCGCGTCCGCGTCCGGCGCCGCGGATGCCTGCCCACCGCGCAGCGGCCCGAGGCCATCGCCGCATGGGTGGCCTGCCAGAGCGAGGAGGCCAGGAACGCGTCCGAGGTGGCACAGGCGCAGCGCGCCGAGGCGGCGGCTGTCGAGGGAGAGGTCGCTCGGCCGAGGCCGACGTCGAAAGCCGCCCGCCCGAGATGGCGTGAGCCGATGAAGCCCCGGCGCGGGAATTGCCGGGGCCTCGGCTCATCAGCGCAGAGCGCCCGATCCACCCGGAGCGGGCGCCCTGCGGCGTGACCGGGCCCCGGGCAATGCCCAAGCCCCGGCCTTCGGAGTGTGCCGGCCGCGGGGGAGGGGCCGCGCACAGAGATCAGCGGGGGGAGGGGGCCGCTGCGTGCCGAGCCTCGGCGGAGAGCAGAGCCTCGCGGAGCTCGGAGGGATCAACGTAACGCGAGCCCACTGCCTGCGGGCGGCTCAACCAGGCGGCGGCGTACCCGCCCCATGGCCCGGACGGTACCAGGAGGTAGGAACCGGAGGTGAGGACCCGTACGCCCGGCGGTCCACCAGCGAACACCTCGGAGGCAGCTCCTCTGCGGCACAAGGCGATCAATTCACTCCGGGAGTGATCAGCAATCAGCGGATACCCCTCGTCAGCCGGGAGGCCGATAACGTCGAGCGCTGCCAGGCCGCGCGCAAGGGGCGCAACGACAATCGCCTCCCACTCCCGACCGACCCGGTCCCATGGATCACCGACGGCGACCAGGGCGGTAGCGAAGGTGCCGGCGTGCAGCAACCGGGCGAGCGTCTCACGGTCCGGATTGACGAGTGAGGCCCACCTTTGGCCGTTGTTCTTGAACTCGGTCATGCTACGGACAGTAAATGGGGTACAACGAAGGGTAGGCACGCGGAGCGCGTGCACTCTCCCCGGCCCGGCACGGAGAATGCGCATGGACACACAGGGAATCGGCCGCCGCGTCGCCTACTGGCGAGAGCGTCGCCGCCTGACACAATCCAACTTCGGCGCCCTCATGGGCCAATCCCGCCGCTGGGTGCAGGACTTCGAAGCGGGCCAAAGACAGGCAGACCCGAAAATCTCCATCGTTCACCGTGCGACGGCGGTCCTACAGGTCCCGTTAGAGGCCCTCCTCTACGACACATACGGCCGTGACCGCATTGACGCCATCGAACTGGACGCCATCCGGGCCGTGTTGCAGCGACACGATGTGATCACGGGGACCGTCGACGGTGACGACGCCGAGCCCCTGCCTGTCGAGAAGTTGCGGAACAGGCTCGTACACGCTCGCAGCGCCTTCGAGGCAGGTAGCTACGCCTCACTCGGTACCGCCGTCCCCCAGCTCCTGATCGACACCAACCGTGCCGCCGCTCGGCATGACGGTGATGACCGGCTCGGCGCCTTCCGGGTACTGACGATGGCGCTCAATCTCGCCGAATCGGCATCGATCAAGTTCGGGGCCCCGGAACTCGCCGTCCAGTCCGGCAACCGTGCCGTTGCCGCGGCGGAACGCTCCGAAGACCCCGTGATGATGGGCCTCGCCGCATGCCACCTCTCGGATGCGATGACCCACCACGGCCAGGCCCCAGCCGCTACTGCCTTTGCTGTCGCTGCTGCGAGCCGCCTTACGTCCGATCTGGTGACAGCCGGTCCGGACGGCCTGGCGGTCCTCGGGACGCTCTACCTCAAGGCCGCCATGGCCCAGGCCGGCGCCGCTCAGTGCGCGCCCGATACTCGTGCCGCAACGGCCGTGTTCGTCCACCTGGACCAGGCCGACGACTACGCCGCCCAACTCGGCGGCGACGACGGGGCGCCGGCCACGTTCGGCGCGCGGACGTGGACCTCCTTCGGCACCACAAACGTTGGCCTGTACCGCGTTGCGGCATCCGTGCAGCTCTCGGAAGGCGAGGACGCGGTCACGGTGGCCGCGGATATTCCCGCCGCCGCTCGTGCGGCCCTGCCGCGCGAACGGCGCGCTCACCACCTCGTCGACCTTGCTCGCGCCTATCAGCAGGTAGGCCACCGTGAGACGGCCGTCGACACTCTCCTCGAAGCCGAGCGGGAGGCCAAGGAGGAAGTTCTCTGCCGGCCGCGGACCAAACAACTAGTCGATGATCTGCGCCTCTTGGGGGTGGGTCGCGCAGAGAGGCGCTTGCAGGCTCTTGCGACCCGATGTGGACTGGCCGAGTGAACCGACGAACTCTGTATCTAGTCGCCTGCGCGGCGCCGCCCGCTCGCCATGTCTCCGTTGGCATCTGCGCGGCCCAGGCCGCGGGCTGGGACGTCTGCCTCATCCTGACCCCGGCCGCGTACCGGTGGGCCGTCGAGGACGCTGAGGGGGAGATCGAGAAGTTGCGCGAGCTCACGGGCCACCCGGTGCGTCACTCCTTCAAGCTCCCCTCGCAGCCCGACGAACTGCCCGCGCCGGACGCCATCCTCGTCGCGCCCGCCACCTTCAACACGTTGAACAAATGGGCGGCGGGTGCTGCGGACACTCTTGCCCTAGGCTTGATCACTGAGGCCATCGGACTCGGAAAGCCGATCGTCGCCCTCCCCAGTTTCAACACTGCCCAGGCCCGCCACCCCGCATTCGAGCGGAGCATCGCAACCCTGCGCGCGGCAGGTGTGAACGTGCTGCTCGGTGAGGGCATGTACGTACCGCGCCCGCCGAGGCAGGGCAGGCCCCACGAGTTTCCATGGCAAATCGCCCTCGACGCCCTGCCGACAGGGGAGTAGACCGGCCTTACCGGTGGGCTCGCCTATTCAAGTGTCGCCAGATCCCCGCGGAACCCACCCTGCCGGTGACCGTGTGTGGTCACCGGAGGCGTACCGGCTCCGGGTCTCACCAGCGCCAGAGGCAAGGCGGGTTGTGGTGACGTGGTGGTAGCCCGGGGCATCGGCGACGACGGGGCGGGCATCCCCAGCACCTGCTGGCGGATCGCCGCGGTCCGGCTCGCGGTCGTCGGGAAACCGAGGTCGTTGATCAGCTCGGAGAAAGCGAAGGGATGCAGGGGCTGACCTGCCCGTCGGCCGGGGAAGAGCCAGTGGGAGCCACGGTTCGTCGCGGTGTTCATGTTGTCTCGGTGGAACCCGTCGAATGCAGGCTGCGCGGCATGTTCTTCGGGCAGCTCAGGGCTGCTCCCGGCTGTGCTCAGCATTGGCTCCGGCATCGCCCGTCGCGCCATATCCTCATGCTCCGGGGCTTGTACCGCTTTTCGGACGCGTCGGGGTCCCGTCGTCGGCCTACGTGGCCGGGCCGGGCCGGGTGAGCGGGATGAGGCCGGCCGGCCTGTTCGCGGCCTGCTCGCGCAGCGCGGCGTTCTCGGCGAGCAGGGCGGCGATGACGGTGGGCGCCGCGTCGACCTGGTGCTGGAGGCGGCGTCGTGCGCCACGGCTGCTGTTCCGAACAGAGGAAGCCGCCCTGCCCAAACGGTGGTCAGCCAGCGGGCACCACTCAACCACCGTCCAACAATACGGCGGGTTCCCGCGGCGCGAGGTTCTACGCCTCCCGCCGACGGGCTCCTTCGGCGGCTTCTCCGCCTCCCGGCGTTGCCGCACAAGGGCCCGCCAGCTCTCGACCGTGCGGGCCCGGTGCCGCCTGAGCCGGCAGTACTCGTCAACCAGCCGATGGTTCTCCTCGACCACCACACGCGCCGCCCGCCGCAACTCATCAGCATGCTGCCGCGCAGCAACCAGCCGCTCCCGCAGAACGTCCCACTGCGCCTCACATCGCCATGAGAACCAACTTCCCGATTCGGGGCGCTGTCATGTCGGCCTCAGAAGCAGGTTCTCAGCCCGTCCGCGGCGAAGTGCGGGCGGGGCCGGTGGGCCGGGCGGCGGCCGCGTCCGTGATGTGGATCATGTTCTGGCCCGTCTCGCCTGCCCTGCAGGAGATCACCCGGCCGTCGGGGAAGCGGTAGCGGTCCACGAAGGAGGCGTTCACGCTGACGTCGCCCCAGGTCATGTGCGCCGGCAGGTCGGCCGTGGCGCGCAATCGGAGGTCGTAGGTCACCGACTTCCCGGACTTCACGACGCCGTCGGTCACGAAGCGGGAGGACGCGCGGTCCACGGGGGTCCACTTGCCGGTTTTCTTGGACTTGTACTCGAACGCTATGAACCCGCCGATCACCGGGTTCTCGTCCTCCACCTGCCGCCAGGCGTAGACGGACATGTCGAGCGTCTTCAGGGTCGTGCTGCTGATGTTGGTCACCGTCGCACGGAACGACCGCCAGGCGCCGCCCCGGACGACCGGGCCGTCGGCGTCGGTCTGGAGGAGCTTGATGGTCTTCTGTTCGTAGTCACCGTTCGCGGTGGAGACGTCGTAACAGCTGGGCAGTTCCTCCCCGGCCTGCCCGGCCGCGGACGCGCCGGGGGCCGCCACCAGGGCAGCCGCCGGAAGAACGGCCGCGGCGAGGGCCGTGGTCAGGGCGCGGCGAAGAAACATCGGGTACCTCTCGGTCGGGACCTGTGACGACACTGATCAACACTGATCAACAGGGTTGACTCCCGAGCCGGGTGGAGGGTTGTGCTCACATGGCGACGAGGAAGGGCCGCCCGTGCGCGTGCGCGAGGACCTGGCCGTCGACGAGCTCCCTGTCACCTCGTAGACAGCCGATCGCCGACGCGGGGAATATCGGAGCGGAAAAACGGTTCCTTTAGCGTTGAACGAGAGAGGACCCGGCCGTCATGACCACGCCCACCCCACGTCCGAGCGCTGCGCTGTCCTGCCCATCTGACCAGGTCGGTAGGTGTGCCCGGTGTCATCAGCCGTGCCATCGCTTCGGCTACGGCGGGAATCCGCTTTCTCTGGGGGTGGATCGGGTGTGGTGTGACGTGGGGTGAGGTGGGCTCGTTGAGTTTCTGGAACTCGTTCTCGGGGGCTGTGGCTCTGCGGCGGGTTGTTGTACGACTCGTGGCAGGAGTTGATGGTGCGGGCTTTTCCCGTGGTGATGCCGTCCGGGCAGAGGTACTGGACGGTCCTCGATGACGACCTGGAGGTCGTCCCGGTTGCTGATCGGTGGCTTCGCAATTTGCGGTTCGGGCGGGACCGGGCGGAGCTGACGACGAAGACATACGCCGGTGGTGTTGCGCTCTACCTGCGGTGGTGCCGGTTGACGGGCCGGGGGTGGGGGGCGGCCGGGCGGGATCTCGGCCTGTTCGTGGTGTGGCTGCAGTACACCCCGGCGCCCCGGGGCGGTGTGGTGCCGGTGGTGCGGCCGGGCCCGGGGGCGGATCCGGTACGGGGTAAGCGGCGGATCAACCGGGTGCTGGTCGCGGTGCGGGGGCTGCTGTCGTATGCCGTGTCGGTGGGCGAGGCGCCGCGGTCGGTGCTCGGGCAGGTCTATGAGCTTGCCGACAGCCAGGACCTCCCTGCGGAGGCGCAGGGTGAGAAGCTGTGTCACATCCCCTTTTAGCAGGTCACAACGTCATGAAGCCCGGTCGTGATCTGGCTTGGCGTTCGGTTGGGCGTCGATGGGCGGGCAACCGAACGACACGGCGGTACCTTCAGGCGGCTGCCGCGATAGCGGCCGGGACCGCCTCGGTGCGGCGAAGCTGCCGGGCCAGACGGCGGGACATGAGGGTGATGAAGGCCCACTGGATGTGCGCCTCGGCGTGGGGCATGAGTCGCTCGTAATCCCTTGCGTTGCGCCGGGCCCGCATCGTCCACGAATTCGACCGCTCCACCACCCACCTCTTGGGCAGCACGACGAAGCCGTCGGCGTCCTTGGGACGGGGAACCACCTTGATGGTGATGCCGAGGGCGTCCTGGACCCAGGTGGTGAACTCCTCGCCTCCGTAGGCGTTGTCGGCCCAGACCAGGACGATTTCGGGGTGTTCGGCATGGAGCCGGGTGAGCAGGATGCGGGCGGCGGTGCGCTCCTGGACGTCGGCGGGGGTGACGAGCAAGTCGACCAGGAGGCCGTCCTGGTCAACGATGAGATGTCGCTTCCGCCCGTTGATCATCTTCCCTTGATCCCATCCCCTCGTGGCCTTCGAGACGGTTTCCGCGCCCTTGACGGACTGGGCGTCGATGATCAGGCGGACCGGCCAGGGGCAGCGGCTGCCGCGCAGGCGCAGCCGGCGGCGGAGCTGGTCGAGGATGCGCTTGAGGACGCCGGCCTTCGCCCAGCGGGCAAAGTAGCCGAACACGGTGCGCCAGGGGATGCCGAAGTCGGCGGGCAGCGCGCGCCATTTCGCCCCGTTGTCGACGATGTAGCGGATCGAGTCGACTACCCGTCGCCGGGGCCACTTCTCGGGAGCGCCGCCCTTGGGGGTCTGGCATGCCGGCGTCGGACGGAGGCGTTCGAGCAGGGCCCATTCGAGGTCGCTGGTGTCGGAGGGGTAGCGGTAGAGGGGCAGCAGCATGACGGCGTGGGGCCGCGACCTGCAGGGGGAGCCAGCTGCGGGGCGGTCGCGGCCCGCCTCCTGCCTTTCCGGTTCACTCCAGGTTGGCCAGCAGCTGGAGGGTGGACTCGATCGCACCCATCTGGGCCATGACGGTCCGGATGTAGGGGTCGTCGGGGGTCTTCTTCTGGTGCGGGAGGAGGATCCCGGCGATGAAGTTCTCCACCCGGTGGTGCACGGTGTCGAAGAAGGCCCGCTCGTAGCCGATCCAGACCTCCGGCGCGTCGTCCAGCAGCCGGTATCCCCACGTTTTGTCCCAGGTCACGGGCGGGAGACCGCGCGCGGCCGCGACTTGGCGCAGGTGCGCAAGTCCCGTGTGGATCTGCGCCCGGGTGCGTTCGGTGGCGGCCATCAGCTGGGTGATGGTCAGTCCGGCGGGGCGGGCCTCCTGCAGGGCGCTGAGGATGGCTTCGGCGTGGACGTGAGCGGGGACTCCCCGCCCCATCGCCTACTCACCCGAGCCCTTCAGCAGCCTCTGGAGCTGCTCATCCAGGTCGACCTCGCCCCGAGTGACAGCGCCCTCGATCCAGTCGGCCGCGGCGCGCACACGTGCCAGGCCCCGTCCGATGGTGTCGCGTTCGGCGTCGTCGTAGTGCTCGCCGCGCAGGTTCGGCACGATCCGGCCGGCCGTGGAGACGAACTGCGCGCAGGCCGCGACCAGGTCCATGAACTGGGCGCTGTGTTCCATGCGTTGCAGCTGCGGGGCCGCCTCCTGGTGAACGAACTGGGCCTGCTGGCGGAACCGGTCGAACTGGGCTTCGTTGACTGCGTGCCTGGCCGTGTCGTCGGCCATTGCCTTCGAGGCGACCGCGGGACGGCGCAGGAAGTCGGTAGTCACCACCGACGCAACCGCGTCGTCCGTGGCCAGGTCGTGGATCGCCTCCACCTTCTCCTGGACGCTCTCCGGGGAGTCGACCTTCCAGCCCACCACCCGTTTTGCGCTGTCGTGCGTCCACCGCGGTGGGCCGCCGCGTGGATTGGGCGGGGGGTTGTTCACCGTCTCGAACCGCTCCTCAGGGTCCGGGATGCTGGCCAGGATCTTGTGGATCGTGTGCGATACGTCCGCCCGTCGGCGCTCCTTCGGCCAGCGGGAGGCCACCCACCGGTAGTCGCGGACTGTGGAGTACGACAAACCGATGTCCTCGGCGAACAGCCGGATGGCCTCGCTGACGGTGAACAGGTCGTCCTTGCTTGAGGGATTAGCACCCCCATACGAGCGCATCGGCTCGATCTCTGTGGCCGCGTCGCCGATCCGCCACTGGGCGCCGCTCATCGTGGCGACCCAGTCCCGCCCCAGCTTGACCAGCTCGTCGTAGCGTTCCCGGGTCACACTGCCGATCATCTCGGACATCCGGACACCACCCTCCGGGCCCGGGTGCGGCACCCTTCCATGCCGCCAACTTTCCCTGGCTGCCCGTCATTTCGCACCACCCGACGGCCTTCGGCCGTCGGACAGGGGGCACGTGCCCGGCGCGTGGAGCGGCCCTATGCCCGCCAGATGCGCGGTCTCACACCTCGCGCCGTTGCATGCGCCGCTTGTGCCAGGCCCGTTTGCGGCAGCGGGGAGAGCAGTACGTTGCCGAGACGGGACGTTCAACCCCGGCCGTCCAGGATGCCCCGCACTCCGGGCAGTTGGCCGTCACGCTGGCCTTCACCGCCTCGGTCCTCGCCCGCGCCCGCCGCATCCGCCGCCAGTGCCGCGAGCGGCACGCGGACGAGCAGAATGCCGCCGTCGCCTTCGCCGCGGGCATCAGAGGACCACCGCACCCACGGCACAACCGCGGCCCCGAACTATCGTCCGCCCTGATCGCCACCAGCCTCAGCCGGGGCGCCCTGCCACTGCCCATGCGGCCACCGTACGGCCACGCCTGCTCTACCAATCAGCGGCTGCGCCGGCGGAGGAGTTCGGATACCGCCAGCATGACCAGGCCCGCGGCAATGACGAGTGACCACCACCAGTGGTCTCCGGCGGGACCAGAGCTGGAAACCACCAACACCGCAATCAGGATCGTGACCAGACCGGCGCCGCTGACAACCCAGAGCCACATGCGGCGCTGGTCCTCGGCGCACAGCACCACGGCGGCGATCAGCGCCAAGATGAGGACCGGCAGCCCCAAGATCCCAAGCCCTAGCACGGCCATGAACGCAATCAGCGCGGCGGCGGCCGCAATCCGGCGACGACGTCGACGAGTTGGGCCTGGCGCAGATGGCTCGTGATCGGCGGTGTGAGGGCTGGTGCCAGATGCCGCCATGCTGCGGGCGGGCGTCGTCGGGTTGAGCCCGATGGGAGCAGGCAGGTCGGGTCCGGTTGGCCTGATAAGCGGGTGAGGCCAGAAGTCGTCCCCGGAACGCCCTGGTTCCTGCAACTGTGATGGCTGGGGAGCGGTGTTAGATGGCCTTGCCTGTACTTCAACGGCCGGCTCCGTGGCCGGCGTAGTGGTCGGTCCGGGCTCGGCGGCCGGGCCGAGCGGGGGCTCGGGTGCCGGCGGAGGGATGGTCTGAAGCCGGGCTGCCGCGGCGGCGGACACGAGTCGGCTGTCGTCGTCCACCAGCCGCTGGAGCTCATCGATGGCGCGCCGCCGCACGAGGTCGTTACCGATCCGGTGCAGGTGGGCGAGCCCGTCCACGGCACCGAGGCGGTCGGTGGCGATGGGGCTGCTGAGCGCATGGCGCAGGTGGGCCGGCAGGGACCAGTTGATGTTCCGGGCGATGACGATGCGGCCCTCGACGTTGTCCTGTTTCTTGGGCCGCTGCTGCGGCATCTCGTCGACGACCCGGTCGTGGACGTAGCCGTACAGCTCGTCGAGGGTGATGTCGCCGTCGCCGTCGAGGTCCGCGCTGCCGTCGCGCAGGCCCTGGACCAGGTAGCGGGTGAATACCGACTGCACCGCCTGACCGTGCGCCTGGTTCCCTTCGAACGAGTATTGGGTCGCGTCGGACGCGGTCAGCACGGTACGGCCGCGGCCGTGGAAGCGCTCCAGCGCGTGGACAGCCGTGTCGCCCTTGGAGATCCGGCCGGCCGGGAACGCCCCGCTGTAGCAGCAGTCGAGGATGAGTACCTTCTGACGTGAGGCGCACCCCTCCATGGCCTGGTCGATCTGCTCGGCGGACAGCGCAGTGAACAGCAGACCGTCCCGGCGGGTGTTGGCCATCGCCAGGTACAGCCGACCGTCATCGTCCTTCAGACCATGGCCCGTGAAGTACAGCAGGGTGAGATCGTCGCGGCGCCGGTCGCGGTAGAAGTCGCCGATGGCCTCGCCGACGAGGTGATGCGGCTGGTTGACCAGGGTGGTGACCTCGAACCCGGCGATGGCCGGGTCTCGCAGCACCGTGGCGAACGCCTCCGCGTCGTGTGCCGGAGCGGTCAACTGCCGCAGAGCGCTGTCCTGGTACTCGTAGGTGGCGATGAGCATCGCCAGTCGGCGGCCCATGGCTAGCTGCTTGTGTGGCGATGGATGTACGCGTCGATCAGGTCACGCCGCTCGGCGTCGGAGGCCCGCTCCAGTTCGATCGTGTCGCCGTCGATGGTCAGCGAGACACGATGCCGCGCGGAGGACCTGACCAGCCAGTCGCGTACGGTCTCGATCAGCGCCGTGAACACGCCGCCGGACGCGCTCAGCGCCACGACGACGGCTCCGAGAGTGACGGCATCGGTGCCCTTTGCAGCGTCAGGAGCTGAGGCACTGGGTCCAAAACGAACCGATTCGACGTCCAGATCGGCAATCTCGGCCTTCAGACGGCGGGTCACCCGTTCCCCCGCCTCCGGATCCAGATCGGGATCGGGCGCGACGACCAGCAGCACTTCCATCACACCGTCCGCCTGCTGATCCGCTGGTCGGCTTCTCGTCGAAGACTCGTCCTGCATAAGTCCATCCCCCTGCGGCAAGGCCTCACAAAGCCATGCCTCACAGTGTGGCGCCATTCGGCCACTGACGGCAGCCAGTCGGAGCTACTGGCCGAGTCGGCGGAGGAACCGGCAGTCAACTACTCATCGGCTGGCGGGACACTGCGGCTCCGAGGACGTGATCCATGCCGGTTTGGCAGGTCCGGATCAGACACAGCTTCTGAGGACGGGGGGCTGTTCAACCGGTTGCGGCCGGTGCACTGGCTGCGTGAGCCGGAGACACGGATGGAGCGGGCCGAAGACGCCGAGCTGGTGGCCATGTTCGTTGCCTGCCGCAACGCGCGGGACCGGCTCGTCGTGTTGCTGGTCGGCAGGGTCGGGTTGCGCCGCGGACAGGTGGCGGGCCTGCGGCGCAGCGATGCGAATCTGCTGCCGGATTCCCGTGCGCTGGGCTGTGACTACCCGGGCGCTCATGTGCATGTGCGGCGGCGGGAGAACGCGAACGGGGCCTGGTCGAATTCCCGGATCCGCGGCGTGTTCGGGCCGCCGTCGAACGGGTGCCCTGCCCGCGCGTGTCGGCAGCTCCCGGCGGTGACCGGTGACGGCAGCGGTTCGCAGAGATCCTCGGCGCCCTGGACACCGACTTCCTGGACGTTCTGGGGTGGGACTGGGAGCGCAGGGTGCTCACCTACCCGCGGGAGCATCCGGTGCTCGGGCTGCCGGACTGCCCGGTGCCGAACTGCACCTTGGCGATCACAGTGGCGACCTTGCCGATGTGCCGCGGGTGTATGGAGCGCTGGAGCAAAAGCGGGGTGGCCTTGGAGGAGTTCCTGCTGATTCCCAAGGGCGTCAGCCGGGGGGTCGGGCAGCATCCGTGTGCGGTCGGGCGGTGTGAGCGTCCCCGGGTGACCGTCGCCGGCAAGCTGTGCGAGTCCCACCACCTGCAGCGCACCGTCACACTGGGCGGAATGGCCATGGAGAAGTTTGTGGTCCATCCGAAGGTCGTCGGGCTGGCCGGGCTGGGAGCGTGCACGATGGCGGCCTGCTACCTCGACCGGGGCAGCCGCCAGTACCCCTACTGCCAGGCGCACATCCAGCGGTTGCGCAGGGCGCGCGAGCGGCCTGGCTTTGTGGAGGCGCGCTGGCGGCGCACGGACAAGGCGATCTGCACCACCCGCGAGGTCAGCCTGCGCGGCCTGCCGGACCTGCTGGTCGCCGAGATCCTCTACGGGCTGTGGGCCCGGGTGCAGGAAGGGTTCAAGACCCGGCCGGAGTGCCTGCGCCCGATGTACGACCGGATGCGGGCGCAGCAGATCAAGACGCTGGAGGAGGTGACCGATCCGGCCGCGGCCGGGTACGGCCGCGAGCACGGCATGATGATCCGGGCCGCCCGCACCGCGCTGCGCCGGCTGAACACCACGCTGGAGGCCGAGCGGGTCAAGGACGTGTGGGACATGGCCGTCTTCGGCCACCCCGGGGTCCTTCCGTTCACTTCTCTGGTGCAGGAGCCGCTGCGGGAGGCCATGAAGGTCTGGGTCTACGACGATCTGCCCCGACGGCGGAACAAGAACGCTGTCCACCACGCTCGCGCCGTCATCTCCGCGATGGCCCTGCTGTCGCAGAACCTGCGGCTCCAGCGCCCGGGCCCGGGGAACGGTGCCGGCGGCGTGGGGGCGCAGCGACATCGTCGCCTTCTGCAACCGCATGGGCTACCTGACCGAAACCGGGAAGCTCAGCGCCGCCCGGCGCCTGGCCTTCATCCGGTTCGTGCGCCGGGTCCTGCTGCGCTTTCGCACTCTGGGGCTGACCGGGCCCGGTCAGGTGCTGGCCGGGATGCCAGTGGATTTCGCGCTCTGGCCCGAAGACATGCCGGACGAGCCGGAGGACACCGAGGCTGGCCGGAGTCTGCCCGAGGAGGTGATGCGCCAGCTGTGCACCCATCTTCCGAGCTTGGAGGCGATGAGCAATGTCGAGACCCGCGTAACCACCGACCTGCTGATCGACACCGGCCGCCGTCCCGACGAAGTCTTAACCCTCGCCCTCGACTGCCTCCAACAGGACCCGGACGGCTCGGACGTCCTGGTCTACGACAACCACAAGGCCTACCGGCTCGGACGCCGCCTGCCGATCGGCCGCGAGACAGCCACGACGATCCGCCGCCAGCAGCAACGGGTCAGGGAACGCTTTCCCACCACCGACCCGGCCCGGCTCAAACTGCTGCCCCGGCCGAAGACCAACCCCGAAGGCACCAAGGGCTTCAAGGACATCTGCGCCATCCACCGCGCCTGGGTGGACTCCCTGCCCGACTTCACCGTTCCCCTCGTCACCGTCGAAGCGGACACCCGTGTCACGCACCTGGTGCCTTTCGACAAGAAAAGAATCTTCCCCTACGCCTACCGCCACTGCTACGCCCAGCGTCACGCCGATGCCGGTGTGCCGGTCGACGTCCTCAAGGAGCTGATGGACCACCGGCTGATCACTACCACCCAGGGCTACTACCGCGTCGGCGCCGAACGCCGCCGCGAGGCCGTCGACCGGGTCACGGCCCTGCAGTTCGACCGGCGCACCGCCAAAACCCTGCTGGACTCCGAACACGTCCGCCGCGCCATCGGCGAGGTCGCCACCGCTTACGGCACCTGTCGCGAACCGAGCAACGTCGCCGCCGGCGGCCACGCCTGCCCGCTGCGCTTCCGCCGCCTGGGCTGCGAACACTTCTCCACCGACGTCTCCTACCTCCCCGACCTCCAGGCCCACCTCGCCGACCTGTTGCGCAGCCGCGAACGTCTCATGTCCGCCTTCGAGGCCGACGAGTGGGCCCGCACCCAGGCCATGCCCTCCGAAGAGGAGATCCGCCGGGTGCGCCGCCTCATCGACCGCGTCCAGAGCGACCTCGACGATCTCACCCCCGAAGACCGCGCCCACATCGAGCAGGCCGTCGCCCTGGTCCGCCGCAGCCGCACCGTCCATCTCGGCATGCCCCGCACGCGCCAGCCCCTGCCCGACGTACGCCCCCCAAGGACCCTGATGTGACCACCCCGATGAACAACGGCCGCCACGCCGGCACCGACCGCCGCCGCCAACGAGTCCAGAACGCCATCGCCACCGCCGTACGCGACGGCACCCCGCTGACCGCTTCGGCCATCGCCCGGGCAGCATGCGTCGACCGCACCTTCCTCTACCGTCACCGCGACCTGCTGGACATCCTGCACACGACCGGAAGCCGATCCGCCCGTCCCGCACCGGCAGCCGGGCCGACCGTCACCCCCGTGTCGTTGCAGGCAGACCTCGCCAACGCCAATGCCCGCGTCGCCCGACTGGCTGCGCGCGTCCAGCAACTGGAGAACCACCTCTCCCGACAACTCGGGAGCCTGGCCTGGCACGAGGCTGGACTCGGCGCAGCCAACGACGTCGCCGAGTTGCAGGCTGCGGTCGTCCGTCACGAACAGCGCAACACCGAACTGAGCCGCCTCTTGGAGGAGCGGCAGGCTGAACTGGAGGCGGCGCGGGACGCCAACCGTCAGTTGACCAGGGCCCTCAACCAGCGGGAGTGATCTGGCGCGCACAGGCTGACAACCCAGCCAGCGCGTCGGTCTCGAACTGCTCCAGCTCCTCCGCCGAGACCGGAGCCCGCACATCGCGGAGGTCCCGCACAACCGCCAGTGCCGCCAACCCGAGCCTCTTCACCTTCACCCGGGCCGTCAATCGGTCGGAGCAGATGAGGACGCTTCAAGAATCCCAAAGTTCGTCATCCAGCGGGAGAGCAGACTTCGCACAATGCAAGTCTCAGAAGGGGAGCCGCCCCGCTTTTGAGTGAGAACGGGTTGTGTGTTTCTAACAAGGTGAATTAGAGCCAGCAGGTTAGCGGGATAGGGAGCCACGGTTTGGGCAACGAGATTGAGAGCCACAACCTGACGCCGCTGGCCCACCGCAACGGGCGGTTCACCGTCCGCCAGTGCGACTACGCGGTGCCCGCCCGGTTCATCGGCATGAAGGTGCGGGTCAAGCTGCGGGCGAACGAGATCTGGGTCTTCGAGGGCCGCGGTCAGGACCGTAACCGTGTTCTCGTCGTCAAGCGCGAGGGGAAGCCGCAGGCTCAGCCTTTGGCTTCGGACAGCAGCTTCTGGAGCTCACCGGATTGATACTTCTCGGCGACGACGTCCGAGCCGCCGATGAACTGACCCTTGTGATAGAGCTGCGGGATCGTCGGCCAGTCGGAGAAGTCCTTGATGCCTTGGCGGATCACGGGGTCCGTGAGGACGTTGACCACATGAAAGTCGACGCCCGTCTTCTTCACCACCTCGACCATGCGTGCCGAGAAGCCGTCCTGAGGAAGACTTGCTGTCCCCTTCATGTAGACCACGATGTCATGTGCGGCCAGCGTGTCTTCGATTGTTTGCCGTGTCCCTGGACTGAGATCTTCCTTCGCCATACCGCCGATTTTAGAAAGGCAGGTGCCGACGTACAACCGAACGCACGTGCACCGGTCGGTACGGATGAAAGCGCAGCACCTCTATAGGCAAGTGGGGCGCCGGGGCACCCGACCAGGCAGGGCGCGGGACAGGCACCGCCTCTGACACATCCATGACGAGGCCGGGCTCTGCCGACCCGCGCCTGTCAGGGACACGGACCGGCAGAGCCCGGGGACCAACGAACCTACTCGCTCACACCCGCAAAGCCCCCGCGGAGAGGGCCGCGTGCGCGCTCTGGTCGGCGTGCAGTTTGAACGCCCTGGCCGCATCATGGGCCTGCCGGGCGTCGTGGTTCGGGCCGGCGTGCAGAATGGCCATCGCCCGGTGGGCCGCCGCCCAGGCGGTCACAGCCCTCGCCGTCTCGTCGGCCTCATCGGCGCCGCTGTCCCACAGGCCGAGCGGCGCCAGGATCGTCACCTCGTCGAAGGACTCGATAGAGGCCAACACCTCCTGCAGGGACGTGCCGGCCGTGTTGGCCAGGCAGCAGAAGCCACCCCCGTTTTCGAATTAGCTGCGTAGCGCCGCGCCGGTTACCGCGGAGGCCGCGCCCTCACCGGCAGCACGGGGCAGGGTTTGCCAGCTGTCGACGCGCACCACACCCTCGAACCCCGTACCGAAGTCGGCGATGAACAGCGGCACGGCAGTCGGGCCAGAGGACACCGAAAGGCTCACGAGACGTTCTCCTCGATGTAGACGCCGGGGTAGTTCACTGGGATCCGTCATCGAACCCTCCGTCCAGGTCATGACCCGGGCAGGTGGTGCGTCAGCCGCGGTAGACGCACCACAGATAGGTGTTGTAGGAGGTCAGGGCGGGAGTGGTGGGGCTGGTCGCTCCGTCGATCTTGTTGAATGCGCTCCAGGTGGAACCGCCGAAGGTGGCCCAGTACAGCTCGTGGCCGCTGCTGCCGCGCACCACGCAGTACAGCTTGCCGTTGTACGGGGCGAGTGCGGGGGCCAGCGGGGTGTAGCCGGAGGGGAACTGGCTGAACCTGCTCCAGCGGGTGCCGTCGAAGGTGGCCCAGTGCAGGTTGTGGTTGCCGTCGCCGCGCACCACGCAAAAGAGCTTGCCGTCGTGGGAGGCCAGGGCGGGGGCGACGGCGGTCGAGCCGGAGGGGAACTCCTGGAACCCGCTCCAGCGGGTGCCGTCGAAGGTGGCCCAGTACAGCTCGTGGCCGCTGTTGCCGCGCACCACGCAGTACAGCTTGCCGTCGTGGGAGGCCAGGGCGGGGGCGACGGCGGTCGAGCCGGAGGGCAGCGGCTGGAACGTGCCCCACCCGGAGTCGTCCTCGCGAGCCCAGTGCAGCTGCCCCGCGGCGGAGCGGGCGACCAGGTAGAACTTCCCGTCGTGGACGGCCAGCGCCGGGGTCGAGGGACTGGTGGCGGCGAGCTTGCTGAATGCGTTCCAGTAAAGCCCGTTGAAGCGGCTGATCTTCAGATCGGAACTGTCGTTGGTGCGCAGGACGCAGTACATCTTGGAGTACTGCCCGGGCTGGGCCGCCACGGCCGGGGTCAGCTGCGTGGTGCCCGAGGGAAAGAGCGTGCTTTTGCGCCACTGCTCGTCGTTGTGACAGGTGATGTACATCAACCTGCCCGTCTCATGGGTGATCTTGATGTACAGCTTGAACTGCCCGCCGTCGCCGACGAACCACCACCAGTCCATCTTCTCCGGTTTGGCGGCCAGCGCCTCGAGAGCCGGCCGCTCGAAGATGATGGTGCGCTCTTGGACCAGGTCGTCGTCGTTGCGGAACCACTCGATGAGTTCGGCGATCAGCCGGGCGATGAACGACCCGAGTTTGATCCACTCGGTCATGTTCTCGTAGTGGCCCACCGGGAAGAACTCGATGATCTCGGCGAACTTCCACAGCTCCTCGGAGATCAGGTGGGTCCTGCGGATGAGTTCGTCGTAGAACTCGCTGGAACTGTCGTCGGCCTCCCAGCAGGCGATGTGCACGGCCACCGACTTGCGCAGCGTGCCGGAGAACAGCACCGTGCCCGCGTCGAAGTCCCGTACGCTGCCCTTCACGATCTCGCCGTATTCACGTGTCTTCCGGGCGGTGTTCGCGCCGGTGTCGCTGGAACTGCTCAGCGCCCAGTAGATCTCGTCCCTGGTGCTTTCGTCGGTGTCGTCGACACACCGGAAGTGATCCAGCGTGAGGCCGATGTCAGCCACCCCCAGCAACGCGTCCGGTGCGGGCCGCGGCGCGGACGAGCCCACAAGCGTCACGCCGAACCCGTAGTCGGCGCACCCCTGGCGGAACTCCTCGGTGTCCCACTCCGTTCCCTTCTCCAGCGCGTCCACGTCGATGACGGACACATTGGGCTGCGTCACCGCCGGCATGGCCTTCACGTCCCGCAGCAGGTCCTCGCTCGTGTATCCCTCCTGCAGCGCACGCCCCACGACTGCCTGCGGAAGAGCAGCCGTCTTGTGCTCACTGGCCTCCGCGTAGACCCGCCCGATCTCGCGGACCTCCTCCCGGGACAGCAGGCTCTCCAGGGGGGTCAGCAGGTCCCGCTCCAGCGGCGTCAGCTCGAACCCCGCGTCCAGCCGGGCTGCGGCCCGCAACAGCACGCCGTACAGCAGCCCGCTTTCCACCGGAGCCTGCGCACGCCGCTGTGCGCGTGCCCCTGCCGGTGCTCCCTGCAATTGCGCCCGCAGGTTCTCGATGCGCTCGTTCTGGGTGTAGAGCCTTGCTGCCACGCGGTCCTCCCTCGTCCGGGCCGCAACGCGAACCGCAGCGGCGCCGCTATCCTCCCCTGACGACCTCGGAGAGTAATCGCTCGTTTACAGACAATGAGTCGAAGCGGGTCGGGGCGTGCTGCGAGCACAGCGCCGCAGGCCCAGGACACCAGGTCACTCACGTGGCCGCCGGTCAGCCGCGATCGGCGGCGCACCTTTCACCCCCGTACCGGAAAACCACTCCCGCCACTGGCCTGAAACCAAGGGGGGCCACGGTCGGAGGTGGGTGGAGGAGACCCGGTGGCCGAGGCACTCGCGGCGGGCTGCGACATCCCCCTTCCGCGCCTCACCCTGGTCAACCATCCAGCCGCCCGCCGGCGACGCTGGGGGCGGGATCTTCAGATGCCGGCCCGGCCGCACCCTCTGCCGCCGGTTCGGGGGTCCGCGCATCGGGTGCGGTGCGGGGTGGGGCGGCGATGGCGCCACACCTGTTGTGTCCGGTAGCGTCGGCCACACTGGCGCTGAGCTGCACTGAGTTCTCGAAGCCCGCCTCTCGCCACACCACTTACCCCAGAGAATCCGCTCTGCCTGCGGTGCCTGGCGCCGGTCCGTGCCGCGCAGGGCAGGCCCATGCCGCAGTGGCTGCCTGACCGGTCAGGTGTCGGGGTGCAGGGCCTGGCGCAGCAGGGTGACGGTGGCGGCCGCGGCTGCCACCGTGGCGTCGTCCGCGCCGCGTGCCGGGTCCTGGAGGTCTTCGAGGAGGGCGACGGCGGCTTCGAGGACGCCGGCGTGGACGGGAACGGTGCGCAGGGCGGCCAGGGAGGCGGTGGCGCGGCCGGCCGCGGAGACGTCGCCGGGCTGGGGGATGAGCTGAGCAACGCCCCGGCCGAGGGCCCGGGGTGCGGGGGTGGTGGTCACCGCACTAGTGTCCCGTACCGGCCCAGGCCCCTGGGCCGGTACCGAGAACGCTGAGACAGGATCCGGGGCGGGCTGGGCCGGTTCGTCACCGGCGTCTGGCCGCCGCCGGCCCGGGCCCGCCGTACCTCGTTCATCTTCCCCGGGAACAAGGCGGACCGCTCCTGTCCCGCCGCCCGGCCCGCCATGCACGGCCAGTGCTCCGTTGCTCGGTTGCCGGCAGGTCAGCCGGGCGTGGTCGTCGGGATGGGCTCGCGGTCGGTGGGCTCGCAGGTGCTGCTGTGAGCTGGGCGCAGGCCGGGCCGGGGCCACCAGTACGCCCGGTGCACGGTGCCGCGGTCCCGGCTGGTCTGGAGGGCGACCTGGTATTCGGTGCGGTCGTTGGCGTGGTCCAGGCGCGCCATGACGGGCGCGTACTTCCGGGTGCCGCTGCCGTAGACGTACAGGGCCGGCCGGTCGCCGGCCGGCCGGCACCGCACCCGTGGCTGGGCCCGTTCTCGGGCCGCCACGGCGGGACCTGCTCGGGTTCCTCGATCTGCTCGCTCACGCCGTTCATGATGCGAGCGAGCACTGACAGATCGGTCAGGTACTTGGCCTGCGCTTTCCCGGCATGATCATGGCAAGGTAGTCTGACGATGGTCTTGATGCGCCTTTGTGGGCATTAAGGCTGTCATTACCGCTATAGACCACGGTCACCGCGGCAGTGGGCGGACACGTCAACAGGTGAGCGCTCGCGGTGCGGGTGTAGCGGCGAACGGGGCCTTTTCGAACTTCCAACGTCGACCGGCGACTTCTGACGCAGTCGGTGTCTGAGCATGCACGGGCGCGGCGGCGCCTGCGTCCTCTGGGGGGCGGGTACCCGTCGCCGTGTATCCGCCGAGAAGCAGCCGCTGCCGGCCGGGGTCGCCCAGAGACCCAGGAGGAGCACTTTTATGAAGCGTCTGATAGGTGCGGTTGCGGCCGCGGCCGTTCTCGCCCCGGCATTTGTCGTCGGAGGCTCGGGGCAAGCCTTCGCTGCCACCAAGACCGTTCAGTGGAAGAACAAGGCCACGGGCTACTGCCTGTCGTCCATCCACGACACGGTCAGCACAGACAAGTGCAACCTGCGGATCACCAACTGGCGGGAGACGAAGCAGGCCGACGGGACCTTCATCCTCAAGAACTCGACCGACGGGTGGTGCTTGGACAGCAGGAAGAACGGCACCGTCTACACCCACTCGTGCAACGGCGGTAACAACCAGAAGTGGCGCGAGATCAAGGATTCGCTGGGCTGGCGTCTCACCAACAAGGTCACCGGCAAGACCATTGGTGTCAACAGCGAGGAGGTGTACGCCGGCTTCGACGGCGGCATCAAGCACCAGCGCTGGAGCTGATTGACCGCGCACCACCCCGGCTGGCTCCACCCGGCCCGGCCGCGGTGGGGTTGCGGAGCACGAGGGTCATTGGGGAGACCGAGCTGCTGCCGAACGCGTTCGCAATTCTGCGCCGGGAACGCTCCAGCGCTGCGGCGTCGCCGACATCCTCATTGACCGGGGCCTCTGACCCAAGCGGGGCGTCCCTTTGACGACGGAGCTCGGGTCCTTCGGAACGGGCGGATGTACGGCGTACGGGCGCCCGACGATGCGGGCCGCTGGGAGGGGCCTCATCGTCGGCCTGGGGGCTGCGGTCAGTCGAGGTCGGGTCCGTAGCTGCCGGCCGCGCCGTCGCGCGGGTCGTCGGGCGGCTCCGGGACGGTGCCGGTGCCGTCGCAGCGCTGGCACTGCACGGTGGTCTCGGTGCCGTCGGCGGCCCGTACGGTGATCTGCCCGTCCTGGCACGAGCCGCACCCGGGCACGGTGTCCTCCTGGCCCTCGTGCTGGCGTTCGCGCTCGCGGAGAAGCTGGAGCGTCATATCGATCAAGCGGCCGTAGCGGCCGTCCTCGCGCAGCAGGCGCGCGTATTGCGGGTCCACCCAGCCCATGGCGGCCTCCTGGTGGTGCGGTGCGGACGGTGCGCTTTCAGCGTCCTCCGCTGTCGGCTCCTGGTCCAGCCGTCCGCCTTCGGCCGGCCCTCCCCGGCGCTGTTCGCCCGCGCCGATCGCGGCTGCGCCCGCATCCTCGCCGTCCAGGTCCCGGACGCCGGCACCGGCGACCGTGACCAGGACGACGGCGCGGCGGGCGCCCGGTGAGCGACACCCACACCGTGCTCTACGACCCCAGGGCCTGATCGAGGCCGTCCTCCCCCTGGACCGCGCCCCGTACGGGGCCCTCGTCACCGCCGTCCTCGCGTGGAAGGACCCGGACCTCGCGCCGGGCGACTACGAGCAGAGCGCCCTCCATCTGACCGGGCACGCCCGCGCGGTCGCCGCCGACGTCCGGCGTCTCGCCGCCGCCCTGCCCAAGAGCGACGGCCGCGGCGCTTTTGCCGAAGTCATCCTCCGCGAAGCCGCCGGGCGGATCGTCACCGTCGACCTGGACGCGGAGTCCCCGCACATCCTGGTCAACGCCTCCACGGGCGGCGGTAAGACGGTGTCCTATGTGGTGAGGCGGAGTAGTTGTTTGTAGCAGCACAGGGTGGCTGCCAGTCCGAGGAAGGCCGGGTAGTTGGAGGGGTGGTGTTTGTGGCGGGGGCTGAGGCGGCGGTAGCCGGTCAGCCGTGACAGGGTCGGCTCGATCACTCGCCTGCGCTGCCCGAGTCGTTTGCTGGGTTCGATGCCCTTGCGTGCGTCACGGACGCCGATGTGTTTGCCCCAGAGCCATCGCCGCAGGGTGGGGATGTCGTATGCCTTGTCCGCAGGGAGGCGTTGGGGCTTGAAGTAGCGGCCGCGGTGCGGGTCGTGTTGCGTGTGGGGTCGCGCCGCCGTCGGTTTCAGTCCGTTGCTGTCGTGGATGTTCGCCGGACAGGTCCCGGCGGCCGGGGGCAGTGTGTTTGCGTCCGGCAGGTGGTGCATCTTGGTACCCGGTTTGCGCCGGTCCACGGGGCTCGGGTCTGTGTGTTCGCCCCCCTTTTTTTGGCGCGGATGTGGGCGGTGTGTCGAGTACCACGCGGGTGATGTCGATGGGGCCGGCGTCATCGAGTGGGTGGAGTACGGCCTTGTGCAGCCGGCTCCGGACGCCGGCTCTGGACCAGGTCAGGAACCGCCGATGAGCGGTCGACTTCGAGATTGCGAAGCAGGGCGGCAGGTGCCGCCAGGCGCATCCGGTGACCAGCACATAGATGATGGCGGCGAACAGCGTCTCATCAGGTGTATCCGAGGTCCCGCCGCCTTGCGGTCGCGCTCTCGGTGGCGGGAGCAGCGGCTTCGTGATTTCCCGCAGTCCGTCCGCAACGATCCCACTCCACGTTCCTGCCCCGTGCTGTAGTGCTACTCCGCTTCATCGCATAGGGCACCGTTTTTGGAGTCGTTCGTGGCCGCCGGCGTGGCCTACGGCGCTATGACCACTGTCATGTCGCCGTGCTGTGCCCGGTGCTGTTGGTGGTCTGCCGTGAGGTGTGCACCGAGGCGGCGAAGACCGTTCCGTTGGCGGCCGTCGGCCGCTTCGCCCAGGGCCTTGGCGTCTGGGGCCCGAGGCCCGGCTGGATGTGTGTGGTCGGTTACGACGGTGACCAGGCCGTCGGGTACGCCTGCGGAGCCCTGCTGGCGGTCGGCGCCCCGTGGTGGGGCGGTCTGCTGGCCGGCGTCGATCCCAACACCGTCGAGGAGACGGGCGGGCGCACGTATGCGCTCAGTGAGTTGATGGTCGGTGTCCCGTGGCGCATGACCGGTGTCTTCAAGCAGCTGTACGACGCGCTGCTCGAAGGCCGGACCGAAGAGCGCGCCAGGCTGCTCGTCGACCAGAGGCATCCCAAGGTCCGTGCGCTGTAGGGGTCATGGGGCTGGCGGGTGCTCGGCGGCCTCCGGCCCCGTCTGTCCGACGCGCCTGTCTTCCACGCCATGTTGCTGCCACTTCGCTGACCCGCCGCCCTGGTCGGTCTGCCTGGTCCGCGGTGGGCGGTGTGCGGTGTGGGGCGTGACAGGTGGGGGGCAGGGCCGGGGGCGGGCGCCGGAGTCGGGGTGGGAGTTCTGCCTGAGCTGGGGCACGTTGATGATCGGCTACGTGGAGAAGGCCGGCCGTACGGTGCCTGCCGAGGAGTGGGCGTTGACGTTGGCGGAGCCGGGCCGGCTCTTGGCCGACGTGTTGCTCGCGGCCGCCGTCTGCCAGCAGGCGTCCACGTCGGCCCGGGTAGGGGAGGGGGCCAACGACGTGGTGCTGTGCGCACACGGGGCCGCGGAGTGACCGGGCTGCTGGCCCGGCAGGCCCTTGGATGCGTCCGGGGCGTGCCTGACCAGGAGGGCACCGAGCGGGGCCGTGCCGAGCGGATTGCGCTGTGCGCTGGCCGAGCACGCGGGCCGGCTGGACGGCCGGGACCGGTGGGGGCGGGTGCTGCGTGTCACCGGTGAGCTGGCGGCCAGGGTGGCGCGGGAGGTGGCGGGGAAGTGCTACGGGGAGACCGGGACGCCGCTGCGGGCCTTGGGAGTCGTATGCCGGCGGCTGCTTGAGCACCGTCAGTTCGCCGGCGTCCTCGGCGGTCACGGCTATTGACGTCGGCGCGGTGGCCGGTGCCCGAGCCTTCTCGGGGTGTGCGCTGGGGCACCGGCGGCCGGGACGCGCCCGTCCTGCCCCAGTCCCTCGCGGCGGGGTGCTTCCCGCCCGGGGCGGTAGGCCGTACGGCGGCAGCGCGGCCCGGCGCCTTCGTACGCCGCCCGGCCGGGCTCCGGGTGCACGGTCGCGGCGGGGGTCGCAGGGTGGGGTGATGGGTGCTCCGTCGCCCTGGGGGGTCGTGCGGTTGCCGGCGTCGTCCGGCGGGCGGCGCGTCCGCGTCGACGGCACCCTTCTGGGTGTCGCCTACCGGCCGGCCGATGTGCTGGAGTTTTTGCGCCGGGCCGGCGCCGGCCCGGACCAGGTCGATCTGCAGGGTCCGCAGGTCGAGTGGGGCGGTGGCGGGCCGGATGTGTGGTCCCTGCCCGGCAGCCCGGCGTAACGGTCGTGCGGTGAGCGCCTGCCGCCCGTCCGGGTGATCCATCGTCGTGGAGCGGACCGCCGCACCCACCGGGCCGTCTGGTGATCCGTGAAACCGATCAACGAGGCGCATCTCGCCGCGCCGGGGCCGGTCGCGGTGGAGATGGTGGCCGGTGACGGATAGACCGCTTCTGCGGCCGCGCGGGCGGGGTGTGCCCTGGGGTGGTCCAGCGGCCCGTCGCAGCCGTGGCGTGTCTCCGGGGGGCCCGGCGTACGGGTGTGGTTCGTTGAAGTAAGCCGGGCCCCAGATGGTTGGTGGACAGAGGGGCACTGACTCGGTTCTTTCACTGTGTTTGGCTTTTCTGCGGGCTGACCGTCAGGTTCGGCCCGGTTCGGGCCCGGGCGGGCACTCGGTTCACAGGACGCTCCGGGAACCATGCAATGCAGACGCCTCGATGGCCTCGAGAGTTTGGTGGTGTGCGACGGCGTGCTCGAAGTCCGGGACGGTGTGGGTGCCCTCCTCGATGTCTTGCAGCAGGTGGGCGTAGGCGTGCGCCACGGTGGAGGCGCCGCTGTCTGCGAGAGGGTCCGGCGTGCGCAGATACGTCGTGGGCACGGGCATCGGTTCGAGGTCGGCGCCGTGCTGTGCCCCGAAGATGCGCGCCTGCCCGAACTGGAGGTGCCCTGTGGGTCCGCGTAGGACGATGTCTGCGGCGGTGCCGTTGACCTCCCAGAGGAAGTTGGTGCCGGCCGAAAGGCCGCCCCGGTAGTGGGCTGCGTAGATCGCGCCGCTGTCCAGGGTGCCGTGTACGGCGATCTGGTCGTGGGCGGTCTTGATGACCTGTTCGCCGGTCTCGGTGTTGGTGCCGTAGGGGCGTCTGATACCGGCGGTGGCTGAGACGTCGTGTATGGGCCCGAGGACGTAGGTGAGCGCGTCGAGGGTGTGCCCGAGGGGGACGGTCAGCATCGACGCCCCGCTGGCTCGGTCGAAGGTGTAACTCGACCGGACGGTACACGTATCGGCCCAGCCGCCGCCGGAGCCGACGAGCGTGGTCGAGAGCACGTCGCCGATGTAGCCCTCGGCGATCAGGTCGCGCAGATAGCGCACGGTGGGGGTGCTGCGGGCTTGGAGCCCGACGGCGGTGTGCAGGCCGGCCCCGGAGGCGAGGGCGGCGAGTTCCTGGGCCTCGGCCAGGGTCCGGGCGAGCGGCCACTCACAGTAGACGGTCTTGCCCGCTTCGGTGCAGGCCCGGACGAGTTCGGCATGTTGGGGCACGCGCACGCAGATGGCGACCAGGTCGATGTCCGGGTGATGGGCGAGTTCGTGTGGATCGTCGACGGCGAGATCGATGCCGAACTGTCGTTGTGCCCGTTGTGCCGCCTCCTTGCTGCTGGCGGAGAGGCCGCGGACGACGAATCCGTCCAAGGACTGCAGGGCGGGCAGGTGGGCCCTGGCTCCCCAGCCGCCGTCGGCGCTGAGTCCGATGATGCCCACACCGAGTGGTGCCGCCATGGAGGTGCCTCCTTTGGGTTGGTGCGTGTCAGGCGAGCGCGTCGTGCGTCCGGGGCGCCGGCTCGGCGGGGTTTTGTTCGCCGGGGGAGCCGGCGCTGGCTGTTGCCTGCTTCTTGAGGCCGAGGGCGGCACCGGTAGCGAGCAGGATGACTACGGCTGCGGTGAAGACGGCCGCCTGCAGACCGGCTGAGAGCCGGGCGGGGGTGGGGTGGCTGCCGCTGACCGAGTTGGTGATGGCCACGAGCACGGCCAGGCCGACCGCGGCGCCGATCTGCTGTCCGCTGTTGGCGATGCCGGAGGCCAGGCCCTGGAACTGTTCACGCACCCCGGCGGTGGCAGCGGAGAACATGGCGGTGAAGACGACGCCCTGGGCGAGGCTGAAGACCACGATGCCCGGGCTCATCAGCCAGTAGCTGCCCTGGGCGTCCAGGGAGGCGGCGAAGGCGGCGGTGCCGATGGCCCCGGTGACCAGGCCGGTGAGCAAGGTGACGCGCACGCCGAACGCCGTGGACATGCGTCCGCCGATCATCGTGCCGATCAGCACGCAGGCACAGGGCAGGATGAACGCGAAACCAGTGGTCAGTGCGTCGTATCCGTGGACCTGCTGCAGGTCCATGGTCAGGAAGTAGGCCAGTGCGCCGAAGGTGGCCATGAACAGGAACGTGATCGCGGTACCGATGTTGAGGTTGCGCTGGGTGAAGACCGCCAGCGGAACCAGGGGGTCCGAGCTGCGCTTTTCGATGAGGGCGAAGGCGCCGAGCAGGACCACGGCCGCCACGAAGGCGGCCAGGGTGACCGGCGCGAGCCAACCGAGTTCGGGGCCTTCGACGATGGCGAAGACCAGCAGTGTGGCGCCGGCGGTGACGGTGAGACTGCCGGGCACGTCGAACGAGCGGCTCGTGTCGGCCGGCGGGTCGGCGGGGAGCACGCGCAAGCCGAGCAGCGCGATGGCGGCGGCGAGAGGCACGTTGACGAAGAACACCGAGGACCAGCCGAAGGCCTGGGTGAGCACGCCGCCCAGGAGGGAGCCGAGAACCATGCCGCTGCTGCCCGCGGCCCCCCAGATGCCCAGCGCGCGGTTGCGCTCGCGGCCTTCGGCGAAGGTGGTGGTCACCAGCGACAGGGTGGCGGGGGCGAGAAAGGCGCCGCCCAGTCCCTGCAGGGCCCGGGCGGCGATGAGCGGGCCGGGTGCGCTAGCCAGTCCTCCGATCAGCGAGGCGATCGCATACAGGGACAGGCCGATAGTGAACACGCGGCGGCGGCCTGCCAGATCGGCGGCGCGCCCGCCGAAGAGCAGGAATCCGCCGAAGACTACGGCGTAGGCGCTGACGACCCACTGCAGTTGCTGGTCGGAGAACCCTACGCCGGTGCCGATGTCCGGCAGGGCGACGAAGACGATGTTGTAGTCGATGCCGATGGTCAGCTGTGCCAGGGCGAGCGCTGTGAGGACCAGGCCCGGGTGGCGTGGGGAGCTTGAATGCATGACTGTCCCGTTTTGGTGAGGGTGGGTAACGAGGCTCAGAGAAGGCATGGGCATGACGTTCACGAGCACGGTCGTGCTCCGTGCAGCCCGCAGAGCGTAGCAGTTCAAATATTCCGAACTAGAAGCATGTGCGCAACCGTCCTGCCTCAGGCGCGCCGCCGCCGGCCGGCAGGCGAAAGGCGAACTGCCCCGGGCGCACCGCTGGCCGGCACGCACCCCCAGCCCTGACCTGCACCTTTGGCGTGACAGAGGAGGGGGACCGGGTCGCGTGGGATGGCGCACCCAGGCGCCGAAACGGATCAGCTAGTGTATTTCTAGCTAGCATTGCAATGAGCTAGAAGGTTCCGTAGGGTTGCCGCATGACGCGCGACACAGCACGGATGGCGACGTCCACCGACCGCGAGGTCTGCAGCTTGGTGAACGAGCTGTCGCAGACCATCAACCGTCACGTCCGGCGAGCGGCCGAGAAGCTGGACCTGACCGAGACACAGGCGGTGGCCCTGCGCGAGCTGACCGAGCCGACCACTCTGCGCGCCCTGGCGAAACGGATGTGCTGCGAGGCGTCCAACATCACCTTCGTGGCCGACCGGCTGGAGGCCATGGGGCTGCTCGAGCGCAAGCCGCACCCGACCGATCGCCGCTCCAAGGAGCTCCACCTGACGGCGAAGGGCACCTCGATCAGGAGGGAGCTCCTCAAGCACCTCAATGCCGACTCGCCCCTGCAGAGCCTCGATCAGAACGCCCAGGGCGAGCTGCGCGACCTGCTTCTGCGGGCGACCTCCCACAGCTGATTGCGAATACTGCAGGGTCCTTTTTTATCTCCGCCGCAATCCCTGCGGCGGAGTTAAGTGTGCTTTTTAACGCGCGTGGCCCCGGGTCACGCGCCTTTTTGCGGCCCTGCTGCGCCCCCGCCGGTTCGAACAGTGGCCGGCGCGCGGGGCCGGGCTGGACGGCGAGTTGCTCGAGTCGATCTCGATGATCGACGCGTTCGTCGCCGCCCTGCAGCTGGGCCAGGTGCTCCTGTACGAACTGGACGGCCTGACCCGTGCGCAGAGCAACACGTTGTGGATGCGCAGCACACACATCACGCGTGCCGGCGCCTCCCGCCCCTGGCACGGCAGCGAACCGATCACGACGTCCCTACAAGCAGCCAAGGCGCTGCCCACAGCAGCGGGGGAGACCTGGCGTACCGCCGACGTGGTCTCCGCTGTGGGCGACTTGACGGTGCGCTGCGCCGTCGCCCACAGGCTGCTGGAACGTTCCCTCATTCGTCACTAGATCCCAAGGACACCTATGCGACTCGCCATCTCTGGCACGTATTCGGTGGGCAAGACCCTCACGACGATGGCCGTGGCCCACCTGACCGGGATCCCGCGTAGCTCGGCGAAGACCATGCGCGAGCTGCTGCCGATCTCGGTGCCCGGCAAGACTCTGGAGGAGTGCACCGCCGCCGAGATCATCATGCTCATCATGCGCCGCAACCAGGAACGCGCGGTGAACGAGAGCCATCTGGCCGACGGGTTCATCTCCGACGGCTCCTCGCTGCACGAATGGTGCTACGGCACCGTTCGGGTCCTCCTCGGGATCAACCCGAACGAGTCGGTGGACCTGGAGTCGGTGGAGATGACCGACGAGCTCTCCTTCTATGCAGATGTCATGGAGCAGATGGGCATCCCGGCGAAGCAGCACGCCAAGGCCTCCTACGACGCGTTCGTGCACCTGCCCATCGAGTTCCCGCTGGTGCTGGACGGCCACCGGCCGGTCAACGAACGGTTCCGGCAGCTCGCGGACGAGAAGCTGTTACGTGAGCTCAAGGAGATGGGCATGCCGGTGCACGTGGTGGGCGGCACGGTCGAGGAACGCCTGCGGAAGATCACCGACATCTTCGGGTTCACCCCGGCGCTGTCCGTCAAGGAGGCGATCCGGCGGGCGGAAGCGGACTACGCGCAGCTCGACACCACCTCCGAGACCGACCGTGCCGCGCCGGCGGTGGCCTCGTGACTGCGGCAGCAGTCCTCTGCGGGCTGGGCACTGCGTTGCCCCCGCGGGTTGTGACCAACGACGACCTGGCGCAGCAGTATGACACCAGTGACCAGTGGATCCGCGCCCGCACCGGCATTCAGGAACGCCGCTGGGTCGGGGAAGGTGTGGCCACCAGCGACCTGGCGGTCGAAGCGGGGCAGGCTGCCTTGAAGTCGGCCCAGACGGATAGCGTCGATCTGGTGGTGCTGTGCACCACCACACCGGATCACCCCTGCCCGGCCACGGCCCCGGACGTGGCCACCCGGCTGGGTCTGTCCGGGGTGCCGGCCTTCGACCTTGCCGCGGTGTGCTCCGGCTTCGTCTACGGCCTGTCAGTGGCTGCAGCCCACATCATCTCTGGCGCGGCCCGTCAGGTGCTGGTCATCGGCGCCGAGACATACTCGCGCATCTTGAGCCCGGAAGACCGCACCACCGCGGTCATCTTCGGCGACGGGGCGGGCGCGGTGGTACTGCGCGCCGGAGAGCCGGACGAGCCCGGTGCTCTCCTCGGCTTCCACTTGGGCAGCGACGGGGCCGGCAAGGACGACATCCTCCTGCCGGCCGGCGGTGCTCGGCAGCGCACCGCCACGGAGCCCGACCGCTGGCAGGGCCGCTACTTCACGATGAACGGCGGTGCCGTCTATCCGGCGGCGGTCGAGCGGATGACCGCATCCACTCAGGCGCTCTTGCAGGATCTGGCCTGGTCTGTCGAGAGCGTGAACTGGTTTGTGGGCCATCAAGCCAACCGCAGGATCCTCAACGCGGTAGCCGACCGGCTGCAACTGGACCGCGAGAAGGTCGTCATTGATCTTGATCGGGTCGGCAACACCTCCGCGGCATCGATACCGCTGGCCTTGGCCCGCTTCGCGCACGACGCCGCCTTCACCGCCGGCGACCGCGTCGTCCTGACCGCCTTCGGCGGCGGCTTCACCTGGGGGGCTTCCGCGCTGCGGTGGCCGACCCTCGAGCCGGTCTCGGTGACCTGCCGCACCACCTGAGCCCCCCTTCCAAGCCCACATCCGAGCACGCGCCGGGAGGAAATACCGTGCTTACCCCCGATATTTCAACTGATTCCATCGTCGAACTCATCACGGACTTCCTCACCAACGTCGATGTCATCGACGCCGGGGACGTGACCTTGGACGGCGACTTCGAGGCCATGGGCGTCGATTCCCTGGTGATCATCGAACTCTCCCTCCGGCTCAAGAACGAGTACGGCTTAGAGCTGGACACTGCGCAGCTCCATGAGCTCGGCACCGTGCGCGACGTGGCTGACCACGTTCGCTCCGAGCTCGTGAGTGCCTGACCGGCACCACGTAACCGCCCCTCACGCCATTGGGAGTTCACATGACAGTGCGACTTGCCCTCATCGGCGCCTACGGCAACGGCAAGACCACCCTCGCGGATGCTCTGAGCGCCGAACTCGGTCTGCCCAAGGCACATGCCAACCCCATGCGTGACCCGCAGGGAAGCAAGGGCACCTCACTTGAGCAGTCCTCCGACGAGGAGCTGTTCCAGCTCACTATCCGCCGCTTCGGTGAGCGTCTCCTGGGCGAGGCAGCTCAGGGGACCTTCGTGTCCGACGGTTCGGTCCTCCACGAATGGATCTATCTTCGCACGCGGCTGGCCCACGGGCTGCACCCCGCTCAGGAGGCACAGTGGCCAGAGGGGCCCGCCACCGCACCGCACCGCTACGCGGCGCTCGAGGAGCAGATCGGCCACGTCGTGCAGTCCTTCTGCAGAAACCGTTACGACGGGGCAGTGCTCGTGCCGGCCGAGTTCCCCCTCACGGTGTCCCCACCGCCGATCAGCGAACGCTTCCGGGGCCTGATCGACGAACTGTCCGCCGAGACCGTCAAGCGGTTGCCCGTGCCGAGCATCACGGTCAGCGGCAGCGTCGCCGAACGCGTCCAGTCCGTCCGCGACTTCCTCAGCCACCTGCGATGAACGCCCGGCTGCAATTCACCGAACACAAGGAGAGAGAATATGACCCTGCAGGACCGTGCCGGGCAGGCCGTCCCGGACGCCGAGATCGAGCAGCTGCGCACCGTCATCCGCGGCAACGTCTTCGCACCGGAGGACGCCGGGTACGCCTCCGCCAAGCTGGTCTGGAATGGGTATTTCAACCGCCACCCTGGGCTGATCGTGCGGTGCGCGGGCGCCGCGGACGTGGTCTCGGCCGTGCAGTTCGCCACCCAGCACGATGTGCCGATCGCCGTCCGCAGCGGGGGGCACAGCTACCCCGGCCACTCATCGATCGACGACGGTCTCGTGATCGATCTGAGCCAGATGAAGGGCATCCGCATCGACCCGCAGCGGCGGGTGGCGATTGCTGAGCCCGGCCTGGTGCTGGCCGAGCTTGACGATGAGGCCTACCGGTTCGGTCTCTCGGTGACCGGCGGCCAGGTCTCCCACACCGGCATCGCCGGGCTGACCGTGGGCGGCGGCGTAGGCTGGCTCTGCCGCGCCCAGGGCCTCACCGTCGACAACCTGCTCGCCGCGGACGTCGTACTGGCGAACGGCGAGGTCCGGCGGGCCGGCCCGGACGATGACGCCGACCTGTACTGGGCCATCCGCGGAGGCGGTGGCAACTTCGGGATCGTGACCTCCTTTGAGTACCAGCTGCACCCGCAGGGCCCCTGCCGCACCGGCATCGTCGCCTACCGGCTCACCGACCACGCAGCCGTCGCCGCCGGACTTGCCGAGTTCACTGCGTCCGCCCCCGACCGGATGGGCCTGGCAGTGGCCTTCTTCAATCAGGAGGACGGCGAGACGCTGATCGCTATCCGCTACGTCGACACCGCCCCGGCCGAGGACACCGACGCACTCATCGACTCCCTGGCCGGCTTCGGCCCGGAGCCGGTGACGCGCACCAGTGAGACCATGACCTACCCCCAGGTGCAGCAGCTCCTGGACGCGGATGCGGTGCACCACCGCCGCTACTACACCCGCTCGTTCATGATTCCCAGTCTGACCGACGAGGCCCTCACCACCCTCGCCGAGGGCTTCCGCCGCCGCCCCTCGGAGCTGACCCTGGTGGGCACCATGCTGCTCGGCGGGAAGATGGCCCGAGTCGCCCCCGAGGACACGGCCTTCCCGCATCGCCAGGACGGCTACCTGGTGACCCTGCTGGCCGGGTGGACCGACCAGGAGGACGACACCGCCAACATCGCCTGGTGCCGCCACACCTACGACACCCTGCAGAAGTTCACCTCGGGTGCCGTGTACGTCAACGAGCTGGTCGACGAGGGTGAGCGGCGCATTAGGTCGGCCTACGGACCGCAGCACTACGAGCGGCTCGCACAGCTGAAGGGCAAGTACGACCCGGACAACGTGTTCCGCATGAACCAGAACATCAAGCCGGCCCTCGCCTGACAACGATGCCCTTGCCGGGCTGCCCCGAGCAGCACGCGGAGCCCCGGCCCACGGCGGAGGTGGTGGGGTGCATCGGCAACGCCTCACCCCTTCCGCCCCGGCGCTCCAGGCCGCCTTCTTTCGGCGGCACACCGGGCGCGCTCCCGGCGCTCTACCCCAACAATTCGACCTGGCCCACTCTCCTCAACGGTAGAGAGATCACCGCCGTGCACATCAGCCCGGCCTAGGAATCACTCGTGGCTCAGCCACCGGAGGTCCTTAAGCACCTGGCACCGCGGTCGTCGTCACCGACGCGGCAGGGATGTGGCCGAGCGTTACGCTCCCTCAGTCCAAGCAGTGCGGGCGGGTTCACCGCAGCGCACCCCTGCCACCTCCGGAACTCTGCGTCTGACGGTCGGGCTGAGGTGTGCCGACGTCACGACAGTGCAAGGGAGACCCTGAACTCGCCACTGTCGGCGGGCCTGGCGGCGCAGGTTCCTCCGGGTGCCGCCGCGCTCTCATCACCCACCTCCAGGAGGCCACAGAGTATGGACGCGCTAGCCACGGCAGCTTTTTTCGATGTCGATGGCACGTTGACCACTGCCACCAGCATGTTCCGGTTCCTGCAATACCGCATGGCCGCTGACGGCCTGCCACCGCACCGTTATGCGCAAGAGCGACGACGCCTACGGGCGATGACGGCTCTCGGTCTCTCCCGGACCGAGACCAACCGCGCTTACTTCACCAACTACCAGGGACTGCCGGCGGCCGAAGTGGAAGAGCTCGCCGAACAGTGGTTCGTCGCCGAACTCCGACTCGGCGGCTTCTTCCACCCCGCTGCCCTTGAATCCCTGCGGCGGCACGCCGCGAGCGGAGAGGTGACGGTCTTGGTGTCGGGATCGTTCCCCGCCTGCCTCACTCCGATCGCCCGCTATGTGGACGCAGACTTTGTGCTGTGTTCAGAGCCGGAGATCGTCGACGGCCGGTACACCGGACACATCGAACGGCCAATGATCGGTGAGGAAAAGGCAGCGGCCGTGCGGAAGCTGGCCGACCGGCACCGGATCGACCTGCACGCCCCCGCCGCTTACGGCGACCACGTCTCCGACCTGCCCCTGCTGCGCCTGGCCGGTGCCAGCGTGATCGTCGGCACTGACCCAGAGATGGCAAAGCATGCCCGTCACCACGGCTGGCGCAGCCTGCCAGCCGCCCCGGCCGCTCCCTCGCTCCCCCTGCCCTACACGCACTCTCCCCGCAGACTTCGCTCCCTCCACGCCTGACAACGCGCCTGGACCTGGCGCAGTGCACAGCCGCTGGCCCCGCCCAGCGCTCTCGATCCACCACCGCTCCGTAGCAAGCAGACCCTCTGACATGCGTGCCTGCGCTGCACCGCTTCGGCGGCCCCGAGGTCTTGGAAGTCATTGACCTGCCGATCGCCGATCCCGGCCTGGAGAGGTCCGTCTCAAGGTGGCCGCCGCGGCCGTCAACCCAACGGACGTGATGCTTCGTTCCGGGAGCTCGCAGCGCACCCGGCCGCAGTGGCCGGGCCCTCCATGCCCGGCATGGACGCCTCGGGCACCATCGACGCCGTCGGGCCAGGCAGCGACCTCATCCACGGAGATGCCGTCATGGCCCTGGTCAACCCCTTCCGCGCCGCGGGCGGCGCACAGGCCGAGTACATTGTCGTGCCCGTCGACCACGTCGCCCCCTGCCCCAAGGGGTGGAGCTACGCGCAGTCGCCGCGCTGCCGATGAACGCACCAAGAGGTCGTTTTCTCCTGTCTCATTGCAATAGACACGTTTTTTGAACTGCGAGAACGTGGTGCTGACGGGATCTGAGGCGCGGTTGGTTCTTGGGAGCCGGAGGGGGCGACGACGCCTGGGGGGCGAGGCGGCTTGCGCCTGTCTCATCCCAGGACGCCCGTTCCGCGGCCGCACTGCCACAGGGGCGGACGCATGCCTGGGCGCGCGCCCGCACCGGCGGTACGCCCCAGTCATGAGTGCACGACGCCCCTACCCGAGCGATCTGTCCGATGCCCGCTGGGAGCTGATCGAGCCTGTCCTGACGGCCTGGCGCTTCGAGCGCCGCGGCCGGGCCCTGGACATCGGGCGACCGCCCGAACACGACCTGCGCGAGATCATGAACGCGATCCTGTACGTCGACCGCACCGGCGTGCAGTGGCGCTACCTGCCGCACGACTTCCCACCCTGGGAAACCTTCCACGGCTACTTCGCCAAGTGGCAGAAGGACGGCGTCTTCGTCCAGTTCAACGGCCTGCTGCGGGACCTGGTTTGCCAGCAGCAGGGCCGGAACGCGGAACCATCGGCCGGCGTGATCGACGCGCAGAGCGTCAAGACCGCCACCAGCGTCCCCGCCAGGAGCCAGGGCACGGACGCGGGCAAGAAGACATCGCGGGCCGCAAGCCAAGCATCATCACCGACACGCTCGGCCTCCTGCTTGCGGTGCTGGTCACCGCGGCCAGCGTCCAGGACTCCACCGCCGGCACTCGGCTGCTCGACCAGGTCGCCGCCGACCACCCGGGCCTGCGCAAGGTCTGGGGCGACGGCGGCTACCGCAAGCACTTTGTCGAGCACGCCGCCGCCCTCGGCATCGATAGGGAAATCGTCGAACGCACCCCCGGGACCAGGGGATTCACCCCGATCCCGAAGCGGTGGACGGTCGAGCGCACCTACGGCTGGCCGATGCTGCGCCGCCGCCTGGTCCGCGACTGCGAAACCCTCCCGGCCCGCTCCGAAGCCCTGACCCACCCGGCCATGACCGACCTCATGGCCCGCCGCCTCACCGGCGAGAACACCATCTCCTGGCGCGCCCCGACATCACCGGATCACATACGCATCACGGGATGAAACAACGGGAGAAAACGACCTCTGAGTGCGGAGAAGTCGAACCCCGGATGGTCCGGCTCCAGGCCCAGGCAGTACTTCCAATCGACGGCACCGCAGGGCCTGAGCGGCCTGCCGGTCGGTCAGGTTCTCGGTGTGCTGCAGCACGGACGCCAACGTGAGCCTGGCCGGTGACAGCCCCTTTCTCCCGTCAGCCGGATACCAGTCCGCAAAATCCTCATCGACGAACAGTTCATCCGGCCGGGCCTGCGCTCACATCGCGGCCGTGCCTCGCGGATTGCTCGTCTCGGATGATGGATATCACCCGACTTGTTTGAACAGGGCAGACCGGCACCGCCCCGTGCCAAACGTCCTGCGCCCAGGGTCATGCTAGGCATACTCGCAGCATGACGCTGGGGCATTACCGGTACGTTGTCGTGCCGGACATGTGGTGGACCGGGTGCGCCCCGAAATGGTGCACTGTGGTCGGCTCAGGGCTCCGGGTGCCACGCGAGTCCGCTGGCGTCCCGCCGCACGCGGCCGAACACCACATCGGCGAAATGGGGTCCGAACCCGAGAGTGTTGGGCTGCTGCAATGCGTGCAAAAGCCGGCGACGATGGCTGGCCGAGATTCGCGGGTTCTGGTCCGGGGCAGCGGACCAGTGGGGGTAGCGCACTTGGATCGGCGAGTGCAGGGCGTCGCCGAAGGCGATGAGCCGCTGGCCGCCGGAAGTCAGTACGAAGGCGGCGTGTCCGGGTGTGTGCCCTGGGGTGAGGAGCACGCGCACTCCGGGGAAGATCTCTTCGTTCTGTGAGATGAGGCGTACTCGCGGCTCGAGTGCGGCCAGCATGGTGGTGGTGACGCCGTGTGCAGCAGCTTGGTCGCGATGTGCCCACTCGGGCTCTGTGAGCAGGTAGCTCGCTTGGTGGAAGGCCGGGTGCTCGCCGCCGGGCGCGGGGCTCCAAGCCCAGCCGATGTGGTCGAAATGCAGGTGGCTGATAGCCACTGCCTCGATTTCTTCCGGTGTGCGACCGAGCGCGGCCAGGCTCGTCAGCAACTGCCCACCGTAGACGCCTCCTATCAGGGGGTTCTTTGGGTCTGCCGGGATTTCATGCGGGCCGAAGCCTGCGTCGATCAGCAGCGCACGGTCTCCGAGTTCCACCAGGAGCCCGCCCACACTGGCAACCAGGTGTCCGGAGCTGTCGAGGTGTTCGGGGTGTGCAGCCCAGTGGTGTGCGGCGGAGTCGGGCAGCCAGGCAGGCTTGAGGTGGATGACGCCGTCGGGCACGTAGCTGATCCGGAACTCTCCCATGTGCAATGTGCGGGGCCGCGCGGAGCGGGCCCAGCGAGTTTCTGCGGTAGGCGGAGCGGACGGGTGCGAGGGGGGACGCTTCGGGGAGCTAGTCATGGTGAGCCTTCGGGTGGTCGGTTCGACTGCTGCTCTGCAGCGGTACACCACAATAAAGTTACAGTTCGTTTTATTCTAACTCGATCTAAGCGTGTCGTGCCCCGTATGCGAGCGAGCTTGCCCCTACCTTCCGGAGCCACCCAGATCGACGAGCGTTTCGGGGCGTTCGATGGCTTTGCTCATGTCATGGCGCGAGCCCTGGGGCCTGTTTCTGGTGTCTGGTGCAAGCCCCGGGATGCTGCCCCGGGGCTTGGGAACAGAGGCCGCGCCGCCGAGCTGGCGCGCACGCCGAGGCACACCTACGACGTCCTTGTGGCACTGGAGAAGGCGCCCCGCCGGGATCTCGCTGAGTCGTCGGCGCAGTGGTACGACAAAGGCAAAGTGATCACATGGCTGCGCGAGCACAACCACGACACGGCAGGTGTGCGGACCGGCGGCGGATTGGTTTGTCAGATCCAGGCGCGAACCCGTCCAGCGCCGCCGAGTAGGCCACGCCCCAACTGCTGGTCACACCCCCTGGACTCCCTCACCGCGATCACCGAACAGGCCCGCGCACTGCTCGCCGAACCGCGCTACGGCACCTACCCCAGCTGCCGGCCGGCCGCAGACCTTGTCGGCCCGCCCTGTCGTCGTACGGCCACTCCGGCCACGACCGGGTCGATGCCCCGGCCGGCGAACCGCCCGTCCCCGCGATGGCGTCAGCCGGAGATGAAGCCGATCCCTCAGCATCCGAGCCTGAACGAGCCGGGTTTCGTCGCCGTTGAGGTGACCGCCGCAGACGAACAGATGGCCGCGGCCGTCGCCCAGGCTGCGATGTGCTGGTTTGGTGTCGGTGGGTGGGTATAAGTGACGGCACGTCAGGGCTGAGTGTTTTCGATGGTCAGGTGTTGAGCAAGGGCGGGGTCACTGCCGTGGGGCGGTGTATGCCGGGGCGCGGCTGTCATGGGGCGGTACACCCCGCACCGCTCCGCTCCGCTGTCTTGAGAACGGCGCTTCTGATCCTTTCGAGGGCTGCGCGGCGGCACGGTGGTCCGTGCCGGTTGTGCGCGGGCGGAAGGGGCCGGGGCGGGGGGAGCCGGGCGTGTGGGGTGTGGTCACGGCGGGGCTTCGGGTGTCCAGGCCGGTGCTGGTTGCGCGGCTGCTGGTGCCGACTCGCGGCTCAGCGTCCGTGGGCTTCTCATCACGGTGTCCTGACGGCGGGGCCTTTGACGTGCGTATATGTCGGGCCGTGTGGCGCAGCGAGTGCGAGGTGCCCGGAACATGGATTGCAAAATCGCAGGTCACTTTCATGCGAGTCGGCAGGCAGATGGCTCAGGTCATCACAGCGGAGGGTTCGGATGGTCGGTCGTACGTACGCAGGGCGATGCAGCAGTTGAAGGCCCAGGGCCTGGCGGAGACGAACGGCAAGCACGGACGAGATTCGATCTGGAACCTGACCCCGGCGGGGTTGAAGGCTCTGGCCGAAGGCAACGAACTGCCGCCGCGCCCGAGGGCCGGTACCGGGGCCAGGACATCCGGGCCGGGTTCGGGCCGCACGGCATCGCGGTGACCGAGACGATCCTCGCCTACGGCGGCCGCCACCACCTGACCGGCTGGCAGGTGGAGGTCAACCACGCCATCAAAGCGATCGGCCTGAGCTTCAGCACCGACGCCGTCCTCACCCTGCCCACCGCCACCAGCGAAGTGCGCCTGTTCGAGGTCGACAACGGCACCATGACCCGCGCCCGCCTGGCGAAGGAGGTCTGGGACTACGAGCGCTACGCCGGCCCCCGCGCATGGGAAGGCGCCCGCAACACTGTCGGCCGCTCGTACGACTTCTGGGCCCGCCACCGCTACCCCCGCAGCCGCCACTTCCTGACCCTGCACGTCGTCCTGACCGGCCTGCCCGAACACCTCCTCCAGCGCCGCCTGGAAGCTCTCACCCGCGACGTCGACGGCATCACCATCGCGGTGCTCGCCACCACGCTCCCGCGCCTGCAGCGCGGCGAACCGTGGTACGAGCTCGCCGTCGACGACTACCACCGCCGGCTCACCCGCTACCCGCAGGGGTTCAACCGCTGACCGGGGCGGCCACACCGGGGCCGACGGGCCGGTCCACTGTCGTTCGGTGACCGGGATGAAGGACGCCCGCGTTGTCGGTGGGTGCTGGGAGCCTGGCCGGTATGGACAGGGACAGGGATGAGGAGCTGCTGCGCGGCCGGGTCTACGGCACGGACTTCGACGACCCGCCCGGGCCCGCGGCCGGGCCGGACGTACGCGGAGCTGGTGGGCGGGCCGCTGGATGGCCTGCTGCTCGATATCACCGGCTGGACGCCGCAGGAGATCGCCACCGGGGCCGCGCTGATGACGGAGATCGGACAGTTCGGCGCCGGCGGGCGGGCCCTGTACGAGCCCCGGCCGGGAGACGCGAGCCGGTGGGACTGGGACGGTGACATTCCCTGAAAACCGGTTTGCCGCCGGGAGAACGCAGCGGCTGCGACGTGGCTCCGTCCGGCGCACTTGGCGCTGAGCGGTGCGCAGCGGTACGTGTACCGGTATGGGCTTACGGCGAGTCCGATGGGCCGCGGTGGTGGAGCGAGCGCGGCAGATCGCGAACGGCTACGGGCCGGCGAACTGCACGCTGCGCCAGCTCCACTACCGGCTCGTCGCCGAGGGCATGATCGCGAATTCGCCGCCGATGTACCGCCGGCTGTCGGCGCGGTGCGCCGAGGCCCGGCGCCGGGGCGACTTCCCGGACCTGGTCGACACCCTGCGCGAGGTCCACGTCCCACCCGCCTGGCCGGACGCCGGAGCGTTCCTGCGGGAGGCGGTCGACCAGTTCGGCCTGGACCGTACGCAAGGCCAGCCGTGCGCGCTCTACCTCGCGGCCGAGAAGGACACGCTGCGCACGCTGATGACCAGCTGGGTCGGCGAGCTGGGCATCCCGGTGCTGGTGGTCCGCGGCTTCGGCTCCCAGTCCTACGTCGACGTCGTACGGACCCGCGCGGCCCACGACGAACGCGAACACCGGCTGCTGTTCGTCGGCGACTGCGATGCGTCGGGGGAGGACATCGAGCGCGACTTCGTTGCCCGCACCGGCTGCTGGTCCACGGTCGAACGTGTCGCCCTCACCTACGAGCAGGTCCTCGCCTACGGTCTGCCCCCGGCGGAGGGCAAACGCGGCGACCCGCGCTGGCCGGCCTTCGCCCGCCGTCACGGCCTCGACCCCGCCCACCCGGTGCAGTGGGAGGTCGAAGCCCTGGACCCGGACGAACTGCAGCGCCTGGTCCTCGCCGCCGTCGCACCCCACGTCGACCGCACGGTCCTGGCCCGCCGGATCGCGCACGAAGCCGAACAGCGGCGCGCCCTGCGGCGCTTCGCCCGAAGCTGGCCGGACGGCTCCCGCGCCCCTGCCGAGCAGGCGGAGAAAGTTGGGGCAGCCGAGCCCACGGTGACCTCTTCGGTGGTGCAGGGTCCCGCTGCGGTGGAGCGGTTCTGGACGGCGGAGTTGATGCGGGAGGCCGAGCCCTTGCCGATGCCGGAGTTCGATGAGGACGACGATGCGAGCGGTCCGGAGGCGTAGGCGGGCCGGGCTGGTGTCGTCACCGGTATCTGGACGCCGTTGGCCCGGGCCCGGTCCGGCGGCGCGGCGCCGTCCAGCCTCCGCCGCGTCCGCTGGCTGGGTCGGGCAGCGGGGGAGAGGACGTGCGCCGAGGGATGGGTGGGCCGGGCCGGATCGTCACCGGCATCTGGCCGCCGCCGGCCCGGGCCCGCCATACCTCGTTCGTTTTCCCCAGCAATGAGGCGGGCCGATCCTGCCCCGCCGCCCGTGCCGCCATGCATGGGCCGCCCTCCGGTTGTGCGGGGCAGGCGCCACGGCCGAAGGACGGGCGATTTAGGGCCAGAGATGTGGAGGAGTACGACGAGTCGTCGGCGCACTGGGGCGACGGCCCCCTGGTGAAGGTGACGCTGCCGGACGGGCAGACGGTCCGGGTCGTCGTCACCCGGCGTCGCCGTGACCGCTCGGGCACCTGGTGGTACACCTACCAGCTCACGCTGCCCGGCCGGGTGGACACCGCGCGCGGCCCGATCCAGCAGCCGCACGTCGTCGAGTTCAGCGCTCCGCATCCGATCGTGCAGCCCCTCGAGGGCCAGGACTACAGCGTCCTGGATCCGCCGCCGCCGGAGAAGCGCACCCGCTGGCGCGTCGATGTGACGCGGGACGGGCGGCGCCTGGTGCACCGCATGGACTGCGCCGCCGGATCGGAGGGCGGCAGCCTGGCCACCGACGCGGATGCCCTGCGGCTCCTGGCGCAGGGCCCGGAGGTGGCCACCACGTGCGCGATCTGCCAGCCGGAGGCGGTGCTGCGTACGCTGCCGACGCCTGCGGACGACTCGTTCTGAGAGCCAGGGGATGAGCGAGCCGGCCGCACCCTGCGGGCAGCGGCGGGTGCCTGGCCGTTGGGGTAGTGGCTGCGTCAGATCTGGTTCTCGCCGCCGTCGGCGTAGAGGTTGGCGCCGAGGATGAAGCTGCTCTGGTCGGAGGCGAGGAAGGCGACAACCGCGGCGATCTCCTCGGGGCGTGCCATCCGGCCCAGTGCGGTGTCCGCGGCGAGCTTGGCCCGGAGGTCGGCCGCGTTCTCTTGTCCGGCCAGGTTGGTGACCCCGGGGGTGTCAACCGGGCCCGGCGAGATGGCGTTGACCCGGACGCCGCGGCCCTTGAGCTCGTTGGCCCAGACCCGGGCGAAGGACCGTACGGCGGCCTTGGACGCTGCGTACAGGCCGAACCCCTCGGCGCCGTTGTCGGCGGCGGTGGAGGCGTTCAGGATGACCGAGGCGCCGTCGTTGAGCAGCGGCAGCGCCTTCTGCACGGTGAACAGGGTGCCCCGCACGTTGATGTCGAAGACGTGGGCGAGGTCTTCTTCGGTGATCTGCTCCAGTGGTACCAGTGAGGCGGTCGCGGCGTTCGCGAAGATCACGTCCAGGCCCCGGCCGCGGGCGCGGACCGCGTCGTACAGCCGGTCCAGGTCGGTCAGGTCGGAGATGTCTCCGGCCACCGCGGTGGCTCTCGACGCACCGATGGTCTCGACGGCCGCGTCGAGTTCGGCCTTGCGCCGGCCGGTGATGAACACGTGCGCGCCCTCGGCCGCCAGTCGTGCGGCGGTGGCCAGGCCGATCCCGGTGCCGCCGCCGGTGACGACCGCGGTCTTGTCCTTGAGGTACATGCTTTTGACCTCCAGAAACTTCAGTACTGATCGGTTTAGAACGCAACAGTAACAGGCTTCCGTATCGACCGGTACAGAACTAGTAGGGTGGGTGCATGGAAACGCAGCGACAGGCGCGGATCGGCCGGCCGAGGGGCTTTGACGCGGACGAGGCCCTCGAACGGGCCATGCGGGTCTTCTGGGAGAAGGGCTACGAAGGTGCCGGCCTCACCGACCTGACCGGTGCCATGGGCATCACCCGCACCAGCATGTACGCGGCCTTCGGCAACAAGGAGAATCTGTTCCGCAAGGCGCTGGAGCGCTACACCGAGGGCCCCGCCTCCTATGTGGCCCGTGCCCTGGAGGAGCCGACCGCCCGGCAGGTGGCCACCGCGTTCCTCAACGGCTCCGTGCGGGCCACCACTTGCCCCGGGTGCCCCGCCGGGTGCCTCGGTGTCCAGGCATCCCTCGCCGCCGGTGACACCGCGGGCCATGCCCGCGATGCCCTTGTCGCCTGGCGCAACGAGGGCACCGCGCGTCTGCGCGACCGGTTCCGGCGAGCCGTCACCGAAGGCGACCTGCCCGCCGACACCGATTCCGGACAACTTGCTCGCTACCTGATGACCGTCGCGAACGGCATCGCCGTCCAGGCCGCCAGTGGCGTTACCCGTGACGACCTGCGGCAGGTGGCCGACATGGCGCTGCGGAGCTGGCCGCCCGCCTGACCGGCTGCCGTCTTCGCCCGCGCCGCCCGCCTGGTGTTCGTGCTCGTGGTGCTGACGGCGGCGCCGAGGGCGCCCAGGACGACAGCCCACGGGAGAACCGTGAGTCCGCGTCGCCGGAAGGCGAGGCGGCCGATCCTGTGGAGCAGAGTGGCCGTGAGGTGTGCAACTTTCGCGCTCGGTCGGTCGTAGGGGATTGCTTGGTGCGGCCGCGTCCGGCCGTCGCCGGCGAAGGCGATGCCCACTGGTGTCCGCGGCCGTCATCCGGCCGGGCTGTCCGAGGGCTGGGGCTTGCCGAGCATCTGACAGATGGCCCCTTCGACGAGGGCCTTGTTGTTGGTGGCGGCCTTCTTCTCCTTGATGCCGAAGTTCGTGCTCGTCAGGACGGCAACGCTGCGCCGGCCGCTCGCGTCGGTGTAGATCTCGCTGGAGTAGCCGGGCAGGCCGCCGGTATGCCCCCAGACGGAGCCGCAGGTGGTATCCACCCGCATCAGCCCCAGTCCGTAGCCGCCGCCCTCCTCGGGAGCGTCGACCGTGGTGCGCATCTGCTCCAGCTGCGCCTTGGGCAGCAGTTCGCCGGAGATCAGCGCGGTCAGGAAGCGCTGCCAGTCGTGTGCGGTGGAGACCATGCCGCCGGCCGCCCAGGACCAGCTCGGGTCGATGGCAGAGGTGTCGATGTTGTCCCCGGAACGCTCAGGACCGGCGAATGCGACGCCTTCGGGCAGGTCAACGGTCCCGGAGAGGATGGCTTTCAGGCGCTCGGCGTCCGGCTCGTAGCCGGTCACGTGCTGCTGGCCGGTGTTCCAGCCGGCCTTCGTGGCGAGGTAGGAGTCCTTCATGCCGAGCGGCCCGGTGATCTTCTTCTTGATCAGCTCGGCCAGGCCGCTCCCGGTGGCCTTCTCGAGAATCAGTCCCAGCGCCTCGTAGTTGGCGTTGCTGTACGAGTACCTCGCGCCGGGCTCGGCCGGCGGGTCCTGTGCGGGCGTGATGGCGAGCAGCTGCTGCGGTGTCCAGGCGCGCTTGTCCTGACCGGTGAGGGAGGGCAGGAACTGCGGGGTCAGCAGGAAGTCGCCCAGGCCGCTGGTGTGGTTGAGCAGCATCCGTACGGTGATGTCCTCGCCGCCCTTGACCAGTCCGGGCAGCCACTGCTCCACCGTGTCCTCGAGGCCGATCCTCTGGTCGGCGACCTGTTGCAGGACGAGGGTGGCGGTGACCGTCTTGGTGTTGGAGCCGACCCGAAACCGGTCGCCGGCGGCGATGCGGTGGTCGTCCTTTGTCCAGGCGGCCTGCCGGGCGAGCTCGACGGGCTTGCCGTCGCCGGAGTCGACGCGGACGATGACGCCCAGGGAGCCGGTGTCCGCCGCCTTCTGCGCCAGGCCGGCCAGCCGCGCGGCGGCCGCTGTGCCGGCCGCGCTCCGTCCGGCCCCGTCCGACCCGGCATCCGAGCAGCTCACCAGCGCCGCGCCCAGGCAGGTCGCCAACGCCATGGCCAGCGCCCCCCGACGGATCCGGTGACGGCGCGACGGCGTGTATGAGGACATGACAAGTTCCCTTCGGCGTGACAGCTGCTGCGCGCGCAGAGGACCGGGCCGACACCCGCCGGGCGGCCTTTCGCGGGTCCCGCGCACACCGACCATTCAGTCAGCGGCGCGCCCCCGCTACATCGCTCGAAGGCGGGCTTCCCGGCGACGCGTGGTCACTCCAAGGAATGACTCCGCGCTACCCGGCACCCCGCCCCGCCCGCCCGCCGGGGCCGGGTCAGGGCAGGGTGTCCCTGGCCAGTACCGCCGCCTGCGCCCTGCTCTGGCAGCCGGTCTTCGTGAGCACGCGGCTGACGTGCGTCTTCACCGTGTGCAGGCTCACCACGAGCCGGCCGGCGATCTCGGCGTTGCTCAGCCCGTCCCGGATCAGACGCAGCACGTCGACCTCCCGCTCGGTGAGGTCCCGCAGCCGGGCCAGCTCCTGGTCGCCGGGCCGGCGCCGACCGCTGAGATGGCCCTCGATGATCCGCCGAGTCACCGCCGGGCTCAGCGCGCTGTGACCGGCCGCCGCGGCACGGACAGCCCCGGCCAGCTCCTCGTACGAACTGTTCTTCAGCAGGAAACCGGACGCCCCGGCCGCCAGCGCGTCGTCGACGTACTCGTCCAGGTCGAACGTCGTCAGCATGAGCACCCGGCTGCGCCCCGGCCCGAGCAGTCTGCGGCGGCCCAGCTCGGCCAGCGCCCACAGCCCGTCGCGGCGCGGCATCCGGATGTCCATCAGCAGCACGTCCGGCCGCAGCCGCGCGCACGCCTCGACGGCTTCCGCACCGTCGCCCGCGGTGCCCGCCACGGTGATGTCCGCCTGGGTCTCCAGGATCGCGCTCAGTCCGGCGCGGATGACCGGCTCGTCGTCCACGACGAACACGCTGATCTGCTCAGACATCCACACGCTCCAACGGCATCGTGGCCACGACGCGGAAGCCGCCGTCACCAGTCGGGCCCGCGGTGAGTCCGCCGTCCAGCGCCCCCACCCGTTCCTCCATGCTGACCAGGCCGAGCCCGATGCCCGCGCCGGCCGTGCCGCGCCGCGGGGCGCGACCGTTCACGATCTCGCACCGCAGTTCTCCCGCGACGCCGTCGACACTCACCCGGACCGGCGCCCCGGGCGCATGCCGACGCGCGTTGACCAGTGCCTCCTGCACGACGCGATACGTCGCCAGCTGCACCGGCCCCGGTACGGACTCCGGCGCGATGCCCATCGTCAGCCCGGCCGTTCCTCCCGCGGCACGGTGACTGTCCAGCAACGCCTCCAGCTCATCGAGGCCCGGCACGGGCTGGAGAGGGGCCGCGTCTGTGGGGTCGCGCAGTACCCGCAGCAGGTCACGCAGCTCGCCGCTGCTCTGCCTGCCCGCCGCCGCCAGCCCGTCGGCCTGGACGCGGGCCCAGTTGGGCAGCTCGCCGCCGCGGGCCCGCAGGGTCTCCGCGTGCACGACGAGCAGGGTCAGCGAGTGTGCGACCACGTCGTGCATCTCTCCGGCGATCCGGGCCCGCTCACGTTGCGTGGCCTGCGCCGCCTCCAGGGCCTGTGCCCGGCGTGCGTCGGCCGCCCGCCGCTCGGCCGCGGCCAGGAGTTCCTGCCGGGTCCGCGCGGCGAACCCCATGGCCCACGCCAGCGGCATCGGGGCCAGCGCGGCGAGGACGTCCAGGCCGCCCTGGAAGTCACCGGAGTCGGTCGTCATCCGATTCAGCCACAGACCGACCGCGCTCAGCACGCTGACGCCGAGGACCGCCGATACGGTCCGCCTCCAGCTCGCGACGTGGTTGCCCAGGCTGTAGAGCAGCACCGCCAGCGGCAGGAAGACCAGCGGCGACAGCTTGGCTCCCGCGCTCGCACTCCCCACCAGCGCAGCCAAAAAGGCCCCGAAACCCACGACGAAAGCGGTGGTCGGCAGCCGCCGCCTCAGCAGCAGGACCCCCACGCCCACCGTTTCGTACACGGTGAGCGACGTCCAGGCCGGCTCGGAGGTGTCCACGTACGGCTGCGACAGCAGCGCCGGCAGAAACGTCAGTACGACCAGCCCGGCGTCAGCGCCCCACCCGGGCCACCTGCCGTCCATTACTCTCATCCGCCCGACACTATGACCTCGCACGCGGGCCTTCATCACTCCAAAGAACCACTCGCACGCTATCGTGGCTCGACCAGCCTCACCGAGGACCCAAGGACCCGCTCCGCCGACGGCACCACCGTGGCGACCCTCTAGGAAGCGACCTCACCGACCATGGTGGGGACCTTCCCCAAGTGAGCGTCCGTCGCCGGCGGTGAGGCGGAGCGCGAACGACTTCTTTCAGGGCCTCTCGGCGTCGCCGCTGGGGCCTTCTAGCGTCGCCTGATGTGACGGAGCGGTGATGTTCAGGGGGCTGGGCTGCTGTGGTCTGGTGTCCTGTCCTTGGGGTGGGACTTGGGGCGGCTGAAGTGGTTGCGTTCGGGCGTGGTGGGTGTGGGCTGGGGTCGTGTTCGGTTTGGTTGTTCGGGTGGTTGGTCTGTGGTCCGGTAGTTGTGTGGGATTGATCTTGGGTTTCTCGTAGGTGTGGTGGCGCGTCTATCGGAGGCTGCGCTCTCTGGGAGCCTGGGGTCCCGGATGGTGCTGGTCAGTGGCGTGTGTGGATGAGGAAGGCCCGGGGGGGGCTCGTTGGCGTTGCTGGCCAGACGGGGCAGCCCGAGTCGCTGGGCGATGAGGCTGAGGGCGTCGTCGGTGGTGCGATGGGGCCGTTTCGGCAGGGTGGCGAGTGCGCGGGCGAGGGCAACGGTTTCGGGGTAGGTGACCAGGTCGCGGGTCAGTAGGGCGGGGGAGGCGCTGCTGGTGGTGGTGAGGTGGGGGTTGGTGGAGCTGAGCCGGGTCAGGCGGGTGTGCCAGCGGTGGGTGAGGTGTTGCTGGTGGTCGTACCAGCGGGTGGTGATGGCGCGCGCTGCGGTCCAGGCGGTGGTGGCACGTGGGTGTCGTAGGAGGTGCTGGTGGGTGTGGTGCGCGGTGACAAGCTCCGGCGCGGCCCAGGTGCGGACGGTGGAGGTGAGCCGCGGGTCGGGGGCGGCTTGCTGGTGGCGCGGGCACACCAGCCGGTGTGGTGCCGGGTGGACCCAGGCGGTGCCGGTGGCGTTCTGGCTACGGTGGCGGGTGCACAGGGTGCAGGCGCGGACGGGCTGCTGCCCGGCGTTGAGCCGTTTTCAGCACGCGGTGGCAGCGGTGTGGTGGGCGTCGTCGTCGGGGACGAGCCGGGGCAGGGCGCGCGTCAGGTGGGGCAGTGGTGTGCGGGTCAGGCCGGCGAGGTGCTGGGCCGCGTTGTGGTTGAGGTGGAGTTCGGCCACTGGTGGGGCGCCGTGGCGGTGAAGGGTGATGCCGGCGCCGTCGAGGAGCTGGGGCAGCGTCAGCCGGTAGGCAGTGGCGAGGCGTTGCGCATAGGAGGCGGTCGCTTCGCCGGGCAGTGGCCGTAAGCGGAGCACGCCCGGTGCGGCTGACGGGATCTGCAGCCATGCCTGCGTGGTGAGAACGCCGCGCTGCTGCGCGGGGATGGCTGCGGCCGCGGCACGGTCGGTGATGTCTGTCCGGCTCACGGGGTGCTGGTATTCCGGATCCGGGGCCGGGTGCGGGGTTGGTAGTACTGTTCGGCGAGGTGGTCGAGGCGGATGGCGTCGAGGGTGGTTTTGGTGATGCGTTCGGTGCCGTCGACCAGGGCGGTGATGGCGGCCTGGCGGATGAGGCGGGCGAGGCTGCCGATGCGGCCGGCGGTGCGCTCGTGGAGGTAGGGGGCCAGCCGGGGGAGGGTTCCGGGCCGGTGGTGGCGCAGGTCGAGCGCGCCTTCCATGGCGGTGATGAGGTCGCGGAAGGGCTCTTGGTCGCCGAGGCGGGCGGGGAAGGCGGCGCAGTCGATGAGGGAGGCGCGGCCGGCGAGCTGGGCTCCTCGCACGAACGCCGGTGAACAGGGGGTGGCGGTGACGTCGATGCCGGCGTAGACGAAGGTGGCGCCGATGCGTTCGCTGAGGTCTTTGAGCAGGTCGGCGCTCTGGGCGCCGGTGGTGGTGCGGGGGTTGAGCCGGTGGATCTCGTCGATCATCACCAGTTGCACGCCCGCGGCGGTGTAGGTGTGGCAGACGGCGCCTGTGATCTGGGCCTGGGACATGCCGGCGGTGACGGGGATGCCGAGGTAGCGGGCGAATTCGATGGCGAGGGTCTTGGCGCTGGCGGCGGGCGGAACCAGGACGTAGGCGACCGGGGCCTGTCCGGCTGTGGCCGCAGCGCCGTGGCGGCGGGTGTGGGCGAGGTGGCAGGCGCGTCCGACCTGGAGCAGGGCGGTGGTTTTCCCGGCGCCGGCGGATCCGGTGACGATGAGGGACGGCCGTGCGGTGACGGCCTGGTGGCGGCCGAGGATCATCAGGGTGCGCACGTTCTTGGCGAGTGCGTCGATGGCGGGGGTGCGCACGGTGACGAACCGTGAGTGGTAGGCCAGGCGTTCGGCGAGGCTGCGAGGCGGCGCGCCGGGTGGGGGAGGAGCGGCCACGGGAGTGGTGACGAAGGCATGGAAGCCGTCCCAGGTGGTCACCGATCGCTGCTGCGGATCAGGGGTGTCATCGGTGGTGCTTGCCGCGCCCCCGGGAGACCGGTCCGCCGCCCGTGGGGACCTGCGGGCCGGTGCATCGCTCGTGCCCGGCGAGGGGTTCACCACTGCTCGGCTTCCGCTTCGGCGTCCCACAGCCCGTAGCCGCCTGTCTCGGCCGGTGCCGCGCTTGTGCCTTCCGGATCGCCAGTGCCCGGCTCCGTGGCCGGGTCGGTACTGGTGAGGTCGTCCAGGCTTTCGCTCCAGTCCGGTTCCGGGGCTGGTGCGGTCTCTGCTGCGAGGGGGCGCCGCTGCCCGGGCAGGTCGGGCAGCTGCACGGCCGTACTGCGGGCGCGAGATCGTTTGCGAGGGCTGGCTTCGTGTTCCGTACCGGCGGGGCTGCGGGTGCGGCGCAGGAGCTGGTCGAGGGCGTCGGCGAGGTCGGCTTCGTGCGTCTCGCGGTCTGCGCGTTGTTCGACCTCGGTCTGGATATGACGCCAGAGAGCGTCGTTGAAGGGCTGGTGGACGTGGTCGTGGTGGACCCAGGGGATTTCGTGGAGCTGGCCGTCGGTGAGGCGGACGAAGATCTGGCGGGCGTCGTGGGGGTTGTGGTGGACCTCCCACTTGCCGTCCCTGGCCGCGACGGGGGAGCGCTGGCCGCGGTGGGGGTCGAGGATGTCGTGGTTGTAGGTTCGGTAGTCGAGGCGGATGCCGCGTTCGGTGATGGGCTGCCAGCGCACGGGCAGCAGTTCGAGGTAGTCGGCCCCGCTCAGCGGCACCGGCACGTGGCCGCTGACGGTGATCAGTGCGGCCCACATCTGGTTCGGGGTGGTGTGGCGCAGCCCGTCGTGGCGCCGGTTCTGCCAGCCGCAGGTGATCCATTCGTCGAGGAAGTCCTGCAGCTGAGGGATCGTCCACCGAGTCTCGGCCGCCGTCGCCAAGCCGCGGCGCTGGGGATTGGATCCGGTGTGGCCGGCGGCGTGCTGGCAGAACAGATCGTTGATCGAGCCGAAGGTCCGTTCCACCACGGCCTTGGCCTGCGGACGCCTCGGAGGAGCGGGCTGGACGCTCACCCCGAGCGTCTCGCAGGCGGCGACGAAGCCCTGCGAAAGGTAGATCTTCCCGCGGTCGACGACGATCGTCTCGGGCACGACCACCGGCCGTGCGGCCGCGCCTTCCAGGCGTTCGTCCAGCGACAGCATCCGCTCATAGGGCGCTTCGGCCCGCGACAGATGCAGCGCTGCGGGCCAGGTGGGGCGGGCGGGATACGGAACAGCCATCTCGGCCAGGAGCAGGGCGGCGTCGACGGCTTTGGTGCTGTGCGGGCGCAGGACGGCGGCCAGGATGGAGCGGGTGGCGACGTCGACGGCGACGGTCAGCTCCGGCCGGCCCAGGCTGCCGTCCTCGAGGACGGCCATGATGTCCAGACGGGTGGTGTCGATCTGCACCTGCTCCCCGGGCCGCAGCACCACCGGTGCTGCCGACGTGGTGCGGGTGGGCGCGGTGGCGGTACGCGCCGGGCGTCCCGGACGGTCGGCCGGGTCAGCCAGCACGCTCACCAGCCGGTAGAACGTCGAGCGCGACGGCATCTCCACCACCCCGCGTCCGTGCGTGTCCTCCAGGACCTGCCCGACCAATACCTGTAGCCCCTTCACCGTCCCCTTCGACCGGCCCCGCTGGCGCCGCAGCGCCTCCAGCACCGCGGCCACGACCCGCTCGTCGGCATACCCCGTCGGATGTCGTCCACGGGCCGGCACCGCACGCTTGTCGACCAGCCCCCACAAGCCCTGCTTGTGGTAGGCGTGCCGCATCCGCTCCACCGTCGTACGCGTCACCCGCGCGAAGCCGAGCGCCGCCAGCTCCTTCGCCTTGGCCGCATCCCGCTGCGCCAGCGTCCACCGCTCCGGGTCGTACTCCGCCCGCATCGCCTGACCGTCACGGCCGCGGTCAGGGTGCGGCCACCCCGTCTCCACCTCCCGGATGTGCGGCAGCCACGCCAGCGCCCGCTGCTGGGCCGCCAGCGGAACGGTCTCGAACAGCCCCCACTGCGGCACCGCGTCCGGCGCCCGCGCACCCACCACTTCGAAGCCCGGGTCGGCGAACAACCGCCCCAGCAGCAGGCTCGCTTCGGCACCGTCCTCCTGCAGCAGGTAGACCCGCTGACCCTGCAGCGCGGCGACCTGCCAGGTCTGCCCCCGGTAGACGACGTGCGCGCCGACCTCCACCACCGGCCGCCGGCTCTTACCGTGTGTGCCGCCCACTGAGCTCAACCTCTCTCCGGATCGCCGCCGGCATTGCTCATCCGCCCATCGACGCCCCGTCCACGGTCTCCGTCAGCGCAGACCAGCGCCCGCTCGTGCAGCGGCTCATCGAGAGACGCTGTCAGATACCCGCACCACAGCGCGTGATAGGCGGCTGGTAGGACCTGCAAGGAATCGCCCACCGCGGCTACGCCGTCGGTGAGCGGCCGGGGACCGGCGAACGCTTCGGCCAGCGCGGCCCGCATCCCGGGCGGTCCCTGATAGCGGGGGTGGCGGTAGCCGGCCAGCCCTCGCAGGTTCGCCGCCACCACCGCTGGAGGTGGCACGAGACGCCGGTAAGACCAGCCCACGCGCGCGCACGCCGCCTCCAGGACCACCCGTGCCCGCTGCACCCTGTCTCCACCGGCGCTCGGGCTGGAGGGACAGTCGGCGAGGAGGCCGGTGCCGTCCGTGTGGCGGGCGAACAGCTGAGGCACCCACGAGCGCACCCGCCCGTTGGCCGTGTCCCGCCACAGCAGCCGTACCGGACGAGCGGACAGGCTGGTCACGTCCGGGTCCCGGTCCAGGAGCATCAGCTGGGTGCGCATCGCTGCCGAACCGTGTACGACGTGCCGTCCGGTGGTCGCCGACCACCACCAGCCCGGCCCCCACCGGCGGCCCGGAACGACCGGAAACGCGGATACTGGCGCGAGGTCCTCGAACCGCACCGACGCCGCCGCCTGATCCCACGGCAACTGCGTCACCTGCCCGGCGGCCGTGGCGAAAGCGGCTTCGATTCCCGCACCGTTGCCCCCTGCGGCAGCCTGCTGCGAACGCGTGCCGTCTCCCCGCTGTTCCACGCCGGACAGCCAACTCCCTCCCTCCTCCGTGGGGAGGGATACCTCAACATCCATCACCCGAATGGGTGGCCGGTGTGTTGTTGGCCCCACTGCTCGTTCATGGCTGTTCACCGGCTGAGGCGGATGCGTGGCCCCCACGCGAACTCGAGGTCGTCCAGGAAGACGGTCTCCAGCTCTTTCTCCCACTGGCCGCGCAGACCGAACGGGTTGGCCTCCATCCGCTCCAGGCCCAGGGTCTCGGGCTGCCCGATCAGCGCGTACCGGCCGCGCGAGGCGGGCCTGCTGCCCGCCCGTACGCCCGCAGCAGCTCCTCCAGGCGGGCGCGGTGCTGCTCCACGAACGCCTCCAGGCGCTCGGTGTACCCCTGGCGTTCCTCGGTGCGCACCGCGCTCAGCGCGACGCCTAGGAACTCCCCGTCCGGCCAGTGCCGCTCACCCGGTGCGGCCAGGGCCCACGGGAAGCGTTCCGCGGCCGCCAGGACGTCCGTCGCGTCCAGCGCCGGAGCTGAGCCCGGGTCCTCTACCGAAGCCTTCTGCGGGGCGGGGGGAGGCGGGCTGCTGAAGGTGTACGGCCAACAGGGCGCTGGACGCGGCGCGCCCGCGCTGCACGGTGGCGGTGGTGTCGGCGATGCGCAGCAGGTGGCTGGCGACGTCGCGGACACCGGCGTGCCAGCCGTCCTCGAACCGCGGCTCGGAGCCGTGCGGGGCGCTGCTCCCGGAGATCCAGGTGTGGGCGCCGGCCACCGCGCCAGCCTCCAGCTTCGAGACGATGTCGTCGGCCTGGTCGTCCGCGATGCCGGCGGCGGCCAGGGCCTGGAAGACGGTGAACCGCGCCGCCGTGGCCTCGTGCTGATGATGGCTGATGCCGGCCAACTCCTGGCCGTACGCGTCCGCGTCGTGCTGCCCGGTGCTCATGCTGCCCACTCCAGTCCGAGCTCGGCCAACTGCTGCAGCTTGTCGGCGGTGAGTTTGGCGCGCCTGGCCTTGGCGTTGGACAGGAACACCCCGAGCTTGACCTCGGTGCCGTCCTCCAGCCGCTCTACGTGGGCTCTGGGGACCGTCACGGAGCCCGTGCGGTCCTTGTACTGGGCCAGGGCCGCAACACCCCGCGCGAAGGCGTCGGAGGCACCTTTGGACGGCTTCGCGGGCGCTTCCTGCTCTGGGGGCAGCGGCCGGACCCCGAGCTGCTCCAGGCGCTCGCGCTGGCCGTCCGTCAGGGCCTGCCACGCCGCGTGCTGCCGCTGCTTGGCCAGCCACCGGCCGACGTCCATCCCGTGCACGGTGACGCCCGGCTCCACGTACGCCGACACGCTCTCCTCCACGAGCATCTCGCGCACCGCGGCGTAGTGCCGCTGCCACTCCGCCGACCAGTCCGGGCTCCAGTCCTCGTCGACCTCCTCGAGCGCCGTCTCCCACTCGGGGTGGCCCTCCAGGGCGCCGGGGCGGCGCAGGTTGGACAGCCACTGCCCGATCGGCCGGTCCAGCATCGTCGCGGACCGGGGCGCGCACAGCGTCCAGTGCTCGTCGTAGTACGCCTTCGCCGCTTCCAGGTTCTCCTGGAACCGCTCATCCGCGAGGCTCCAGACCATCCCCAGCTTCTCCAGTCGCCTCGCGCGCAGGCCAGTCATCTGCCCGGCCCCGTACGCCCGTCGCTGTTCTGCCACCCACTGCCCAAGGGGTGTTGCCCCCTCCCGGTGTCCGTACGGAACCCGGGCGTTGCCGACCCGCTCGACGTATGCCTTCAGCTTCGCCCAGCCGCGGGCCCAGTCCTGCCGCTCGGTGTCGATCACGTTGAAGGACACCCAGTCCGCGACTATCACTGGATCCCTCGGAGCCGCGAAACGCAGCAGCAGACGGGCTTCGTCCTTGCCTTCTTCCGGCTCCGTACCGATATTCACGGACGGCTGCGCAACGTCCTTCTGCGGCTCCTGCGGAATGGCCAGCAATTCCACGGCCTCTTCATCATGAGCCCGCAGGCCCTTTATCTAGGGGTGGTTGAAGTGTGAGGGATGTTTGTTTGGGTTGTCACCTGGGGGAATGGTTGCGTGACGATCCCGGGGTGAGGGTGGGGGAGTGGTGGTTACGTTCGGCACGTGGAACGGATCTACGTGGGTGAGCGGGCTGTCTCTCCGGCAACGGGCGTGAGCCGGTGGGTGGTGGTCGATTCCCGGACCTACGGTCTGCAGAACGAGGCGGTGGCCTATCTTGCTTCGCTGCGGGCCCGGGACTGCTCACCGAATACCGAGCGGGTCTACGCCGGCAGAGTCGCTCTCTACCTGAACTACTGCCTGATGCGGCGACTGGACTGGGTGACGCCGGGCTTTCTCGGGCTTGCCGGGCTGCAGCAGTGGCTCGTCGAGGCGCCCTTGCCGTCCCGCAGCAGCAGGGCCCAGCCGGGGCTGGCCCGGTTCCGATCTCGGGCGACGGCGAACGCGGTGATGACAGCGGTGGCGGAGTTTCTACGCTTCGGTGCTACGCATGGCTGGGTGCCGGCCTCCACGACCGCCCTGCTGTCGGAGCCGAAGCTGCTGCGCTTCACTCCACCCGGCTACGACGCAGGCGAGTCCGGCCAGAGGCGCGAGGTACAGGCGGCCTCGTTCCGCTTCAGGATCGCTGAGCCGGGCTACGAGGACCTCAGCGACGAACAGATCCGCCACATGATCGCCACCGCCCCGAGAGCGCGGGACCGCTTCCTGGTGGCGCTGCTGGCCTGTACCGGTCTGCGGATCGGCGAGGCGCTCGGTCTGCACCGTGGCGACATGCACCTGCTGACCTCTTCACGCGCGGTGGGCTGCGGGATCGAGGGCCCGCACGTGCATGTCCGCCGCCGCACCGACAACCCCAACCGGGCTCTGGCGAAGTCCCGCTTCTCCCGCATGGTGCCGGTCACCGCCGACCTGGTGGCGCTGTACACGGACTACCAGGACGAGCGGGACCGGGTGGCCCAGGCCGCGGAGTCGGAGATGGTCTTCGTGAACCTGTTCCGCCCGCCGCTGGGCGGTGCCATGTCGTACCCGAACACCAAGGAGATGTTCGACCGCCTGGCCCGTACCGCGGGGCATGCGTGCCGCCCGCACATGCTGCGTCACTCGGCAGCGACGCGCTGGCTGCGCGACGGAGTGGACCGGGATGTGGTGCAGCGGCTGCTGGGCCACGCTTCACCACTGTCGATGGAGCGCTATCGCCATGTCGACGACGCCGAGGCACGCGCCGCCGTCGAGTACGTCGAATCTGTGAGGGAACGCCCGTGAGCCTCCCGTCCATGACTGCACTGGTGCCCGCACCGCGCGCCGCCATCTCGCCGGACTCCCACCTGGAGGGATGGGGGCCGTGGCTAGTGGCCCGCCTGGACCCCGCCTGGCGGCCCACCGAGTGGCGGCCGGACTGCTGGCTGTTCACCGGTAGCGTCCATGAGCCTCGCAGCTCGGTGTCGCTGTGCCGCACGGAGGCGTGTGACACGGTGGTCTCCCCGGCAGGAATCTTCTGCCCCTTCTGCAGGGAGCAACAGAAGACATCGCCCCAGCCGGCCGACGAGTTCGCCCGCACCTTCGTGCCCGAACGCAACCGGGTGACCTTCGGCGGGGTACCGGACCAGTGCGGCTTCAGCAAGGAGGGGCAGCGCTGTGTCCGCCCACGCCACTGCAAGCAGCTGTGCCTCACGCACTACACTCAGTGGAAGACCCACACCCGCCGCAAACTCCCCGGACGGTGGGAAGACACCGCAGCCCCCTACACCGACATCCCCGCATGCCCGGCACCCGCCTGCCCGCTGCCGGGCCTCTACGGCCGGGGCCTGTGCCGCCACCACGCGCAGCGCTTCCGCGAACACCGCCGCTCCCGCCCCGACGCCCTGGTAGCCCCGTGGGCTGCGCAGCAGCCCCCGTACCTCGCCCCGCACCAGTTCAGTCTTCTCCCTCTGCCTGAGCCGCTGCGCCTTGAGGTCCTCTACGGCCTGCAGCAGGCAGAACCGTGGCTGCGGGTCTTCGAGCCCGCTCAGGTCCGCCGCATGGTCCGCGACCTGGCCGGGAGTACCACACTCGTCAGCGCCGTCACCGACGAGCAGATGTGCCCGCGCTCCACCGTCGCCGTCCTCAGGCTCCTCACCCGCGTCCGCACCGCGGTCCAGGCCGCCCACGCCGAGTACACCGGAACAGCACCGGCCCAGGACGACATCCTTGACCTGCGTGCACTGGGCCAGGGGTCCCGCACACCAGCGGGCATCAGAACTCCCAAGACCGTCGACCTGCGCACGATCCAGCAGCGGTGGCTGCGCGATCTGCTGCGGACCTGGACGATCCAGCAGCGCCCCGGAGCGGACGAGTTCGGCCGCACGCTGCGTGGGGTGGAGCTCGCTTCCCGGGCCCTCGCACCCCGCCCGGGCACCGACGACCCCGCACGGCTGCGCTACGACGACGTCACCGCGGTGGTCGAGGCGTTCCGCACCGCGCTCAAACTGGACGGCGAACCCGTCGGCTGGAACTACCGGATGTCCATCGCGAGCCACTTTTTCGCCCTGATCGACTACAGCCGGCGCTCCGGGACCACCGAAAACCTCTCAGCCGCCTTCGTCCGCGACCCCACCACCCACCGCATCGCACAAGAGGAAGCCAACGAGGGAGAAATCGGCAAAGCCATCCCCGAGCCGGTGATCCGCCAGCTCGACGCCCACCTCGACCTCCTCGGGCAGGGCAAGGCCCGAGGCCAGCGCACCCTCGCCCCCGCAGACCTGCAACTGATGTACCGCACTCTCTACATCCTGCTCAGGGACACCGGGCGACGCCCCCTTGAAGTCCTCTCCCTGTCCCTGGACTGCCTGGAGACCCGCAACGATCAGATCTCCCTGATCTGGAACAACCACAAGACCCGCCGGTACCGCCGACGCTTGCCCATCACCGCATCCACCGCCGAAGCCATCCGCACCTGGAGAGCCCGACGCGACCAGCTCCAGCCCACCCTCCCGGCAGCCGGTGCAGACTTCCTCTTCCCCGCCCTGACCCACCTCGCCACCCGCCCCTACCTGCACACCAGCTACCTCGGCGAAACCCTGCGCCACTGGGTCGACTCCATCCCCCACCTCCACGACGAAGGCGCCGACCTGCACGGCAACCCACTGCCCTTCGACCGTGCCCTCATCTACGCCTACGCCTTCCGCCACTCCTACGCACAACGCCACGCAGACGCCGGAACCCCCCTCGACGTCCTGCGCGAACTGATGGACCACAAATCCGTCAGCACCACCCAGCGCTACTACACCGTCTCCCTCAAACGAAAACGCGACGCCGTCACCAAACTCTCCGCACACGTCGTCGACAACCACGGCCGACCCAGCCCCTGCTCCGATTCCGCATACGAGCTGCGCTCCGTCGCCGTCCCCTACGGCGGCTGCACCGAACCCAGCAACGTCAAAGCCGGCGGCAGCTCCTGCCCCATCCGCTTCCAATGCGCAGGCTGCGGCTACTACCGCCCCGACCCCTCCTACCTCACAGCGATCGAACAGCACATCAACGAACTACGCGCCGACCGCGAAACAGCCCAGGCCATGGACGCCGCCGAATTTGTCCCCACCGCCCTCACTGCCCAGATCAGCGCCTACGAGCAGGTCACCGACCGCATGCGCCGCCAACTCGCAGCCCTCCCCGACGCCGAACGCCAGGAGATCGAAGAAGCCAGCGCCATCCTGCGCAAAGCCCGCGCCGGCACCCACACCCTCCTGCCCCTCACCGTGATCACGAGGACGAACCCGGCATGAACCCCCACGGCAACGCGCACACCCTCGTCCAGGCCCGCCGCCGCGACAGCCTCGACAAACGCCAGCGCGCCCTCGCCGCCCTCACCACTCTGGAACAACAGGGCAAAAAGATCACGCATACCGCGGTCGCCCGCACCGCCGGTGTCTCCACCTGGCTCACCTACACCGAAGGCATCCGCGAACACATCGAAGCCGCCCAGCAACGCCAGCAGCCCAAGGCCACGCGCCCCGCAGACACCCGAACCCCCAACGCGACGCTGCGCACGGAACTCGAGCTGGCCAGGCAGGAGGTCCGAGACCTTCGGGAGGAGAAGGAGCGGATGCGGCAGGGGCTCCGGAACCAGCTCGGACAGCAACTCGACGGCCTCGGCACCAAGGACCTGACTGAACGCGTCGACCACCTCGCCCGAGACAACCAGCGACTCCAGGACGCGCTCCGTCAGGCAACCGAAGACAATCACGCGCTCCACAGCCAGGTGACGAGCCTCGAGGCAGACCTGGGCGCGGCACGCACCAGCCTCCGACGCATGATCCGAGAAGAGAACAGAAGCCCTTGAAAGACTGGGTACCTCGCGCCATGTACGGACTGCTGCCTTGAGTTCAAGCAGCAATGTCAGTGGCGGCTGCTACGGTCCGGCGAACTGATGTCGTTGGAATGAGGCGGTATGACCTCCGATTCTGAACCCATGGCTGATCCCTCGTCTTCGCCGTCCCGCTCGGGGACCGGACAGCGCATTGACATCACGGGAGGAGACCACTCTCCGGTCAACGTTTCGGCGCCCTTCTCTTATGCCGAGCAAGGAGGTACTGCCAGCACCAGCATCAATCCGACGGCGCAACCTGCCCCCGCCCCGCCGTGGTGGCACCGCTCAGCCGTCGTCTGGACGGCCGTCGGCTCGATTGCTGCTGTGGTCGCCGCGGTCGTCGCCATCCTCGAGATGACCTGAACCCTCCGACATGAGTTCCACGCGCACTCTTCCGACCAGGGAGCCTTCGTGAACCAATCCCTCAGCAGGCTGGCGCGTCTTGAGCGCGACGTCTTGGACGACTCAGTCGCGCTCGCTTCGATCCTGCGCCAAGTTCTGATCATGGGTGCGCACGCCTCCTCCGCCTCTCTGCGCACATGGGCCCAACAGGAGCTGAAGGGATACAGCGACGCTGTGGGAGAGGTGCCGGAATACCGGAAGGTCCCGGCGCAACTGAAGGCCGACGTGCTCGCGGGGAACGGCCACTTCAAGGGGCAGGAGATCAGCCCCCGGGACCTGCCCGAAACAGTGGAGGGCGTCGGGAACGAGATCACGATCACCTGGGGCGTCCACGAGATCCAGGTGACCGCAGGCTCCAGGGAAGGGGAGCACATCCGACTCGCGGGGGCGAACATGGCGCAGGTTGCCCGGCTAATGAGCCATGACCAGCGTCAGCGGCAGGGCAATCCCACCTTGGCCGTCACGTCGGTGTACTGGTCCGTCAGTACGGCAACCTTGGAAGGCATCCTCGACCAGATACGCACACGGCTCACTGAATTCGTCGCCGAACTGCGCTCTGCCCTGCCGAACGGGCAGGAAGAGCCGACGTCTGAGCAGGTCCAGCGTGCCTTCACCAGCATCCACATCACCGTCGGGGATAACTCTCCCGTGACCGTGAGCGCACCGGTCGCCTACGCGGAACAGGACGCCACCGCCACCGTCCCGGCCGGCGCCCCACTGGAACTCCCTCGGTAACAGGTCTTGGCGTCCTGTCCGTCCCCCACGCAAGAAGCAAGAAGCGAGTAGTCCGCATGCCCAAGCAACCGCCCCTGGACAAGTTCGAGCAGGATGTCTTGGACGCGTCGGTTCCCATTCAGCAACTTCTGCGGCTCGTGATCGTCCTGGGCGGCCGCGCGTTCTCCGAGCCCTTGCGCTCCTGGGCACGCAACGAACTGCAGGGCTACCCCAGCCCCGACGCGCCGCTGCCCACCTACCGGACGATCTCCGCACCCCTGCAGGCGGACTCCCACTCCCGATTCTGGCAGGGACGCAACGAGACCATCAGTGCTCTCGATCTCCCCGACATCGCCCACGACCTGATATCCGAGCAGCTGCCCGTCACGTTCAGTGTCGGCAAGATCCAGAACCTGATAGCGGGTCAGGACCCCCACGCACCGCTCAAACTGGGCATACCCGGCAGTGCAGAACTGGCCCGCCTGATGACCAGCGAGCGTTCCGGCCACGGGGTGGTGGTGGAGAGAATCTACTGGTCGGTTCACGCCTCGGCTCTCCACGACATCCTCGAACAGGTACGCAACCGGCTGCTGGAGTTCGTTGCCGAACTGCGTGCCACCATGGAACCGGGAGAGCAGGAGCCCACGGTGGGCCAGGTGCACCAAGCGGTGCAGACGATCAACATCACTGTCGGCGACTACTCGCCGGTCCACGTCATCGCCCCCCACCGCCGTAGTGCACCGGTCAGCTTTCCCACCCGCCCGCGCCACCGTTGGTGGCCTCAACGCTGACCCGTAGTGCGCGGCACGGAACGCCCTTACCTCCTGCGTTTCGGCATTCATACCCTTGCTGACACGGACCTGGAGCTGGTGACTGCATGCTCACCTGCGGCGGGGACTCGCGCCGTCCCGGCCGAGGTCGCCGTCGCGCCGACCAGCTGCCGAAAGACAGCGGCCCCCGGGCGCTCGCCGACATCGTCCTGCGACGGAGCGGGTGCTGCTGACCTACGACCAGATCTACGCGTACGAGCTGCCCCTAACCGAGGGCAAGCGCGGCGACCCGGGGTGGCCGGCCTTTGCCCGCCGGTTTCGACATTGAGCGCCCGGTGCAGTGGCAGGTGGAGGCGCTGGAGCCGGCCGAACTCCAGCATGGTCCTGACCGCCGTCGCCCCGTACGCCGACCGCGACGTCCTCGCCCAGTAGTTTGCCCGCGAGGAACAGCCGCGCCGCGTACTGTCCGAGTTCCTCGGCGAATGGGGGTGGACCGCGGAGGAGCCTCAGCCTGCTCCCTCAGTACGCCTCGAAGTCGGATTCCCAGTAAAGGTCGGGCTTTTCGTCGTCGTTGAGTATCTGGCCCTTGATCCCCGCAAGGTCAAGTTCCCACTGCGTGAGTCTGAGCCCGCACACGCGGCACCCGAAGTGCCGGGGGAGGAACCAGACCTCGCCGTACTCTCCAGATTTGTCCCGGCCGCTTGCGAAGCCGGTGTGGCCGCATGCGGGGCATTCCGCGGGTGCGGACAGCGGCCACGGGGCGGCCGTCGGCAGCGCGGAGAGACTGCTGACGAGTTCGGCGATCTCGGTTTCGGACAGGCGTCGGGTGGTCTCGGCGAAGCGCTCGCGGGCTTGGCGGAGTTTCGCGTGGTACCGGATCTCCATCTCGCTGGTGGCCTGGGCCACCAGTGCGGTGCAGGCTTCGAGGTGAGGCCCCCAGAATCCGTCGGGTTCTGTCGACAGGGCCTTCAGGAGCGCGTTGATGTGCTCGATGCCCGCGGCTAGGAGTTCGCGGCACTCGGTGACGGGTTGGCCCCACCCCATGTGGGTGATGCCGTTGCGGGACTCCCGCAGTTCCTTGAGCTTGGCAGGCGTCTTGTGCTCGGGGCCGAGGAGTTGCGCTGCCCTGAGGATGGCCCCTTCACCGCCGATGGTCTTGAGGCCGGCGCGGCCCTTCTTTACTTGTCTTCGTTGCCGCTCAGGACCAGGAGGTCGTCCACGCTCGGCTGCTTCTCCGACGCGAGGAGCACAGGAGCGATAGACGCCAGGTACGCCTTGGACGCGTGTTCCACCGCGACCGCCATGTGGTGCACGGCGAAGTCCTGGTCGATGGGCTCCTCCAGGTACGCGTCGACAGCCGTACGTGCCCACTTTCGGGCCGATATCAGCAGGTGCTCGTGAATCGATTCGTGCGACATGCCCATCAAGGTAGAGGGCGGTGCGGGAGCGCACTGCGAATTCGGATGCCAGGCAAGGTGAGCGGACATGTGGAATCGTGTCTGGGCGTCCCCCATCATCATGGGATGGGGGACCAGATAGACATCGCGCTGTTGCGGAGGCTGATCGACGGCGTGCTCCTCACGCTGTACAGGCGCTACACCGAGAAGGAACTGCCGGCGCTGTGCGAGCGCCTCGGCCTTCCCGAGCCCAGCGAGGGCAGTACCAAGCACGAGCGCCTGGTAGCCGGCCTGAAAGCCTGCCCCGACGACCGCCTGCCGGATGTCGCCGCAGCGGTTCTTGAGCAGGAGGAGCTCGACCAGGCCGAGCGGATGGCGCTGCAGGATGTTCTATGGATCGGCCGCCACCACGTGCACATCCCGGGCCGGACCAGGCGCGAGCTGGCCAGAGACCTCGACCTGTCCGACCACCTCGGCTACCCGGACCGCTTCATGAGCCTGCTGGGCCGACTGTGGCACCTGGACAACGATCCACTCGGCGGGTGGACCACCCCGACAAACAGCCTGCGCAGCCAGATCGAGCGCCACGTGATTCGGTTCCCGGACGACTGGACGACCGAGCAGTTCTTCGAGCAGCTTGGTGCCTTCGAAGCACCGCACCCTCGCTTCGGACACTTCCTCGAGGACCTGGCATCCCCCGCCGTTCTACCCGACGAGCCGGCGCAGCGCCGCTTCGTCGAGATGGCTAACCGGCACCTGAACCTCGCCGGCGCCCAACTGAGCCAGCACGGAGAAGTAGACGGCTACCCCCACTTCCAGCTTGTCGAGCATGGCCGCGGTACCGCACGCCGACCGCGCAACCTCATCTTCGCCACCCTGGGCAAGCCCGACATCCGCTTCACCAGCGCCCTCGACAACGACATCGAGGTAGCCGAGCGCGCCGACGAGGTGCTGGTCTACGACCGCCCCGTCGGCAAGGAGGGACTGCTCTGGCGAGACCTTCTGGACTGGTGGCAGGAAACCCGGGATATCACTGATCAGGAGCAGGCGGCGCGAACCCTCTACAGCCGCATGGAGGCTTCTCTGCCACCAAACTCCCCAGGACAGAAGAATCTGTTCTGGCACTATCACCACGCCAACCGGGACCGCTTGAACGACGTGCCCGCCCTCCTGCCGGAGATCTGGCTGCACTGGGACCCCAAGAACCTTCGCCAACGCGGCGCGCATGCCATGCAGAACCTGCGGATGGACTTCCTCATGCTGCTCCCGGGAAACCGGCGAGTGGTGCTGGAAGTCGACGGCATGCAGCACTACACCCGCAACGAAGGGACCGAACCCGACAGCGCGAAATACGCTGCGACCATGGCCGGGGACCGCGACCTGAAGTTCCGCGGCTACGAGGTGTTCCGCTTCGGCCACGACGAACTCCGCGACCGGGACCGCGCCCAGCCGCTGCTCGCCGGCTTCTTCACCAAACTCATTGACCGCCCACCCGCCGGTCCATCTCGAGTGCCGCTGTCAGCCCGAGGCTGATATGGGTCTCACGGTTCTGGTCACGACGCCGCTGACGACCGCAGGGTGGCTATCGGCGGGAGAGAGGTTGGGACGGGGGGCGACGTGGATGCCGACTTCACCACCAGCACCGGATCGATCTGGCGACCCTGCGCACGGTACCGGCCTCACGTACCTGGTGATCAAGGTCAGGGCGTGGCGACCAGGTGCAGCGCCCAGGCGAACGGTCCGATCTTTGAGCGGGAGCACCGGCCCTGACAGGCGTGCTAGTACCGAAGCCAGGGTCTGCCTCGGCTGACACACGCAGAGAGCCGGACCTGCCACAGGTGCCGTCGATCTGTGCCTGCCACCGCAACGCAAAGCCTTCGAAAGTTCCTGCTCGATGTCAGTGGCCTGCGAGATCATCATTCCGGCGTTCGGGCTCTGCCGGACGAGGGCTGAGGGGGACAGGGTGCCGCAGGAACTCTTCTTTGAAACTGTCCAGCGTGACAACTACTCATACACGAGGTTGAACCGCGCGGCCATCAACGAGCTTCGCACCGCCCCGGCCGCCGGCGGTGACGAAGAGGCTGCGTACGCTCTCATCGACCTGCTGATCGACGACTTGCCCCAGGCCCCTGAGCACGACGGACTGATGGACAACTCGGAGACGGGAGCGGTCATACGGTGTCTCAAGGCCGTTCTGCGCCGCCTCGGTATCGAGTTCGAGGTCCCCTTTCACGACAAGCAGGGCTACTACTCGTTCCGGATGGAGCACAAGAATGGCCTCATTACTGACCTGACCAGGGTCTTTGCCCCAGCACGCGCAGCGCTGGAACGACGCGAGCAGACCACCTTCACCGGAGGCTTGCGAGGGCTGCGCGGCGAGCTGCGCAACCTCATCTTCGCCGCCGAGCTGAAGCCAGAGATCGTCTGGAGGGACGTCGCAGGTGGTGTCATCGAGATCACGAAGAACAAGGACCACTGCCTGCTGTATGACCGTCCAGTGGGAGCCTCGGGCCTCACCTGGAGCGAACTCAGCAAGTGGTGGCACCTCCAGGACGGCATGTACGGGATGTCTGAGCACCTCAGGCTGCAGGCGCTTCTGAAGCGGCTGAGGGGGGCACTCAACGCCCCGGAGCAGCTGTTGTTCAACACCTACTGGGATCACGCGATGCAGCGAGGCTTCGGCGACTGTCCTGCTCTGTTGCCACAGGTCTATCTCCATTACGACCCCTTGGCGCAACATCAGCGGAACCAACGAGCGGAAGGCAAGGTGCTGACGCGGCAGCGGATGGACTTCCTGATGCTCGCTCCCGGCGGTCGCCGATACGTTCTCGAGCTGGACGGGAAGGAGCACTACTCGCGTGAGGGGAAGGCCGCACCCGACCTATACGCCGACATGGTCCGAGAAGATCGGCGGATTCGTCTTCAGGGGTACGAGGTGTACCGGTTTGGCGGAGCCGAGTTCGTGGATCGGCAGGCTGCCAAGCTCATGCTGAGCGGGTTCTTCGACCAGTTGCTGGCTCCATAAGCTCCGCCCCCCACGAGGAAGCCATACAAGCTGCCGTCACCTCCAAAGCCGGAGCGGGTACAAGCTCGACAGCCCAGGTCATTGCGGCCCGGGCTATCGCGCGCTGCGGCTCAGCGCCAGACCGAGTCAGGCCCAGTCCACCCCCAGTTCCCGCAGCGCATTCATCTGCTCCTGGGTGAGTTTGCCCCGCCTCGATTTGGTGTTCGATACCCATACGCCCAGCTTCACGATCACCGGCTCCGTGTCGCCGTCGACCGAGACCTTTTCGGCGTGACCGCGCGGTACCGGCCGATTGCCTTCCCGCTCGACCCACTGGGCAAGGGCCGCGAGGCCGCGTTGGAAGGCCGCTGCGGCCTTCTCGGCCGTCTTCCCGGCGCTTTTGGCTGTCGGGGCCGCAGCGGGCCGCTCGGCGGGTTTGACGCCCAGTTCGGTCAGCCGCCGTTGCTGTTCCTCTGACAGTTCAGCCCATGCGTTGGTCTGCCGCTTCAGCCATCGTCCGAGGTCGTCGCCGTCGAAGGTCACGCCGGGCTGGATTTCGGTCAGGACGGTGGGGCCGTCGGCGTCGACGAGGTCGGCCAGGACGCGGTAGTGCCGCTGCCAGTCGAGCGGCCAGGGGCAGTTCCAGTCCGGGTCGATCGTGGCCAGCTGCGCCGCCCGCTCCGCGGCTCGTTCTGGGTCCTTGCCGAGACCGCCTGTGCGGCGGAGGTTGGCCAGGTGCTGCCCGATGGGCACCATTGCCTCGCCCTCGCCCCACACCGCGTCCTGGCGGGGTGCGAGGTGCCCGTGGGCGCGCCGGTAGGAGCGGAGTGCGGCGAGTTTGTTCTCCCATGCTTCGTCGCCCGGCTCCCACACCATCCCGGCCTCGTCGAGGAGCTCTTTGCGGTGGGGGTCGAGTTCACCTGCGCGGTGCGCGCGGCGCTGCTGGTGCACCCACCGGCCCAGGGGGTAGTCCTTCGTGACGCCGACCGCGGTCTCGACGTCATAGGGCACGGCGTGCAGGCTGGTGATCCCGTTCTCGGTGCGCCACCGGATGAGGGCCTGGTAGCCCTCGAGCCAGACCAGGGACTGGGGACGGATGACACGGCAGCGGGTCAGGGCCGCGATGTCGGCGGCATCGCGGGGGGAGGCGAAGTTGACCACGACCGCAGTGACCCGGTCGACCTCCTGCTGCGCCTCGCTGCTCTCCTCGGGCATGTCCCCGTTCTCCGGGTCGGCCGCGGCGGCGGGCCGGACGTGGATACGCCGCCGTTCGGTACCGCGGGTCAGGGCGCGGGAGGCGAGCTGGTCGACCATGCGCTCGGAGTGCGAGCGCAGGGCTTGGAGGATGTCGACCAGGGGCTGGTAGCTGGCCGAGGCGACCATGTCCTTCGGGTCCTCCCCGGGCTGGAGGAAGACGGGGATGATGATCCGCGCGGTCTTGGTCGTGCCGTCCGGGTTGGGGCGCAGGGCACGTCCGATGTTCTGGACGACGTCCACCTGGGAGCTGCGCGACCCGACGATGCACACGGCCTCGACCCCGCGCAGGCCGGCGATGTCGACCCCGACCCCGAGAGCGCGTACGGAGGACAGGAACGCCCGGTGCACCCGCCGGTTCTGGGCGTTGATGCCGTTGGCGAACCGCTGGATCACCGCACGCCGGTGCGCGATGGGATGGTCCCCGCACAGCCAGTCCGCCCACACCCGGTCCGCAGGCACGTGACGGCCCTCCTCCAGCTCGTACAGCTCGGCGTCGATCGACGACGCGGGCAGCTCCTCCGCACCTACCAGCGCCGCCGCGGAGGCCTCGGTGGTATACAGTTCGGCGGCCGTGTGCGGCATCTGCTCGGCGAACGCCGCCGCCTCCTCCACCCGCTGGTGGAACACCATGGTGGTGTGCAGATTCTGCTGCGCCGCATGCTCCAGCAGCGCCGCCTGGAGCAGGGCCATGCGCCGGCCACGCAGCGCGTCCTCGGACAGGCCCAGGACCGGATCTGGGTCGCGGATCTCCAGCACGTCGATCTCGAACCCCGCGAGGATCGAGCGTTCCACCGCCTCCGCCAGCCCAAGATCAAAAATCCGGGTGCCGTAGGTGCTGGAGTCGTCCTCCATCGACGCGATGACCACCTCTCGCCCGTCCCGCCCGCGCTGCGGCCGGGGCGCGGCGAGGATGCGCGGGGTGGCGGTCAGGTAGAGCCGGAAGTCGACAGAGATCCGGCTGTTGTCGTGGATCGCCGCCCACGGCCGCCCCATGTCTCCGGCCGTCATGTGCCCCTCGTCCAGAATGGCCAAGTCAAACGGAGCCATCCGCTGCCCGTACAGTCGCTCCCCGCCCGCCAGAGCCGATTCCAACGGCCCAGGGACAGTCCGGCGACCAGTGACGTCGGCGGGGTCCTCGCGGTCCACGAGAGAGGCGTACGTGGCGAATACGACCACCGGCCCGGTGCCGGCCCACAGGGCGAGCTGGATCGGGTTGGTGGTGGTGCGCACTCCGAGCTGCTCCAGGACTTCGTCCTTGTCCACCGAGCAGACCGCGACCATCGGCGCCCGGTGCCCGACCCGCCGCCAGGACTGGGCACTCTGCACGATCAGGTCCAGCGTGGGCACCATGACGAGGATCCGCCCCTCCGGGAAGTACTCCAGAGCGCACGCAGCGGTGGTGATCGTCTTACCGGACCCGGTCGCGGACACCCCCATGGCACGCGCCCCCTCCGGAGGCACAAAGGATCTTGTAGGAAATCCGACCCAGTTACGAAAGCGCAATTTCTGGTCGACCTGGTGTTCCTTGAGCGGAATCAAAATCATTTCCAAGCCCTCCCCGATTCCTATTTCTATGGTCCTTCGATGGCCGCGTGTGGAATGCAGGCGGCACCCGATCCGTTCCAGATCGACGCACCCGCCCTGTGTCAGCCGGGCCTCCCGTCCTTGAAGGGCGGTTGGTCGTCCGGGTCGTAATGCCCGACACCGTGCGTGCAGAGGATGTAGACCTCGTCGCTGTTCACCGTCCGCGCCGTACACAGACCGCCGGCCTCGCCCAGCACCTCCAGAACCTGGCGCCGCGCCGTGGTGTGCGGATGGGCGCGCGGCAGCACGGACTCCCGGACGAACCCCTCCAGCCGCACCATGTCCGCCCGTTCACGCTGCCTCACGTCCGCGAAATGTACGGCCAGCTCAGCCGCCCCGCCCGACCGGCGCCGCGCCGTGGCCAGTCCCGGCCCGCGATGCCCCCAGGGCCTCGCTCACCGCCATCACGCCTTCGTCCCCGCCGTCCGCGAACACAGCACACCCCGAGAAGCCGGCGCCATGCCGTCCAGCTCCACCACCTCGCACTGCGCCCCGGCCACCAGGTTGTCCGCCTCGCTCGCGGGCACGCCCGGAGCTCCAGGAGCGCGAACAGTCTCAACCGGTCGTTCACACCCGCCGTCTGATACTGCGTCACCCGGCGCATCGAATCGCTGCCCAGCGTGGGATCTGGTCCGGTAGCTTCGTAGTGACCGGTCATCTGGCCATCCTCTCGGAACTTGGGAGATTCCCGAGTGACTGGCGGGTGTCCCAGATTTCTGCCAACAATACATGCTGCATCTATCTGAGGCAGCCACTGCACCAGAACCCGACACGAATGAGCGACACCCGCTCCGCGTAGCCAGCCAGGCCCGCGCAAGCGGGCCTCTGGGTCCTGGAGGCGTAGCCGTAAGGACCTTGAGGCGGGGGAGCGCAGCGGACCCGCCGGCCCAGGGCGGAGTGAGGCGAAGCCCAGGGTCAGCGAGGCGAAGCCCCGCAGCTCCGGAAGCGCAGCGGACGGAGCGTCACTAAGCCCGCGAAGCGGGCTTAGTGAGCGGGACGCGGAGCGTCCCGCCAGCGCTCCCGCGGAGCGGGAGCGCAACACCCGCGCGCAGCGCGGGTGTTCGCTTGCACATCGCGCAGCGATGTGGTACCCGCTCCGCGGG
>NZ_JBIRPD010000033.1:18826-79207 GCF_044332485.1 Streptomyces sp. NPDC017056 | reverse complement strand
TCAGCTTGCCCTTGGCACGCTGCGCCTCGGTCGCCCGCTCACTGGGGCCTCGCCGGGCCTGCTCACGGATGGCGTGCAGCTCGGCGACCCGCCCGGCAGCGGCCGGCGGCCCGCCGGCCGTGGTCACGGTTGCGGTCATGTGCGTACTCCCCCTGTCGGGTGCGGTGGGTGGGCCGTGGCGCGGGCGCGGACGGTGTCCAGGAGCGCGGCCTGTTCCAGGCACTGCGCGGCATCCGGCGACCCGGCGGTGCCGGAGCGGACGGCGCGGACGAACGCCCGGACGGTGGCGGCCACCTGGTCGTGCGGGGCGAGGGTCAGGTCGCGCGGGCCGCGGGCGTCGGTGATCCGCAGGGTGGGTTTGTGGTCGGCGGGCGGAGTGAAGGCCGGCTCGACGCGGATCGACCCCGCGCTGCCCCACAGCTCGTACGCGGAGCCGTAGGCGTGGTCCATGCCGAACGCCAGCTGGCCCAGCACACCGTCCGGGGAGCGGAGCAGTACCGCGCCGGAGGTTTCCACGGCCGCGCCGGGCGCGTGGTCGAAAGCCGAGCCGACGATCTCCAGGCCGCTGCCCAGGAAGTGCAGGGCGGCGCGCACGGGGTAGTAGCCGATGTCCAGGAGCGCGCCGCCGCCGAGCGCGGGGTCGTGCCGGATGTTGCCGGGCGGCAGGGCGGGAACGGTGAAGGCCGCGCTGAACGCCCGCAGCCGGCCGATCGCTCCGCTCGCGACCAGTTCGCGCACCACCGCGTGCTGCGGGTGGTGGAGGAATATCACGTTCTCCATCAGCACCAGGCCCGAGGTGCGGGCCAGTTCGAGCAGCGCCGCGGTGGCGGGGAGGTCGGTGGTGAGGGGCTTCTCGGCCAGTACGTGCTTGCCGGCGCGCAGGGCGCGGCCGGCCCAGGTGGCGTGCAGGGAGATGGGCAGGGGCACGTACACGGCGTCGATGTCGGGGCGTTCCAGTACGGCGTCGTAGCTCTCGACGGCGGCGCAGCCGTACCGGGCGGCCACCTCCCGCGCCCGCCCGCCGTCGCGGCTGGCCACCGCGGTCAGCTCGACGTCCGGGTCGGCCGCCATGGCGGGCAGCACCCGGCGGCGGGCGATGTCGGCGGTGCCGAGGACGGCGGTGCGCAGGGGGTGTTCAGTCATGCGGGTGGTGTCCCATGGCGTTGAGGCAGGCGAGGAGGGTGCGGGCCTGCACGTTGACGTAGTGGCCGTGTTTGACGAGGGCGGTGAGCTGGCCGAGGGTGACCCACTGGTAGCCGGCCGGCGGGTCGAGCGGCGCCTCGTCGGGTGCCGCCTCGACGACGAGGTAGCGGTTCTCGGCGTACAGGAAGCGGCCACCCTCCTCGGAGTGGACGGCGTCGTAGCGGATACGGCCGGGGGCGGCGGACAGGACCAGGTCGAGGAAGGGCGGCCGGGTGTCCAGGCCCGCGAAGTTCTCCGGTGAGCACTGGACGGTGGGGGCCAGTTCGACGGTGTCCAGGAAGCCGCCTTCGACCTTGGCGTGGGCGAGCACGTGCAGCACCCCGCCGATCGGCCGGGCCAAGAACGCCGCGATGCCGCGGCTGCGGGGCTCGATCAGCGGCTGGGTCCAGCCGGTGACCTCGCGGTTGCCGGCCTGTACCTCGACGGCGACGACGTCGAACCAGCGGCCGTCGTCCTTGCCGATGCGGTGGGTGTCGCGCGTCCAGCCGGGCAGCGCGCCGAGCGGGACCCGTTCGGCCCTGACGTCGTAGCGGGAGCGCTCGGCGGTGAACCAGGACAGCAGGTCCACGTCGCTGTGCAGGGCGCCGGCGCGGGGGTCGCGGGAGCGGGCCAGTGCCCGGCCGAAGGCGTCCGCCGCGGGGCCCGCGGGCGGCGGCTCGTAGGCGGGCAGGCAGGCCAGCACCGTGCGCGAGTCCATGTTGACGAGGTTGTCCCGGTGCAGCAACGCGGAGATCTGGCCGAGGGTGAGCCAGCAGAAGTCCTCGTCGTCGGGTACCTCGCCGTCCACCTCGACGATCATGTTGCGGTTGCTCTTGTGGTGGAACCACGAGCCGTGCTCGGACTGCAGGACGTCGGCGAGCACCCGGCCGCGGCCGGGCCCGGTGAAGTACCGGATGTACTTCACGTCGGTGCCCTGGTGGACCTTGGTGTAGTTGCTGCGGGTGGCCTGGACGGTGGGGGAGAGCTGGAGCACGTTGCGGTTGCCCGGCTCCATCTTGGCCTGCATCAGAAAGTGCAGTACCCCGTCGAACTCCTTGGCCAGGATGCCGAGGATGCCGACCTCGGGCTGCTTGATGATGGGCTGGTACCACTCCTTGTGCGGCCCGTCGTCGACCGTGACGTGCAGCCCCTGCACGCTGAAGAAGCGCCCGCTGGCGTGCACCAGGTTCCCGGTGCCGGGCTCGAAGGACCAGCCGCGCAGCGCGGCGAAGGGGATGCGCCCGACGTGGAAGCGGCCCGCGGTCCCGCGCCCGGCGAACCAGCGGTGGAACTCCTCGGTGGACAGCCGGCCGCTGACCGCGGCGGCGGAGCGCCCGATCCGGCGGGCGGCCGATTCCGGCTCGCGGGGCCCCAGGACCGGCAGCGGCTCCGTGCGCTCCGCAAGATGCGTCGACATGTACGGTCTCTCCTCGTCAGGGTGCGTGGTCAAAGAGGGCGCGGCGGCGGTCAGCCCCGCGCGGCGACGAACTCGCGGACCGAGGCGGCCATGTAGTCGGTCATCTCGTCGGTCAGGCCCGGGTAGACGCCGATCCAGAAGGTCTGTTCGGTGATCACGTCGGAGTTGCCGAGGTCGCCGACGATGCGGTGCGGCACGTCCACGTACGCGGGCTGGCGGGTGAGGTTGCCCGCGAACAGGTTGCGGGTGCCGATCCTGCGGTCCTCCAGGAAGTTCACCAGCTCCCTGCGGGTGAAGGGCGCCTCGGGGTCGACGGTCAGCACGAAGCCGAACCAGCTGGGCTCGCTGCCCAGCGTCGCCTCCGGCAGGATCAGCCACGGCACGCCGTCCAGTGCCTCGCGCAGCCGCTGCCAGTTGTGGCGCCGGGCCGCGGTGAAGTCGTCCACCTTGGCCAGCTGGGTCAGGCCCAGCGCGGCCTGCAGGTCGGTGGCCTTCAGGTTGTAGCCGACGTGCGAGTAGATGTACTTGTGGTCGTAGCCGGCGGGCAGCGTGCCCAGCTGGTACTGGAACCGCTTGAAGCAGCGGTCGCTCTCGCCGGGCTCGCACCAGCAGTCGCGGCCCCAGTCGCGCAGCGACTCCACGACCCGCGCGAGCGCCAGGTTGGACGTCAGGACGCAGCCGCCCTCGCCCATCGTCAGGTGGTGTGCCGGGTAGAAGCTCACCGTGGTCAGGTCGCCGAAGGTGCCGGTGAGCTGCCCGTTGTAGGTGGAGCCGACCGCGTCGCAGTTGTCCTCGACGAGGAAGAGGTCGTGCTCCTCGCAGATCTGCGCCACCTCGGCGGCCTCGAAGGGGTTGCCCAGCGCGTGGGCCACCATCACGGCCCGGGTGCGCGGCCCGACGGCGGCCTTGATGCGGTCCGCCGTCGTGTTGTACGTCTTCAGGTCGACGTCCACGAAGACCGGCACCAGGCCGTTCTGGAGGATCGGGTTGACGGTGGTGGGGAAGCCCGCCGCCACCGTGATCACCTCGTCGCCGGGGCGCAGCCTGCGGTCCTCCAGGTGCGGCGAGGTGAGCGCCGTCATGGCCAGCAGGTTGGCCGACGACCCCGAGTTGACCAGGTGGGCCTTGCGGCGCTTCATGTAGCGGGCGAAGCGGGTCTCGAACCGCCGCGAGTCACGGCCGGCCGCGATCCGCATGTCCAGCGCCGCCTCGACCAGGGCCACCCGGTCCTCCGGGCCGAGCACCGCGCCCGACGGCCAGATCTCGCTGACGCCCGGCTCGAACGCCCGGTCCGGCTCCGCCGCCAGGTGGTAGTCCCGCACCTGGTCGAGGATCCGCGCCTTGATATCGCTCATCTTTTGTGCCTCCATGGTCAGTCCGGCACGAAGCCCGTCACACCGTTCCCGATGGGGACATGCTGGCCGCGCCGACTTGAACGGCACTGGACAACGGGTCGCAGCGCACCGCGGCACGGGCCTCGGCCAGCAGGTCGCGCAGCGAGTCGTCCAGGCTGCGGCGCGGCCGCCACCCCAGCAAGCGGCCGGCGAGGGCGATGTCCATGCGCTGCCACTCCGCCTCCGGGGGGCGCCCGCCGGGGGACGGCACCTCGGTGATCTCGGCGCCCCGGCCCGCCAGTTCGGTCAGCCGGGTGACCAGGGCGCGCACCGGCACGGCCCGGCCCCCGCCGATGTTGACGACCCGCCCGGTGGCGGGGGAGCCGGCCGCGGCCAGGACGGCGTCGGCGACGTCCCGTACGTCCACGAAGTCGCGGTGGGCGAGCAGCGGGGCGAGCCGCAGGGGCCCCGGGGGTTCCTCGGCGAGGTGGCGGGCGACCGTGCCCAGCAGGCTCGCCGGAGGGGTGCCGGGCCCCGACACGTTCGAGACGCGCAGCACCAGCCCGTCCACCGCACCCGCCGCGGCCGCGTCCAGCAGCGCCAGGCCGCCGGCCAGCTTGGAACGGCCGTACGGGGTCACCGGCGCGGTGGGGGTGTCCTCGGTGATGCCGCGGCGCGGACCGGGCCCGTACTCGTGCACCGACCCGAGCTGCACCAGCCGCGGCGGACGGGGCAGGCTCGCCACGGCGGTCACCAGACGGCGCACCAGGTCGTCGTTGGCAAGCGCCATGTCCTCGGCGCTCACACCCCAGACCGCGCCCGCCGCGTTGACCACCACCCGGGCGCCGTGGTCGGCGAGCAGCCGGGCGATCCGCTCCGGTGCCGCCCGCACCAGGTCGAGGGTGACCGTGCGGCACGGCGGTGGTACGGGCGGGTGGGTGCGGGCCACGCCGGTCACCGTCCATCCCGCATCCGCGAAGGCCGCGCAGAGGTGCCGCCCCACGAACCCGGTGGCGCCGAGCACCACCACCGAAGGGGCCGCGCCACCGCGCCCGCCGTGTGCTGTCCGGTCGATCACCGACACCGTCCCGCCTCCTGGTCGTCTGCTGGAAGGGGCACTGTGGCCCGGGCCGCTCGCGGGCCGCTGGACAGGCGCTCACGCGGCGCTACCAGGATTCGAGCCGGGCCGCCTACGGTCCGGAAGCCATGAGGATCGAAGAGACCGCCGTACCGGACGCGTACCGCATCACTCCCCAGCTGCTGCCGGATCCGCGCGGCACCTTCCACGAGTCGTACAGGTACGACCTCCTCGCCGCGGCCACCGGCCACCACTTCGTGCCGCGCCAGGTCAACTACTCGGTCTCGGCGCGCAACACGGTGCGCGGACTGCACGGGGTGGCGCTACCGACGGGTCAGGCCAAGCTGGTCAGCTGTGTGCGGGGGGTGCTGCTGGACGTCGTGGTGGACATCCGCCTCGGGTCGCCGACCTTCGGCGAACACGCGTGCACGGTGCTGGACGCGCGGGAGGGCCGGGCGGTGTACGTCGCGGAGGGGCTGGCGCACGGCTTCGTGGCGCTGGCCGACGACACCTGCATCAGCTACCTGTGTTCGACCGAGTACCGGCCGGGCACGCAGCTGGACCTGCGGGCCTTCGATCCGGAGCTGGGGCTGCCGTGGGCGGGCTGGCTGACCGGCGAACCGCTGCTCTCGGAGAAGGACGCCCAGGCACCGACCGTCGCCGAGGTGGCGGAGCGTGGCCTGCTGCCGGAGTACGAGGCGTGCTTGGAGCGGTACCGGGCCAACGGAAACTGAACGCGCAGGAGGTGCGCAAGAAGGCCCGCCCCGGTATTGCCGGAGGCGGGCCTTGTCGCGTGCCGGGGCCCGGCTCAGCGAGCGCCGGCCTCTTCGGTGGCCTTGGCGGCAGGGCGCAGGCCCAGGGCCGTGAGGGCGGCCGCCGGGCCTGCCGGGGACGCGCCGCGAGCGGCGAGGTAGCCGTCCGGCCGCACCAGCAGCCAGCCGCCCGGCGCCACGCCGAGGCCGGCGGCGAGCCGGCCTTCCGGGTCGGCCAGCGGTTCCGCACCGTCCACCGGGGCGCCGCCGACGGTACGTACCCGGACGCTGTCCCCGTACCGCCCGGCGATGTCCCGCGCGTCCCGCTCGGTGTCGGCCGGCAGCCCGCCGAAGGTGAGCAACGACCACCCCGGGCGCCGGAGTTCGTCCGTGAGCTGCTGCCAGCCCGCGTCGGCCGCGTGGTCGGCGCCGTCCACCCGGCCGACCCGCTCGCCCGGGCGCAGCGCGCCGTCCGCGACGCCCGGCCCGGCCGCGTACGCGAGCGGGCCCTCGGCGTACGACAGGCCCAGCGCCGACATCCCGCCCATGATCTTGCGCTGGATGCGGGACTTCAGCGGGCGCAGCGTGCGCAGCACGGTGAAGGCCGCGCGCAGTCCCGCCGCGGCCCGGCGGCTGCGCAGCTGCACCAGCATCGTGGCCATGCGGGTGGTGCGCAGCAACTCCGCGCCCACCGGCACCCGTTCCTCGCTGTAGGTGTCGAGCAGGGCGTCCGCGGCCTCGCCGCGCAGCACGGCGGCCAGCTTCCATGCGAGATTCACCGCGTCCTGCACACCGGTGTTCATGCCCTGCCCGGAGGCGGGGCTGTGCACGTGTGCGGCGTCGCCCGCCAGCAGGACGCGGCCCTGGCGCATCGTGCTGATCATGCGCTGCTGGATGGTGAACACCGACACCCAGGTGGGCTCCTCGACCCGGGCCGGCCGGCCCGTACCGGTGGCGATCTTCGCGGCGAAGCGCCGGGCCACCATGGCGTCGTCCCCGCCGTACGAGGTCTCCGCGGTGTCCAGCAGCCGCCACTTGCCGGGCTCGGGGAACGGCACCATCATGACCGTCCCCGCGGGCGTGCGCATCCAGTGGATGCTGTCCTGCGGCAGGTCGCAGTCCACATGGGCGTCCGCGATGAGCCAGGTCTCGCTGCTCTCGCCGGTCAGCTTCAGACCGAGCTGCTTGCGCACCGTGCTGTGGCCGCCGTCGCAGCCGACCAGCCAATCCGCGGTCACGGTCTCGGCCCGGCCGTCCGGGTGGCGCAACCGGGCCCGGACGCCGCCCGTACCGAGGTCCTCGAAGTCCACCAGGCGCACGCCCCATTCGACCGTGACGCCGTGCCGGGCCGCCGCGGTGCGCAGCACCTCCTCGGTGACCGCCTGGTCGACCATCAGGGTGAAGGGGAAGCGGGTGGGCAGCCTGCTGTAGTCGGTGTCGAAGCGGATCAGACAGCGGCCGTTCTGGTGCAGGGTGAAGTGCTCGACGCGGCGGCCGCGCGGCAGCAGGTCGTCCAGCACTCCCATCTGGTCGTAGGTCTCCAGGGTGCGGGCGTGGGTGGCCAGCGCCCGGCTGGTGGTGGCCGGGCCGTGCGCCGCGTCCACCAGCCGGACCCGGGCGCCGTGCCGGGCCAGTTCGTGGGCGGCGCTCAGGCCGACCGGCCCGGCGCCCACGACCAGGACCTGCGGTCCGGGCGCCGTCTCGTCGGTCACGGTCATGCGCGGTGCTGCCTCTCGGTGTCGTGCCGGTCCCGCTGTTCGGCGCGGGACGGGGTGTCGTGCTGCTCCTGCGCGTCCCGTGCCGCCTTCCACCAGCCCGGGTTGTCGCGGTACCAGGCGGCCGTGGCGGCGAGGCCGTCCTCGAAGGGGATCCGCGGCGCGTAGCCCAGCTCCGTGCGGATCTTGCTCTCGTCCAGGGAGTAGCGCAGGTCGTGGCCCTTGCGGTCGGCGACCCGCACGACGTGCGACCAGTCGCAGCCGGTCAGTTCCAGCAGCCGTTCGGTGATCTGCCGGTTGGTCTGCTCGTTGCCGCCCCCGACGTTGTAGATCTCGCCCGCCCGGCCGCGCGTCAGTACCAGCTGGATCGCCCGGCAGTGGTCGTCCACGTGCAGCCACTCGCGGATGTTGCCGCCGTCCCCGTACAGCGGGACCGTGCCGCCCTCCAGAAGGCTGGTGACGAAGCGGGGGATCAGCTTCTCGGGGTGCTGGTACGGGCCGTAGTTGTTGGAGCAGCGGGTGACGGAGACGTTCAGGCCGTGGGTGCGCCAGTAGGCGCGGGCCACCAGGTCCGAGCCCGCCTTGGACGCGGCGTAGGGGGAGTTGGGCAGCAGCGGCCACTCCTCCGTCCAGGAGCCCTCGTCGATCGAGCCGTACACTTCGTCCGTCGAGACGTGCACCACGCGCGGGACACCGGCGCGCAGGGCCGCCTCCATGACGTTCTGGGTGCCGCCCACGTTCGTCGCGACGAACTCGGCCGCGGACTCCAGGGAACGGTCCACGTGCGACTCGGCGGCGAAGTGCACCACCGCGTCGTGGCCGGGGAAGACGTCCAGCAGCAGCGGCAGGTCGCAGATGTCGCCCTGTACGAACGCGAGCCGGGGGTGGGCGGCCGGCAGGTTGTCGCGGTTGCCCGCGTAGGTCAGCTTGTCGAGGACGGTGACCTCGGCGTCCTCGTACTCCTCGTAGCCGCCCTCCAGCAGGGTGCGGACGTAGTGCGAACCGATGAACCCGGCGCCGCCGGTGACCAGGATCTTCACGCGGCGACCTCCACGCGGGTGTGATCGCCGACCACCAGGCGGTGGTGGCGGTGGGCGACGGTGGTGCCGGTGACGGCGGCGGACCGGCCGAGCAGGGAGCCGTGCAGGCCCCGCACTCCGGAGACGGTCACGCCGTCCAGGGCGATGGAGTAATCGAGGTGGGTGCCGGTCAGGACGCAGTCCCGGCCGATGGAGGTGTGCGGTCCCACATGGCTGTTCTCCAGCACCGTGCCCGCGCCGATCACCGCCGGGCCTTCGACGAAGGACCGCCTGATCCGGGCCCCGGGCTCCACGACCACCGCTCCGATCAGGACGCTCTCGGCGTCCACGTCGCCCTCGACGCGGCGCTCCATGCCGTCCAGGAGCCACTGGTTGCACTCCAGTACGTCTTCGACCTTGCCGGTGTCCTTCCAGTACCCGGCGTACTCCTGGGCCCGGACGGTGGCGCCGTGCGACACCAGCCACTGGATGGCGTCGGTGATCTCCAGCTCGCCACGCGCGCTCGGCTCGATGGCGTCGACCGCCTCGTGGATGGCGGACGTGAAGAAGTACACGCCGATCAGGGCCAGGTTGGAGCGCGGCACCGCCGGCTTCTCCACCAGGCGTTCCACCACGCCGCCGGCGTCCACCTCGGCGACGCCGAAGGCGCGCGGGTCGGCGACCTGCTGGACCACGATCTGGGCGGCCGGGCGCAGGGCACGGAACTCGGCGGCGGCCTCGGCGATGCCCTGCGGCAGCATGTTGTCGCCGAGGTACATCACGAAGTCGTCGTCGCCGAGGAAGTCCCGGGCCAGGGTCACGCACTGGGCGAGGCCGGCCGGGCTCTCCTGCGGGATGTAGGTGATCGCGACGCCGAGCCGGGAGCCGTCGCCGAGGGCGTCGGCGATCTCCTTGGCGTGGTGGCCGACGATCACCCCGATCTCGGTCACGCCGAGATCGCGGATGTTCTCCAGCACCCGTTCCAGTACCGGCTTGTTGGCGATGGGGATGAGCTGCTTGGGCATGGAGTAGCTGAACGGGCGCAGACGGGATCCCGTCCCGCCGGCCAGAACCAGAGCCTTCATGGGTCCTCTTCTGTGGTGTCGGTGTTGTCTGTCGGGGCGCGGCGGGTCAGGCCGCCAGTGCCTGCCGTGGAGCCGGGTGGCGGACGGCGAGCGCGTCCACCAGCGCGGCGAACCGCCCGGTGACGCCGTCCAGCCGGGCGCCGGTCTCCGGGTCGAGGCCGCCGGAGCCTTGCCGGGACCGGTCGGCGTGTACGAAGAAGCTCTCCGCCACCGCCGCCGGGCGCATCGACATCAGGACCGGCCGCAGCCCGTAGTCGAGGGCCAGTACGTGCGCCGGCGAGCCGCCGGTGGCGAGCGGCAGCACCACCTTGCCCGCCAGCGCGTACTGCGGCAGGACGTCGAGGAACGCCTTGAGCAGCCCCGAGCAGCCGGCCTTGTAGACAGGTGTGGCCAGCACGACGGCGTCGGCGCCGGCGAGGCGCGCGGCGGCCGCGGCGAGCTGCGGGTCGGTGGTGTCACCGGCCAGCAGCGGCGCCGCCGGCAGGCCGCGCACGGCGAGGGTGTCCACCTGGTGGTCGCGCTCGCGCAGCCGCTCGGCGGTCAGGGTGAGCACCTGGTGGGTGAAGGAGACCGGCGACGGGCTGCCGGAGACGGCCAGGATCGTCGGCATGGGACAACCTCCTGTGGGAAGCGGGGTTCAGCCGGCCGGCGTGCGAACGGCGGGCGCCGGGGACGCGCCGTCCGCCGCGGCGGGGTGCGAGGCGGCACGGCGCACCTCGTCGAGCAGTTCCAGCGAGGCCAGCACCTGCCGCGGGTCGGGCACGAAGTCGACCAGGCAGGCGATCTCGTCGGCGCCGGCGGCGCGCACCCGGCGGGCGGTGGCGGTGCACTCCTCGACCGAGCCGATCAGCGCGTTGCCGGACAGATAGCGGTCCACGGCCAGCCCCGCCAGCTTGCGCCGGGCACTGTCGGCGGCGAGCACGTCGCTGCCCTCCTTGCCGCCGCTCATCCGGCCGCCCGCGCCCACCGCACGGGCCTCCAGGTCGATGGCGGTCAGCAGGTACTCCTTGAGGCTGCCGCCGCCCACGCGGCGGGCCTCGTCAGGGTCTGTGGCGACATAGGTGTGCATCATCACCGTGACCTTGCCGGGTGTCTCCCAGCCGGCCTCCACGCGGGCCGCCCGGTACAGCGCGGTCTTCTCCGCGAGCGCGTCCACGTCCTGGTTCTCCAGGTGGGTGAGGATGTTGCAGCCCATACGGCCGGCCTCGCGGAAGGTGCCCTCGCTGCGGGACGCGGTCACCCACACCGGCAGCTCGTCCTGCACCGGGCGCGGGTAGACCGGCAAGGTGGCCTCGGCGCCCAGCGGGTTGGTGCCGGTCCACCGCCCGGTGCGCCACGCCCGGCGGATGTCCGCCACGTCCCGGACCATCTGCTCGCGCCGGTTCGCGTACTTCTCCGGAGCGAGCACGAAGTCGTTGACGTTCCAGCCGGACCCCACCGAGATGGCGACGCGCCCGCCGGACAGGCCGTCCACCACCGCGAAGTCCTCGACGACGCGGGCGGCCGGGTGCAGCGGGGTGACCACGCTGCCCGCCCGGATCTGGATCCGGTCGGTCACCGCGGCGATGGCCGCCGAGGTGACGGCCGGGTTGGGGAAGGCACCGCCGAAACGGTGGAAGTGCCGCTCGGGCGTCGACACGAAGCCGAAGCCCAGCTCGTCGGCGCGGCGGGCCGCGTCCAGCATCAGCCGGTAGGTCTCGTCCGCCCGGTCGCCGACCGCGGCGAAGAAGAAGACACCGAGGTCCAGCGGCTTTTCGCCCGCGTCCGCACCCGGGGTCCGCCGGGATTGCGCGTTCATCCTGTGCTGCCTCCTTGCCCGTCGGACGTCGTCGCGGCGGGGTCGTCTTAATCGGGCTTGCTGTCCGCGGTCACCATCGGGCGGCCGCCTCGCAGCCCGCTTGAGCCCGGGCAGGCCGCCGGGGGACCAGCGCGGCTCAAGTCCGGCTCCAGCGGCCCGCGGAAGAGTCGCCGGGGATCACACCGACCCGAGCCGACCGAGGTTGCTGGATGACGACTCAGACACTGGTGGCGCCCGACACCGACACCGGCACGGTCCACGGACTGCTCGCCGCGGCCGTCGCGGCCCGGCCCGGCGCGCCCGCGGTGCGCGACGCCTCGGGCAGCTGGACCTACGCCGAACTGGACGCCTGGTCGCGCGCGTACGCCGACTGGCTCGACGCGCGCGGGCTGCGCCGCGGGGACCGGATCCTCGTACGAATGGGCAATGTCCGCGCGTTCACCGCGCTGTTCTTCGGAGCGCTGCGCCGGGGCATCGTCTTCGTGCCGGTCAACCCGGCGATGAAACGGTTCCACCTGGCGACCGTGGTGCCCGACTGCGAACCCGCGCTGCTCGTCGCGCACGACGCGCAGGACGCCGCCGTACTCCGCGAGCTGACCGACCGCCCCGTGCACACACCCGAAGAGGTCCACCGGGCCGCCGGGGACCTGTACGCGGCCGGGCCGGCCGGCCACGACGGCACCGGCGGCGGGGCACGGACCGACGACCCCGTCCTGCTGATCTACACCTCGGGCTCCACCTCGGCACCGAAGGCCGTGCTGAGCACCCATGCGCCCGTCGTGTTCGCCACCAGGGCGATCGCGGCCCGCCTGCGCTACCGCGCGGACGACGTCGTCCTGGTGGCCGTGCCGCTCTCCTTCGACTACGGGCTCTACCAGATCCTGCTGTCCGTGTTCGCCGGCGCCGAGGCCGTGCTGACCGAACCCGACCGGCACGTCCGGCTGCTCGGCACCCTGCACGACCACCGCGTCACCGTCGTGCCGCTGGTGCCCTCGCTCGGCGAGATGCTGCTGAAACTGGCCGCCCGCGACCGCAGGGAAGCGCCGCCCGTGCGCCTGTTCACCAACACCGGCGCGGCGCTCACCGCGCCGGTCATCGCCCACCTGCGCGCCGCCTTCCCGCACGCCGCGATCGCCCCGATGTTCGGCACCACCGAGTGCAAGCGCATCACCGTGCTGGAGCCCGACGGCGACCTGGCACGCCCGGGCTCGGTGGGCCGTGCCCTGGACGGCACCGAGGTGCTGATCCTCGACGACGACGGACGGGCGCTGCCGCCCGGCACGGTCGGCGAGATCGCGGTGCGCGGCCCGCACGTCATGTCCGGCTACTGGCGCGCTCCCGAGCAGACCGCGCTGCGCTTCCGGCCCGACCCGGCGACCGGCGACGTCACCCTGCACACCGGCGACTACGGTCATCTCGACGCCGACGGGCACCTCTACTTCGAGGGCCGCCGCGACGACCTGTTCAAGCGCAAGGGCGTCCGGATGGGCACCCTGGAGATCGAGACGGCCGCCCTGGACATCCCCGGCGTCTCGGCCGCCGCGGCCCTCGCCCCGGACGGCGGCCACGACCTGACCCTGTACGCCGTGACGGACCTGACGGCCGACGACGTGCTGGCGCAGCTCGCCGACCGGCTGGAGGCCGCCAAGGTCCCCGCGGCCTGCCACCTGCTGCCCGCACTGCCGCTCACCCCGAACGGCAAGACCGACAAGCAGCGCCTGCGCCGCGAACAGGACGCCCGTCCCGCCGGCTGACCCACCCGTACACCCCGCACACAGAAGGAGATCACCATGACCACCGCAGACGTTCCGTGGGACGCCGGCTTCGAGGAACTGCTGACCTCGGTGCTGCCGCGCCGGGCCGGCGCAGGACCGCTCACCGGCGACCTCGACCTCAAGAAGGCCGGCCTGGACTCGATGGCCACCATCGAGTTGCTGGTCCGTCTGGAGGCCGGCTACCGCGTGGAGTTCCCCGAGGACGCCCTCACCGCCGCGACCTTCGCCACCCCGGCGGCGCTCTGGGCGGTCCTGACCGCGCAGCGCACCGCCACCGTCACCGCCTGACCCGTACCCCGACCGCACCCCTGTCCCTCCCGGAGGACCCCCATGAGCCACCTCTTCATCGGTCTCGGCATCACCGTCGTCGCCTGCCTCATCATGAAGTTCGGCGGTGACGCGCTGAAGAAGCGCCGCCGCTGAACAGCTTGTACGGCAGTGAGCCCCCGGCCTTCCGGCCGGGGGCTCTGTTCGTGTGTGCCGGAGGTCAGCCGGCGGCCAGGCGCTCCAGGTCCGCCACGACGCGGGCCGGGCTCGGCATTGCCGCCATGTCGCGGCGCAGCTCTGCGGCGCCGCGGAGGTAGCGCGGGTCGTCCAGTACGTCCCGTACGGCTTCGCGGACGCGGGCCGGGTCGTTCTGCGGCGCGGCCTCGGCGAGGACGCGCGCCGCACCGGCCTTCTTCAGGTGCTCGGCCGAGGCGAACTGGTCGACCAGCTGCGGCAGGACGACCTGCGGCAGTCCGAAGGCACAGGCCGTCATGGTGGTGTTGGCGCCACCGTGGTGCACGACGGCGTGGCAGTCGCGCAGGAAGAGGTTGAGCGGTACGGGCTCCACGACCCGCACGTTGCCCGGCACGTCGCCGAAGCCCGCGTGGAACTCCGGGGCCGCGGTGACCACGGCCGCCACGTCCGCCAGCCCCTCGAAGGCCGCGATGATCGAGCGGAACAGGCCGGTCCCGTTGAGTACGAGCGTCTGGCGGCCCAGGCAGACCGCCACCCGGCGCACCCCGTCGGCCGGGGGAACGCGCAGCCACGCGGGCGCGCTGCCGGCGCCGTTGAACGGGACGTACCCGATGGGCGCGCCCGGCGCCGCGCTCGGGTGGCGCAGCGCGGGCGGGCACGGGTCGAGCAGCAGGTCGGGGTCGGGCAGCCCGGCCAGACCGAGCCGGGTGGCGGCCCCGTGCAGGAAGTGGCGGGCGGACGTGCGGGACGGGCCGCTGAGCGGATCGACGCCCCAGCGGTGCTGGACGGACGGGACGCCGAGGGCTCCGGCGACGATCTGCCCGGCCAGCTCCATCTGCTCGGAGACGATCAGATCGGGCCGCCAGTCGCGGGCGAACTCCAGATAGGCGCCGAGCAGGTAACGGGCGTGGGTCTCCCACAGCTTGGCGCTGCCCGCCATCTTCTCCGGCGGGGTCGGGCCCATCAGCTCCAACGGGCGCTTGCCGGGCGGCAGATGGCGCAGCAGGACGTCCAGGCCGTGGAAGCGGTCGCCGATGTCGACGGCGGAGATCCCGGCCGCCCGTGCCGCGTCGGTGACGTCAGGCTGCGCCGCGACCGTCACCTCGTGCCCCGCCCCCTGGAGCGCCCAGGCCAGCGGCACCATCGGGGTGAAGTGGGTCGGAAAGGGGGTGCTCAGCATCAGTACGCGCATGGTCTTCTTCCTGGAGGGGGGCGAGGGGCGGGACGGTGCCGGTGGGCGGGTCTTCCGCGTCCGTGGTGTCGTTGACGTTGACGTCCTTCATCAGCAAGGCCGTCAGCAGCGCTGCCAGCAGCAGCCCGGCCGAGGTCAGCAGCACGGTTCCGGTGGCGTGCGCGAAGGCATCGGTGACCAGGCGGCGGTGGGCCGGGTCGAGGCCGGCGAGCCGGGCCGCGGCGGTGTCCGGGTCGCGGACCCCGGACTCACGGGCCGCCGCGGCGAACCGCGTGCTCAGGACGACGCCGAGCACCGTGCCGCCGATGGTGGTGCCCAGCATGGTGGCGAACCGGGACGTGGTGGTGACCACGCCCAACTGGCCCGTGGGCGCCGCCGACTGGGTCATGAACAGCGCGATCTGCGTGACGCCGCCCAGGCCCGCACCGAGCAGCAGGAGCAGCACGTCGAGCAGCCACGTGGGGGCGTCGGCCGCGGTGAGCCCGAGGGCGGCGGTGGCGGCGGCCGCGGTGGCGGTGGTGGCGACCAGGACGGCCTTGCAGCGGCCGGTACGGGCGACCACCTTGCCCCAGCCCAGGAAGACCAGGACGACGCCGACGGCGAGCGGTATCAGGTGCAGGCCGACCGCGTCGAGGTCCACACCCCGCACGATGTTCAGGTGGTTGACGAGGAACACCGGCAGCGACAGCAGCGCGAAACCGCCGGTGAACTGGAGGATCGCGGCGGGCCTGAACACCCGGTCCTTGAAGAGTGCCGGCGGCATCAGCGGATCCGCGGCCTTCAGCTGGCGCGCGACGAACGCCCCGGCCATCATCACGCCGCCGTAGAAGTACGGCAGGACCGGCCCGGAGAAGGAGTTCTGCTCGCCGTACGTCTTGACGCCCAGCAGCAGCGCGCAGGTGGCAGCCGCGATGAGTACCGAGCCGAGGACGTCGACGCGCTGCCGGGTGCCCCGGACCGGCAGCCGCAGCGCCCAGGCGATCCCGGCCAGGGCGAGGCCCGCGACCGGCACGTTGAGCAGGAAGATGCCGCGCCAGGACAGCTCCTGGCTGATCGGGCCGCCGATCATCGGGCCCGCGATGATGCCGGCCGCGATGAGGATGCCGCCCGCGTTGGAGCGCCCGGCGCGGGACTTGGGCGGGTAGAGCGTCGCGATGACGATCAACGTCATGCTCATCAGCCCGCCGCCGCCCAGGCCCTGCACCGCGCGGAAGGCGATCAGCTGGGTGAGGGATCCCGCGGTGGCGCACAGCGCGGACCCGGCGAGGAAGGTGGCGAGCGCGGCCAGGTAGACGCGGCGCGGCCCGAAGCTGTCGCTGAGCCTGCCGTACAGCGGCTGGGCGGCCGTGGCGGCGAGGAGGTAGGCGGTGATCAGCCAGGGGAAGCGCTCGATGCCGTGGGCCGGGTCGAGGTCGCGCACGATCGGCAGCACGGCGGAGGAGACGATCGAGCCGTCCAGCAGGGCCAGGCCCATGGTCCCCATCGCGCACACGACGAAAACCAGCACCTGGATGTCGCTCATGCCGTACGGGTTCGGCTTCTTCTCCTTGGCGGACCCGGCCGGTGCGGACCCCTGCGCGTCCCCGGCGGACTTGACGGGAGCTTCCGTGCTCATGCCTTCACCCCCTGCCGGGCGGCCAGCTGTTCCAGTACGGGGACGGTCTCGGCCGCCGACGGCATCGCCGCGGTCTCCGCGCGCAGCCGCCCGGCGGCGTCCCGGTACGCAGCCCCGGTGAGCAGGGCGGTGAGGGCTTCGGCCACCCGGTCGCCGCTGTTCTGCGCCTCGGCGTTGTCCAGGGTGATCCCGGCACCGGCAGCGGCGACCCGGTCGCCCGCGACGAACGCGTCACCGAGCTGCGGGAGCACGAGCTGCGGCACACCGAGGGCGGCCGCCCCCAGCGTGGACCCCGCCCCGCCGTGGTGCACCACGAGGTCGGCGCCGGGAAAGAGCAGGCCCGGCGCGGTACGCGAGGTGTACGTCATGCCTTCGGGCAGGGCGCCCACCTCGTCCCGGTGCCCGGGCGCCGCGGAGACGACAGCCTCCACCTGCCCGGCGGCGGCCAGCGCGTCGACGACCCGGCGGAGCAGCGGCGCGCCGCCGAGGTCGAGGGTGTGCCCGCCGAGCGCCACCGCGACCCGGCGCCCCGGGGGCGCGGTGTACGCCCAGGGCGTGCCGTCGCCGGTGTGCGGCTCGGGGCGCACCGGCCGGGCGGGCGGCGCCTGGGTGTCCGCCAGGGCGGGCGGCGCCGGGTCGAGGACCAGGTCGGGAACGGGTACGGTGGCGAGGCCGAGCCGTGCGCACAGCGGGCCGAGCCACATCCGGGTCTGGCCGAGCATGAACGTACTCGTCGGATTCACGCCCCAGCGGTGCCAGACGCTCGGGATGCCGAGCACCGCGCCGACGACCGCGCCCGTGTAGTCCATGTGGTCGGACAGCACCAGGTCGGCGCCCCAGTCGCGGGCGGTCTCCAGGTAGTCGGGCAGGACGTACGGGGCGTGGTTGCGCCACATCTGGGCGGCGCCGTCGATCTGCCGGGCAGGGGGACGGCCGGTGACCTCGATGGGCCGCAGCCCCGCAGGGCGGTTGCCCCGGCGCAGGTCGAAGGCGTGGAAGGGGTCGCCGACGGTGACGGTGGCGAGCCCCGCCCCGGCGGCCGGCCCGGTGATGTCGGGCTGCCCGGTGACGAGCACCTCGTGCCCGGCGCCGGCCAGCGCCCGTACCACGGGCAGCAGCGGCAGGAAGTGGGTCTCGACGGGGCTGCTGATGATCAGTACGCGCATCGGAGGTTCTCCAGGTCTCGGACGACGGCGGCGGGACTCGGCATGGCGGCCATGGAGCCGGCCAGGTCCCTGGCACCCTTGGTGAAGCGCTCCTCGGCCAGCAGGGCGCCGACGGCCGCGGCCACCTGGGCCGGGTCGTTCTGCGCGCCGGCGGTGCCGAGAGCCAGCCCGGCCCCGGCGGCGGCCAGCAGGTCGCCGCCCTGGAACTGGTCGACGAGCTGCGGCATGACGAGCTGGGGCACGCCCGCACCGGCCACGGTGAGCAGGGTGTTGGCGCCGCCGTGCGAGACGACCGCGTCGCAGGTGTGCAGGAAGCCGCTGAGTGGCGTCGGCGGGACGAGGGTGACGTTGGCCGGGACGGTGCCGAGGTCGTCGAGGAACTCCTCCTGCACGGTCATGACGGCCTCGGTCTCCGGCAGCGCGCCGAACGCCTCGATGATGCCGCGGAACATCGCCAGGCCACCGAGTGCGATGGTCTGGCGCCCCATCGAGACGCAGACCCGGGGCCGTTCGCCCCGTTGGCGCAGCCAACCGGGCACCGGACCCGTCCCGTTGAACGGGACGTGGCGGATCGGGGTGCCGGCCGGTGCGCCCGGCACCAGGAGTTCGGGCGGCGCCGGGTCGAGCAGCACGTCGGGCGAGGGCAGGCCGCCCTCGATGCCGAGCCGTTCGGCGGCGCCGCGCAGCAGGTCCTCCGCGGTGGCCCGCATCAGGTGGCTCATCGGGTCCACGCCCCAGCGGTGCGAGACCACGGGGATCTTCAGGGCGCCGCCGACCAGGCACGCGGCCCAGTCGAAGATCTCCGAGACCACCAGGTCGGGCCGGAACTGCCGGGCCACCTCCAGGTAGCGCGGCGCCAGGTAGCGGGAGTGCAGCACCCACACCCGCGAGCCGATCAGGGTCATCTCGGGAGTGAGCGGGCCGACGACCTCGATGGGCCGCTTGCCGGGCGGCAGCGGCGGGGTCAGCAGGTCCTTGCCGTGGAACTCGCGGCCCACCGTGACGGTGTTCAGGCCCGCCGAGCGGGCCGCCGGGACGATGTCGGGCTGGCCGGCGACCAGCACCTCGTGCCCGGCGCCGCGCAGCGCCCAGGCCAGCGGCACCACGCAGGTGAAGTGGGTGGATTCGGGACTGCTCAGGATCAGTACGCGCATGCGGTGTCCTCGGACGGGGTGGGTACGGTCGGGCTCTGGGCGTGCGCGGCGGGGCCCCGGCGGACGGCAGCGGCGTAGGCGCGCACGAGCCGCCCGGCGGTGGCGGCGGGCAGCCGGTCGGTACGTACGGAAGCGGTGACGGCGAAGCCCTCCGGCACGGCCCGTACGTCCAGCTCCAGTTCGGTGAACATCGACGGACTGCCGATCCGCGACACCTCGCAGACACAGCCGGGGAGGTCGAGCCGGGGATCGGGGTCGTCCTGCATCAGGAAGCTGGGCATCGGGCGCAGCGCCTCGCCGCCGCCGGTCAGCACCAGGGTGCGGGCCAGCCGGGCGCCGCCGGTCTCCTGCGCGGCGAGCGCGTCGTCCACGTTCGCCACCGCCTGCTCCAGCAGGCCGCGGTCCGTGTCCTGGTGCGGCGGCCAGAAGCGCAGGTACAGCAGGTCCACGCGGCAGCTGACGGCGGTCGCCAGTACGCCGCTGCCCCGGCGGGCCACCGGCACCTTCACCGCAATGTCCTCCTGGCCGCTCAGCTCCCGCAGGACGTGCCCGAACAGCGCGGCGAGCACGGCGAACCGGGTGGTGCCGAGCGTGCGGGCGTGCGCGTCCCAGCGGGCGACGTCTCCGGCGGACACCACGGCCGAACGGGAATGGCCGGGACCGGCGTTGCGGTCGGTGTCGGTACGGCCCGGCAGCTCCAGGGGTTCCTGGAGTTCCAGGTGCTCCTGCCAGTACTCCTGCTGGGCCGCCAGGTCCACCCGCGCAAGCACCCGGCGGTGGTCGGCGCAGACCTCGGCGAGGGTCGCGGCGGGCGCCGGGAAGACGGGCGCGCGGCCCGCGAGCCGCGCGGCGTAGGCCAGCCCGAGATCGGCGGCGAGCACCGTCTCGGACGCGCCGTCGAAAGCGACGTGGTGCACGACCAGGCCGAACAGGGTGCGCCCGGTGGCGGCGTCGCGCACCGCGGCGCACCGCCACACCCGCGCGTCGTGCACCGCCAGCGGCCGCAGGGCCGCCGCGAGCCAGGCGGCGACGGCGGCCGCCCCGTCCGGCGCGTCGGGCAGGCGGACCATCTCGGCGTCCGACGGGTCGTCCGGCACCACGGCGTAACCGGTCTCGTTGTCCCGGATCAAGTACCGCGCGTGCAGCGCCTGGTGGCGCCGGTGCACGTCACCGACGGCCCGTTCCAGCGCGCCGGGGTCGAGGGGCCCGTCGATCCACCAGGTCACCCGGCACAGCCCGCCGAGCCCTTCGGTGTCGTGGGCGCCGGCGAACAGGAATCCGGCCTGCTCGGGCGGGAGCGGCAGCTCGCCGGGCCCGAGGCCCGCGACGGGCCCGGTGCCGTCCGTGGCGGCCGGCGCGGTGGCGTCCAGCCACGCGGCGAGTCCGCTGACCGTCGGCGTACGGAAGACCTGGGAGGGCTGGACGGCGGCGCCCAGCGCGGAGTCGAGGTGCTGGCACAGCCGCGCGGCGTCCAGCGAACTGCCGCCCAGTTCGAAGAAGGACGCGTCGGCGGTGACCCGGCAGCCGTCCAGGACGGTACGGAACGCATCGGCGACCACGGCCGCCGTGCCGTCGAAGTCCTCGTCCGGTTCCGTGGCGCGGTCCTGCTCGGCGCGGACGAGGGCGGCGAGTGCCTGGCGGTCGATCTTTCCGTTGGGCAACTGCGGGAAGGAGTCGAGGCGGTGGACGCGGCGCGGCACCAGGTACTCCGGGAGGCGCCCGGCGAGCCGGGCGCGCAGCGCGTCCGGGTCCGGGCCCGCCGCGTCGCCGCGCGAGTAGAACAGCGCGAGCCCCTGGTACGAGCCGTCGGGTCGCGGCACCGGCACCACCGCGGCACCGGTGACCGAGGGCACCCGTTCGGCCGTGCGCTCCACCTCGGCGGGCTCGATCCGGTGGCCGCGGACCTTGATCTGCCGGTCGGCCCGCCCGGAGTAGTGGTACACCCCCACGGCGGACCGGTGCCCCAGGTCGCCGGTGCGGTACAGACGCCGGCGCACACCGTCCACCTCGGCCGTCACGAACGCGGCGTCGGTCAGCGCGGGGTGGCCGAGGTAGCCCCGGGCCAGCCCGGGGCCGCCCAGGCACAGTTCGCCCGTCTCGCCGGGTGCGCACCGCCGTGTGCCGTCCAGGACCAGTACGTCGGTGTGCGGCAGGGCGGTGCCCAGGGGGATGCCCGCCGGGTCGTCGCAGTCCTCGGGCCGTACGGTGTGGGCGGTGACCAGCGCGCCGCACTCGACGGGCCCGTACACGTTGATCAGTTGGGTGCCCGGGTGGGCGGCGAGGAAGGCACGCATCCGCGGGGGCGCGGCCCGTTCGCCGCCGATGGCCACCCACGCCATCCCGGCGAAGGCACCGACGTCGGTGGTGACGAGCATGTTGAACAACTGGGTCGTCAGGAAGGCCGCGTTGACGCCTTCCTCGGCGATCAGCGCGCGCAGGGTGCGCGGCACCAGCACCTGCTCGTCCAGCAGAACGGTCGTCCCGCCGGTCAGCAGCATGCTCCAGCAGTCCAGCGTGAAGCCGTCCCAGGTGGGCGGCGCGGTCTGCGGCATCACCGTGCCGGGGCCGAGCCGGGCGAAGGTGGCGGTGTCGAAGAGGCGGACCGCGTTCTCGTGGGCGGCGACCACCCCCTTGGGTGCTCCGGTGGACCCCGAGGTGAAGAAGACCGAGCAGGCGTCGGCGCCGGTCACCTCGACCGGCGCCGGGCGCGCCCCGCGCGCGGCGGTGACGGCCAGGCTCTCGGCGGGCGGACACCACGTCGGCACCGGCCGGTCACCGCCGGCGGTGGTCACCAGCAGCCGGGCGTCCAGTCGCCCGATCTGCTCCGCGACCCGGTCGGCGGGCCAGCGCGGGTCCAAGTACGAGTACGCGGCCCCGCACTTGAACAGCGCCAGCAGCACCGCGATCAGCGGCGCCCCGCGCTCCATGAGCACCGGCACCAGGTCGCCGCGGCGTACGCCGCGCGCTTGGAGGAGGGCCGCGTACCCGTCGGAAGCGGCATCCAGCTCGCGGTAGCTGGTGGTGATCCCGCGGTGGGACAGGGCGGTCGCACCGGGGAAGCGGCGGGCCGCGTCCTGGAAGAGGCCGTGCATCGTGCTGCCCCGGGTGAACCGCGCCGTGTCCGCCGCGGGTTCGAGGAGTGCGGTCATCGTCAGTCTGCCTTCCGTGGTGTGGGGACGTCCGTGTGACCGGCCCGTACGCACTCCTCCAGGAAGCCCACGAGCCGGTCGGGGGCGGGCATGGCGGCGATCTCGTCCCGCAGCGACCTGGACCGCTCCCGGTAGGAGGGGCGGGTCAGCAGGTCGCGGACGGCGGCACCGACCGCGTCCCCGGTGGCGCCGGCGGGCAGTGCGCTGCCCGCGCCGGACTCCCTGACCAGGTGCGCCCAGTGCTCCTGGAAGGCGTTGCGGGGGAGCAGGAGCTGCGGCAGGCCGCGGGTGACGGCGATCAGGCCGCTGCCGACGCCGCCGTGGTGCACCAGCGCGTCACAGTGCGCCAGCAGCACGTCCAGTGGGAAGGACTCCACCATGCGGACGCCGTCCGGCAGCGGGCCGGTGGCGCGGGCCTGCTCGGCGGTGACCGCGAGGACCACCTCGGCGCCCTGTTCCCGCAGGGTGGCGACCACCTGGTCGCGGACCTCGTCGAGTGCGGTGGTGGTCACGCCGCCGGTCACACAGACCAGCGGCCGCCCGCCGGATCGTTCCTCGCGCAACCGGCGCGGCACTTCGGCGGGCCCCGCGTACGGTACGTAGCGCATGTCGGCGCGGCGCACCCCGTGCGGCGGGCGCAGGCCCGGCGGGCACGGGTCGATCCAGACCGAGGGGCCGACCAGCGGCGCGACGCCGAACCGCTCGAAGAGCCGGGCGTACGAGGGGCGCAGCTCGCTCTCCCGCTCGCAGTGCACCCCCAGCGACACACCCCAGGTGTGGCCCACGGCGGGCACCTTGAGGACGGCGGCGGCCACCTGCCCGGCGGCGGCCGCGGTGTCGTGCACCACGATGTCGGGGCGCCAGAAGCGGGCGAAGGCGACCAGGTCGTCGGTGAGGGTGTCGGCGACCGCGATCATCTTCTCGACCAGCGCCTCGGCCAGGTCGGTGTCGAGGGCCGCCATGGACGCGCCGGTGGCCTTCAGCCGCCCGGGCCCCAGGTCCAGCCGGCGGGCCGCCGCGGCGCCCGCCACGGCCTCGTCGCCGACCGGCACGGCCACCAGCCCGGCCTTGGTGACCGGTGCGGTGCACTGCGGCCGCACCGCCACCCGTACGTCGTGGCCCGCGAGCCGGCAGGCCCAGGCGAGCGGAATGATCCAGGGGACATGGGCCGGACCGTGGCCCACGAACAACACGCGCATGGAAGGTTCCTCACTCTTTCGCGTACGGCCGGTGGCAGCAAAAGGGTGCGGCCGGCCGCTCGAATGCGGCTCGCATCCGCCACGAACGCGAAAGTGCCCGTGGGGACACCTCCCCACGGGCACCGGTGAAACAGGTCAGGCGCGGCGGCCGCCCCTGCGGTAGGCGAACGCGGCGAACGCCGCGAGCAGCGCCGTCCACAGGGCGAGCACACCCAGCCCCGCGGCGCTCGGCGCGGTGTGGTCGGCCGCGTGCCAGGACAGCTCGGCGTAGCGGTAGACCGGCGTCTCCTTCGAGATCGGCTGGAGCCACTCGGGCAGCGTGTCGGTGGGCATCATCAGCCCGCCGAGCAGCGTCAGCGACAGGTAGCAGACGGTGCCGGCGATCTGCGCGAGCTGGGCCTTGAACAGGTAGCCGATGCCGATGCCGAGCATGGCCAGCGGCGCGATGCCGACCCACAGCAGCAGGAAGATCTCCAGCCAGGTGCCGGGTCCGAGGTCGATGCCCCGGTAGAACTTGCCGATCAGGCCGATGACCACGATCGGCAGGATGCCCAGGCAGGTGGCGACCGCGCCGCGCGCCACCACGACCTGCACGGGGGAGAGCGGGGTCAGCCGCAGCTGCCGCAGCCAGCCCAGTGCCCGGTCCTCGGCGATACCCGTGCCGTTGGTGATGACCACACCCAGCGCGCCGAAAGCCGCCGCGCCGACCATGGCCCGTACCATCGACTCCTGGTCGGGTCCGCCGCCCGCGAGGGTGACGTAGAGGCCGACCGGCATGATGAGGCTCATCATCAGGTAGCCGCCGTTGCGGATCAGCCGCAGGATTTCCAGACGGATGTATCCGAGCATCAGTGGGTCCGTCCTTCCGGAGCGGGCTCGTGGCGCGACCGGTGGGTCAGCGCGATGAAGGCTTCCTCCAGGCCGACGCCGGAGACTTCGAGGTCGGTGAACGCATCGGCGCGCGACAGTGCGTGCACGGTGCTGTCGGAGTCGTTGCTGCGCAGGTGGACGCGGCCGCCGTGGAACTCCACGGAGCTGACGCCCGGCAGCAGCGCGAAGTCGTCGCGGTGCCCGCCGCGCGGCACGAAGCTGACCGTACGACCCTCGATCATGGACTTGATCTGCGCCGGGGTGCCGTCGGCCACCACCTGCCCGGCCGCGATCACCACGACGCGGTCGGCGCTCTCGTCGGCCTCCTCCAGATAGTGGGTGGAGAACAGGACGGTGTTGCCGCGCTCGGCGTAGCGCTGCATCGCCGCCCACAGCTCGCGCCGCGACTCCACGTCCAGTGCGGCGGTCGGCTCGTCCAGCACCACCAGGTCGGGGTCGCCGGCCAGCGCGAGGGCGAACCGCACCCGCTGGGCCTGGCCGCCGGAGAGCCGGTCCACCTTGCGGTCCGCGATCTTGGTGAGCTGGGCCAGCTCCAGGATCTCCGCCAGCGGCAGCGGCTTGCGGTAGGTCTGGCGTACGAAGCCGACCAGTTCCCGCACCGAGACCCGGGGAATCATCTTCCCCTCCTGGAGCATGGCACCCAAATGGCCCGCGCGCATGGCCAGTTCGGGTTTCTTGCCGAAGACCTCGATGGTGCCCTGCTCCGGCGGAAAGAGCCCGAGCAGCATGTTGATCGTGGTGGACTTGCCCGCGCCGTTGGGGCCGAGGAGGGCGACCGTCTCGCCGCGCCGGATCGTCAGATCGATGCCGTCGACGGCACGGACGGAGCCGTACTCCTTGACGACGCCCTTGAAGACGACCGCCGGCGGGCCGTGGTGTTCTGCCATGGGGGATGGCACCTGCTCCCTTTCCTGGGTGAGTGGGGTCATGTCAGATCAGCCCTTCGACGGTGCGGACCAGTTCGGCGGGGCCCGGCAGGGCCGCGATCTCCGCGCCGACCCCGAGCGCGGCGGTGCGGTACCGCTCGTCGGCGACCAGGTCCGCGAGGGCTTCGTGCACGAGCCGGGCAGCGTGCTGCTCGGGCTCGGAGGCGAGCGTGCGGCCCGCCCCGGACTCCGCCACCAGCCGCCCGGTGGTCTGCAGGAACGGCTTGTCGCCCGGCAGGACGAGCTGCGGCACGCCGGACGCGAACGACGTCATGCTGGTACCGCTGCCACCGTGGTGGACGGCGACGGCCGTGTGCCGCATCACCGGCCCGATCGGGAAACGGTCGACGACCTTGACCGAGGACGGGATGCCGGACAGCGCCGGGTGGTACTCCGCGTCGATCGGGAAGAGCACGTCGAGGCCCTGCGCGGTGCAGGCGTCCAGCACATGCCGGAAACCCAGCGGCAGCTCACCGGTCTCCGCGAGCACCCGGCCGTGCCACATGCCCAGGCACAGCAGCACCCGCGGCCGCTCCGGCCGCCGGACCGCCCAGTCGGGCAGCTCGGCGGTGCCGCAGTAGGGGACGTAACGCGTCAGCAGGCCCGGGACGTTGTCGCCGCCGGGCAGCAGCGAGGTGGGACTCGGGTCGACCACCAGCGCCGGGTCGGGGAAACCCGCGGCGCCGTGGGACACGCTCAGGTCGTGCAGCTGCTCCTTGGCGCGGCGCAGCAGCGGGCTGGTGAAGTCGTCCGGGCCCCAGCGGTGGACGACGCCGGGCACACCGAGCGCACCGGCCACGATCAGGCCGCCGAACTCCACCGGGTCGGTGACGACGAGATCGGGCTCCCAGTCCCGGCCGAGCCGGACGAAGTCGTCCAGGTAGCCGCCGAGCCGGGTGCGCCAGCGCTCGCCGACCGCGTCCCACTCGCCGTCCGCGCGGCGGTCCATCGCCGCCCGGTCCGGCATCCGCACCGCGCCCGGCCGGGTCAGCCGCTGCCGGATCGTGTCACCCGCGCCCACCAGGCGCGTGTCCAGCCCCGCGGCGGCGGCGAACCGCACCAGTGCCGCGTCGCCGGCCACCAGCACCTGGTGCCCGGCGGCGCGCAGGGCCCAGGTCAGCGGCACCATCGGCACGAGGTGGCTGGGGACCAGGGCCGTCAGCAGGACGCGCATGTCTCCTCCTGGGCCGCCGCGGCGGCGAGTTGTTCGAGGTCGGCGACCAGCTGCTCCACGGGCGGGCAGGCGAGGATCTCGCGCCGCACCACCGCCGCGCGCCGCCGGTACGAAGGGTCGGTGAGCAGCGCGCCGAGGGCGTCGGCGACGGTCTCGCCGGTGGCGACGTAGCTCGGCAGGTTGATCGCCGAGCCGATCGCGGCACAGCGTTCGGCGGCGTGCGGCTGGTCGTCGTACATGGGGGTGACGAGCATCGGGGTGCCGCTGCGCAGGCCCTCGCGGATGCTGCTGTGACCGCCGTGGGTGACGAACACGTCGGCGGCCTCCAGCAGTACGTCCTGCGGAACCCACTCGGTGACCAGCCGCACATGCTCCGGCACCGGCCCGAAGTCCGCCGGGTCGCGGCCCACGCCGATCGAGACGACGGCGGAGCAGTCGGTGGCGGACAGCGCCTCGATCACGGCGTGCAGGAGGTCGTCCGAGCGCCATGGCATCGACGGCGCCATGGTGCCGATCGACGCGTACACCAGCGGCTTGTCCTCGGGCAGGGCGGCGAGCCAGGGCAGGGTCACATCGTCGCTGCGGTACGGGGTGGTCTGGCGGTAGTGGCGCAGGGTGCGCGGGGCCAGGTCGTCGCCGGTGCAGCGCGGTGGCAGCCAGCTGACCAGCAGGTGCTTGTAGGCGGTGTGGTCGTCCGGGTCGGCGGGGAGGCCGAGTTCGGCGCGCAGGGCGTTGAGCCGCTCGTGCACCACGGCGGGCGGCAGCAGATGGGTGGAGCCGCCGGCCACCGCGACGTGCGGGATGCCGAGGGCCTCGGCGGCCAGGTAGCCGCCGATCTCCTCCCCCTCGCGCACGATCAGATCGGGCTTCCAGTCCGCGGCGATCTTCAGGATGTCGCGGGCGGCCAGCAGCGCGGGCGGCCCGAGCACACAGTCGACCAGGCCGTCCTCGTACGCCTCCTGGTCGCCCTGGAAAAGCGGCAGCGCGATCGCCTCGACGCAGAACGGGTCGGTTGCCCAGTCGCATCCGGCGGGGAAGAACCGGAGGCCGTACTGCGCGCACTCCTCGCGCATGGAAGCGTCGTCGGCGACGGCAACGGTGTGCCCGGCCCGTACGGCGGCCTGGGCCAGGGGGATCAGCAGCCGCAGATGCGACTTGCCCGCATGGGCGGTGAACAGGATGCGCACGACGGGTCTCCGAAAGGGGTGGGGACGGCGAGCCGCCCGTTCGGTCAGGCCCGAGCGTGACCGCCCGCGCTCGAGTCCCCCTTGAGCCGCACTGGGCCGCGCGCTCCCCTGCCGGATTCGAGCACGGTTCGAGAGCAGGCCGTGAGGGTGGGCGCATGCCGTATGCCCGAAGTACCGCCGAACCCGGCGAGTAGGGGAGCAATTGGATGCGTTGGGACGAGATCTATGTCGCCGGTCTGGGCACCTGGCTGCCCGAACCCGTACCGGTGCGCGAAGCCGTCGAGGCGGGTGAGTGCGGGCAGGAGTGGATCGACGACTTCGGTTACGAGGCTGTCCGTATCGCCCGCGAGAGGCCGGGGGAGCCGTGGACGGCGCCGCCGGACATGGCGGTCGCCGCCGCCCGCCGGGCCCACGAGCGGTCCGGCCTCGACCGGTCCGCCTACTCTCTGCTGCTGCACGGCAGCACGTGGTTCCAGGGCCTGGACATCTGGCCGGCCGCCTCGTACATCGCGGGTAAGACCGTCGGCAGGACGGTGCCCGCACTCGACGTGCAGCAGCGCTGCAACATCGGCATCAGCGCCCTGGACCTGGCCGCCTGCCATCTGAAGGCCGGATACGGCACGGGCAGCGCGGTCATGGTCACCACCGCCGACCGGTTCGGCGGGCCCGGCGCCGACCGCTGGCGCCTGCGCCACGGCAACGCGTACGCCGACGGCGGCACCGCCGTGGTCCTCTCGGCCACGGACGGCTTCGCCCGCCTGCTGGCCACCGCCACCGTCGCCGACAACGGCCTGGAGCCGATGGCCCGCGGCGACGAGCCGTTCGGCCCCGTCTCGCGCGCCGCCGACCGGCAGATCGACCTGACCGCACGCGGCGACGCCCACAAGGCGGTGAGCGACGAGACCCTCACCAACATCCGCTTCGGCAAGGCGATGAACGAGGCCAAGCAGGCCGTCCTCGACGACGCGGGCCTGTCCATGGACGACATCGCGTCCGTCGTCATCCCCGCCACCGGACGGATCGACGGCCCCTTCCAGATCCACCACCTGCTCGGCGTCGACGCGTCCGAGACCACCTGGGAGTTCGCCCGCCGCAGCGGCCACGTCGGCGCCGGCGACTGGGCCGCCGGCCTGGAGAACCTGCTGCTCACCGGCGCCCTCGGGCCCGGCGACCACGTGATGCTCTTCGGCGGCGGCGCCGGCTACACCCTGACCGCCGCCGTCCTGGAGATCTCCCGGATCCCCGGCTGGGCCACCGGGCCCGCCGCGGCCTGAACCCCGTCCACCGCAAGGAGTTGGCACAGCCCATGGAGATCGTCGGCAGGGGGTTCCTGGCCGGGCACCTGGCGGGCATCAGCGACCACCACCCCGATGTGGTGGCGCTCGCCGCCGGTGTGTCGGCCGCCGGAGACATCCCGCCCGAGCAGTACACCCGGGAGTCCGCGCGCCTGTACGAGGTGCTGCGGTACTGCGAGAAGCACAACAGGCGCCTGGTGTTCTTCTCGACGGCGTCCGCCGGCATGTACTCGGTGCCCGGCGCCTCGCCGGGCCGCGAGGACGGCCCGGTCTACCCGGCCACCCCGTACGGACGGCACAAGCTCGCCTTGGAGGCGGTGGTCAAGTCCTCCGACGTGGAGTACCTGATCCTGCGCCTCTCGCACGTCGTCGGGCGCCACCAGCCCGCCCACCAGCTGCTGCCCGCCCTGGTGCGGCAGCTGGTCGCGGGCCGGCTGCGGGTGTACCGGGGCGCACAGCGCGACCTCATCGACGTCGAGGACGTCGTCAAGATCGTGCACACGCTGCTCGTCGACGGCCGCACTCGCGACGTCGTCAACGTCGCCTCCGGACACGCCCCGCACATCGAGGACATCGTCGCCCACATGGAGAACCTGCTCGGCACCCGCGCCGAGAAGACCTACGTGGCGGCGTCCGGCGCCCAGCCCGTCTCCATCGACAAGCTCTGCCGGCTCGTCCCGCCGGTGTACGGGCTCGGCTTCGGCCCGGACTACTACCGCGGCGTCCTCGACAAATACGTACCCGCCTACGCGGCCGGAGCCGGGCAGCGGCTCCTGTCCCGCTGACCGGCCCCACCCGTTCCACATCCCACAGATACCCCCTGTCCCACCGATACCCCTGTCCCACCAATGAAAGGCACCGTCATGACCGAGACCACCCCGGCCGCCGACGCCCCGGTTGTCGCCGTCGCCCACTTCGTCCTCAAGGACAAGCACAAGGCCAAGGGCGCCGAGTTCGAGAAGGCGTACGCCAAGTACCGGAAGACCGTCGCCACCAAGGACGGGCTGCTGCGCACCGCCCTGCTGCGCGGCCTCGGCGCGCCCGACACCTTCGTCATCCTGACCTGGTGGCGGGACGCCGACGCGCACCGCACGGTGGTCGGCGACTGGCAGTTCTTCACCGCGGTCAGCAGCCGCTTCGTCTACCTGGCCGCGATCACCAGCGTGCACGGCCGGGTGCTCGCCGGACAGGCCGCGGCGGACGGCCTCGGCGGCGGCGCGGCGCCGGGGCAGGAGGCGGCGGTCGCGCTGACCACCTTCACGCTCAAGGACGGAGCCGACCGGCAGGCGTTCGAGAGCTCCTTCCTCGGCCACCTCTCCTTCGTGAAGGGCCACGACGGCTTCCTGGACCACCAGCTGGTGCACTCGGACCGCGAGGCCGGCGCGTACGTCAACATCGGCTGGTGGAGCGGGGCCGAGGCGTACCGCCCGGTGCTCGGCAGCCCGGAGATGGCGGCCGACGCCCGGGCCATGGCGGCCCACGCCGACGTCCGGGGCGGCCTGTTCGGCGTCGTGGTGGACTCGGCGCGTGCCGAGGCCGTCGCGGTCTGACCACGGGTGAAGGCGGGCCGGGTCGAAGGACCCGGCCCGCCTTCCGTGTGTCCGCGGTCAGCCGGTGAACAGGTGCTCCGCCACCTGGACGGAGGGGTTGCCGAACGCGATGGTCCGCAGGATCTTGCGGTAGACGGGCGTGTGCTTCACCACGGCCGCCAGCCGCGGCCGGATCCGGCCGACGAGCCCGCCGGACCCCAGCATCGTCCTGCTCTGCATCTCCTGGAGCCGCATCACGGCGGCGATGTCCGGCGCCCGCCGCTCCTCGAACCGGGACAGGAACGCCGCGCTCGTCCTGTCCTGTGTCACGGCCTCCACCAGCAGCGGGTGCAGCACGACCGCGTCCTGTACGGCGAGGTTGATGCCCTGCGCGCCGATCGGGCTGTGGGTGTGCGCGGCGTCACCCATCAGCACCAGCCCGTCGGCCGCCCAGTGCTCGGCGCGCCCGGAGAAGACGTCCAGCAGGGTCAGGTCGCGCAGTGAGGTGATCTGCTCGCCGATCAGGCCGGCGTACTCCGGTACCGCGCGCGCCAGCTGCTCCTTGACGTGGTCCAGGCCGTGCCGGACGACGTCCCGGTAGCCCTGGTGCGGCAGCGTCCAACCGACCTGCACCCGGTCCGGCCAGGACCCGTACACCAGCACCGGGCTGCCGCCCTCGCTCCGCAGCACCCGCACGTCCCACGACCGCGGCGGCCCGGCGTCCGCCGGCGGCGTCAGCTTGAACCACAGGACGTCCTGGTCGAACGCCTCGGTACGTCCTGCTCCGATGCCCGCCAGCCGGCGGACCTTGGAGAACCGGCCGTCGGCGCCCACGACGACGCGCGCGGGCACGGTCAGGTCGTCCGCCGTGACACCGGTGACCCGGCCCTGCCCGTCGCGCAGCAGACCGTTGACGCGGTGGCCCTCGAAGTACCGGAAGCCCTCGAACGCGTCACAGTGCAGGCGCAGCCCGGCCAGCAGATGGGGCTGCGGCAGGGACAGCAGGTGGTCGTACGGTGCGGGCAGGGCCCGGTAGTCGACGTCCAGCAGTACCCGGTCCCGCTCCAGCAGCCGGAACCTGGAGTGCTCGTGGCCGCCCGCCGCCCGCGCCCCGGCGAGCACGCCGAGCCGGTCGAGGACGGCCATCGCGCCCGGCTGCAGGATCTCACCGCGGAAGTCCCGGTCCTGCGACCGGGACTTCTCCACGACGGTCACCCGCAGGCCGGACCTGAGCAGCAGAAGGGCCAGCGTCAGGCCACCGGGACCGGCGCCGACCACGCACACGTCGGCCCGCTCCTGCGCCGCGGTCACCGCTGCCCGGCCAGTGCCAGCGCGGCGCGTACCCCGGCGCCGGCCAGTTCGCGCACCCGGTCGCGGTGGTCCCCGACGACCGCGAGCACGTCCGCAGTGACCCGGGTTCCGCCCGGCTCCTCGGCCAGCCGCCAGCGGAGCCGGTAGAGCCGCGCGGGCTCCGGCGGTGTCAGGAACTTCTGCACGAGGGTGTGCTCCTCGTGCGCGATCTGCACGGTCGGCGTGCCTTCCACGGTGCCGAACCAGGCACTGTCCGTGCCGTCGCGCTGCGGCAGCGCGTCCAGCAGCCGCGCGCGGACCGCGGCAGCCGGGCCGGGGAGCAGCACACTGCCCTGGGCCCGTACGACATCGTCCGTCAGCGTTTCGGGGTGCTCCGTCCGGTCTTTGAGGGTGCGCATCTGGAGCGCTCCGTGCCGGTCCAGTTCCCCGGCGGTCTCGGCCGGGTCGGCGTCGGTGGTGAACCAGTGCCCGGACACCACCCGGCAGCCGCCGTCCGGGCGGGGCAGGAATTCCCAGGTGCCGCCCAGCTGCCGGATCGGCCCCACCGATCCCTGCTGCTCGAATTCCATGCGCAGCGCCACCGGGTCCACGGTGCGCCGTGACGTCCACACGCGCAGCCCGCCCTCGGGCCCCGGCCGCACCGCCCAGAACTTCACCTCGTCGTGCGGGCCCTGCCGGGACAGCACTTCGGTGTGGGCGATCCAGGGGTAGAGCACCGGCCAGCCGCCGACGTCGGTCAGGGCCCGGTGGACGGCGGCGGCCGGGGCGTCGATCCCGACCTCGGCACGGGTGCGGTGGACGGGGGAAGAAGCAACGGTTGTGCTCACAGCGGTACCTCTCAGGTGGTGGCGGTACGGGCGGGCGTCCTGGCCCGGAGCATCCGGCTCAGGGTCAGCTCGGGGTCGCGGACCACGACGGGGCCCAGCGCGTCGTCGATGCGGCGCAGCAGCCCGGGGTCGAGCACGGCGTCGGCCGCCGCGAGGTTGCGGGCGATCTGGCCGGGCGACGAGGCGCCGATGACGGCGCCGGTGACCCGGGTGCCCCGGAGCACCCAGGCGAGGGCGAGCTGGGCCGGTGTCAGCCCGGCCTCGCCGGCGAGCGCCGCCACCCGGGCGACGGCCTCCAGGACGTCGTCCTCCAGGAACCGCCAGCGCCCGATGGACACGTCACCGCCCTTGGCGGCGACGGCCCGGGACCCGGCGGGCGGCCGCTGCCCCGGGCGGTACTTCCCGGTCAGCACGCCACCCGCCAGCGGGGACCAGACGAGCTGCCCGATGCCGAGCCGCTCGCAGGCCGGGGCCACCTCGGCCTCGACGACCCGCCACAGCATCGAGTACTGCGGCTGGTTGCAGACCAGCGGCACGCCCAGGTCGCGGGCGAGCGCGGCGGCGCGTTCGATCTCGTCGGCGGCCCACTCCGAGACGCCGACGTAGCGGACCTTGCCCGCGGCGACCGCGTCGGCGAAGGCCCGCATGGTGTCCTCCAGCGGGGTGCTGTCGTCGTAGAGGTGGGCCTGGTAGAGGTCGATGTGCCCGGTGCCGAGGCGCCGCAGCGACCGGTCCAGGCTGCCGGCGATCCGCGCCGGCGACAGCGCGCCCGGGCCGCTGCCCGGGCCACCCCTGCCGACCTTGGTGCAGACCACGACGGAGTCCCGGTCGACCCCGGCCAGGGCCGCGCCGAGCAGTTCCTCGGCGCGGCCGTCCGCATAGGCGTCGGCGGTGTCGAACGTGGTGATGCCCGCGTCGAGGGCGGCCCGTACGCAGGCGGTGGCGGCCCGGTCGTCCAGTTGGTTGCCCGCGGTCAGCGAGTTCCCGAACGCGATCCGGCTCACCAGCGGCCCGTTCGTGCCGAGACGGCGGTACTCCATGGGTCAGTCCTCCCCGGCGCCGTCAGGCGCCGGCCGGCGCGAAGGGCACACCGTTGCCCGCGACGTGCGCGGCGGGCACGGCCCGCACCTCGGCGAGCGCGGTGACGGCGGCGTACTCGGGCAGGGAGCGTGCCGCCTCCCGGTCGGCGGTGCCGCGCCAGCGGGTGGCGGCGGTGTAGCCACCTGGCCGGGCGAACAGCGACTTCGCCAGCTCGGCGCCGACGAAGCCCTCGGCAGCCGCTGCCGCCTCGGCGTACGCGCGGTAGGCGGCCTCGAACGCGGCGGTGTCACCGGTGACCGTGACGTACTCGACGAGCAGTGCGTCCCCGGGCCCGGCCGCGGCGCCGGTCCGGCGCAGGAGTTCCGCCGACGGGTCGGCGTCGACGTCCACGATGCGGTGGAACTCGGCGGCGTGCTCCTGGAAGACCGGGTGGGCCAGTACCTGCTGGAAGTCCTCGGCCGACGACCAGCGGCCGAGGTTGACGTACACCTCGGGCCGGTCCGCCGAGCGGACCGCCTGGTGGGTGACGAACCCGGGCCGGGCGCGCATCCACTCCACGTGGGAGAGGAAGCGGCGCTCGAACTCCTCGGCGCCGGCCGGGTCCTTGAGCGTGAAGGTGTTGACGACGGTGAAGGTCATGGATCCTCTTTCGGTATGCGGGGCGCCGCCCGTCAAGCGGGCTGACGTGCCGTCAGTTGCTGTGCCAGCAGGCGACGCTGGATCTTTCCGTTGCCGGAGCGGGGGATGGCGTCGACGGTGATCGCGTCCCGTACGTGCTGGTAGTACGGGAGCCGGTCGTTCGCGGCGGACACGACGGACGCCAGCGTTCCGGCACCGTCCGACGCCCCCTTGGCGAGCACCACCAGGGCGCCCGCCACCGCGCCGTGCGCGGCGTCCGGCACCTCGACCACCACGGCGTCCGCGACCAGCGGGTGGTCCAGCAGGACGCGCTCCACGTCCGACGGCGCGACCAGGAAGTTGTCGCACTTGAACACGTCCTTGAGCCGGTCGACCAGGAAGAGGCGGCCGTCCTCGGCGATCCGCCCGACGTCCCCGGTGCTCAGCCAGCCGTCCGGCTCCAGCCCCGTCCCGTCCGGGCCGCCCGCGTACCCCCGCATCACCTGCGGCCCGCGCAGTTGCACCTCGCCGGCGGCCCCGGAAGGCAGCACGGCGCGGGTGTCGACGTCCACGACCCGGCACCGCGTCCCGGCCACCGGCCGGCCCACCGAACCCGGAACCGGGTCGGCGGGATCGTCGCAGTGCGTCAGCGGCGAGGTCTCCGCGAGGCCGTAGCCCTGGAAGACGGGGACGCCCAGACGCCGCGACAGCGTGCGCGCGGCCGTGGCGGGGAGGCCCGAGCCGCCCGACGCGACATGCCGCAACGCAGGCACCGCGACACTCTCCAGTTCCGGGTGGGCCGCCAGCCGGGACAGCCGCACCGGCAGGCTGTAAAGGATCGTGGCGCCCTCCCGCGCGGCGGTGGTGAGCGCGGTGTACGGGTCCGGCGCCGGGCACAGCACCTGGACCGCACCGGCGGCGACCGCCGAATTCAGGTGCATCGGGTGGTAGGTGGGCAGGTGGTTGAGGGTGACCGACCCGCCGTCGAGCAGGTGGGCGCCGGCGACCTGGGCCGCGTTGACGGTGACGTTGCGGTGGGTGAGCCGGACCGCCTTCGGACGGCCGGTGGTGCCACTGGTGAACTGCAGGACGGCGGTGTCCTGCGGACCGGTGCCCGGGTCGGGCACCGGCCCCTCGGCGCCGTACGTGCTCAGCCGCCCCTCGGCCCCGTACACCACCACCTCGCGCAGCGCGGGCAGCCGGTCGCGCACCCGCTCCAGCCGCTCGCCCAGCGCCGCGTCGACGAAGGCCACCCGGGCGCCGCCGAGCGTCAGCACGTGCAGCAGGTCCTCCTCGCGCAGCAGCGGGTTGACGACGGCGGCGGTCAACCCCGCCCGCGCCGCCGCGTAGTACGCCACGGCGAAATCGGGGTGCAGCACGGACGCCACCGCGACCACGTCACCCGGCTCCGTACACCCGCGCAAGGCGGCTGCGGCGGCGGTCACCCGGGCGTCGAGCGTGCCGTAGTCCACGGTCAGGCCGCCGCTGACGACGGCCCGGCGCCCGGGGTGGGCGGCGGCGGACCGGGCGAGCAGCCCGTCCAGCCGGTCCGGTACCTCGGGTATGCCCCCGGCCGGCTCAGCCACGGCGGGCCTCCGCGTAATCCCGGGCCAGCTTCAGGGTGTTGGTGCTGTTGGTGCTCAGCGCCCGGTGCACGTACTCCCGCGCGTCGGCGACGGTCCGGCCCGCGCCGAGCACCTTCTCGACCGCGGACGGCTTGAGGGTGACGGTGTGCCGCGAGGTCACGTCCACGCCGTCCCCGGCGGGCTCGATGGTCCAGCGCCCGGTGTGGGCGGTCATCAGCGCGGGGACCGTGGTCTGCTTGTAGACGATGCGGTCCCGGCCGAAGACCACCCGCACCGACTCGGTGGTGTGCACCGAACCGTCCGCCGCGCTGGTGTCCATGGCCATCACCTGCACACCCGGCTCGTCCTCGGTGAGGTCCAGGCGGGCCACGTGCGGCAGCCGCTCGGGCCACAGGTCGGCCCGGTTGAGGAAGTCGAAGACATCGGCGCCGTCGGCCGCCATGTGCACCGTGTCGTCGAACGTGAAAACCAGCTCGTCCAGGTCACCGGCCGCCTCGGCCAGCTCCTTGATGCCGTCCAGCTCCGCCGCGCTGTTGCGGTCCACCGCTGCGGTGATCCACTCGACGCCCGCCGGGTCGTCGCCGACCGCGTCGAAGTCGTGGTGCAGTTCGAGCAGGCACGCGGCCTCCCCGGCCGGAGTGACGACCCAGGCGCCGCCCATCGCGGCCACCGGCGGCTGCGAGACCTCCTGGCGGAAGTCGACCCGCAGGCCGGCCGCGTCCAGGGTGCGGCGCGAGGTCCAGCTCTTGACCTCGCCGTTGGCGGTGGCCCAGATGCGGATGCGCTCGGTGTCCGCCGTCCGCTCCAGGTGCTCGACGTGCACGTTGGGCGCGAAGTACTGCGGCCAGGTGGTGACGTCGGCGACGATCCCGTACACGGTCTCGGCGGGCGCGGCGATGGTGATGCTGTGCAGGGTGCGGTGCTTTCCGGGCACTGACACGTGACAAGTCCTCTTCTGCTGTACGGCGGTGGGTCGGGGGGAGGGGCGGGCGGCGGTCAGAAGTTGCCCAGGCCGCCGCAGACGTTGAGCGCCTGCGCCGTGATGGAGGCGGCGGTGTCGGTGGCCAGGTAGCCCACCAGGCCCGCGACCTCCTCGGGCGTGGAGTAGCGGCCGAGCGGGATCTTCGCCTGGAACTTGGTCAGTACGGCGTCCTCGGACGTGCCGTACGCCGCGGCGTACCCCTCGCGGACCCGCTGCGCCATCGGCGTCTCGACGTACCCGGGGCAGACCGCGTTGACGGTGATGCCGGTCGGCGCCAGCTCGTTGCCGAGCGCCTTGGTGAAGCCGACGACACCGTGCTTCGACGCCGAGTACGGGGCGCCGAGCACGACGCCCTGCTTGCCCGCCGTGGAGGCGATGTTGACGACGCGGCCCCAGCCGCGCTCCCGCATGCCGCCCTTGTTGAGCACCTCGCGGGTGAGGAGGAAGACGCTGGTCAGGTTGGTGGCGATCACGTCGTGCCACAGCTCGTCGGGCACGTCGGCGGTGACGCCGCCGCCGCTGCGGCCCGCGTTGTTGACCAGCACGTCGATCCGCCCGTACGCCGCCAGCGCGGCCGCCACCAGTTCCTTGACCGACTCGGGGCTGCGCACGTCGGCCGTGGTGCCGGCGGCCTCCAGCCCCTCTTCGCGCAGCTGCTTGACCGTCAGCTCCACCGACTCGGCGCTCCGCGCACAGACGAACACCGCGTGCCCGGCCGTGGCCAGGGCCCGCGCCGCCGCCAGGCCGATGCCGCTGGTACCACCGGTGATCAGCGCGACCCGGCGCTCCGCGGCGTCCTCGTGTGCCGCGGCGTCCTCGGTGCGCACGGCGTTCGCGGTCTTCGACATCTCGACTCTTTTCGCTAGGCGGCCGGTCCCTGCGGACCGGCAGGTATGCGCCCCACGGTGCCCAGTCCCGCTCGAACCGGTATCGAGCACCGGTGGACGCCCGCGCCGGTCCGCCGGTCCAGGCGCCCACCAGCGCCTTTCAAGTCCCGGCGGCCACAGTGGCCGAGCAGCAGGAACCACAGGAGAGGACCACCCCATGACCGTCACCGCGCCGGCCTGGACCACCGCGCCCGCCGAGCTGTACCAGGAGATCCAGCAGTTCTACGCACAGCAGATGCACCTGCTCGACGACGGCCGGGTCGCGGAGTGGGCCGGCACGTTCACCCCCGAAGGCGTTTTCGCCGCCAACGCCCAGCCCGCCCCGGCCGTCGGCCGTGACGCCATCACCGAAGCCGCCGCCAAGGCCACCGAGGCGTACGCCGCGGCCGGCGTCCAGCGCCGCCACTGGCTGGGCATGGTCGCGGTGACCGGCGGCACCGGGGACACGGTCACCGCCCGCTGCTACGCACTGGTCATCGAGACCCCGCGCGGCGGCCGCCCGGAGATCAAGGCCAGCACCCTCTGCGAGGACGAACTCGTCCGCGCCGAGGGCACGTGGCAGGTACGCGACCGCCGCATCACGCGGGACGACCTGATCTGACCCGCAGCGGCCGCCACGGCCGCCTCAGTCCAGTGCCCGCACGCAATCCCCCGGCGTGCGGGCACTTCCCTGTGTTCCGGCGGGCCGCGCGTCGCAGGTCACCTCCGGGGCCCTTTCCGGGCTCCGCGTCCTTGTGGACCGGTGCGCGGACAGCAGACGGCTGCCGGGTCCCGACCGGGACCCGGCAGCCGTCTGCTGTTGCGGTTCAGGCTGCCTGGGCAGGCGCCTCCGCGTCCAGGCACGCGTTGATGAACTCCAGCAGCAGGCGCGGCGTCGACGCCTCGGCGACCGTGTCGTCGGGCAGCTGGATGCCGTGGTCGCGCTCGATCACACCGGTCGTCTGGAGCACCGCCAGCGAGTCGTACCCCAGGTCGTCGAACGGCACGTCCAGTACGTCACCGTCCAGGTCGACCCCCTCGTCGACGCCCGCGCACTCGCGCAGCAGCGTGGTCAGTTCCTTCAGCGTCATGGTCGTCGCCTCTCTCACAATCGTCCTCGTGGTCGTGCTCACGGTCCCGCTCGCCATCACGCGGTGGCGGCCGGTGGGTTGTCTTCGGCGGTCACCACGGCGGCGGCGTTGAAGCCGCCGGTGCCGCGGGCCAGCACCAGGGCGGTGCGCAGCGGGCCGCGCCGTGCCTGCGTCACCAGGTCGAGCCCGTCGGCTTCGACCGGGTCGGTGACGTTGACGGTCGGCGGTACGACCTGGTCGCGCAGCGACAGCAGCGCCGCCGCCAGGTCGAGCGAGGCGCCGCCGGCCGACAACCGCCCCGTCATGGTCTTCGGCGCCGTCACCGGTACCCCGCGCGGGCCGAACAGCGCGCCGAGCGCGGCGGCTTCCTGCCGGTCCAGCTCGGGTACGCCGGACGCGTCCGCGAACACCACGTCCACGTCCGCCGGCGTCAGCCCCGCCTCGTTCAGGGCCAGTCCGGCGCAGCGCCCCAGCCCCGGTTCGCCGCCCCGGCCGGGCGCCGGGTCGAAGGTCGCCGCGTACCCGGCCAGGTGTCCGTACACGCGGGCGCCGCGCTCGCGGGCCGCCGCGGCGTCCTCCAGGACCAGGATGGCGCCGCCCTCACCGGCGACGTACCCGGCGGCCCGGGTGTCGAAGGGCAGGAACGCGCGGGCCGGGTCGGCGACGGTGCTCATCCGCCCGCCGGCCAGCTGCGCCGTCCAGCCCCAGGGGCAGATCGCGCCGTCCACCCCGCCGGTGACGATCAGGCGGCTGCCCTTGCGCAGCTGGCGCCGCGCCTGGGCGACCGCGTCCAGGCCGCCCGCCTGCTCGGTGACCAGCACTCCGCTCGGCCCGCGCAGCTTGTGCCGGATGGAGATCTGGCCGGTGTTGACCGCGTAGAACCAGGCGTACGACTGGTACGCGCTGACGTGCTGCCCGCCCTTGGCGCACAGCGCCTGCAACTCCCGCTGCCCGAACTCGAAGCCGCCGGCGGACGCGGCGGTCACCACACCGGCGGAGTACTCCGGCAGCTCGGCGGGGTCGGCGCCGCTGTCCTCCAGCGCCTCCTTCGCGGCGGTCAGCGCCAGCCGCGTCATGTGGTCGGTCTGCGGCAGCAGCCGGCTCGGTATGTGCTCGGCCGCGTCGAAGCCGGGCACCTCGCCCGCCAGCCGCGCCGGGTAGCCGGTGGCGTCGAAGCGGGAGACGGGCCGGATGCCGCTCTCGCCCGCGAGCGTGGCCCGCCACCACGCTTCGGTGCCCAGGCCGTTGGGGGCGGTCACCCCGATGCCGGTGAACACCGCCGTGGGGCGCGCGGCCCCGGGGCGCACGTCCGCGGTGCGTTCGGCCGTCTGCGTCGTCATGCCGTCCTCCGCTCGGGCTTGGTGAGCACGATCGCGCTCTGGAATCCGCCGAAACCGCTGCCCACGCTCAGCACCGTGCCGATCTCCCGCTCGCGCGCCGTGACGGGCGTGTAGTCGAGGTCGCACTTGGGGTCAGGCTCGTGGAGGTTGGCGGTGGGCGGCACCACGCCGTGCTCGATGGCGAGCGCGGACGCGGCGATCTCCAGCGATCCGATGGCGCCCAGCGAGTGGCCGATCATCGACTTGATCGAGGACACCGGGGTCGCGTACGCGTGGTCGCCGAGGCTGCGCTTGAACGCGGCGGTCTCGTGCCGGTCGTTCTGCAGCGTGCCGGAGCCGTGCGCGTTGATGTAGTCGATGTCGGTGGCGGGCACCCGGGCCTCGGCCAGCGCGGCGGTGATGGCCTCCGCCATCTCCGCGCCGTCGGCCCGCAGCCCCGTCATGTTGTACGCGTTGCTGCGCGAGGCGAACCCGGCGATCTCCGCGTAGACGTGCGCGCCGCGGGCCAGCGCGCGGTCCCGGTCCTCCAGGACGAAGACGGCCGATCCCTCGCCGAGCACGAAGCCGTTGCGGGTCCGGTCGAACGGCCGCGACGCGGTCTGAGGCTCGTCGTTGCGCGCCGACGTCGCCTTGATCGCGTCGAAGCAGGCGACGGAGATCGGCGAGATCGGCGCCTCCGTGGCGCCGGTGATCATGACGTCGGCGCTGCCCTCGCGGATCAGCTCCACCGCGTGGCCCACCGAGTCCAGCCCGGAGGTGCAGCCCGTGGAGACCACCGCGGTCGGCCCCTGCGCGCCGAATTCCCAGGCGACCTCGGCCGCGAAGGAGCTGGGCACGAAGTAGTCGTACAGGTGCGGCACCGCCCGCTCGTGATCGACCAGCCACTCGGCGCCGTGGTCGCTGACCGCCGCGTACTCGGTGTCCAGACCGGTCGTGGCGCCCACCGCGCTGCCGATGGCCACGCCCGTACGGAACGGGTCGGCCGCCTCCCACGCGATGCCGCTGTCGGCGACCGCCTCCCGCGCCGCCACCAGCGCGAACTGGGCGGCCCTGTCGAGCCGTCCGGCCTGCTCGGCGGTCAGCCCCTCGGCCACCGGATCGAAGTCGACCTCGGCGGCGATCCGTGAGCGGAACGCCGAGGCGTCGAAGAGCGTCACGGCCCGGGTGGCGGTCCGGCCCGCGGTCAGCAGGGACCAGTACGCCTTGGTGCCGACACCTCCCGGGGCGACCACCCCGATTCCGGTGATCACTACGCGGCGGCTCACCCGGCCTCCTCGGCGCGACGGTCCTGGGGGAGTACCCCGGGAGAATGCAGCATGGCTGCGTCACCTCTCTGTTCGGTCCGCTGTTGCGACCAGCGTCGCCTGGTCCTCTTGATGCCCGCTCGACTCGGGTTGGACCGGCGCTCGCGTCTCGCCGGCCACCGTGCGCAGCAGCTCGGGCACGGTCTGCCCGCGGACGAAGTAGTGGCCGCCCGGCAGGGCTTCGAGCCGGAACCCGGCGCTGGAGTAGTCGGCCCACTCGGCCATCTCCGGCAGCGGCGCGACCGGGTCGTCCCGGCCGGCCAGCGCCGTCAACGGGGTCCGTACGGGGGCCCGCGCGTTGACGCGGCACAGTGCCTCGCCGAGCCGCAGGTCGTCGCGGAGCGCGGGCATCACGTGCCGCTGCCACAGGGACGCGTCGCGGCCGACCGCCTCGGGCGGCGCCGCCCCGTAGCGCACCAGTACCTCCAGCAGCTCCCGGTCGGGGAGCCCGGCGCCGCGCAGCAGCGGGTTGCGCAGGTGCGGCGGCGGTACGGCGCCGATGACCACCCGTTCCGGCGGTGGCTGCCCGTCCTCCTCCAGCGCCCTGGTCAGGGCGTGCGCGACCAGTCCGCCGAGGCTGTGCCCGTACAGCAGGTACGGCCGCTCGCCGAGCAGCGGGGTGATCAAGGCGCGGAGTTCGGCGAGCAGTTCGCCGGGGTCGGTGATCCGGCGCTCCTTCGCCCGGGGGCCGCGGCCCGGCAGCAGGACCGGTACGACCTCGGCGGCGTCGCCCAGCACCCGCTGCCAGCGGGCGAAGGAGGAGACACCGGCTCCCGCGTGGTGGAAGCAGAACAGCCAGGGGGCGGGGCCGGGGGAGCGGGCCGGGGCGGCGGGGTGGGTGGGGCTCACTCGTCGATCAGGGCGACGGCCCGGGTCCAGCCCGCTCCCGCACCGGTGATCTTCACGGGGAAGCACGCCACCCGGAACCCGTGCGCGGGCAGGGCGTCCAGCTGCGCCAGCCGCTCCACCTGGCAGTACTCGCGGCGGCGCCCCGCGAAGTGCGCCGGCCACAGCACCGACCGGTCGCCGGTCTCCCGGAAGGTGCGGATCATGTGCCCGAAGGGGGCGTCCAGGCTCCAGGCGTCGGTGCCGATGACCCGTACGCCCAGGTCGAGCAGGTAGTCGGTGGCGGGCCCGTCGAGGCCCGCGAAGTCGGTGAAGTACCGCTGGGTGCCCGCGTGCCGGGACGCGCCGGTGTGCAGCAGCACGATGTCCAGCGGCTGCACGTCGTGGCCGGTCGCCGCCAGCGCCTCGGCGACCCGGTCGGCGCCGATGACGCCGGTGCCCGCGTCGCGGACGTCCAGCACCACGGCGGGCCGCAGGAACCAGTCCAGCGGCATCTCGTCGATGTGCCGCGGCCGGCCGTACGCGCCGTGCGAGCCGTAGTGCGACGGCGCGTCCACGTGCGTGCCGGTGTGGCTGGTCAGGGTGAGTGTGTCCAGCGACAGCAGTTCGCCGCCGGGCAGGTCGGCCGGGTCGAAGTCCAGGCCGAAGTGTTCCTTCATCTCCGCCGCCATGTGCACGGCGCCTTCGGCGGGCGTCATGATCTCGTGGACGACCGGGTCCGGCTCCCAGCCGGACGCGTCCACGGGTGACGACAGGTCGATGACTCGCAAGATAACCCCCAGGTGTCGGTCGGGTCCCGGTCCGCGGACGGCGGAGGGACCCTGCCGGGCACTGTGCGGGTACGCCCTGGAGAGCCGATCGAGCCGCGCCCGCGCCGGAACCCGCCCCTGTGGGAGGCCGGAGCCCACGTCGGAACCACGGCCGGGCGGCGGGCGCCGTGCCGGGGCTCGGAGACGGGCTCCAAGGGCGGGGTCCGCGCGGTGGGCGCGGCGGGGGTGCCGGGGTGCGCGGCGGGCCGTCAGGCGGCGAACAGGTCCAGGGCCGAACGCCGTCCGTCGGACGCGAAGTCCAGCGCCGGGTCGCCGGCGAGCACCGCGCGGTGCAGCTGCCGCAGCCGCACCGACGGGTCGAGCCCCAGCTCGTCGGCGAGCCCGCGGCGCAGGTTCTGGTAGACGTCCAGCGCCTGCCACTGCCGGCCGGAACGGTAGAGCGCCACCATGCACTGCGCGTGCAGCCCCTCGTGCAGCGGGTGCCGCGCCGTCAGGGACGTCAGCTCCGCCAGCAGCTGCATGTGCCGCCCCAGCCGCAGGTCGGCGTCGATGCGCTGCTCCAGCACGCCGAGCCGGCTCTCCTCCAGCCGCACCAGCTCGATTTCGAGCAGCGGGCCGAGCCGTACGTCCACCAGCGCGGGGCCGCGCCACGTGGCGAGCGCCTCGCGGTAGAGCGCGGCGGCGGCCTCGTCGTCGCCCCGGTCCGCCGCGTTGCGGCCGTCGGCCACCAGCCGGTCGTACGCGTGCACGTCCACCGAGCCGGGCCGGACGTCCAGCAGGTACCCGCCGTGCCGGGTCGCCAGCACGTCTCGGGCGGTGCGCGGACTGTCCGGGCCCAGGGCCGCGCCGATGAGGCGGCGCAACTGGAGGATGTACGTCTGAAGCGTGGTGAGCGCGCTGCGCGGCATCCCGTCGCCCCAGATCTCCTCCATCAGCGTCGGCACGGGCAGGACCTGGTTGGCGTTGACCGACAGCAGCGCCAGGATCTGCCGGGGCTTGCCGGCGCTCGGGACGATCGACGTGCCACCCGTCTCGGCCACCAGGGGGCCGAGCACCTTGATCTCCATTAGGGGTTCCTCCGGTGTCGGTTCTGCCGGTTGACCCGATGGTTTCGGACCCGGCTTCAACTACCCGGTGAACCTCTCACCGTGGGGCTGTTTCCGGCCAGTGCCGGGCTCCTGAACCCGGCATGTGGCTCTACCGGGGCCGGGTATGAAAGTTTCATGTGCATCCCGTGATCACGGCACTGGGGGCGGTCCGGCCGCCGCGGCAGAGTTCTCCACGTCGGCTCGACCGGAATGCGAGCGCCGACTGCCGTAGCCCCCACCCGACCTCCGAGCAAGGGATGACGACCATGCAGACGCACACGACCTCCACCACTGCGGTCCACGACGACCTGGTGATCGAGGAGTTCGGGCGGCAGGCGTTCACCGGTCCCGCCACCCGCCTGTGCCTGGCCTCCCACGTCGCCCCGGTGGCCGTGCCGGCTGCCGAGACCGCCGGGTACGCCGCCTGATGGCCGTCGCCGAGACCGCTGCCCCGCTGCTGGGGTTCAAACCGCACCTGAGGGTCGAACAGGTGCCGGGTGAAGCGGTGTACCTCATCTCCGACCAGCGGGTGACCGCGTTGCACGGCGAACAGATCGCCCGCCTCGCGCCCCTGCTCGACGGCACCAGGCCGCTGGACCTGATCACCCGCGAAGCGGCGGACGCGCTGCCCGGCGGACAGGCCGCACGCCTGGTGTCCCGGCTGACCGGTGCCGGACTGCTGTACGGCCGCAGCCGACCGGCCGTGTCACCGCAGGAGGCCGCCGAGCAGGCGTACTGGGAAGCGGCCGGTGTGGACGGCGCGGAGGCGGCGTCCGCGCGTGCCGGCGCAACGGTCCGCGCTCTCGCGGTCGGCAGCGCCGACGCGGGGGAACTGTCCGCCTGCCTGGCGGCCACCGGCCTCGCCACCGCCGCGCCGGACGCCGGTGCCACGGCCGCCGCCCTGACCGTGGTCCTCTGCGACGACTACCTCGACCCCGCACTCGCCGTGGTGGACGCCGAACTGCGGGCGGCGGGCCGCCGTTGGCTCCCGGTGAAGACCGAGGGCACCGAACAGTGGATCGGCCCGTTCTTCGGCGGCCCCGACGGCCCGTGCTGGTCCTGCCTGGCCGAACGCCTCTGGCGCGCCCGGCCGGTAGAGGCCCACGTCCAGCGCGTACTGGGCCGGTCGGGACCCGTGCCGCGCCCCGCCTGCGCGCTGCCCGCAGCCCGGCTCGCCGCGCTGCAACTGGCCGCCCTGGAAGCCGCCAAGTGGCTGTCCGGCTACCGCCATTCCAGCCAGCAGGCGCTGCGCACCCTGGACGGGCTGACCCTGTCCGGCGCACTCCACCCGGTACGGCGCCGGCCCCAGTGTGCGTCCTGCGGCGACCCCGGCATGACGGCCGCACAGGTGCAGGCCCCGGTGGTGCTCCGCCCGCGCCTCAAGCGCGACACGTCGGGCGGCGGCCACCGCACCCTCACGCCTGAACAACTCCTCGACACGTACGCGCACTTGCTCGACCCGCTCACCGGCCTGGTCCGCGACGTCCGCCGCGACCCGCGAGGCCCGGAGTTCTTCAACTCCTTCACGGCGGGCACCAACCCGGCGGCCGGCTTCCAGGGACTCGGTGCGGTACGGGCCGGACTGCGCGCCACCTGCGGCGGCAAGGGCACCACCGCGGCACAGGCCAGAGCCGGCGCGTTCGCCGAAGCCCTGGAACGCCACTCCGGGCACTACGAAGGAGGCGAGGCGACCGTACGCGGCAGCTACCGTGCCCTGGCCGCCGACGCGGTCCACCCTGACTCCGTGCAGCTCTACGACCCGCGCCAGTACGCGGGCCGGGACCGCTGGAACGCCGCGCACGCGCCCTTCCAGCACGTCTGCGACCCGTTCGACGAGGAAGCGGAGATCGACTGGACGCCGGTGTGGTCGGTGACCGCGCAGCGGCAGCGGCTCCTGCCGACCGCGCTGCTGTACTACGGCACACCCCAGCCGCCCGGCCGGTTCTCCTGCCTGGCCACCTCCAACGGCACCGCCGCCGGCGGAACACCGGAGGACGCCGTGCTCCAGGGTTTCCTGGAACTGGTCGAACGCGACGCGCTCGCCCTGTGGTGGTACAACCGCACCCGCCAGCCCGGCGTGGACCTCGACGCGTTCGACGATCCGTGGATCACCGAACTGCGCCGGGTGCACGCCACGTTGCACCGCAGGGTGTGGGTGCTCGATCTCACCGCCGACCTCGGCATACCCGTGATGGCGGCGGTCTCCCGCCGTACGGACCCGGGAACCGAGGACATCATGTTCGGGTTCGGCGCGCACTTCGATCCGCGGATCGCGCTGCGCCGCGCACTGACCGAGCTGAACCAGATGATGCCGCACGTGGTGGACGCACGCGGGGGTGCGTTCCGAGCCGCGGCCGACGATCCCGACCTGGCGGACTGGCTGCGCACGGCGACGGTCGCCGCCCACCCGTACCTGCTCCCCGGTGACGCTCCTGCCACCGGCCCGCACACCCACCCCTACACACCGCGCGACGACCTGTACGAGGACATCACGGCGGCCGTGGAACTGCTGCGGGCCAAGGACATGGAGCTGCTCGTGGTGGACCAGACCCGGCCCGACGTGGGACTGCCGGTGGTCAAGGTCGTGGTGCCGGGCCTGCGGCCGCACTGGGCCCGGTTCGCCCCCGGCCGTCTCTTCGACGTCCCCGTCGCACTCGGCCGGCTGGCCGCGCCGACCCGCTACGAAGACCTCAACCCCGTACCGATCTTCCTCTGAAAGCACCTCCCGCTCCCCCCACCGTGGAAGGACCCCCATGCGTATCGACCGCCTGGCGGCGCCGGAACTCGCCGAGTTCTGGTCGCTGCGCGAGGACGTCACCGTCGATTTCGGCGAGCGCACGGTCCTACGGACACCCTGGGGGGAGCTGGCGGCGGACAGACCCGGCCCGCACCTGCGCGAGGCGCTGCGCCGGATGCTGCTGGGGCCGGTCTCGCTGGGCAACGTGGTGCCCGGGTTCCCGAGCTTCGACGTGCCCGAGGACCGGTGGAACGACGCGTCGCGGGAGCTGCTGGCGGCACTGGCGCAGCTGCAGCACGTGGTGGCCCGGCACCTGATCGTCGGTGCCGCGCCACTGCTGAGCGTGGTGCCGCTGACCCGGCACGCCCGCTTCTGCCCCGCCGCGGCAGCGCCGGGGCGCGGGGCCCGGCTGCGGGACGACGTGTTACTGCGGCCCTCGGGGCCGGACCAGGTGCTGCTGTCGGAGCATTCCCACCACCGTGTCGAGCTGCACGGCCCCGACGCGGACCAGTTGCTGGCGCATCTGCGCAGCGGGCACGGCGCTCCCGCCGTGCCCGGTACGACGCCACTGCCGCCCGCCGCCGTGCGGGCGGCACGCAGTTTTGCCGACGCCGCCGGGATGCTGGCACCCGGCGGCGTCTGAGACGTCTTCCACCTGCGCGGGGACCCGCTACGGCTGTTGGCGTTCGATCCGGATTCCTTATGATCCGGGATAGCAAGAGTGCTTCAACCGAGCACAGCGGAAAATGGGGGATATGTGACGACTTCTGTAGTCGTTCGACCGGGCGGTGACATCACAGAAGCGGACAGACGGACGCTGCCGCCCCGCAAGGCGGTCGTCATCACCGCCGTGGTGCTGGTCGGCTTCTTCGTGATCGACGGCTCCTTCGTCTGGGCGGAGAACCCGCCCGAGTGGGAGCGCGTCGGCGCGGTGCTCGGTTTCGCCCTGACCATGGCGTTGCAGCTCAGCCACTCCTTCCCGCGGCTGCTGCCCCGGCTGACCCGGCACCGGTACGCGACCTGGGGCCTGCAGGCCCTGCTCGCGTACGCGCCGCTGAGCGTGTTCGGGGACGCCTGGGGCGGCATGATCTCCTTCCTCAGCGCCTCGGCCGTGCTGGTCTTCCCGGCCACCGTCGGATGGTCGCTGTTCGGCGTGACGGTGCTCAGCAACTGGGCCATGTTCCGGTACCTGGGATACGACGCCAACACCACCGCCTACAACATGGTCGAGGCGGTACTCATCCCGCTGATCGTCATCGGACTGTCCCGGATGTCCGAGATGATCGGCCAGTTGCACCACTCCCGCGCGGAACTCTCCCGCCTCGCCGTCGCCGGCGAGCGCCTGCGCTTCGCCAAGGACCTGCACGACGTACTGGGCTTCAGCCTGTCCGCCGTCACGCTCAAGTGCGAACTGGCCTACCGCCTGCTCGCCGACGCGCCGGACAAGGCACACGCCGAACTCACCGACGTCCTCGACACGTCCAGGAAGGCCCTCGCCGACGTCCGCTCGGTCAGCCGCGGCTACCGCGAGATGTCGCTCACCGGCGAGGCCGAGGCCGCCGTCTCGATGCTCTCGGCCGCCGGCATCCGCACCCGGATGACATGCGACTGCGCCGATCTGCCCGAGGCCGTGGACAGCGCGCTGGCCGCCGTGCTGCGCGAGGGCCTGACCAACCTGCTCCGGCACAGCAAGGCCGAACGCTGCGTGATCAGCGCCGCCCGCCGGGACGGCGCGGTGCTGCTCACGGTGGCCAACGACGGCGCCGGACGCGCCGGCCGGTCCGCGAAGACCGGCCAGGACGGCGGGCTCGCCGCCCTCGACAGCCGCATCAGGTCCCTCGGCGGCTCCCTCACCCGGGACTGCGACGACGGCTGGTTCCGGCTCCGCACGAGGGTGCCCCTCAACGAGACCGTGCCGCTCCAGGAGGACGTCCCGGACACCGCGGACGGCGCCCGCACGAAGAGCCGGCTCACGGACGCGGCCGGCGAGCCCGCCCGGACGCGGCGCCGGCGGCCCGGCCACCCCGACCTGGTGCCGCGCGCCGCGAGCGCCATCACGCTGGCGGTGCTGGTCGGCTACTTCCTGGCGTGCTCGGTGATGGCGATGTCCTACCGGCCGTCCGCGCCGGTGCTGGCCGCCATGGGGGTGTTCCTGTCCGCCGGGCTCGTGGTGCAGCTCGTGCAGTCCTTCCACTGGCGATCCGCCCGTACCGCGCACTGGCCCGCCCACCTGCGCTACGGACTGCTCGGCCTCCAGGCGCTGCTCCAGTTCGTGCCCTACCGCTTCTTCGGCCCGACTTGGCTGGGGCTGCCCGGCTTCCTGGCCGGGGGCGCGCTGCTGGCGCTGCCCGCGCTCGCGGCCTGGCCGGTGATCGTCGTGGTGACCGCGTGCAGCGACGCGACCCTGTACGCGGTGGGCAGCTCGCTGACGGACATCGTCTACCAGTCCGCCTACACCGTCATCTGCGGCCTCGTCGTCTTCGGCCTCTCCCGGATGGCGCAGCTCGCCACCGAGCTGCACTGGTCACGGGCCGAGATCGCCCGGCTGGCGGTGACCACCGAGCGGCTGCGGTTCGCCCGGGACCTGCATGACCTGCTGGGGTTCAGCCTGTCGGCGATCACGCTCAAGTGCGAACTGGTGCGGCGGCTCGCGCGGCAGAAGCCGGAGCGGGCACGGACGGAGCTGTCCGAGGTGCTGCAGGTCGCCCGGCAGGCGCTCGCCGACGTCCGTACGGTGGCTGGCGGGTTGCGGCGGATGAGCCTGACGGCGGAGGCGGAGAACGCCACGGCCATGCTGGCGGGGGCGGGCATAGCCGCCACCGTGGAGCTGGAGTGCGGGGACCTGCCCGGCGACGTGGACACCGTCCTGGCGACCACGCTGCGCGAGGGGCTGACCAACATGCTGCGGCACAGCAAGGCGGAGCGGTGCCGGATCACCGCGCGGCGGGCGGCGGGCGCGGTGCGGCTCACGCTCGTCAACGACGGCGCGGACGGGACGAAGGAGACCGCGCCTGCGGCGCGTGCCGACGGCGGCAGCGGCATCGGGAACCTGACCAGCCGTGTGCAGGCGGTCAACGGGCGTTTGACGGCCGGGCCGCGTCCCGGCGGGTGGTTCGAGCTGACGGCCGAGGTGGAACTGGCCGCGGCCTGAGGGCGGCGCGGAACGGCCGGTGCAAGGGGGCCGCGCCGCCGGTGCGGCCCCCTTGTACCCGTCACACCGGGTGCAGCCAGCCCGCCTCACGGGCGATGCGGATCGCGTCCACGCGGTTGCGGGCATTGAGCTTGGTGACCGCCGCGGTCAGGTAGTTGCGCACGGTGCCGGACGAGAGGTGCAGCTGTCCGGCGATGTGGGCCGCTTCCATGCCTTCGGAGGCGAGCTGGAGCACTTCCCGTTCCCGCTCGGTCAGCGGCGAGGGGCCGGAGTCCAGGGTGGCCAGGGCGAGCTGCGGGTCGATCACCCGCTCGCCCTTGGCGACCTGCCGGATCGCGGCGCACAGGCTGTCCGGGTCGGAGTCCTTGGGGAGGAAGCCGGAGACATGGGCGGCCAGCGCCCGTCTGAGGTTCCCCGGTCTGCCGAGGCTGGTGAGGATCAGGGTGCGGCACTCGGGGACGCTGGTGTGCAGCGCGGCGGCCGCGGTGATGCCGTCGGTGCCGGGCAGGTCGATGTCCAGGACGGCCACGTCGGGGCGTACCGCCACCGTGGTGGGCACGATGTCGTCACCGCTGGAGAGCTCGGCGACGACTTCGAGGTCGGGTTCCAGCTCGATCAGCGACACCAGCGCTTTGCGCAGCATGTGCATGTCCTCGGCGATCAAAACTCGCACCATCACGTTCCCCCGTTGCGTTCGGACTTGCCTGAGTCGGCATCAATTCCGCCGGACTTCATGACAAATGCTACCGGTCTGCGCCAAACCGTCGTTCTCCACCGAGACCCCGGACGCATCGGCCGCCCCGCAGGCCCCCACGGTCCGCGCGGACCGGTCCGCGTACGGCCCGTCCGGCGCCGCACCCCGCCCGCTCATGTGTCCGTCCACCGCGCCCCGACCGGCCCTTGAGCCGGCCCGCTCACACTCCCTGCCACCCCGGCTGCGTCCGCCACCGGGAACGAAGGAAGAGGTGACGTGCACATGAATGAACATCGCGCTCCGGAAGGTGTCGTCTGACATGGCCCGCCGGACGACACCGGGCAGCCGGCGCGGCCTGCTCGGACGCCTGCTGCGCCACGTGGGCGAGGGGTTCGTGGCCCTCGGCAGCGCCGAACTGCCACTGTTCGCACGCCCCGTCCCGGCGCGGCCGCGATCCCTCGACAGCGGCTTCCACCTGACGCTGCCGGACGGCGCGGACGGACCGCCCCCCGGCCACCCGGAGCGGCTGCGCCCGGACATCCCGCTCAGCGGCCAGGAGCTGCGGCTCCTGCACGAGCTGCTGAACCGGACGCCGGGGCACGGACGGTGATCTTACGGGCGCCCCCGCACTGCCGGGCTTCAAGTACGGGTCAAGGGGCGGCATGGAAAGTGGAAAGCCGGATCCGCCGGGCGAGCGGCGGCCGGCCGCGCCACGGCACCGCCCACCGCGCCGCGGCCACCTGGTACGGGTCCTGCACGGGACCGCTCCCCGCGCGGCGAACCCCGCCCGCTGTACACCTCGGCGGCCCCCACACCGCGGAAAGAGACCGAGTGCATGCTTCCCACCTGTGACACCCGCCCACCGGACGACACCGCATCCCGGGCCACAGACCTGGAGTACGCGTTCGGCGACCCGTGCGACCCGGCCAACCCGCTCGGGTTCAAGGCCCTGCTCACCGCCGACGGCGACGGGGAACTGCCGCGCGCAGCCGAACGGCTGCTCGACGAGGCGGGCTTCGGCGCCGAGCTGGTGCCGGCCGGGCTCGGCGGGCGGCTGCACGACGCGGCCGGGCTGATGCGGATGCTGCGGCCGGTCTTCCGCCGCGACGTCGCCCTCGGGTTCGGCTACGGGATCACCTCGCTGTTCGCGGCGGCCCCGGTGTTCGCCGCGGGCACGCCCGCCCAGCGCGCAACCGTCGCCCGCCTGCTGACCGGGGGCGGGCGCGCGGCCATCGTGCACCGCTCGCTCGCCCACGGCACCGCGTTGCTGCGCGGCGAACTCACCGCCATGGAATACTCCGGCGGCTACCTGCTCCAGGGTCGCAAGGACGTCGTCATCAACGCCGAACGGGCCGGCGCCGTCGTCGCGTACGTCAGGACCGACCCGGCCCCCGGCCCCGCCGCCCACTCCGTCTTCTTGCTCGACCCTGACCGGCTGCCCCCGGACGGGCTGCGGCTGCTGCCCCGCCGCCCCACCACCGGACTGCGTGGCTGCCGGTTCGCCGGATACGAATTCACGGACTGCCCCGTACCGGCGGACTCGCTGGTCGGCGAGCCGGGCGCGGGCGTACGGCTCGCCCTGCGCACCTTCCAGCTCAACCGCACCCTGATCACCGGCGCGGTGCTCGCGTCCGTGGACACGGTGCTGCGGGCCGCCGTCCGCGCCACCCTCGCCTCCGGCGGCCCGCGCGGACGCCAACGGACCGTGTTGGCAGGCGTGTTCGCCGGGCTGCTGGTGGGTGACAGCATGGCCGCCGCCGTGCTCCGCGCCCTCTCCCTCCTGCCCGGCAGCGCACACCTGGCAGCGGCCGGCCTGAAATACCTCGTACCGGACCTGCTCAGGGACGACCTGGAAGAGCTGGCCACTGTCCTCGGTGCCGGCGGCTACAGCCGGGACACCGACCAGGGAATGCTGACCAAGCTGCTGCGCGACCTGCCAGCCGCCGGTCTCGGGCACGCCGGCACGGCCGCCTGCCAGGCGGTGGTCATCCCCCAACTGCCGCTGCTGGCACGCCGGTCCTGGGGCACGGAAGCGGAGCCGCCGGACGCGCTGTTCACCGCCGGGCCGCTGCCCGCACTGGACCTCGCACGCCTGGAGGTGGCGGGCGGAGGCGACTTCCTGATCGCCGCGCTGAAGGCGGCCGCGGCCCGGTTGTCCGATGCCGGTGCCCCGGGCCCGTACGACGGCACCCTGCGCGCCTTGGCGTCCGCCTTCGAGGATGCCTTGCGTGAACTGCGGGAGAGCTGCCTGGCCTTGGAGCCCGGCGACCGGACGGCGCTGGCGAGCCCGGCGCTGTGCGCACTCGCCGACCGGCACGCGGTCCTGTCCGCTGTCGGCGCGGCCCTGGCCACCTGGGAACGGCACCGGCACACCGGCTCGTTCCTCGCCGACCCCGCCTGGCTGGTCCTCGCCCTCCAACGGTACGGGCGCCGACTCGGCCTGAACCTGCCCCCGCTGCCCGACCCGTGCGTCGAACGGGTGGCGGAGGAACTGCTGGCGCGCTTCCGCGCCGGCCGCAGCTTCGACCTCCACGACACCCCGCTGGCGGAAGCAGGTACCCCGTGAACCGTCCGGGCATCGCGGAACCCCTCCTGATGCCGGGTCCCGGCAGCCCCTGGAGCCGGGTCCGCCAGTCCATGGCCTGGCACGGCCATGTCGTCGTCCAGGCCAACTGGCGCGACTGGCTGCCCGCCGCCTTCACCGACCCCGAACTGCGCCCGCTGCTCGGCGCCCGCGACTGGCGGCGCCTGCGCACCCTGCGCGACCCCGAGGCACGCGACCGCTTCGCCGCCTCCCGGCTGCTGGTGAAGTACACCGCGGGCGCGGCCCTCCAGGCGGCGCCCGACACCGTCGAACTCGCCTACAAGGCCGGCGGACGGCCGTATCTGCGCGGCTGCGACCAGATCGAGGTGAGCCTGAGCCACACCGGCGACCTGCTGGTGGTGGGCCTCAACCGGCGCGGCCGGATCGGCGTGGACACCGAACGGGCCGACCGCCGCATCCAGTACTCGGCCATCCACCGCCACCTGTGCACCCCGGACGAACGCCGCAGGCTCGCCGGGCTGCCGCAGGCCGAACAGCAGCACCGGTTGCTGCGCACCTGGACGCTGAAGGAGGCGTACACCAAGGCACTCGGCCAGGGCATGCGGATGGGCTTCACCCAGTTCGGCTTCGACGCCGACGCCACCAGCCTGCTCACCCCGCAGGGCGCGCCCGCCTCGCACGGCGAGTGGACGTTCGCGACCTTCGTGCTGGACGGCGGCTACCTCGTGGCGGTGGCCTGCCATGACGCGGGCCTGGACCAGGAGGGGGACACAGCGGTGGGCACCATGCTGGACGAAGGGTTCCTGGGCGAGGTGGTCGACCTGGTCAGCAGGGCGGAGCGCTGAGAGGTGGTCACCACGTAGGAGACTCCCTTGAAGTGCGACGTCCTCACCGCCATGACGTATGGGGCGGGGTACGGAACCGGCTGCACCAGGTAGTGCCGACCGAGCCGCACCCGGCCGGGAAGCTGGAGCGGCCCCCAGCCGCCGCGGCCACTACGTGGCTTCGTCAGGATTGGGGCGGGAGCCGGCTGCGGTACAGGGCGATGACCGCTTCCGGGGGGAAGTTGGGGACGGTGGTTGTCCCGCCGGTGTCCTTGGCCACCACGATGTTTGCGCCGCCGGACGGGGGAGGCGTTGGCGGGGCTGCCGGGTCCACCGGTTCGGTGGGAGGGAAAGTGGCGTAGACGAGGTAGCCGACGTCGAACGGGCTCCCCGGCCACGGAAGCCGGCCAGGGGCGCCTGGTAGCGGCGGTCAGCCCGAAAACGTCCTGTCCTCGGTGAGGTTGCCTTCCCTGTCCCATTTCTGACGACTTACCCGCCTGCCCTGTTGGTTGAAGACGGTATGTTCGGCGAGTCGGCCATTGGGGTACCACTTGCGCCAGTCGCCCACGGCCAGGCCGTATCGGGTAAGCCCTTCGAGCTTCTTGGCCCCGTCCGGGTGCCACGCGAACTGCGGCCCGGACGGAACCCCCTCGTGGTAGGAGACGAGGCTGGTGATTCGGCCTTCCTGGTCGCGGGAAACGACTTCACCCGTGACGAGGCCGTCTTCATACAGCACGCGCGCGGCATCATCCCGGTAGGTGTCTTCGTATTCGATGCGTACGGTCATTCCGTGGCAGTTCGGGCAGGCCGGTGCTGATTGGCCGGGAAGATGAATCACGGCCCCCCTGGTCTTCTTGTTCTTGGAAATCGCCTCTTCGATCCACCGCGGGTCGAATCGCATGTCACTCAGGGCGTCGCGGCTCATCGGAGGCGGCGTCGAGCTCCGCGACGGCAGGGTTGGCCGCGGTTGCCGGACCGAGGCTCATCGTGTCGGACGAATCAGGGCGTACTCGGACGCTGCAATCGGTGGTAGAACTCCACGGCTGACTCGATCGGATAGTTGGGCAAGAACGTCACTTCGCCGTCGGCCTTGGAGATGACGACGTTGCTGCCTCCGGGGCAGGGCGGCGGACTATTCGGGTCTTCGTGGACTGGGTAACCGGCGTAGATGAGGTAGCCGATATCGAATTCGTGCACGTAGACCCCGACCGGGCCGTTGGGGGAACCGACCGGGGGGAAATGCGTGCGCCCGATCTCCAGGGCGTGGCCGGCATCGGCCGGGACGATCGGTGGCGGGGACGGGGGGAGGGGCGGAGGATACGGCGGTGGGGTGAGCGGCTGGGAATGTGCGTCGCCGCCCGGGGCCCCTGTAGTTTTTCCCACCGGATTTTCGCCCGTGTTATCCGGGTCCGTCATGGAACTTTCTCCCCCTTGTGCGAGCTTGTGCGAGCGTGACGATGACCTGGGTGGAAGCCTGGGTTCAACTTAACGGACGCGGATGAGGCGGCTGTGGTTTCAGGGGGCGGCGTGCAGGTCAGGGGTGCTTCGCGGCTCGGGGACGCCGGGCCGGTGTTTTGCGCAGGAGGTTGGTGACGGACAGTGGGCCAGGACCGGTGAAGACGAGGAGCAGGAAGGCCCAGCAGAAGATCGCGGCCGGTTCGCCTCCGTTTTGCAGTGGCCACAGTGCCGTCGGCTGGTGTGCCTCGAAGTAGGCGTAGGCCATGGAGCCCGAGCAGACCAGTGCGGCGGTCCGCGTGCCGGCCCCGGCCATCACGAGGATTCCGCCTACAAGCTGGATCACCGCCGCGTACCAGCCCGGCCAGGTGCCGGCCTCGACCGTGCCGCCGGTGCCCGCGACGCCGCCGAGCACGCCGAAGAGGGCCGCGGCGCCATGGCAGGCGAAGAGCAGGCCGATGACGACGCGGAAGAGGGAGAGGGTGTAGGGGCGGGCTGCGTCGAGCTGGCGGGATAGTCGGGTGAGCGGTGTGGCGGGTGGCGTGGTGGAGTTGTCGGGCATGTCGGCCTCCTGGTGGGAGTGGTGGGCGGAGGTGTCCTGCCGCCTTCCACCGTTGCCGATCTGCCACGGCCTGCGCGTCGTGCGGTGGGCGGCTTGTGTCGTACGGCGTCGGGAGTACGAGTGCCGCTGCTGCGCAAGGCGGTTGACTCGGGTTCTCCGGCGGTGGTGGAGGCCCTCTTGCAGGACGGGGTCCGGTGGCGTCACCGTGAGGCCGAGTTGCGGGGGTTATCGATGAGCTTTCGCTCGGCGGATTGACGGTACGCGAGGGGCATGCGGCGATACCAACGCAGTTGGAGGCCGCTTCCGGTGTCCGCACCACCTTTGCGGAATTGATGGGACGTGCGTTGTCCTGCTCTGAGCAGAAGCATGCCGTCTGGTCGAGTTCCACGATGTTGCTCGCGGATCGGTGCGACAGGGAAACGTGGGACGCCGCTGCGGCCCTGCGCACCCATTCGAACCCGGTCCACCGGCTGTTCGGCGCCGAAGGTCGCCTCCGGCCTCAGTACGTGGCCGCAGACCTTTTCTCCCGCGGTGCGGGAAGCGTTGCTGGTCCTGATGGGCGACCTTGACGCAACGGCTCGGCACGTCGTATGAGTGTTGTGTCGAGGAAGTGGTGCGGTACAGGATGCGTCGCGACGAAGATTATTTGCGCTGCTGTTCTCGACGGCGCCCCTGTGTACCTGATCACCCTGGCCCAACGGCACCTGGCTGCACGCTGTTTGCGTTCCGTCTGCCCCGTCGCCGCCTCAGACGGAGCCGTACGCAAAGTCGGCCCGGTGGCCTTCCCGTTCTTACCGGGAGCTGAGTGAAAAGAACGATGTCGTGACGGCCGGGGCTTCCTCCCGGCGCCTCAGGATGGACTGGCAGCGCTCACCCGGGAGTGCCGGCCCCTTCGGCGATGGTGCACCGATACGTCACCTTCCGGGTGCCGTTTGTGGCGGGTAGTGCCTTGTGCATGACCAGGGCGTTGTCCCAGACGAGGATGTCGCCCTCGGTCCACGTGTGGCGGTAGACGTTGCTTTCGCGGGTTGCCGCCCCGTACAGGGTGGAGAGGAGCTGCTTGCCGTCGGCGGCGGGCAGTCCCTCCACCTCGGCGAGCCAGTGTTCGTTGAGGTAGAGCGCCTGCTCGCCCGTGACGGGGTGCCGGCGGACGAGCGGGTGGTGCAGGTTCTTCAGTTCGGCCAGCTTGGCTTCCTGCTCCTCGTCCGACATCACCACGGTGCGCATCATGCGCGCGCGTTGCATGTCGCGTCGGGCGATCTCCTTGGCCGGGTAGTACCCGCGGTGGCTCGCCGCCTGGGCGCGTACCTCGTCCGGGAGGGACGCGAGGGCCGCGCGCATGTCGGCGAAGAGGGTGTCACCGCCTGACGCCGGTGCCTCGACGCACAACAGGGCCGTCACGGCGGTCGGCCGTTCGGCGAAGGCGCCGTCGGCGTGCCAGTAGCGCCCGCCCGCGCTCGCGCCGAGGCCGTTGACGTTCGACTGCAATCGCAGTACGGCGTGGCCCGCGACCTGGTGTGCTTCCGGGAACACGCCTTCCGGCTCGCCGAACTGCTGGGCGAACGCGACGAATTCGCCGGGGGTGGGTGCGAGGCCGGGTAGAACGAGAACACCGTGGTGGTGGAGGAGGTCGGGCAGGTCGGGGCCATTGTGGCGAGCCGGCCGGCCGTCCAGCCGCAACCCGAATCCAGTGGGGGTCAGTTCACCGGTGTGCACTGCGCTCCTTCGGCGGGATGCGGATCAGGGCGTGGTGGTAGCCGGCGGGCTGGGGCTCGTCCACGGGTTCGCCGTCGACCTCCACCCACGCGTGCGCGAGGAACGGCATCACCCGTACGCCCGAGCACCAGGTCGGCCACGACCCGCGTGCCCGGCACAGCAGGGCGGTGGCGATGGCCCGCGGCAGGCAGCCTTCTCCCGCGCAGAACGTGCTCACGGTGACCACCTCGGCGCGTGCCCGCGCGGCCTCCTCGTACGTCGAGGGGCGGGCGTTGCCGCGCAGCCGGACCAGGACGCTGCGGATCTTGGCCGGCGGCCGGTTCGCGAGCGTTCTGGCCACCAGCACCGCGCACCAGGGCAGCAGCAGGCGGTGCCAGGACGTACGCCGCCGGCCCGGCCTGATCGTCACGGGGGCGCTCATGACACCAGCCCGCCGGCTTTGAGCTGCTCCAGCAGCGCCTTCGCGTCCGCGTCCGCCCGCTCCCGGTCCACCCGGTAGCGCTCGACCACGGCCTGGGCCGCGTCCGTCAAGGTCCCGCCCTGGAGCAGGACGTCGAGGATCAGCGCTCCCGACCTGTTGAGCTGCCAGTACTTCCCCGACCGCTCGTCCAGGAGCACCGACCCCAGGTCCGACGTGGCGATGGACACCTCAGCGCGCAGTTCGACCGGCATTGCCCTCTCCCCATTCCTGCCATAGCTCGTTCTTGGTCCGTTCCTGGGCCCGCAGCCAGTTCTCGACTGCCATGGACGTGTCGAGGGCGGCCATCGGCAGCCCGGGCGGGTACGCCGACAGCGCGGCCCGCCGGAGCTGGTCGACGTCGACCAGCCCCAGGCGCCCGACGACCGGGTCGTCGAAGAGCGTCGCCAGCTGGTCCCGGTGCCGGTGCAGCCCGCGCTGCAGGTCGTCGGAGAACTCCCCCTTGGTGCCGCGGCGCAGCGAATCGGCCGGCATCCGGTCCTTCATCGCCTCGGCCATCAGCGGCTTGTACGTCCAGGGGCTCGTGCGTTCCTCGCTGCGCACGGACAGGCACGCCTCGACGACCCGGTCGTCCAGGTACGGCGCGTGCAGCGGGGTGCCCACCGATCCCGTCACCAGCTGGCCCTGCCGCACCGCGGCACCGACCTGGCGCACCAGGTCGATCGTCAGGTGCGGGGCCCGGTCCTGGCTGAAGGGCCGTACGGAACCGGCGGCCTCGCGTACCCGGCCGGCCGCCGCCCGGTTCGCCTCGGCCGACGCCCACGGCGGCATGCGCAGGGGGTACTCCCACCCGAAGGGCGGGGTGTGCGGTGAGGGGAACGCGTCGGACAGCAGGGTGCTCTGCTGCCGCAGCCACTGCGGGTACGAGCTGCGGTCGGCGAGTTCGCGTACGCCCGCGGCCAGGGACCAGCGCTTCATGGCGCGCAGGGCGGCGAAGTGCCGGCGGGCCAGTACGGGCCTGCGCCGCGTCAGGTCGTGCAGGTAGTTGGGCTTGGCGACGAGGACCTCGTCACCGCCGTGCCCCGTCAGGTGCGCCTCGGCGCCGTTCCCGGCCAGCCACTTCGCGGTGAAGCGCAGCCGCTCGATGGAGCGGATCCAGCGGACGGGCTCGTCCACGCCGGTGATCGGTTCGCCGACGGCCGCGAACATGTGGGGCACGTCCTTGGTGGTGAACACGTGGTGCCGGACGTCGCCGTCCGCCAGCGCGCTCGCCGCCCGGGACGCCCAGACGTGGTCGTCGTGCGCGGGGTCGTCCACCGCGATGCGCAGCGTGGTCAGCCGCCCGCCGGAGGCGGCCGCCGCGTCCGCGGCGAGGAAGCACAGGGGGGTCGAGTCGAGCCCGCCCGAGAGGTCCGCCCCCAGGGAAGCGGTACGGCCGGCCCGCGCGGCGACCGACTGTTCGAGGGCCGTGTGCAGCCGCACCGCGCCTGCTTCCAGGCCGAGTTCCGGCTGCGGCGGGGTCCAATAGGGGACGACGTCCGCGCGGCCGTCGGTGTCCAGCTTCAGGTACGAGTCCGTGGCGAGCATGTCGATGCCGCGCCACACCGGCCGGGCGAGCGCCGAGGACGACATGATGAGCAGCCGCACCGCCAGGCTCGCCTCGTCCAGCTCTGCCCCGGTGACGGCGGCGAGCACGTCGGCGCGGTCCGACGCGAGGGTGACGCCGCGGTGCACGGCGTAGTACGCGCCGCGGACGCCGGACACGGTGCCCTGGAACCGTACGGCTCCGTCGACCGACGCCAGGAGGTGCTGGCTGCCGTGCAGCCTGGCGGCGAGCTGGTCGATATCCGCCAGGGAATTCACTTTCTCCGCCCAGCGGCCGAGTTCGCTTTCGCCGATGGTGGACCAGCCGATGACGGCGAGCCGTGTGGTGCCGGCCGAAGCGGATATCAGGCCGTCGCCTTCACCGAGCTTTCCGGTCTTTTTCGGGGCGACCAGCCACGGGCGTCCCGACGGGTGCGTGAGCACCTGGAAACCGGAGTCGACGCCGCTTGTGGGGCACTGTGCTGCGGCTTCGTCACAGTCGGGCAGCACCAGAAACCCGGACAGTTCTTTCTGCACCCTCGCCGGCCTCTCTCGCGAAAATCCTGGCAGCAAGATTTCGGCAGTGCGGTGTGGCGCCACACCGCACTGCCGGGCTTCGCTGATTAGTCGAAGTGAATGAAGAAGTCGGCCAGCGGGAAGCCAACGCCCCTGGTCAGGTCCTCGTAGTCACCCAGCTCGACGAGCTGCGGAGCCTCGTACTCAAGCTCGCTTTCCATGACACCTCCAGTTGCTGCAGAGAGATGAATCGCAACGCTCTTGCGTCACGGAAAGCAACTTAAGCGGCCGGATCCGGAAAGGGCAATGGCCATATCGGAACGGCGGTGGGGGGGGGGGGGGGGCCCCCCCAACCCCCCCCCCCCGCGGGCGGGCCGCCGGGCGGGGGGCCCCCCTAAATTGGCCCGCGCCCCCC
>NZ_JBIRPD010000033.1:0-18816 GCF_044332485.1 Streptomyces sp. NPDC017056 | reverse complement strand
CCCCGGGGTGGTTTTTTTTTTGTGGGGGGGGGGTTGGGGGGGGGGGGGGGGTGGGGCGCGCGGGGGGGGGGGGGGGGGGGGGGGGGGTTTTGGGGGGGGGGGGGGGGGGGGGGGGGGGGGGGGGGGGGGGGGGGGGGGCCGGCCCCCCCCCCCCCCCCCCCCCCCCCGCCGGGACGTACGGATCGCGGCGGGAGGGACCAGACTATTGGCGCAGGCCCTCCACGAGGATCTTCGGCGGCCAGCTGCCGATGCTGAACATCCCGGCCGAGTACGCCTTCGAGACCAGCGCGGCGCGGTTGGGCACCGAGAACTTACGCAGCATGGTGCTGACGTGGTACTCGACGCCCTGCCTGCTCAGGTAGAGCTGCGAGGCGAGCTGGGTGGTGGAGTTGCCGGCGGCGATGCCTTCGAGGATCTTCACGTTGAGGCCGCTGAGCCGGTTCTTGAGCGGTTTCAGGGCCGGTGTCGGGTTCTCGTCCGGCGAGACCAGGAGGACGATGGTGCTGACGGTCTGTGGAGGGGACTCCACGGTCACCGCCGTGAGCCTCCCGGTGAAGGCGGAGTTCGCGTTGCGTTGCAGGACCGCGTGGGTGGCGATGTGGCCGCACCGCCCTTCGGCCAGCTGACCGAAGAGGCGCAGCACCCGCTGTTGGATGCTGGGGTGCAGCAGTTCTTTGAGATGCTGCCCTATCAGGAGTTTGGCCGACCCGTTGAGCAGGCCCAGCAGCTCCGAATTGGCTTCCAGGACGGTGAGGTCGCGGTCGAGTATGGCCATGTGCAATCCGGACCTGGCGAACAGTGATCCGAAGATGCCTTCGCATTCGGCTTGCAGTTGCGGTGTCAGACGTTTGCGAGGTGCCGCTAATTCGTTGTCCTCCCCGCTCGGCCCGCAGACGTTCGCGTTCCAGCTGGCCGCCTTAACCACGAAATGCCCCCAGTTCTCCGTGATCGAGATTAGCTGCGATCGAGATACTGCGATGTTCCCCGTGCCTTCCGGTGCCGCGTGAATGGAAGGCCCCATTCCGGTGAAAGTGCCCAAGTGGGCGGAAGGTTTACTCTTTGACTCTTTCTTTGCAGAATTTTACGCACCCAAGGAAGTCCGTGCAATCGTTTTCCAGGGCGATCGCCCTTCTTTGCGGTGAGGTGCGTCACAATTAAACGACGTTGCAATAATGCAAGTGACCGCGGGGTAAGCAGCCTGAGCGGTCAGCGGAGTTCACACCGGATACACTCCGCGGCCGCCGCCGCACGTCGCGCGGCGGTCGCCGCGTCGGATCCGGTGGCGATGACGAAACCCAGCCGGTCCTTGAAGGAATGCTGAACGGTCACGGCGTCGCCGGGCCGTACGCCGATCCGTACTTCTCGTACGCCGGGCAGGCCGCGGGCCTCGCGTACCCCGTCCACCGCCGTGACGGTGCCGGCGCCGGGAGCCAGGAGGAAACGGATGGCGGCGTGGGCGACGGCGGCCGGCGTGTGCGCGCAGGGCAGGCCGCACGCCCTGGCCACGACGGCGTCCACCAGGTCGACACCCAGGGCGAGTTGGACGAGTTCGGGGATCATCCCGCCGGCGAGGCGGGGGTTGGCCTCGATCACCACCGGCCCGCGCGGGCCGAGCCGCAGCTCGGTGTGCGCGGCGCCCCAGGTGAGGCCGAGCGCGGTGATCGCGGCCCGCGCTCCGGCGCCGAGCGCGGAGAGCTGCGGCTCGGGCACGGGGGCGGGGACGTCGTGCCCTGTCTCCACGAAGTACGGCGGCCGGCCCACGTGCTTGCCGACCACGCCCACGACCTCGGCGTCGAACGTCTCGACCGAGAACTCCGGCCCGTCCACGTACTCCTCGACCAGGATCGTGCCGCCGCCCGGCACCCCGCGCTCGTTCGTCCAGTCGCCCAGCAGCCCCGTCGCCCACGCGTGCACGTCGGTCGCGTCGTGGCAGAGCCGGACCCCGACGGAGCCCGAGCCGCTGACCGGCTTGAGCACCACCGGGCAGCCGATCTCCGCGGCCGCCCGGACCGCGCCGTCGGCGTCCCGCACGGCCCGGAAGGCCGGTACGGGCACGCCGGCCGCCGCGAGCGCGGCGCGTTGCGCGGACTTGTCGCGGCACCGCGCGATGGCCGCGGCGTCGGGGGCGGGCAGGCCGAGTCCGTGCGCCACCGCGGCCGCCGTGCCCACGAAGTACTCCGAGCTGGACGTGACGCCGGCGAGACCGTCGCCTTCCAGCAGGCCGCGGCAGGCGTCGCGGACCGCGTCGAGGTCGGAGGTGTCGACGACCAGGGCGTCCAGCCCGTCTTCGGCGATGTACGGGTAGCGTGCCGGGTCCTTGGCCAGCACGACCGGACGCAGTCCGCGGGCGCGCGCCGCCGCGCAGAACTTGCGCCCGCTTCCGGTCGTGTTGCTCTCCACGGCCGCGAACCAGCGTTGACGTGCCGCGGTCACCGGTCACCTCCGTAGGTGATCACCTTGTCGGTTGCGATGGCCAAGGAGCGGCACGCGGCGTCTAGTTGGTCGTTCCAATCCCGGAGCCACGCGCCGTGCTCGCGCAGTTCGCGGCGGATCAGGCCGAAGGTCTCGTCGAAGGCCCCTGGGCCGCCGCCCGACCGGTGGTCGGAGACCACCGCGGGGACGCGGAGCTCGTCGGGGCCGGGCGCGTCGATCCCGTCGGGCAGGTCGAGGCCGGTGAGTTCGGTGTCGCCGCGCGCCACGGCCCGGCGGACCGCGTCGCCCACGAGGTGGTGGGCCGTACGGAACGGGACCCCGGCCCGTACCAGCCGGTTGGCCAGTGCCGTCGCCGTGACGAAGCCTTCCTCGGCGCGCTGTGCCGAACGCTCCCGCTCCAGCCGGGCGCCGCTGACCACGGCCTGGCTCAGCAGCACCGAGTCGAGCGCCGCGCGCAGTCCCGGCCACACGGCGCCCATGGCTTCGGTCCCCACCTCGATCGAGTTGGTGAACGGAGTCGACTTCGCCATGCCCATTCCCCCTGTCCAGGCACCCACTACGGTACCGGCCTTGGCACGGATGTGTTCCAGGAGAAAGGCGTTACGTTTCTGTGGCATCGCCGAGCTGCCGCCGACGAGCCGGTCGGCGAACCTGATCATGCCGAACTCGGCCGTGCTCCAGAGCTGGAGGTCGGTGGCCAGCCTGCTGAGGGTCACCGCCGCGCCCGCCGCCGCGGCGGTGACGCGCAGGGCGCCGTCGCGGGAGGCGACGGCGTCCAGCGCGTGCGCCACCGGGGTGTCGAACCCGAGGAGTCCGGCGGTCAGCGACGTGTCGATGGGCAGATCGGTGCCGGCGACCGCGACGGCCCCCAGCGGGCAGCGGCGCAGCGCGCCGGTCGCGTGCCGGAACGCGGCGATGTCCCGGTCCAGGGCCGACGCCACCCCGAGCAGGTAGTGCCCGTAGGTGACCGGCATCGCCGCCTGGAAGTGGGTGTAGACCGGCATGGCCTCGTCGGCAGCCGCCCGGGCACGGGACAGCAACACGGCCTGGAGGCGCAGCAGTTGGCTGCCCAGCTCCAGTGCCGTTTCCCGCAGGCGCATCGCCGTGGCGGTGGCCTTGAGATCGTTGCGGGAGCGGCCCGTGTGCAGTTTGCCGCCCAGCTCCGCCCCGAGGACGTCGATCAGGTGCGTCTCGTACATCAGGTACACCCCGCGCGGCGCGGGCAGCGCGTGCAGCGGGGCGTAACGCTGTTCCCGCAGCCGGACGATGTACCGCAGCAGCGCGCTCCCGCCCTCCGGGGGGAGCAGGCCCTGCCGTACGAGCATGACGACGTGGGCCAGGTCGACGGTGGTGGTCTCGTCGAGTTCCCTGACGAGTCCGGCGATGTCCGTCTCGCCGTACACGATGCGCCGGGTGCGCGGGTTGAGCGAGGAGGTCAGGCGTCCGGTGCCGCTCACCGGCCTTCCCCCATCACATCCTCGAAGCTGCGCCGGGCCCACGGGAACCAGTCCCAGGTGCCGACGGCCAGCTCGGGAGCGGCGACCTCGCGGGGCTTGACGGACAGGTCGGCGCCGGCCAGGGACTGTTCGGCCAGCCAGGCGTCGTTGTAGGTCGTCTCCTGGTAGCGGTGGCCCTCGTCCGGGAGCATCACCACGCACCGCGCGTCCGGGTTGCGCTCCGCCCACCAGCGCGCCACCTGGAATGCGGCACCGCTGGTCGGGCCCTGGAACAGGGCGTGTTCGCGGTGCAGCGCGCGGGTCGCGGCGTGCGCCTCGCCGGCGCCGCACCAGTGCACCTCGTCGAAGACGGTGTGGTCGAGGTTGGGCGGCATCAGGCTGTTGCCGAGGCCGCGCAGCGTGCGGGGGCCGTCGGGGTGGCCGAAGAGGACGCTCTGGTGGGTGTCGACGCCGATCGCCCGCACCTGCGGGTTGTGCTCCCGCAGGGTCCGTACGGTGCCGCACATCGAGCCGCCGGAGCCGACCGGTCCGATGACGCAGTCGACCCGGCCGAGCCTGCGGAGCATTTCCTCGGCGACGACCGAGTAGGAGCGGGGGTTGTCGGGGTTGCTGTACTGCTCGGGGCAGAACGTGTCCGGGTGCGACGCCCTGATCTCGGCCACCCGCCGCAGCCTGGCTTCCTGGAAGCCGCCCACCTCGGCGGGCTCGGAGCAGATTTCCACTCGGGCGCCGAGGTCGCGGAGCCTCCGGTGCAGGCCCACGTCGATCACGGGGTCGCTGACCAGGACGAGCCGGCGGTCCAGGAGCGCGGCTTCCATGGCGAGTGCCAGGCCGAAGGTGCCCGACGTGGTCTCCACGATCAGGGTGTCAGGGCCGAGGTCGCCCCGGGCCAGGGCGGCCCGCAGGATGTGCCGGGCCGGGACGATCTTCATGAGCGTGAACACGGCGCCGTACAGGTTGCCGCTGATGCGGACATAGCGCGGTTGGAGCTGGGCATGCGTGATGTCGCCGATGAAATCAATCTCCGTAGTCACACGCACAACACTGCCGCCCCGGCGTTCCGAGCAATAGCCGCGATCGGTTGAAATGTAGGCGAATCGCGCGGAATCTTTAGGGAAGTTGCTAGGGGCGGGAGCCGTGTGGTTGCCGAGGGCTACGGTACTCGGCATGTTACCGTCCGGTCAGTTTCCGGAACCGCCGGATCGCGTCATTCCGTTACTTCCGTGGCCGCCGTGCGCCCGCTTTAGGGTTGTTGCTAGTGATCGCAGGTCGTGTGTTGACGGTGGCACTCCATTTCCCCCAGGGTCGTGACCGCGTGTCACACGCCGGGCCGCGCAATCCAAGCGCCCGGATCTCATCAAGCCATCGTGTCTGGTTCCGGCACTCACTAGATGGTTTCCCACGCCTAACGGGGGGTCCGATGACAGAAACGTCGCGGTTGAGCCCGACCAGGATCTGGTCTTGGAAACAACCGGGAGATGCTTCCGGGGAAACGGGAATTGCAGAATACCGAATTCCGGTTCCCGCGGAACTCGTTGCGCGCGTGCGTGCGGTCGACGACGTGGCGACGGTGCTGCTCGCCGTACACGCCAAGGTGCTGGGAGCGGTCGGCGGCGAACGCACCGTGCTGACGGGCTACCGCGCACCGGGCACCGCACCGTCAGCGCCGGCCGCCCCGTGGCCGGTCGAGATCCCCCACGGCAGCTGGCGGGACCTGCTCGCCGCTGCGGAGGCCGCAGCCGGCAGCCGGTACGACCGGGACGGCGAGCGCGCCAAGGGAGAGACGCCCGCCCTCGGCGTCGTCCTCGACCTCACCGCCGTCGACGACGCCACCGGCCCCGGTGACGAGGGCGAACACCCCGACGCCGGCACCACCGTGCTGGACGTGGCCTACACCGCGGACGCCGGCGGACTCCTGCTGCGCCTGCGCTACCAGCGGCAGGAGTACGACGCCGAACACGCCGCCCGCTTCGCCGGCTACCACCTGCGGGCGCTGGAACTGCTGGCCGCCGCCCCGGACGCGCCCCACAACGCCGCGACCCTGCTCGGCGAGGAAGAGCTGCACCGCCACCTCCACGGACACGCGGGCGAGGAGATCCCCCTGCCCGGCAAGCTGTTCGCCGAGCTCTTCGAGGAGCGCGTCCGGCAGCACCCGGACGCCAGGGCCGCCTCGCACCACGACCGGCACTGGACGTACCGGGAACTCAACGAGCGCGCCAACCGGGTCGCCCACGCCCTCCTGCGCCACGGCGTGGAGCCCGAAGCGCCGGTCGCCGTGGCCATGGACCGGGAACTGGACTGGATCGCCGCCCTGCTCGGCGTCGTCAAGGCGGGCGGCGCCTACCTGCCGCTGCGCCCCGACTTCCCGCCGGAGCGGATCGCCGCCCAGCTGACCCGCGCGGAGTGCCGCTTCGTGCTCACCAAGGGCGAGGGCGCCTCCGCGCGGGCCGCGACGGGCGGCCTCGCCCACCCCTGCTCGCTGCTGCGCTTCGAGGACACCCAGGACGACGCCCACAGCGACGCTGATCCCCAGGTGCCCATCGCGCCGGACGCGCTCGCCTACATCTACTTCACCTCCGGCTCCACGGGCGAGCCCAAGGGCGCCATGTGCGAGCACGCCGGCATGCTCAACCACCTGTACATGAAGATCGAGGACATGGGGCTCGGCGAGGGGGACGTCGTCACCCAGACCGCCTCGCAGTGCTTCGACATCTCCCTCTGGCAGGCGATCGCCCCGCTGCTGGTCGGCGGCAGTACCCGCATCGTGGACACCGACGCCCAGCTCGACGTCGGCCGCTTCGTGGGCCACATCGCCGACGGCGGCATCCACGCCATCCAGGTCGTGCCCGCCTACCTGGAGGTGATGATCACCTACCTCGCGGGCGACCCCCGCCCGCTGGGCGACCTGCGGATCGTCTCGGTGACCGGCGAGGCGCTGAAACTGGAGGTCGTACGACGCTGGTTCGCGCTCTACCCGGACATCAAGCTGGTCAACGCGTACGGCGCCACCGAAGTCTCCGACGACACCATGCACGAGGTGCTCAGCGGCCTGCCGGAGCGGGACTTCGTGTCCGTCGGGCGGTCCCTGCGCAACGTGCGCACCTACGTCCTCGACGAGACGCTGCGCGTCGCGCCCCTCGGCGCCCCCGGGGAGATCGCCTTCTCCGGCGTGTGCGTCGGACGCGGCTACATCAACGACGAGGAGCGCACGGCGCAGGCGTTCGTCGAGGACCCGTACCGGCCCGGCGTACGGATGTACCGCACCGGCGACTTCGGACGCTGGCTGCCCGAAGGCACCATCGAGTTCCTCGGACGGCGCGACGAACAGGTCAAGATCCGGGGCTTCCGCATCGAGATCGGCGAGATCGAGAACAAGCTGCTGTCCATGCCCGAGGTGCGGGAGGCGGCGGTGGTGATCGAGGGCGCGGGCGAGCGGGACAAGAACCTCGTGGCCTTCTACAACGGAGCGGAGTCGCTGCGCCCCGAGGAGATCACCGGCTACCTCGGCACCCTGCTGCCCGACTACATGATCCCCACGTACTTCCACCGCCTGGACCCGCTGCCGCTCACCGAGAACGGCAAGGTGAACAAGCGGATGCTGACCCGGCTGGCCGGCACCCTCGGCCACGGCGGCGGCGCCTACGCCGCACCCGTCACCGCCACCGAACGGCGCCTGGCCACCGGCTGGGCCGAGGCACTCGGCGTACCGCTGGAGCGGATCGGCCGGCGGGACAACTTCTTCGAGCTGGGCGGCACGTCGCTGGCCGCGGTGCGCCTCGTGGTCGGCCTGAACCGGCTGGTCTCCCTCAAGCAGGTCGTCACCCACCCGGTCCTCGGCGACCTGGCCGCCCTCGTCGACGCGCCGGCCGGGCCCGGCGACACCCTGGGCGGCGGCCTGCTCCAGCGCCTGTCGCCGCCGGACACCGACGCGGTGGCCACCCTCGTCGCCGTCCCCTACGCCGGCGGCAACGCGGTCAACTTCCGGCAGCTCGCCGAGGCCCTGGCACCCCGGCGGATCGCCGTGTACGCGGTCGAGCTGCCGGGCCACGACCTCGGCGACACCGTGACCGAGGACTTCCTCGAGGTCACCGAGGTGGCCAAGGCCGTCCACCACGAGATCGCCACGACGATCCGCGGGCCGGTCATGCTCTGGGGGCACTGCGCGGGCACGGCACACGTACTGGAACTCGCCAGGCTGCTGGAGGCCAGCGGACACGCGCCGCTCCGCGTCTTCGCCGCCGCCCTCCTGCTGGACGACGCCGACGCCCTGTGGGCGGAGAGCGCCGAGGTGGGCCGGCTGAGCGACCAGGAGATCACCGCCCTGCTGCGCCGGGACAGCGCTTACGTCGAACTCGACTTCCTCAAGCCCGAGCGCGCCGAGGTCCTGGGCGCCGCCTACCGGCACGACGTCATCTCCACCAACCGCTACCTCGTCGACGCCGCCGAGCAGCCCGGAGAGCCCCTGGCCACGCCCGTCGAAGCGGTGTTCGCCGCCGACGACCCCACCACGGCCGGCTACGCGCAGCGGTTCACGGCCTGGAAGCGGCTGGCCGCCCGGGTCAGCCTGCGCGAGCTGGGCGACGGAGGGCACTACTTCATCCGCACCCGTGCCGGACAAGCGGCGGACATCGTGGCAGCCGCCGTTCCCGAGGCGTCCGCGGCGGACACAGGCAAGGACGGCTGAGAACGTATATGACCATCACGACAGACAGAGCGGTCCTGCCCGACTACCGCGGCGCGGTCGGGGTGAGCAGCGCGTTCGGCACGTTCGGCGAGCTGCTCCAGGGAGTCCTGCCGGAGGAGGACGGGGACTTCCTGGTCACGCTGCCGATCGCCCGGTGGACCATGGCGACCTTCCGGGCGAACCACCACACCACCGAGCTGGAGGTGCGGCCACGCACCAAGCGCAAGGCGCTCCGGCTCGCGCAGATGATGATGCAGGAGGCGCCCGAACCGGTCGGCGGGGTGCTCACGCTGGAAGGCGGCCTGCCCGAGGGCAAGGGGCTGGCCAGCTCGTCGGCCGACCTGGTGGCCACCGCCCGCGCGATCGGCAACGTGCTCGACATCGAGCTGGCGCCCAGGACCATCGAGGGCTTCCTCAGCCGGATCGAGCCCACCGACGGGGTCCTGCACCCCGGGATCGTGGCCTACCACCACCGCAGCGTCCGGCTGCGCCGCGTGCTGGGATCGCTGCCGACGATGACGATCGTCGGCCTGGACGAGGGCGGCGCCGTCGACACCGTCGCGTTCAACCGGATACCGAAGCCGTTCGGCCCGGCCGAGCAGCGGGAGTACGTCAGGCTCCTGGACCGGCTGACCGGGGCGGTCGCCGCGCGTGACCTCGGCGCGGCCGGCGCGGTGGCGACCCGCAGCGCCGAGCTGAATCAACTGCTGCGCCCCAAGCGGACGCTGGGCGCCATGACGGCCCTGTGCCGGGACCTGGGAGCCCTGGGCGTGGTCGTGGCGCACAGCGGAACCGTGATCGGCGTACTGATCGACAGCACCGAACCGGACGCCCCCGACAAGATCGCCGTCGCCGCGAAGACCTGCGAGGCGCTCGCCGGAAACGTGACGATGTACTCCACGCTCAGCTTCGACTGACGACCCGGCGGCGAGAACGTCGGAAGCCCCCGGCGACCGCCGGGGGCTGCCGCTTTCCCGCACCGCCGTCACAGGCGGACCGGGCCGCCCATCGCCACGACGATCTCGCGGTCGCCCCGGTACGGCTCACGGCTGTGCGCCGTCCGGACGTTGTCCACGAGCAGCAGGTCGCCCCGCTCCCACGTGAAGCGGACGGTGTGCCGCTCGTACACCTCGTTGATCAGGTCCACGGTCGCCCGGTCGATGGGCGTGCCGTCGCCGTAGCGGGTGGTGAACGGCAGCCCTTCCGCACCGAACTCCAGGGCCAGGTACTCGCGGACCGCGGGGTCCATCGTCTCCTCGTTCAGGAAGGCGATCTGGTTGAACCAGCACCGCTCCCCGGTCAGCGGGTGCCGGGCGACGGCCGGCCGGAGCTGGCGGGTGCGCAGGCCGTCGTCGTCCCAGCTGTACGCGATGCCCTGGCGGCGGCAGTAGTCCTCCACCGCGGCGCGGTCGCCGCCACCGGGGAATGCACTCTGCCAGGGCACACCGACGAAGGCGTTGTAATTGCGCAGCAGCTCCCAGCCCAGCCGCTCGAACCGCTCGACCAGCGGGGCCGGCAGGTCGGCCAGCACGCGGCGCGAGTCGGCGAGCGCGGTGACGCCGCCCGACGCGGGCGGCGTCACGCAGCAGAACGCCAGCAGCGACGGCACGTCCAGCGCGTAACTGGCCTCGTGGTGCATGCACATGGGCTGGTCCGGCGGCCACTCCGACGAGGAGTAGACACCCTCGGCGTGCACGGTACGGGGGGCGAAGGGCTCGTACTCGACGTACGGGTCGGGCATCAGCCGCCGCAGGGCGGCCACCGCGTCGGCCCGCCCTTCCAGCCGGAGACCGCGCACCAATACGGACCCGTGCCCGGCGGCCTGGCCGCGCAACGCGTCCCGGTGCCGCTCCAGCCAGTCCAGCGGCGCTTCCCCGTCCTCCTCCGCGACCACGAGAGGCGGCCGCCGGGGCTCCACCACTGGCTCGGAAAGCGCGGTGAACGGCGTCATGGTGGACTCCTTCTCGTATCCGGGTATCCGAGCACGGATTTCGCACTGCGGCTCTCTGACGCGCTGCTCGGATTTCCGCACGCTACTTCCGGAGATAAAGAAATTCGGCCGGTGGACATGCGGCGTGCCCGACTCTAGGGGGACTGCTAGTCCGCGCCTTAGGTGAACCACTAGGAACGGCCCGGTAGCTGGCGGTCCGCCGCTCCCAACTGATGTGCTTTCCCACGTCGAGCCCGGGATCCGGCAAAGCGAAATCCGCTCAGCGCTCCCTGGCGTTCGGAGATTCCTGAGGGATGGGCGCCCTGAATGCCGGCGCAGCAGAGAGAGGCATCACAAGCCATGACTGATCTGAGGCCAGCGACCCATGTCGTAGAAGTGCTGCGCGAACTGGTGTCCCGGACGCCCGACAGCGACGCGGTCCTCTTCGTCGGCGACCCCGGCGCCGCGGACTCCGTACGGACCTGGTCGTACGCCGAACTCGACGCGCACGCCCGCCGGATCGGCGCCTGGCTCGGCGAACGTTTCCTGCCCGGCGAGCGCGTGCTGCTCCCCTTCGAGCAGGGCCTCGACTTCGCGGCCGCGTTCTTCGGCTGCCTCTATGCGGGCATGACCGCCGTGCCGGTACCCGTACCCGGCCAGTACCGGCACCAGCGGGAGCGCCTGACGAGCATCGCGAAGAACGCCGGCGTCCGCGCCGTACTCACCGACGCGGCCTCGCTCCCCGCGGTACGCGAGTGGAGCGACGAGCAGCTGGGCGGCGCCGCAGTCATCGCCGCCAGCGACGACGAGGACTTCGGCGACGCCGGCGCCTGGCAGCTGCCGGACATGGACCACGACACCCTGGCGCTGCTCCAGTACACCTCCGGCTCCACCAGCGAGCCCAAGGGCGTGATGATCAGCCACGGCAACCTGCTGCACAACATCAGCGCCCTGCACCAGGCGTTCCCCATCGGCCCGAAGGGGCGGCACGGCGGCTGGATACCGACGTACCACGACATGGGCCTGATGGGCATCCTGCTGCCGGGCGTCCTCCTCGGCCACTCCGCGGTGCTGATGAGCCCCACCACCTTCATCCGGCGCCCCCACCTGTGGCTCCAGCTCGTCGACACCTTCGACGTCACCTTCTCCGCCGCCCCCAACTTCGCCTACGACCTGTGCGTCAGCCGGATCACCGACGCCCAGTGCCAGGGCATCGACCTCTCCAGGTGGCAGTACGCCTGCAGCGGCTCGGAGCCGGTACGGGCCGCGACGCTGCGCTCCTTCGCCGAGCGCTTCGCCCCGGCCGGACTGCGCGAGGACGCCGTCGTCGCCTGCTACGGCCTGGCCGAGGCGACGGTCTTCGTCTCCGGCACGGGCCGGCGAGCCGCACCGGTCCGGCGCGTCGACGCCGAACTGCTGGAGCGCCACGAGTTCCGGCCGCTGCCGGCCGGCGCAACGGGCCGCGACCTCGTCGGCTGCGGCGCGGTACGGGAACTTCAGGCCCGCATCGTGGACCCGGAGACCCGGCGCGCCCTCCCGGCGGGCCGGGTGGGCGAGATCTGGCTGCGCGGCCCCAGCGTGTCCAGCGGCTACTGGCAGCACGAAGTGGCGACCGAGGCCGCCTTCGCGGGTACGACCACCGACGGCGACACCGGCTATCTGCGCACCGGCGACCTCGGCACGCTGCACGAGGGCGAGCTGTACATCACCGGCCGCATCAAGGAAACCCTGATCATGCGCGGCCGCAACCTGTACCCGCAGGACATCGAGCACGAACTCCGCGACCGGCACCCCGCGCTCGGCGCGGCCGGCGCGGCGTTCACCGTCCCGCTGGACGACGGCGAAGAGGCGCTCGTCGTCACACACGAGGTCCGCGCCGGCAAGGCGGGCGACCTCGCCGAACTCACCACGGCGATGCGCAGGACCGTCGCCCGCGAATTCGGCGTACACGCCGCGGGCATCGTCCTGCTGCGGCCCGGCGCGGTACGGCGCACCACCAGCGGCAAAATCCAGCGGACCGCGATGCGGCAGCTCTTCCGTACCGGCGGGCTCGCCCCGCAGCACGCCGACTGCGACCCCCGCCTGGACGCGCGCACGCCGAGCGGGGACAACGGGTGATGGCGACCGCCACCCGGCACCCGGAGGCGTCCGTCCAGGCGGAACTGGAACGGCTGCTCACCGTCGCCGCCGCCGAGGGCGGGCCCTTCCACCCGGCCACCCTCGCGCGGCTGGACCGCGACGAGGCGTTCCCCGACGACTGCTGCGCCCTCCTCGACACCTTCGGCTTGCAGCAGTACTACGTTCCCGCCCGCAACGGCGGCCGCCTCGCCGACGTCGCCGCGTTCGTGGCGCTCCTGCGCACGGTCGCACGCCACGACCTCACCGTGGCGGTGGCACACGCCAAGACCCTGCTCGGCGCCGTCTGCGTCTGGGTCGCCGGCAGCCCCGAGCAGACCGCGCGGACCGCCGCGGCCGTCCGCGACGGGGCCGTCGTCTCCTGGGCCCTGACCGAACGCCACCACGGCAGCGACCTGCTCGCCGGCGAACTCACCGCCACCCGCACCGCGGACGGCTGGCGCCTCGACGGCGAGAAGTGGCTGATCAACAACGCGACCAGGGGCGACCAGCTGTGCGTCCTGGCCCGCACCGACCCCGCCGGCGGCGCCCGGGGTTACAGCGTGTTCCTCGTGGACAAGGCGGCCCTGGCCGCCGACCAGTACACCCACCTGCCCAAGGTCCCCACCCACGGCATCCGCGGCGCGGACATCAGCGGCATCTCCTTCACCGGAGCCCGCCTCCCGCAGTCCGCGCTCGTCGGCGCCGAGGGCACCGGACTGGAGACCGTACTCAAGGCCCTCCAGCTCACCCGCACCGTGTGCACCGCGCTGTCCCTCGGCGCCGGAGACCACGCGCTGCGCCTCGCCGCCGGCTTCGCCACCCGGCGCGAGCTGTACGGCCGAACCCTCGCCGACCTGCCCAGAGTCCGGCAGATCCTCGGCCGGGGCCTGGGCGCGCTGCTCCTCAACGAAGCCGTCGCCGTGGTCGCGGCCCGCGCGGCCGGCGCGCTCCCCGGCGAACTCGTCGTGACGTCCGCCGTCGCCAAGGCGTTCGTCCCCGCCACCACACAGGAGACCCTCGACTCCCTCGGCGAACTGATCGGCCTGCGCGCGTTCCTCACCGAGGAGTACGCCCACGGAATGTTCGGCAAGCTGGAACGCGACCACCGCGTGGCGGGCATCTTCGACGGCAGCACCCCGGTCAACCGCAGCTCGCTGATCCAGCAGTTCGGCAGCCTCGCCAGGGGCTACGCGGCAGCACGCGCCGACGAGCGGGGCACGGCACTCGCCGCCGCGCTCACCGAACCCGTGGCGGACCTCGACCTCTCCCGGCTGAAGCTCGTCGCCGCCAAGGGATGCAGCCTGGTCCAGTCGCTGCCGGCCACGGTCCGGCGCTGCGCCGGACTCGTCGAAGCCGGACTGCTGCCCGCCCCGGTGCTCGAAGCGGCCCGGCGCATCGAAACCCTCGCCGACCGGCTGCACACCGACATGGCGCCGTACGTCCCGGCCCCACGGGACGTGCCGGCCGCCGCCTTCCGCCTCGCCGAACGCTACGAAGCGGTGTTCGCGGCGGCCGCCTGCCTGCACCTCGCCGTACACAACCAGGACCGCTTCCGGCCCGGCGGCACCCACCGGCTGTGGCGCGACGGCCTGTGGCTGCGCGCCTGCCTGGGCCACGTGCTCCGCAAGCTCGGAGAGGACCCCGGCACCGACGCCGAGCAGGCGTACGGCGAACTCGCCGCGCTGCTCGCCGCCGAACCGGACGGCACCTTCTCGCTGCTCCACCAGGACACGGAGAGCACCCGATGACCCGTACCGATGCCGTACCGGCCGGGGCCCACGACCTCGAACGGCGCTTGGGCGACCCCTACGCCCCGGCCAACCCCCTCGGCTTCGACGCGATCCTCGCCGCCGACGAGCGGGGCGAGGCGTTCGCCGAGGGCGAGGCGGCGCTCGACGCGTACGGGCTCAACGCCGAGTTCGTACCGCACGCCTACGGCGGCCGCTTCGCACGGGTCGACGACCTCGTCGAGATCATGCGCTCCGTCTACCGCCGCGACCCGGCCCTCGGCCTCGGCTACGGCACCAGCTCCTTCATCTCCTCGGTCAACGTCTGGGCCGCGGCCGACGAGGAACAGTGCCGCACGGTGGCCGCACACCTCCTCGCCAACCGGAAGGTCGCCTGCGCCTACCACGAACTGGCACACGGCAACGACGTGGCGCGGTCCGACTTCGCGGCACTGCCCGACGGCAAGGACCTCGTGCTGAACGGCCGCAAGGAAGTGGTCGCCAACATCCAACGCGCCGACGCCCTGGTCCTGTTCGCCCGCACCGGCACCGGACCCGGCAGCCGCAGCCACTCACAGGTCTACGTCGACAAGGCGACCCTGCCCCCCGACGCGCTGCGCTACCTCCCGCGCTTCCCGAGCCTGGGAATGCGCGGCGTACAGCTCGGCGGCGTCGAGTTCACGGACTGCCGGCTGCCCGCCGCGAACATCCTCGGCAGACCCGGCCAGGGCCTGGAGACCGCCCTGAAATCCTTCCAGGTCACCCGCACCGCGGTGCCCGCCATGATGACCGCCGTCCTGGACACCGGACTGCGCACCACCCTCCGGCACGTACGGACCCGCCACCTGTACGGCAGGACCGCGGCCGACCTGCCCTGGATCCGCTCGGCGCTCGCCGGCGCCTTCGCCGACCTGCTGATGTGCGAGGCGTTCGCCTCGGCCGGCGCCCGCGCCCTCCACCTGCTGCCCCAGCAGACGAGCGTGTACGCGTCGGCGGTCAAGTTCGGCATCTCGCAACGCCTGCTGGACGCCATGCACCAGCTGTCCGTGGTGCTCGGCGCGCACTCCTACCTCCGCCAGGGCCCCAACGCCATCTTCCAGAAGCTGCACCGCGACCTGAAACCCGTCGGCTTCGGACACGCCGCGCGGGCCGTCTGCCAAGTGTCCGTACTGCCCCAGCTCCCGCTGCTCGCCAAGCGGTCGTGGGCCGCCCCGGCGGCCGCCGACCCCGCCCTGTTCCGGCGGGAAGCGGACCTGCCCGCACTGCGCATGGACCGGCTCGCGGTCAGCGGGCGAGGCGGCGACGCCCTCGTCGCCTCGCTGCCCACCGCCCTTGACGCACTGCCGGACGGCACCGACCGGCGGCTGCACGACCTCGTCGCCCACTTCACCACCGAACTCGCCGACCTCACCGACGTGTGCGCCGCCCTTTCCCCCGCCGGACTCTCCTTCATGGCGGACCCGGCGGCGTACGACCTGGTGGTGCGCTACGTGACGGTGCTCACGGCCGCGGCCTGCGTCCAGACCTGGCTGCACAACGCCGACGGGCCCGACGCGTTCCTCACCGACCCCGCCTGGCTCATCGCCGCACTGCACCGCCTCCGGGCGAAACCGGGCGCGGTGGCGGACGAAGCACCCGAGGACGTGCAAGAGCGGCTGATGGCCGAACTGCTCGACCGCCACGACCACGACCGCTCGTTCGGGATCGCCAACCGGACGTACACCACCGGGAAAGGAAGACCATGACACAGCACGCGACGGAACCGCACACCCACGAGTCCCTGAGCGCCTGGCTCTCCCAGCAGATCGCCCTCTACGTGAAGCGGCCCGCCACGGAGATCTCCGCCACCGTCCCGCTGGTGGAGTACGGCCTGGACTCGGTGTCGGCGCTCAGCGTCGCGGCCGAGCTGGAGGACTACCTCGGCATCGCCGTCGACGGGACCGTCATGTGGGACAACCCGACGATCGACGCCCTCAGCGCGGCGCTGATCGACGAGCTCGCCAAGCCGTCGGCGGCAGCCGACCACTGATGTGAGCCCGACCGCCGGAGCCGCAGCGGCGACGGCGGTCTTTTCCTCTTCGACCGAACAAGGCCCCCGTGGCCGAAGTCTTTTGGGTGGTGTGGTCCGTGGCTACGAGCCAGGGTGAGCGTCTGTCCTTGTCGGCTGCGCAGTGGGGCGTCTGGGTCGGCCAGCAGCTGAAAGACGCCGATCCGCGGTACAACTGCGGCGTCTACTACGCGTTCGACGGCGCCGTCGACGTCCCGGCCTTCCGCCGGGCCGTCGCCCTCGCGGTGGCGGAGACCGACGTGCTGCGGACCCGGTTCGTGGAAGAGGACGGCCGCCCCTGGCAGATCGTGACCCCGGCGGACGAGGCGGGCGGGACGGAAGAGCGCCTCCGCGTCGTCGACCTCACCGGCCGGCCGGACGCCGAGGAGTACGCGCTGCGGGAGATCCGCGCCGACATCTCCACGGCCGCCGACCCCGCCGCTGACCCCCGTACGGACCCAGGAGCGCGCGAACTGAGCACCCAGGTGCTCTACACCCTCCCCGGCGACCGGTCCTTCTTCTACCTCCGGTTCCACCACATCCTCATGGACGGCTACGGCCAGGTCGTCTACTGCCGCAGACTCGCCGAGATCTACACGTCCCTGGTCGCCGGCGACGAACCGCCGGAGAGCGGCTTTGGCACACTGCGCGAACTGGTCGCCGAGGACGCCGCCTACCCGGCATCGCCGCGCCGCGACCGCGACGAGAAGTTCTGGCTGGACAAGCTGGCCGGCGTCACCGGGCAGAGCAGCCTGACCGGCCAGGCGGCCGAGCCGACACTGAGCCTGCTGCGCCGCACCGTCCGCCTGACCGACGACCAGGAGACGACGCTGCGGGAGGCGGCCCGCACGCTCGGAGTGCGCTGGTCGGCCCTTCTGATCGCCGCCTCCGCCGTGTACGTACGCCGCCTGACCTCGCAGGACGACGTCGTCCTGGGCATGGGCGTGGCCGCCCGTATGAGCCGGGTCGCGCTGTCCACCCCCGCGATGACGGTGAACAACCTCCCCCTGCGCGTCGCCGTACGCCCGGACACGACCTTCGCCGACGTCGTCGCGCAGGTCTCCGCCGACCTCGGCCTGATGGTCAGGCACCAGCGCTACCGCAGCGAAGACCTGCACGCCGGACTCGGTTTCGCCAGCGGCACGGAACTCTTCGCCGGCCCCATGGTCAACGTCTTCTCCTTCGACACCGAACTGGCATTCGGCAGCCTGCGCGCCGAACCCCACCAGCTCGCCACCGGCCCCGTACGCGACCTCATGATCGACGTATACGGCACCGCCGACGGCCACAACGTCCGCGTGGAATTCGAGGCCAACTCCCACCTGTACTCCGAAAGCGCCATGGCGGCGCACCACGACCGCTTCGTGCGTTTCCTCGCTTTACTGCTCGCTGATCCGTCGGTGCGGGTGGGTGAGGTGGGTTTGCTGGGTGAGGTGGAGCGTCGTGAGGTGTTGGTGGGGCGGAATGACACGGCGCGTGGGGTGGATGTGGAGGTGTTGCCGGCGTTGTTCGAGCGGGTGGTGGCTGAGCGTGGTGATGCGGTTGCGGTGGAATGTGGTGGGGTGCGGTTGTCGTATGGGGAGTTGAATGCGCGGGCGAATCGTTTGGCGCGGTGGTTGGTGGGGCGTGGGGTGGGTCCTGAGCGGTTTGTTGGTGTGGTGTTGCCGTGGTCGGTGGATGTGGTGGTGGTGTTGTTGGCGGTGTTGAAGGCTGGTGGGGCGTATGTGCCGGTGGATCCGGGTTACCCGGTGGAGCGGATGCGTTTCATGTTGGGGGATGCGGAGCCGGTGTTGGTGGTGACGTCGGCGGAGGCGTTGGGGGGCGTGGCCGGGGCGGCGCCGGAGGGCGTCGAATGCGTGGCGGTGGAGGAGGTGCTGGCGCTTTCTGATTCGTTGGCGTCGACGAATGTGGTGTCGGATCTTCGTGTTGAGCATCCGGCGTATGTGATTTATACGTCGGGTTCGACGGGGCGTCCGAAGGGTGTGGTGGTTCAGCATTCTTCGGTCGGTGCGTATGTGGTGCGGGGGCGTGAGGTGTATGGGGATGCGGTCGCGGGGGTGTCGCTGATGCATTCCTCGGTGGCGTTCGACCTGAGTGTGACGGGGTTGTGGACCCCGCTGGTGTCGGGTGGCCGGGTGTATCTGGGCGAGCTGGACGAGCACGCGGTTGGGGCGGGTGCGACGTTCGCGAAGGTCACGCCGAGCCACTTGAGTGTGCTGGGGGCGTTGCCGGATGCGGTGGGCCCGTCGGGTGTGCTGGTGATCGGCGGCGAGGCGTTGCGTGGTGAGGTGTTGGATGCCTGGCGGCGTCGTCATCCTCAGGTGGCGGTGGTGAATGCGTATGGTCCGACGGAGGCGACGGTTAACTGTGCGGAGTTTTGGGTTCGTCCGGGTGAGGTGACGCCGTCGGGTGCGGTGCCG
>NZ_JBIRPD010000032.1:0-83252 GCF_044332485.1 Streptomyces sp. NPDC017056 | reverse complement strand
GGTCGGCACCGGCTACTTCGACCAGATCGCCGCCGCCATCAACCCCGCCTCCGAAACCACCGCGCTGCGCGGCTCCACCGAAGAGCAACAGTTCCACTAGCCACCCAGGCGCCCGCCTCCCGCCGCGGCCCGGCAAGCGACCGAGCAGGGAGCGTCAGGACCGCCCACCACGCGCGATGCGGTACAGCACGTTCGGGCGCAGGGGCCCTTCGGGCGCGGTGGGGTCGTCGAAATCGTCGGCCGGGTCCCGGGTCATGCCGATCCGGCGCATCACTGCCTGGGAACGGAGGTTGGCGGCAGTCGTCACGGCGAGGATCTCGGGGAGTCCGAGCGTTTCGAAGCCGAAGGCAAGGCCGGCCAGAGCGGCCTCGGTGGCGTAACCCCGGCCCCAGGCCGAGCGGGCGAGCCGCCAGCCGATCTCCACCCCCGTGAACGGCATGCCGTCGTCCACCCGGTCCAGGCCGGCGAAGCCGATGAACTCGCCCGTGGCCTGCAACTGGACGGCCCACCATCCGTAGCCTCGCTGGTCGAACTCGGCCTGGAACCGCGCCACGGAGGCATCGCTTTGTTCACGGGTGAGCAGGTCGCCCAGGTGCTCCCGGACCTCGGGATCGGCGTTCATCGCCGCCCACGGTTCGAGGTCGGAGTCTTGCCATCGGCGGAGTACGAGGCGATCGGTGTGCAGTTCAACCATGCGGCACAGCCAACGTGAGCACGGTTCCCGGGGCAATCCATTTTCTGCGGCGGGAAGCGGTGGGTGCCACCACGGCAAGGCGCCGGGGCAGGGGTGTCAGGGCCCCTGCCCCGGCGCCGGTGTGAGGGGTGCCGTCAGCCGGTGGTGCGGGGCAGTGCCGGGCGCAGTTCCGCCAGGGACGTGAAGACGTGGCCCCGCATGCCCAGGGCTTCGGCTGCTTCGACGTTGGCCCTGCGGTCGTCGACGAACAGGATGTGCTCGGGGGGCAGGCCGAAGGCGGTGCTGCACCAGGTGTAGGCGTCGGCCTCCGGCTTGGCGTGGCCGATGCGGCAGGAGAAGGCGAGGACCGGGAAGAGCTTCAGCCACTCCTGGTGCTTTTCGTAGTGCGCCGCCAATTCCTCGGGAATGTTCGACAGCAGGCCGATCGTGACGCCGTTGTCCGCCAGTCCGCGAACGTATTCCACCATCGCGTCGTCGACCCGGCTCCAACTGGCAACATCGGCGGCGATCAGTTCCGTTATGCGTTCCTCGTCGAAGCGCACGCCGAGCGCGTCGGCGACGGTGTGCCAGTATTCCGCGCCGTTCCGGTCACCCCGGTCGTACGGTTGGCGCAAGGCCCAGTAACTCTTCCAGAAGGCGTCACCGGAGACCCGGGCCGTGCTTTCCAGGCGGGCGCAGGCCGCCGGGGACTGGTGCCGGGCGATCACGCCGAACAGGTCGAAGAGCACTGCTGTCATCACGCCTCCGCACGAGAATCACACACCGTTCGTGTGAGTACATACTCGGGCTGTGGGGATGTCAACCGGTCACCGGCCGCGAAGGTGGTGGTGGCCAACCGGGCACGAGGCGAGAACTCGCACCGGCTGTGTTGATGTGCTACATCAGCGGCATGAATGTCTCCGAACGCCACCGGTTCATCCTGGCCCTGCTGGCCGAGCGCAGCCGGGCCTCCGTGGCCGAACTCGCCCGCTCCACCCAGACGTCGGAGATGACCATCCGCCGCGACCTGGAACTGCTGGAGTCCAGGGGGGCCCTGCGCCGGGTGCACGGCGGCGCGGTCACCGCGCTGCTCAGCGGGGTCGAACCGCCGTACGCGGTACGGGCCATGGTCGGCAACGAGACCAAGGCGAAGCTGGCCGACGTGGCCGTGCGGATGCTCAACGACGGGGAGACCGTCGCCTTGGACACCGGTACCACGGCGGTCGCCGTCGCCCACGCCATGGCGGGCCGCCGGTTGACCGTCACCCCCCTGTCGCTGCACGCGACCATGCCGCTCGCCGAGCACGAGGGTATCCGCCTGCTGCTTCCCGGCGGCCAAGTCCGGCCGGGGGAGCTGTCGTTCTACGGGGAGACGGCGCTGCGCACGTTCGAGGACCTGCGGTACGACACCTTCATCCTCGGGTGCTGCGGTGTGGACGCGGCCAACGGGGCGACCGCGTACAGCCTGGACGACGTGCACGTGAAGCGGGTCGCCGCGCGGTCGGCGCGGCGCATCGTCCTGGTGGCGACCGCGGAGAAGCTGGGGCGGGTGGCGCTCGGCCGGATCTGCTCGGTCGAGCAGCTCGACGTCGTGGTGACCGACGCGCCCCAAGGCGGCGCCGTGGTCGAGGAGATGCGCGCGGCGGGCGTGAACATCGTGCATGTCTGACCGGGGTGCGGAACACCCCTGTCGAACATGTTGAGTGTGCGTTATGGTCACTCCTGATGAGTGAATCGACTGTCCCCACCGTCGGGTCGCCGCCGTCGCGGCGCTTACGCACAGCGCGCGCCTGCACCTTCGTGGCGTTCGCGCTCAACGGGTTCGTGATGGGGATGTGGATCGTGCACATCCCCGCCGTCGAACACCACGTCGGCATCACGCACGCCGTCCTGGGCTGGCTGCTGCTCTTCCTGGGCGGCGGCGCCTTCGTGGGCATGCAGCTCTGCGGGGTGCTGGCGGACCGCTTCGGCAGCCGCAACATCGTCCTGGCCGGCGGTGTGCTGTGCAGCGGCACCGTCGTACTGCCCGGCCTGGCCGACTCGGCCTGGACCCTGGCGGCGGCCCTGCTGGCACTGGGCTTCGGCAACGGCTGTCTGGACGTCAGCATGAACACCCAGGCTGTTCAGGTCGAGCGCGGTTACGGCCGCCCGGTGATGTCGGCCTTCCACGCGGTGTTCTCGGTCGGCGGTGTCCTCGCCGCGCTGGCCGGCGCCCGCGCCATCAGCTGGGGCCGGCAGACCTCCCTCACGCTCGCCGGCGTAGCGGTGGCCGGTGTCGTGGTCACGCTCGCCCTGGTACCCGGCCTGCTGCCCCCGGAACGCCCCTCACCTGCCACGGCGGGCGCGGTGGCGGAGGACCGTGCCGGCGCTCCGGCCGCCGCGCGGGCGACCCGACGCCGTACGCCGTCCCAGGTCTGGGCGCTGGGCGTGCTCGCCCTCCTGCTCATGCTCTGCGAGGGCGTGGCGAACGACTGGAGTGTGCTGCACCTCAAGGACGTGCTCGACGCGCCCGCCGCGACCGCCGCACTGGCCTACGGGGGATTCGCCACCGCCATGACCGTCGGCCGGTTCGTCACCGACCGGGTGGTGGCCCGCTGCGGCCGGGTGTTCGTCGTACGCTACGGCGCCGGCTGCGCCGCAATCGGCCTGGCGGCCGCCGCGCTCTCCCCGTGGATACCCCTCGCCCTGCTGGGCTGGACCCTTTTCGGCATCGGCCTGTCCGGGTGCATTCCGCAGTTCTTCACCGCCGCGGGAAATGCGGACCCGGCGTCCTCCGGAGCGAACGTCTCGAAAGTCGCCGGCATGGGGTATGTGGGCATGCTGGCCGGGCCCGCCGTCATCGGACCGCTCACTCACCTCGTGCCCCTGAATCTGGCTTTCCTGCTCCCCGTCGCCTTCTGTGTGGCGGCGGTGTGCGCCGCCGGAATCCTCCGCCCGGCGCGCAGCGGGGCCACCGCGCCCGAACCCGCGCCGGCCGACGCGTGAACTCCCCGCCCGCGCCTTCGCCTCCGCGGTCCGCCGGCGGATGTCCGGGGGCGCCACCGGCTTCCACGGCATCGCCCTGCTCACCGCCCGCAGCCGCTCGGTGTCCGCACCGGCGGCAGCCTTCGCCCGCGTCCCCGCGCGACTCGGCCGGCGCGGCGCCGACGGCCGCCCGGTGTCCGACGTGTTCGTCCTGGCCGTACCGAAGAGGCTCCGCGACCCCCGCCCCGCCCAGGTGTTCTCGCTCCTCGCCCGCCACAGTGCCCACCCGGGCTTCCGCCGTCTGCTGCGGGCGGCGCACACCACCGACGACCTGTACGAGTTGTTCCGGCTCGTCCGCTGAGCGGCGGCCTGCCCACCGGGGAAATTCAGGGTGGCAGGAGCGGCGCTACGGCTTACCCTGCGCGATATGACACTTCCGACGCACGATCACGACCGTTACTGCGACCAGATCCTCGCGGAGACCGAGGGGTTCGCGGCCGCCCTCGCCGGCGCCGACCCCTCGGTCACCGTACCCACCTGTCCCGACTGGTCCCTGCGTGAACTCGTCGTCCACGTCGGCCAGGTCCAGCGCTGGTACGAGGCGAACGTCCGCGCCCGGGCGGCCGAACGCCTGCCGTTCACCACCGAGGCCCCGGCCGACGACGCCGGTCCTGACGCACTCGGCGCCTGGCTGACCGAGGGCGCGCAACGGCTCGTGAGCACGCTGCGGGACGTCGGCCCCGACGAGAAGATGTGGGCGTGGGGCGAGTCGCAGCGCAGCGGGTTCTGGGCGCGGCGGGCGATGAACGAGACGATGGTCCACCGTGCGGACGCGGCGCTGGCCGCGGGGCGCGAGTTCACCGCGGAACCGTGGGCCGCCGCGGACGCCCTGGACGAGTTCCTGATGATGCTGTCCACTCCCGAGGCGCTCACACACAAGCCGCAGTTGGCCGAGCTGCGCGGGCCGGGCAGGAGCATCCACCTCCAAGCCACCGACACGGCCGCCGACCTGAACGGCGAGTGGGTCGTCGAGTTCGAGGAGGAGGGGTTCTCCTGGCGCCGGGGGCACTCCGAGGCGACGGTCTCCGTGCGCGGCGCGATGCTGGACGTCCTGTGGGTCTTCTACCGGCGCCTCCCGGCGGACAGCGACCGGGTGAAGGTCCTCGGCGACAAGCGGCTGTTGGACTTCTGGCTGGAGCGGGCCACGTTCTGAGCCCGCCCGAGGCCGACCGCGCACCCGGGCCGGGCACGGATCGGAGCCCGGCCCGGGCGCGTTGTACGCCGGTCAGGAGGCCGGGTCCGTGCCCAGCTTCACCGCGCGGTTGTGCTCGTCGACGAAGACGACCTTCGGCTCCAGCGTGCGGGCCTCCGCGTCGTCGACCGTGGCGTAGCCGATGAGGATGACGATGTCGCCGGGGGCCACCAGCCGGGCGGCGGCGCCGTTGAGGCAGATGACGCCCGACCCGCGCTCGCCCTCGATGACGTACGTCTCCAGGCGGGCCCCGTTGTTCACGTTCACGATGTGCACCTGCTCGCCCACCAGCAGGTCCGCCGCGTCCATGAGGTCGCGGTCGACCGTCACGGAACCCACGTAGTTCAGGTTGGCCTCGGTGACGGTGGCCCGGTGGATCTTCGACTTGAGCATGGTCCGTTGCATGGTGGCTGGCTCTGGCTTTCTGACGTGGGTGTGAAACCGGTGGGCTTGCTGCGGAAGGGTGCGGTCAGGCCGCGGAGACGGCGTCGGCGAGACTGGCCGGGCGCATGTCCGTCCAGTTCGTCTCGATGTAGTCGAGGCAGCTCTGCCGGTCGGTCTCCGTCACGGCCACCTCCCAGCCCGCCGGTACCTCGGCGAACGCGGGCCACAGGCTGTGCTGGCGCTCGTCGTTGACGAGCACCAGGAACGTGCCGTCCTCGTTGTCGAATGGGTTGGTCACGGTGTCGGTCCTCCGGGTTTCGGTGATCTCGGTGGGCGTGGGGTGCGGGCGGTTCAGGTGAGCGCCTTGGCCAGGGCGCGCGGGGTGCGGCAGCGGAAGACGGCCTCGACGTCGACGGTGCGGCCCAGCACCGCTTCGAGCCGGCCCGCCAGGCGCAGCGCCGTCAGCGAGTCGCAGCCCAGCGCGAACAGGTCGTCGTCCACGCTGACGAAGTCCCGGCCGAGCACCTCGGCGACCAGGTCGCACAGCGACGACTGCCCCGGATCGCGGACGGACGCCGGCTCGGCCGCCAGGAAGCGTTCCACGGGTGCGTCCATGGCCTGGGGCAACGCGGTGAGCAGCGCGCGCAGCCGGTCGGCCGTCTGCCGGGCGGACTCCGCGTCGATCAGGTCGGGGCGGTGGCTGACCTCCAGCCGGAGCCGGGGGCCCGGGGCGACCATCAGCTTCAGCGGGTAGTGGTAGCCGTCGTACCCGGTCACCCGGACCAGCCCCAGGCCGTCGTCCGGTCCGCTCGGCAGTTCCTCGGCGGTCGGGAAGTTCTCGAAGACGACACAGCTGTCGAAGAGGGTGCCCGTCCCCGCGATCCGCTGGATGTCGGGCAGCGGCAGGTGGTGGTAGGGCAGGAGTTCCGCGTGCTCTTCCTGCATCCGGGCGAGCAGCTTCGCCAGCGGCTCGGCGGGATCCAGGCGTACCCGCACCGGGACGGTGTTGATGAAGACACCGACCATGTCCTCGACACCCGGCAGTTCCGCCGGGCGGCCGGAGACCGTGGCGCCGAACACGATGTCGCGCTGCCGCGTCCGCTCGTGCAGGCACAGCGTCCACGCGGCGCGCACCAGGGTGTTGGGCGTGATGCCGTGGCGGCGCGACGTCTCGTCCAGTGCGCTGGTCTCCGCCTCGGACAGCTCGACGACCAGGCTCTCCGGCAGTGCCCGCACGCGGGCGGTGTCGTCGTCCGGGGTGAGCAGCGTGGGTTCCTTGAGGCCGGCCAGCGCCGCGCGCCAGGCGGACCGTGCCTGGCTGTGGTCCTGTTGGTCCAGCCAGGACAGGTAGTCGCGGTAGTCGGGAGGTTCCGGCAGCGCGTTGTCGTTGTCGTTGCCGTACAGCCAGAGCAGGTCGCGCAGCAGGAGTGAGTTGGTCCAGCCGTCCACCAGCAGGTGGTGCACGGTCAGGACCACCTGCCGGCGGTCCGGGGCGAGGTCGATGCAGGTGCAGCGCATGAGCGGCGGCTTGGCCGGGTCCATGCGCCGGCGCCGGTCGGCCTCAAGGAGGTCCGCCAGCCGCTCGTCCCGGTCCTGGGGGGCCAGGCCCGTGAGGTCGTGCGTGTACCAGGGCATGCGGACGTCTTCCGGTACCACCTGCACCGGCTCGCCCGACCGCAGTTGCATGAAGCCTGCCCGCAGCATGGGGTGGCGCCGCAACAGTGCGTCGCAGGCGGCCCGCAGTTGCTGTACGTCGAGCTGTCCCGCTACTTCCAGCGCGATCTGCACGTTGTACACGTCCAGGCTGCGGCTGTCGTACCGGGCGTGGAAGAGCAGCCCTTCTTGCAGCGGTGTCATCGGCAGTACGTGGGAGATGGCCAGGCCCGTACGGGCGCCGAGCCGGGTCAGTTCCTCGGTGTCCGCCTGGGCGGCCGACGAGGCGGACACCGCGCGGGTCGCCGCGTGTGCCACGAGGGCGCCCAGCGCGGTGAACCACAGCCGGGCCAGTTCGCAAGCCTCGGTCTCCGTCAGGTGCAGCCGGGCCCACAGCCAGTGGGCGACCAGGCGCGGCCCCGCGGGGCCGTCGTCGACCGCCGCGTTGACCTCGACGACGTGCGGCATCGGCATCCGCGGGTCGGCGCCGAGCGGCAGCGCGTCCGACTCGGGCGCCACGTCCCAGTCACCGTTTCCCGAACCGCCTCTCCTGCCCAGGTAGTTGAACCCGACCTGAGGGCTGGGGAAGCGCTTGAGGCCGGCGGCCGTGTCCCGGTTCAGGTGGCGCAGCAGGCCGAAGCCGATGCCGTTCCGGGGCACCTCGGCGAGCTGGTCGGCGACCCTGCGTACGGCCGCGCCGAGCCGCGGGTCGGCGGGGTCGCCGTCCGCGCTCCAGCCGTCGATTCCGGCGTCGACACGCACCGGGTACAGGGAGGTGAGCCAGCCGACGGTGGCGGACGGGTCCGTGTCCTCGTCGAGCTGCTCGCGGCCGTGCCCCTCGACGTCGACGAGTACGGCCGTGCCCGCTGCCGCCTCCGGGTGCCAGGCGGCGACCGCGAGCGCCAGACCGGCGAGCAGCACGTCGTTGGTGCGGACGCCGAACGCGGTGGGCACCGTCGTGAGCAGCGGGGCGGTCAGTTCCGCCGGGAGCGTGAGCGAGGTCTCCCCCGCGGTGGCGTAGATGTCGTGGGCGGCGGACAGCGGAACGTCGCTGATCCGGATGCTCCGCCCGCTCAACGTGCTTGTCCAGTAGGGCATTTCCTGTACCGCGTCGGAGCTGTACGCGGCCTTGCGCAGTCTGTCGCTCCAGTCCCGCAAGGTCAGCGGCACGGGCTCCTGGCGCGGCACGGTTCCGGTGGTGGCGCCGTGCCAGGCGGTGTACAGGTCGGTGAGCAGGACCCGCCAGGAGACCGCGTCCACCGCCAGGTGATGGACGGTGACGAGCAGCCTGCCCTGGCCTTCCGGGCCCGCGTCGAACCAGGTGACGCGCATCATGACGCCGTCGTACGGCGCGAGTGCCGCGGCGTCCTGCCGGGCGCAGCCGGTGATGCGGCCCCTCAGGGCCTCCTCGGTCAGCCCCGACACGTCGACCCGGCGCACGGCGTTCGGCAGCGCGTCCCGGCCGACGGGGACCGGCACCAGTCCGCCGCCGCTGTCCAGGCGCGCGCTCAGCGACTGGTGGCGTTCCGCCACGGCCCGTGCCGCGGTGACGAGGTGGTCCAGGCCGAGCCCCGGCGGGACGCGCAGGAGAGTCGACTGGTGGAAGGCGTCGATGGTGCCGCGCTGCTCGTGCAGCCAGTGCATGATCGGGGTGGCGAGGGGCGCCTCGGAGCCGTTCCGTTCCGCCCTGGTCTCCGTTCCCGTCTCCGCCTTCGCCGGTGTCTTCGTCCCGGTCGTCGTCTCTGTTTTTGCCTCCGCCTTCGCCGTGCCGGAGCCCTGCTCCAGGAAGTGGGCGAGGGCGGTGGCCGTGCGGTGGGTGAAGATGTGCTTCGGGGTGAAGCGCAGACCTGCCTTACGGGCGCGGGCGACGAGTTGAATGGCGGTGATGGAGTCTCCGCCGAGGGTGAAGAAGTCGTCCCCGGCCCCGGCACCGTCCAGGTGCAGCACCTGGGCGAACAGCTCGGTCAGGGTGTCTGTCGCGTCGCGGCCGGCCGCTGTGGTTTCGGCGGCGGCTTCCCGGGCCGGCTCCTGCGGCGGCCGGTGGTCCTCGGCGGGGGCCGGCTCGGGGGCCGGCTCGTGCGCGGGGAGCGCCGCCCGGTCCACCTTGCCGTTGGGAGTCACGGGCAGCGTGGGCAGCGTGACGAACGCCGACGGGACCAGGTACGCGGGCAGCCGCGCCGCGATCCGTTCGGCGAGCCCCGCCGTCCCGCCCTCCGGGGCACCGGCGGCCACCACGTAGGCCACCAGCCTGGGCGTTCCGCGCCGGTCCTCCCGTACGGCCACCGCGGCCCCGGCGACCGCGGGGTCGGCCACGAGCGCGCTCTCCACCTCGCCCGGCTCGATCCGGTAGCCGCGGACCTTGACCTGGTCGTCCAGCCGGCCGCCGTACATCAGCACCCCGTCCGGCCGCCACCAGGCGGTGTCCCCGGTGCGGTACATCCGGCCGCCGGGGGTGCGGAACGGGTCGGCGACGAAGCGTGCCGCGGTCAGGCCCGGGCGGTTGACGTAGCCGCGGGCGAGCACGTCACCGCCGATGTACAGCTCGCCGGGCACGCCCGCGGGCACGGGGCGCAGGAAGCCGTCGAGGACGTAGATCCGGGCGCCGGGCACCGGCACGCCGATCGGCACCGCGCCCGTCGGCAGCGGGGCGCCGGGCTCCAGCCGGTATTCCGTGCAGCCCACGGTCGCCTCGGTGGGGCCGTACTCGTTCACGACCGTCGCCCCCGGGTGGCGTGCGCGCCATTCCGCCAGCGCCTCGCCGGTCAACTGCTCGCCGCCCAGGACCAGTTCGCCGGTGGGCGAGTACCAGTCGTCCGACGCCGCCAGGATCGGCAGATGGCTGGGGGTGGCTTTCACGAACGAGGGCGGGCGCCCGCCGCCGGCCGGGGCGTCGAAGTCCTCCAGGTCGACGACGCGCACCAGCCCGCCGTTGACGAGCGGTCCGAAGAGGCCGGTGACGGTCAGGTCGAAGGAGGGCGGCGAGTGCACCAGCGCCTGCCCGGCGAGGCCCGGGTACGCCGCGCTCGCGAACGCGAGGTAGCCGTCGACCGTACGGTGCTCCACCGCGACGCCCTTGGGGCGGCCGGTGGACCCGGAGGTGTAGATGACGTACGCGAGATCCTCCGGCCGCGGCGCCCGGCCGCGCTCGGTGTCGTCCACCGGGTGCGCGGGCAGCGGCGCCAGCTCGGCTTGGACGGCGGGGTCGCCCAGGGGGAGCGGCGACGGGTGCCCGGCGAGACCCGGAAGGGCCCGGTCGGCGCAGACGACGAGCCGGGGAGCCGCGTCGGCGAGCATGAACGCGACGCGCTCCACCGGGTAGTCCGGGTCGACCGGTACGTAACAGGCGCCCGCCTTCAAGGCGGCGAGCAGCGCGACGACCAGGTCCGTGCCGCGCGGCAGTGCCACGGCGACCGGGTCCCCGGGCCGCACTCCGCGGCGCAGCATCAGCCGGGCGAGACGGTTCGCCGCCTCGTCGAGTTCCCGGTAGCCGAGGGAGCGCTGCCCGTCGGTCACGGCCGGAGCGTCCGGCTGCCGCCGCGCCTGGGCCTCGAACCGCTCGACGAGTGTGGCGGGCTTGCCGCCGGCCGCCTGCTCGGCGCCGGGGCGGCGGCTCCAGGCGCGGAGCACCAGCTGCCTTTCGTCGTCGGTCAGAAGCGGGACGGCGGCCACGGGGGTCGCGGCCGCGTGGGTGAAGGTGTCGAGCAGCAGGCGCAGCCGGGAGGCGACCAGCTCCATGCGCCGGTCGTCGAACAGGTCCGTGCGGTAGTTGAGTTCGAGCCGCAGGCGCGGTCCGGGCACGGCGACGACGCTCAGCGGGTAGTGGGTGGAGCCGCTGATCTGCTGCTCGGCCGCGTCGGCTTCGTCGGACAGCGGTCCCAGGCGCAGGCCGGGCGCGATCTCCTGGACGGATGCCCAGTCGAAGGGCGCGTTGCCGAAGCCGGTCGAGGTGTCGTAGAGCGCGCCGAGCCCGGCGAGGCGCTGTACCTCGTCCAGGCCGATGTGCTGGTGGGCCCCCAGCGCGAGCTGCTCGTCCTGTACGCGGGTGAACAGCCCGGCCAGCGACTCCTGGGGAGAGAGGCGGACGCGGACCGGAACCGCGTTCATCAGCAGGCCCACCATGGAGTCGACGCCCTTGAGGTCCACGGGACGCCCGTGCACGGTCTGGCCGAAGACCACGTCGTCGCGCCCGGTCAGCACGGACAGCAGCAGCGCCCATGCGCCCTGCACCACCGTATTGAGCGTGAGGCCGTGCGCCCGGGCGGTGGTGGTGAGGGCCTCGGTCGCCTCTTCCGACAGGGTCAGCGGGAGCATCGCGGGCATCGCGCCGGCGCCCGCCGAGGCCGCGCCGGGGGCCACGAGTGTGGGTTCCTCCAGGCCGTACAGGGCCTTCTGCCACGCCTGGTGCGCCGCGTCACGGTCCTGCCGGCCGAGCCAGCGCAGGAAGTCGCCGAACGGGGCCGTCGGTTCGAGCCCGGCGGGCGGGGCCGCGGGGTTCTCCAGGTCGAGGCCGGGGTGCCCGTACAGCGTGCACAGGTCTTTCAGCACCAGCGGCAGCGACCAGCCGTCGAGCAGGATGTGATGGTACGTCAGCACGAGTACGTGCCGCTCGTCGGCCAGCCGGACCAGGGCGAACCGCATCAGCGGGGGCGCGGCCATGTCGAAGCGCCGTAGCCGGTCCTCCTCCATGAAGGCCAGCAGCCGCGTGCGCCGGTCCTCTTCGGGCTCCCCTGTCAGGTCGTGCTCCGTCCAGGGCGTCGCCACGGTGCGCCGGACGAGCTGCACCGGCTGCCCGTTCGCGCGCACGCGAAAGCCCGTCCGCAGCACCGGGTGGCGGGCGAGCGTCGCGGCGCAGGCGGCGCGCAGCCGCGCGGGGGAGACGTCGCCGTGCAGCTCGAAGGCGGCCTGGATGGTGTAGACGTCCACCGCGTCGGTGTCGTACAGCGCGTGGAAGAGCATGCCCTGCTGCATCGGCGTGAGAGGCAGCGCGGACTCGATCGGCGACTCTGTCGGTGTGTTCACGGATAGCTCCCCAGGGGGCGGACGGGGTGGGCTGCGCGCGAGCGCGCAGGGAGGAGGACGACGGGACGGCCGGCCCGGCGGGGGAGGGGAAGCCGGCGCGGGCGGCGCCGCGACGCTGTCGCGGGGCCTGCGGCGGCCGGGACGGCGTGGGAACGCCCGGTTCAGCTCCGGGTGACCAGGTCCGTCATCGAGACCAGGACCCGGCGTTCGCCGGTGAACGCCTCCCGGCCGTGCGACCAGCGCATGTTGTCGATCACCAGGAGGTCGTGGAGCTCCCAGTCGAAGCGCTGCTGGCGGCGCTCGAACGCCGACCGGACGGCGGCCACCGTCGCGTCGGGAATCGGCTCCCCGTCGCCGAACAGGACGTCGTTGGGCAGCCCGTCCTCTCCCAGCACGGCCACCAGCGCCTCCCGCACCTCCGGGGCGAGCGAGGACTGGTGGAACAGTACGAGGTGGTTGAACCACAGGCGGCGCCCGGTGCGCGGGTGCGTCGCGAGGGCCGGCGCCCGGCGGAGGGTGCGCAGGCAGTCGTCCTCCAGCCACTCCCACTCCAGGCCGCCTTCGGCACAGAAGCGGTCCACCTCCGCCCTGCTGTCGGTCTGGAAGGCTTCGCGCCAGTCCATGCCGACACCGCTGCCGTAGTTGCGCACATAGCGCAGGCCGCGCCGTTCCACGGCCTCGACCACCTCCGCCGGGATGTCGTCGAGCACCCGCGTGACGTCCGTGACGGGGGTCGCGCCGCCGGTCAGGGCCGGGACCGCGGAGAAGAACGCCAGCCGGGCGGGCCAGGCGCCGGCGTACGAGGACTCGCAGTGCTGCGGGATCACCTCGCGCGCCGGGTACTCGGTCGAGGTGAACACCCCGTCGCCCACCTGGCTGCGGGGCGTGGACCGTTCCGTGTACGCCAGCGGCTCGAAGCCGAGCCGCTTCACGGCCTGCTCGAAGTCCTCGGTGCCGTCGGCCCGGGCACCCCGGACCAGTGCCGCGCCGTTCTCGGCGACGGCTTCGTCGATCACCCGGGCGTGCCCGTGCACGAAGGGGGCCAGACCTTCGCCGTGTGCCTGGAACACGCTGATGCCGGTCAGATCGTTCACCTTGTACAACTCCCTGAAAACTGGGCGGCACAACCGGTACCGCCCGACGAAGCCCCATCCGGGCGGACCGGTCGGCGAAGCGTCGCGGCCGGTGCGTGGCCGGATGTCCGCCCATCGTGGCGGGACGGCGGGAACGGGACCAGGCATATGGACCGGCAACCGGTCTGCCGCCGAATTGCCCTGCCGATTCCTGGAGGGGGGCGGGCCCGGCGCGCACACTCGATGCCACGACCACCGTTCCCGAAGAGACGTCCGGCCCGGCGCACCGCGCGATTGCCGGTCGGTTGCCTGGTGAGTGGTTGTGCGGGAAGTGCAGCATCGTCTCGATTTGCCAGCTCCCGGCCCCCAAGGCGCACCAGAGAGCGGTTCACGAGAGAGCGGTTGACACGCCCCATGACTTCACGCGACGCAGTGACCTCCCACCTCCCCGCGGGCAGCGGCCTCCTCCCGCTCACGGTCGCCCAGCGGGGCGTCTTCTACGCCCAGCAGCTCGACCCCGGCAACCCCGCCTACAACACCGTCGTCGTCATGGAGATCCGCGGGCCGGTGGACGGCCCCCTGCTGGCGCGCGCGGTGCGCCAGGCCGAGGGCGAGAGCGGAACCTTCGACGTGGCATTCGTCGAGCTGCCCGACGGGCCCCGCCAGCGCCCCGTCGCCCCGGGCTGCTCGACCTGGCGGGAACTGGACCTCAGCGGGGAGGCCGACCCCCTCGGCGCGGCGCACGAGCTGATGGAGCGCGACAGCCGTACCGCGAACAACCTGTTCACCGACGTCCTGTCGGTGCACGTGCTGATGCGCGTCGGCGACGACCACTACCTCTGGTACCAGCGCAGCCACCACATCCTGTCCGACGGCTACGGCTCGGTGCGCCACTCCCGGCGCATCGCCGAGGTGTACGAGCAGCTGGCCGCCGGCCAGGAGCCGTCCGGGCGCCCGCTCGGCCGGCTCACCGACCTCCTCGCGGACGAGGCCGAGTACCGGGCGTCCGCTGACTACGCGGCGGACAAGGCGTACTGGACCGGCGTGTTCGACGACCGGCCCGAGACGGTCAGCCTGGCCCCCGGCGTGCCGACCGGCACCTCGGCCCGCGCCCTGGCCGCGACCAGCGAACTGCCCGACGCCGAACAGCAGGCGCTGCGCACCGCGGGGCGGGAAGCCCGTACCTCGTGGAGCGTGGTGATGCTGACGGCGGTCGCCGCCTACCTGCACGGCATGACCGGGGCCACCGACCTCGCCATCGGCGTGCCCGTCGCCGCACGGCTCGGCGCACGCTCCGAGAACGTGCCGGGCATGGTCTCCAACACGCTCCCGCTGCGGCTCTCCGTCGATCCCGGCGCAGGCCGCGCCGAGCTGGTCCGGCACGTGGGGCAGCGGCTCGGGCGGCTCCTCACCCACCAGCGCCACCCCTACGACGACCTGCGGCGCGACCTGCGGATGCTCGGCTCGAACGAGCAGCTGTTCGGCGTCCTGGTCAACATCATGCCGGCCGGCTCGGAGAGCAACTTCGCCGGCCGCGAGGCCACGCTGACCGCGCTGTCGGGCGGGCCCGTCTTCGACCTCAACATCACCTGCCACCCGGGACCTGACGGCCAGGGCATGCGGATCGAGTTCGAGGCCAACCCCGACCGTTACACCGCGGACGAACTCGCCGCGCACCAGCGCCGCTTCATGGACTTCCTGCCCCGCTTCCTCGGCGCCCCCGCCGACCGGCCGCTGGCACGGACCGGCGTCCTGACGGCGGCCGAGCGCGCTGAGGTACTCGCCGCCGGGCAACTCCCGGGCCTCGCCGCCCCGGTGCCCGTGCGCACCTTCACCGACCTGTTCGAGGAGCAGGTCCGCGCCACCCCGCACCGTCCCGCGGTGATCTCCGCCGCCGGGGCCGTCGACTACGCCGAGCTGAACGCCCGCGCCAACCGGCTGGCCCGGGCGCTGGTGGACCGCGGTGCCGGGCCCGAAGCCGTGGTGGCCGTGGCCCTGCCGCGCGGCGTCACCGCCCTGACGGCCGTCGTCGGCGTACTGAAATCCGGTGCGGCCTACCTGCCCGTCGACCTCGCCTACCAGCGGTCGCGGGTAGCCACCATGCTCGGCGACACGACACCGGTCCTCCTGCTGACCACGCGCGCGGCCGACGACCCGGCCCTCGCCCCCGACGTGGCGCGGCTGTACCTGGACGACGCAGAGGGCCCCGCCGGACCCGTGCCGGGGCTGCCGGACACCGACCTCACCGACGCCGACCGGCGTGCGCCGCTGCGGCCCGCCCACCCGGCGTACGTCATCTACACCTCCGGCTCGACCGGTACCCCCAAGGGCGTCGTCGTCCCGCACACCGGACTGGCCGGCCTCCTCGCCCACCAGAAGGCCCTCCTGGACGTCACCCCGGACACCCGGGTGCTCCAGTTCGCGTCACCGGGCTTCGACGCCTCGGTGTGGGAGCTGTGCACCGCGCTGCTGACCGGCGCCGCCGCCGTCGTCGCCCCGGCGGAGCGGCTCACCCCCGGGCCGCAGCTGGCCGGCCTGGTGCGCGAGACGGGCGTCACCTGCCTGCTGATGGCGCCGTCCGCCCTGGCCGCCATGCCGCCGGGCGGCCTGCCCGAGGGCGTCACGCTGGTCGTCGGCGCCGAGGCGTGCGCGCCCGAGCTGGTCGCCCGCTGGTCCCCTGGCCGGCGCATGGTCAACGCCTACGGGCCCACCGAGTCCACGGTCATCGCCACCCAGACCCCGCCGCTGTCCGGCCGGACCGTACCGCCCATGGGCCGCACCGTCCCCGGCACCCGGGTCCGGCTCCTCGACACCGCGCTGCGGCCGGTTCCGCCCGGCGTCGCGGGCGAGGTGTACCTGAGCGGCGACGGGCTCGCCCGCGGCTACCTGAACAGCCCGGGGCCGACCGCGGAACGGTTCGTCGCCGACCCGTACGGGCCGCCCGGCACCCGCATGTACCGCACGGGCGACCTGGCCCGCTGGACCGCCGGCGGGGAGCTGGCCTACCTCGGGCGCGGCGACCGGCAGGTCAAGGTCCGCGGGTTCCGCATCGAACCCGGCGAGATCGAGAGCGTCCTCGCCCGGGCGCCCGGCGTCGGCCGGGTCAGCGTCGTCGTCCGTGAGGACCGGCCGGGCGTCCGCCAGCTGGTGGCGTACGTCGTCCCGGCGGCCGGCGCCGGGACGCTCGACGCGGCCGCGCTGCGCGAGGGCGTCGGCCGTGCCCTGCCCCCGTACATGGTCCCGGCCGCCGTGGTGTTCCTGCCCGACCTGCCGCTGACCCCGAGCGGCAAGCTGGACCAGCGGGCGCTGCCCAGCCCCGAGTACACCGGCTCCGCCACCGGCCGCGCTCCGCGCGACGAGCGGGAGACCACGCTCTGCGAGCTGTTCGCCGACGTGCTCGGCGCGAGCCGCGTGAGCATCGACGACAGCTTCTTCGAACTGGGCGGTGACTCCATCGTCGCGGTCCGGCTCGCTTCGCGGGCCACCAGCGCCGGCATCCCGCTCACCCCGCAGGCGGTCTTCGCGCACCGTACGGTGGCGGAGCTGGCCGCCCACGCCGCCGAACCTGCGGAGCAGCCGACTCAACTCGCGTACGAACAATCTGATTTGATTGGCCTGGACGAAGGTGAGCTGGCCCGTCTGGAGCAGGCGTGGCAGCACCTGGACACCACGGGCGAGGGCCCGGTGGCGGATGTGCTGCCGCTCGGCCCCCTCCAGCAGGGGATGCTCTTCCACGCCGGGCTGGCAGAGGGCGCCGACGCCTACAACGTGCAGAAGGTCTTCGGGCTGTCCGGCCCACTGCCTGCCGGCGCCTTCCGGCGCGCCTGCCAGGCCGTGGTGGAGCGGCACACCGCCCTGCGGGCCGGATACACGCAGTCGGCGGCGGGCGAACCGCTGCAACTCGTCGCCAGACACGTCGAGCCGCCCGTGCACGAGCACGACCTGCGCGGACTGCCGCCCGAGGCACAAGGCCCGCGCCTGGCCGACCTGCTCGCCGCGGACAAGCGGACCCGGTTCGACATGTCGGCGCCGCCGCTCCTGCGGTTCGGCCTGATCCGGCTGGCGGACGAACGGCACCTGGTCGTCCTGTCGAGCCACCACATCCTCTTCGACGGCTGGTCGGTGCCGCTGATCCTGCGCGACCTGCTCGCGCACCTGCACGGTACGGAAGCGGAGCTGCCCGCGCCGGTACCGCTGCGCGCCTACCTCGCCTGGGCCGCGAGCCAGGACCGGGCCGCCGCCGAACAGGTCTGGCACCGGGCGCTCGCCGACCTCGACGGGCCCACCCTGGTGGCCCCCGCGAGCCCGGAACCCGCCGGCTCCCTCCCGGGCCTCCTGGTCACCGAGCTGCCCGCGGACCTCACCGCCGCCGTGGAAGGCAACGCCCGCACGCGTGGCCTGACCCTCAACACCGTCGTCCAGGGCGCGTGGGCCCTGCTCCTGCACACGCTCACCGGCCGCGACGACGTCGTCTTCGGCGGTACCGTCTCCGGCCGCCCGCCGGAGCTGCCGGGCGTGGACGAGATCGTCGGCCTGCTGATGAACACCCTTCCGGTCCGCATCCGCCTCCAGCCCGGCGAGCCGCTGGCCGCGCTGCTCGCCCGGGTCCAGGACGAGCAGACCGCGCTCGTCGGCCACCACCACCTCGGCCTGCCGGAGCTGCACCGGCTCGCGGGACACGGCGAGCTGTTCGACACCTCGGTCGTCTTCGGGAACGCGCCGATCGACCGCGAGGAGATCCTCAAGCAGGCCAAGGGGCTGCGCGTCACCGTCGAGGAGTCCGACCCCACCGGTGGCACGCACTACCCGCTCAGCCTGTCCGTGGTGCCGGGCGAGCGGTTGCGGCTGGAACTCACCTACCGGACCGACCTGTTCGGGACGGCTGCCGCCGAGACCTGCGTCGCCCGGCTGCGCCTGGCCCTGGAAGCCTTCGCCACCACTCCCGACCTGCTGGTCGGCCGGATGACGCTGCTCACCGACGCCGAACGGCCGGCCCCTGCGCACGGCGCCGGCGGCACCGCGGGCGACGGCCCGGCCACCACGCTGCCCGCCCTCTTCGCCGCACAGGTACGCCGCACCCCGGACGCCGTCGCGGTCGTCTGCGACGGCGAGCGGATCAGCTACGCGGAGCTGGCCGACCGCGCCGGGCGGCTGGCCGGCGTCCTGGCCGCCAAGGGCGCGGGGCCGGAGCAGGTCGTCGCGGTGCGACTGCGGCGGTCCATCGAGCTGATCGTCGTCCTGCACGCGATCCACCTGGCGGGCGCCGCCTACCTGCCGCTCGATCCGGACTACCCGGACCGGCGCATCCAGCACATGCTGGCGCAGACCAGGCCCGTCCTCGTCGTCGACGACGCCTTCCTGGCCGGCCTCGACCCGGAGGCCGCAGGCCCCGCGCCGACGCCGTGCCTGCGGCCCGAACACCCGGCGTACGTGGTGTTCACCTCGGGCTCGACGGGCCGCCCCAAGGGCATCGTGGTCACCCACGCGGGCATCACCAACTACCTGGCCGGCATGCAGGAACGCCATCCGATCGGCACGGGCGACCGGGTGTTGCAACGCACCTCGCTCAGCTTCGACCCGTCGGTGTGGGAGATCTTCTGGCCGCTCCAGCAGGGAGCTGCCGTGGTCGTGGCCCGCCCGGAAGGCGAGGTCGCGCCCGGCTATCTGCCCGCGCTGCTCCGCGAGGAGCGGGTTACCGTCGCCCAGTTCGTGCCGTCCACCTTGGAGGTCTTCCTGCGCGAACCGGGCAGTGACCGCTGCGACAGCCTCACCCGGGTGTTCGTGGGCGGCGAGCAGCTGACGGGTGCGCTGGCCGACCGTTTCCACGCCGTGGTCGGAGCGGAGCTGCACAACCAGTACGGCCCCACCGAGGTGTCGGTCTACACCACCACCGGCCGTGCCGCGGCGGACGGGAACCCGGCCGCCGTACCGGTCGGCACACCCCTCTCCGGCCTGCGTGTGTATGTGTTGGACGGGTTTTTGCGTCCGGTTCCGGTGGGTGTGGTGGGGGAGATCTATATCGCGGGTGCGGGGGTGGCTCGGGGGTATGCGGGTCGGCCTGGGTTGACGGGTGAGCGGTTTGTGGCGGATGTGTTGGGTGGGTTGGGGGAGCGGATGTATCGGACGGGGGATTTGGGGCGTTGGGGTGTGGGTGGGGTGGTGGAGTACTGCGGTCGGTCTGATTTTCAGGTGAAGGTGCGGGGTCACCGTATTGAGTTGGGTGAGGTTGAGGCGGTGTTGGCTGCTGATGCGTCGGTGGCGCAGGCGGTGGTGGGAGTGCCGGTGGATGGTGCGGGGGTGCGGCGTGTGGTGGGTTATGTGCGTGCTGTGGCTGGGGTGAGGGTGGATGTGGAGGCGTTGCGGGCTGGGGTGGCGCGGGTGTTGCCGGAGTACATGGTTCCGGTGCGGGTTGTGGTGGTGGATTCCTTTGCGTTGACGCCGAACGGGAAGGTGGATCGGCGGGCGTTGCCGGAGGTGTCGTTTGGTGGGGGTGGGGTGTATCGGGCGCCGTCGTCGGTGCGGGAGCGGGTGTTGCATGAGGTGTTTTGTGAGGTGTTGGGGCGGGAGCGGGTGGGGGTGGATGACAGTTTCTTCGAGTTGGGCGGGGATTCGATAACGTCGATGCGGTTGGCGGCACGGGCGCACCGTGCGGGGTTGTCGCTGACGGCGAAGGACGTGTTCGTCCACAAGACCATCGCCCGCCTCGCCCCCATCGCCCAGGACACGGACCCCGGCGCAGCGACCCCTCGCACCGACGGCCTGGTGCAGATCGACGCCGACGAACTCGACGAGCTTGAAGCCCAGTGGGAGAAGACATCATGAGCCAGACATCCCTTGAAGCAGTCCTGCCGCTGACCCCGCTCCAGCAGGGCATGCTCTTCCACGCCCAGTACGACGGCGGACAAGCCGACGGCAAGGACGTCGACTTCTACAACGTCCAGACGCCCCTGGAACTCGCCGGTGCCCTCGACACAGAGGTCCTGCGCGCTTCCTGTGCCGCATTGCTGGACCGCTACGGAAGCCTGCGCGCGGGCTTCCTCAGACGCCGCTCGGGCGAGGCCGTCCAGGCTGTTGCCCGAACGGTGGAACTCCCCTGGGAGGACGTCGACTTCTCCGGCTTCGGCGCCGACGAGCGCCGGACGCGCCTGGCGAGGCTGCTGACCGAGGACCGCGCCCGCCGCTTCGACATGGCCAGGCCGCCGCTCCTGCGGTTCACCCTGGTCAAGCTGGCGGCCGACCGGCACGTCCTGGTCCTCACCCACCACCACATCCTGCTCGACGGCTGGTCGGTCCCGCTCGTGCTGAGCGACCTGTTCCACATCTACCGGGACGGCGGCACGACCGGGAACCTGGCACCGGCGGTGCCGTTCGCCGACTACCTGGGCTGGCTCTCCCAACAGGATCGCGACCAGGCCGAACAGGCGTGGCGGGCCGCGCTGTCCGGCACCGAGGGACCGACGCTGGTGGCCGGCGGGTCCGGCACCGGCGCCTCGGACCGCGGCCAGCGGCGCGTCGTCGTACAGCTGGCGGCAGCGGCCACCGCCCGGATCGCAGAAGCCGCCCGCACCCGCGAACTCACGGTCAACACCCTGGTGCAGGGCGCCTGGGCGCTGATGCTGACCTCCCTGACCGGCCGCCGGGACGTCGTCTACGGCAACACCGTCGCCGGGCGCCCCCCGGAGCTGGCGGGCAGCGACCGCATGGTCGGCCTGATGATCAACACGGTGCCCGCCCGCGTCCGCGTCGACCCGGCGGAGCCCGTGTCCCGCCTGCTGTCCCGCATCCAGGACGAGCAGACGGCCCTGTCCGCCCACCACTACGTGGGCCTCGCGGACATCCACCGGGCCGTCGGCGTCCCCGAACTCTTCGACACCACCGTCGCGTTCGAGAACTTCCCCGTGGACCAGGCCGTACAGGGCGCCTCGGTGGCAGGGCTGACCATCGGCATCCTGCGCGACGCCGTCGAGGACACCCCGGAAGGCACCCACTACCCGCTGAGCCTGGCCGTCTACCCGGGCGAGGGCCTGCGCTTCGAGCTCAACTACCGCGAGGACGTGTACACCGCGCCGGTCGCGACCGGCATCCTCACGCGGCTGTGCACCCTCCTGGAGGACATGGCAGCCCGCCCCGAGCTGCCCGCCGCACAGCTGCCCCTGTGGAGCGACGACGAGCTGAGCGGCCTGCTGGCCACCGGCCGCACCGTCGCGCACGCACCGCGGACCCTGCCGGACCTGTTCGAGGAGCAGGCCCGCGCCACCCCCGAAGCGATCGCCGTGGCCGACGCCACCACCAGCCTGACCTTCGGCCGGCTCAACGCCGACGCCAACCGGCTCGCCCGGTTGCTGCGCGCGCACGGCGCGGGCCCGGGCCGGCTCGTCGCCGTCGCCCTGCCGCGCACCACCGACGCCGTCACCGCGATCCTCGCGGTGCTCAAGTCGGGCGCCGGATACCTCCCGGTCGACGCCGACCACCCCGCCGAACGGGTCGCCGCCATCTGCGCGGAGGCGCAGCCCGTGCTCGTGCTGGCCGCCGGCCCGACCGCGCACATCGTGCCGGACGGCGTACCGGCGCTGCTCATGGACGCGGCCGGGCTGCCCGACGACGCCTCGGACCTCACCGACGCCGACCGGACCGGCGCACTGCGCCCCGCCGACCTCGCGTACGTCATCTACACCTCGGGCTCCACCGGTCGCCCCAAGGGCGTCGCCGTCGAGCACCGCAACCTGGTCAACATGTTCCACAGCCACCGGGCGAACTACTTCGAGCCCGAGCGCGTCCGGGCGGGCGGGCGCCGGCTGAGTGCCGCACTCACCAACTCGCTCGGCTTCGACGCGTCCTGGAGCCAGCTGCTGTGGATGGTCGCCGGGCACGAGCTGCGCATCGTCGACGACACCGTGCGCAAGGACGCCCTGGCCCTCGTCGACTACGTGGCCGAGGCGGCCGTCGACGTTCTCGACACCACGCCCTCCGTCGCCCGGCAGCTGCTGGACGCGGGCATGTTCACCGGGGAGCGGCACCGGGTGCGGACTCTCGCGCTCGGCGGCGAGGAGGTCGGCGACGACCTGTGGGCCGAACTGCGGAACGTCCCCGGGCTGTCCCTGTACAACCTCTACGGCCCGGCCGAGTGCACGGTCGACGCGATGTTCTGCCACGCCGAGGCGGCTGCCCGGCCCTCCCTCGGAGGCCCCGCCGACAACACCCGTGTGTATGTGTTGGACGAGTTCTTGCGTCCGGTTCCGGTGGGTGTGGTGGGGGAGATTTATATCGCGGGTGCGGGGGTGGCTCGGGGGTATGTGGGTCGGCCTGGGTTGACGGGTGAGCGGTTTGTGGCGGATGTGTTGGGGTCGTCGGGGGCGCGGATGTATCGGACGGGGGATTTGGGGCGTTGGGGTGTGGGTGGGGTGGTGGAGTACTGCGGTCGGTCTGATTTTCAGGTGAAGGTGCGGGGTCACCGTATTGAGTTGGGTGAGGTTGAGGCGGTGTTGGCTGCTGATGTGTCGGTGGCGCAGGCGGTGGTGGGAGTGCCGGTGGATGGTGCGGGGGTGCGGCGTGTGGTGGGTTATGTGCGTGCTGTGGCTGGGGTGAGGGTGGATGTGGAGGCGTTGCGGGCTGGGGTGGCGCGGGTGTTGCCGGAGTACATGGTGCCGGTGCGGGTTGTGGTGGTGGATTCCTTTGCGTTGACGCCGAACGGGAAGGTGGATCGGCGGGCGTTGCCGGTGGTGTCGTTCGGTGGGGGTGGGGTGTACCGGGCGCCGTCGTCGGAGCGGGAGTGGTTGTTGCATGAGGTGTTTTGTGAGGTGTTGGGGCGGGAGCGGGTGGGGGTGGATGACAGTTTCTTCGAGTTGGGCGGGGATTCGATCACGTCGATGCGGTTGGCGGCACGGGCGCACCGTGCGGGGTTGTCGCTGACGGCGAAGGACGTGTTCGTCCACAAGACCATCGCCCGCCTCGCCCCCATCGCCCGGGAAGTGACGGACACCGAGGAGCGGAACGGCCCCGAGGCGCCCGCCGGACCGCTGGTCGCCCTCGACGACACCGAGCGGGCCGAACTCGCCGCGAGCGGACACCGGGTCGCGGGCGTCCTGCCGCTGACCCCGCTCCAGCAGGGCATGCACTTCCACGCCCTGATGTCCTCGGACGCCATCGACGTCTACGTCACCCAGCGGCCGCTACGGCTCGCCGGGCCGCTGACACCCGCCGTACTGCGCACGGCGTTCGACTCCCTGCTCGCCCGGCACCCCGCGCTGCGCGCCTCCTTCGTCTCGCTCGGCTCCGGGCGCTCCGTCCAGCTCGTGCACGAGGACGTCCGCGCGCCCTGGCAGGAGACCGACCTGTCGGACCTGGACGCGGAGACCCGGCGCGCCAGGCTCGCCGAACTGCTGGCCGCGGACCGGACACGGCGCTTCGACCTGGCGCGGCCGCCGCTGCTGCGGGTCGCGCTGATCCGGCTGGCGGCCGAGGAGCACCTGCTGCTGGTGACCCACCACCACATGCTCCTCGACGGCTGGTCGCTGCCCCTCGTCTTCCGTGACCTGTTCGCCCTCTACGCCCACGCGGGCAACGACCGGAGCCGACCGCCCGCGCCGTTCGCGGACTACCTGCGCTGGCTCGGCGCCCAGGACGACGAGCGGGCCGCCGAAGCCTGGCGCGAGGCCCTGGCCGGACTCGACGAGCCGACCCTGACCGCCCCCGGCGCCGAGCCCGCCACCGGCACGCTGCCCGAGCTGGTGGCGACCGCCCTCGACCCGGCGGCCACCGAGCGGCTCACCGCCGCCGCACGCGCCGCGGGCCTGACCCTCAACACCCTGGTCCAGGGCGCTTGGGCGATGGCGCTCGGGCACTTCCTGGGCCGCGACGACGTCGTCTTCGGCGCGACCGTCGCCGGGCGCCCGCCGGAGCTCGCGGGCGCCGAGGAGACGGTCGGCCTGCTGATGAACACCGTCGCCGTACGGGTGGCACTCGACCCGGCGCGGCCCCTCGGCGACGCGCTGGCCGGCCTCCAGGACGCCCAGGCCGGGCTGCGCCCGTACCACCACTTCGGGCTCGCCGAGGTGCAGCGTGCCGCCGGGCTCGGCGAACTCTTCGACACCGTCGTGGGCTTCGAGAACACCCCCGTGGACCGGGACGCCGTCCAGGCGCAGGTGCCCGGCCTGCGGATCTCCGTCGACGACACGCCCGCACCCGGCGCCTCCCACTACCCGTTCAGCCTGGTCGTGGTGCCGGGAGACCGCCTCAGCCTCGAACTGACCTACCGGGGCGACCTGTTCACCGCCGAGGTGGCCGGTGCCCTGCTCGGCCGGGTCCGCACCGTCCTCGACACCTTCGTCCAGGACCCGGCGGTCCCCCTCGGCCGGATCGAACTGCTCACCGAGCGCGAGCGCACCGAGCTGCTGAGTACCGCGGCCTCTTCCGCCGCGCCGCCGGCACGCTCGACCTTCCCCGCGCTCTTCGAGGAGAGGGTCCGGGCGACGCCGGCCGCCGTCGCCGTGTACGACGGCTCGCTCGCCGTCACCTACGGCGACCTCAACGCCCGGGCCAACCAGCTCGCCCGCGCCCTCGCGGCCCGCGGCATCGGCCCGGAGAGCGTCGTGGCGGTGGCGATGCCGAAGTCGGCCCGGTCCGTCCTCGCCGTGCTGGCGGTCCTCAAGAGCGGGGCCGCGTACCTGCCGCTGGACCTCGGCTACCCGCCGGAGCGGCTGCGCTACGTCGTCTCCGACGCCCGGCCGGACCTCGTGCTCACCACCGCAGCGGGAGCGGAGACGATGGCCGGGGCGGGCGCCGGGGCGACCCTGTGCCTGGACGGCGAAACAGACGCCGAAACAGACGGCGAAACGGACGCCGGAACGGTTGCCGAAACCCTCGGTGTGCCGTGCGCGCTGGTCGCCGGGCTGCCCGAGGACGACCTGTCCGACGGCGACCGCACGGCACCGCTGCGACCCGGCAACGCGGCCTACCTCATCTACACGTCCGGCTCCACCGGCCGGCCCAAGGGCGTCCTGGTGCCGCACACCGGCGTCGCCGCCCTGGCCGCCCAGCAGCGCGCGGGGCTCACCCTGCGCCCGGACGAGCGGGTGCTGCTGTTCGCCTCGCCGAGCTTCGACGCCTCGGTGTGGGAACTGGCCACGGCCCTGCTCACCGGCGCGGCCGTGGTCGCCGCGCCGGCCGACGAACTGCTGCCGGGCCCGGCGCTCGCGGCGACCGTGGCCCGGTACGGCGTGACGACGCTGCTGCTACCCCCGTCCTCGCTCGCCGTCCTGCCCGAGGGCGCGCTGCCCGACGGCGTCACCCTCGTGGTGGGCGGCGAGGCATGCCCGCCCGACCTCGTCGAACGCTGGTCGGCCGGGCGGCGCATGGTCAACGCGTACGGCCCCACCGAGGCCACCGTCATGGCCACGATGAGCCGGCCCCTGGCGGGCCGCACCAGCCCGCCCCTGGGCGAACCGGTCGCGGGCGCCAGGGTGTACCTGCTGGACGGCGCCCTGCGCCCGGTCCCGGCGGGCGTGCCCGGCGAGCTCTACCTGGCGGGCGAGGGCCTGGCGCGCGGCTACCTGCGCCGGGCCGCGCTGACCGCCGAGCGTTTCGTGGCCGACCCGTACGGCCCCGCCGGGTCGCGGATGTACCGCTCGGGAGACCTCGCCTGCCGCAGGCCGGACGGCACCCTGGAGTACCTGGGCCGGGTCGACCGGCAGGTCAAGGTGCGTGGTTACCGCATCGAACCCGGTGAGATCGAAGCCGTACTGGCCGAGGACCCCGCGGTCGCGCAGGCGGCCGTGGTCGTCCGCGAGGACCGCCCCGGCCTGCGCCGCCTCGTGGCGTACGTCGCCCCCGTGGCCGGCGCCGGGCCCGACCCGGCGGCGCTGCGCGGCAGGGTCGCCGCCGCACTGCCCGAGTACCTGGTGCCCGCGGTCGTGGTCCCCCTGGACCGGCTGCCGGTCACCCCGAGCGGCAAACTCGACCGGGACGCCCTGCCCGAGCCGGACTTCGCCGCGGCCGCGGACAGCCGTGCGCCGCGCACCGACCGCGAGAAGCAGCTGTGCGAGCTGTTCGCGAAGGCCCTCGGGACGAGCCGAATCGGCATCGACGACAGCTTCTTCGACCTCGGCGGCGACTCGATCGTCTCCATCAGGCTGGTCACCCTGGCCCGCGCGGAGGGCCTGGACATGACGCCCCGGGACGTGTTCACGCACAAGACGGTCGCCGAACTCGCCACCGCGGTGAAGGAGCTCGACCCGGCTTCGGAGGCCGACGCCCCCGAAGAGCCGCTGATCACCTTGGGCCACGACGAACTCGCCGAGTTCGGCGAGGACTGGCGGGACACGGAGTAGGCCGCCCCTCCGGGGCCACCCGCACCGACCCCTCCGCACCGATCCCTTCGCACTGATCCCTTTTCGTACGACCGCTGGACCGCACCCAGGCCGGGACCCTGCTCGGCCGGTCCGGCGCGCACAGCAGGCGGCCCGGCCCCCGGCGCGGGCCGCACAGGACCGAACGCCGAAGACCCCCGTGGTCCCGACCCGGTGAGGACACCGACATGCCCCTTACGCTTCCACCCGCTTCCGCGTCCCGCCCGGCCGTGGCCGACACCGCGCTCGACACCCCGCTGGAGTTCCACCTCGACGCCGACGAGGTGGCCGAGCTGCGAGCCGCGGCGGACAAGCTCGGCGAGGTCTGCGGCGATCCCGCCTTGCCGGACTTCTACGACCGGGCGCAGCTCGCCGAGGAACTGCTGCCCGCCCGGCTGCGCTCCTTCCTGACGGCATACCGCCGTACCGCGCGGTCGGCCGCCTGCCTGCTGCACGGTTTCCCGGTGGACGAGGAGCGCCTCGGCCCCACGCCCGGGCACTGGCGGGAGGCCATCGGCGACGAGACCGCACGGGCCCAGGAGACGTGGCTGGCGCTGTGCGGCCTGGCGCTGGGCGACCCGTTCGGCTGGGTGACCCTCCAGGAGGGCCGCATCGTCCAGAACATACTGCCCATCCGCGGCGACGAGGCGCGCCAGAGCGGGCACGGCAGCGAAACCCTCCTGGAGTTCCACACCGAGGACGGCTTCCACCCCAACCGCTGCGACTACCTCCTGCTGTTCGGGCTGCGCAACCCCGACCGGGTGCCCACCATCGTGGCGTCCGTGAGCGACGTACGGCTCGACGACCGCGACCGCACGGTCCTCGCGGAGGACCGCTTCCACATCCTGCCGGACACCGAGCACATCCGGCAGCTGGAGGCGCACGCCCCGGACCACCCCGCGCTGCCCAGGCTGCGTGCCATGCGCGACCGGCCGGCGCCGGCCGCTGTGCTCTCCGGCGACCGGCTCAACCCCTATCTGCGCATCGACCGGCCCTTCATGAACGTACGGACCGGCGACACCGAGGCCGAGGGCGCGCTCGACCGGCTGATGGCCGAGCTGCAACGCGTCCAGCAGGACGTCGCCGTGGGCCCGGGCTCGCTGCTGATCGTCGACAACTACCGCGCGGTGCACGGCCGCAGGCCCTTCACCGCCCGCTACGACGGCACCGACCGCTGGCTCAAGAAGCTGACCGTCAGCCGCAACCTGCGCCAGCACTTCAACGGCTACGCGTTCGACCACCCGCGCGTCATCGTCTGAGCCCGGCCCACCCACTTCCCGTACCGACCAAGCAGACCAGCAGAAGGGCAGCACCCCGTGCGTACCGTCATCGTCTCCGGAGCGTCCAGCGGAATCGGGCACGCCACCGCCGAGCGCTTCGCCGGCGCAGGCGACTTCGTCGTCAACCTCGACGTGCAGGCCCCGCCCGCGGACACGGTGACCGGCCCCCGGGAGGGGGGCGGCCACCTGCGCTGGGTCAACCAGGACGTCGCCGACTGGGAGGGAGTGCGGGCGGCCGTCGACGAGGTCAGGGCCGAACGCGGCCGGCTCGACGTGGTGATCGCCAACGCGGGCATCAGCGTCCGGCACGGCATCCTCGACCTGACCGAGGCCGAGGCCCGGCGCACCCTGGACGTCAACCTGATGGGCGTCCTCGCCCTGTGGCGCCACAGCGTTCCGCACCTGCTGGACCAGGGCGGGGGCGTGCTGCTGGCCACCGCTTCGGTCAACGGCATGCGGGGCTACCCGCTGTACGCCGACTACAACGCCTCCAAGGCCGGTGTGGCCTCGCTGTGCCAGACCTTCGCCATCGAGCTGGCTCCGCTGATCCGCACCGCCTGCGTCGCGCCCGGCGCCGTGCTGACGCCCATGCAGCGGGCCGAGTACACCGACGCCATGCTCGACGAGGTCAACGAGCGCATCCCCGCCCGCCGGCACGCCCGGCCCGAGGAGATCGCCGATTTCTTCTGGTTCCTGGCCTCGCCGGAGGCCGCGTTCGTCTCCGGCCAGCAGTTCGTGGTGGACGGCGCCGAGACCGCCGGGGCCACCACCGCGTTCTTCCCCGGCCCCACCGGGCCGACGCGGTGACCGCCACCGCACCCGTACCGCACGACCGGGTTCCCACTTCGGCAGGAGTTCCACGATGACCGCCATGACCAGCCGCCCCGAGCCGGCCCAGGACGCGCCGGAGGACGTGGACCTCGCGGACCCGCTGCTGCACGCCCGCCACGACCTGGGGCCGCTGTGGCGCCGGCTGCGCACGGAGGCCCCGGTCCACTGGCAGCCGGAGCGCGGCGGCAGACCGGGGTTCTGGGTCGTCAGCCGCCACGCGGACGTCGTCGCGGTGCTCAACGACCACAAGACCTTCACCTCCGAGCGCGGCAACGTGCTCGACACCCTGCTGGCCGGCGGTGACTCGGCCGCCGGCAAGATGCTCGCCGTCACCGACGGGGGCCCGCACAAGGCCCTGCGCAGCGCCCTGCTCAAGCCGTTCTCGCCGCGTGCGCTCGACGTCGTCGTGGACAGCGTGCGGCGGGGCACCCGGGCCCTGGTCCAGGAGGCGGTGGACCGGGGCACGGTGGACTTCGCCGCGGACGTCGCCGCGCACATCCCGCTCGGCGCGATCTGCGACCTGCTCGGTGTGCCGCTCGCCGACCGCCGCCAGATCATCGAGCTGACCTCCTCCGCGCTGTCCTCGGCGGACGGCGTCCCCACGGAGGAAGCGACCTGGTCGTCCCGCAACGGCCTGCTGTTCTACTTCTCCGAACTGGCCGCGGCGCGCCGCGCGAAGCCGCTGGACGACGTGATCAGCCTCCTGGTGACCAAGGAGATCGACGGCCGCCCGCTGTCGCACGAAGAGATCGTCTTCAACTGCTACAGCATCATCATGGGCGGCCACGAGACCACCCGGTTCGCCATGGTCGGCGGGCTGCGTGCGCTGATGGAGCGGCCGGAGCAGTGGCACGCGCTCAAGACCGGCCGGGTGAGCACGGCCTCGGCGGTCGAGGAAGTGCTGCGCTGGACGACGCCCGCGCTGCACAGCGGCCGTACCGCCACGCAGGATGCCTTCTTCGGCGGGCAGTTCGTCGAGGCGGGCGACATCGTCACCACCTGGATGGCCTCGGCCAACCGTGACGAGCGGGTCTTCGACCGGCCCGAGGAATTCGACCTGGCGCGCACTCCCAACAAGCACCTGTCGTTCGCCCACGGGTCGCACTTCTGCCTCGGCGCGTTCCTGGCCCGCGCCGAGCTGGCGGCCCTGCTGGAGAGCCTGTGCGACCTGGTCGCCGTCGCGGAGCCCGCGGGCGAACCTGGGTACGTCTTCTCCAACTTCCTGAGCGGCTTCTCGTCCCTGCCGGTCACGCTCGTACCGGAGGCATCCCGGCCCGCGCTGCTACAGCGCTGACAGTGCCGCCAGTTCCCCGGCCACCGCCGCCACCGTGGTCCGGGCATGGCTCTGCGGGAAGTAGTGCCCGCCGGGCAGGACGTGCATCCGGTGTTCAGCCGTGGTGTACAGGTTCCACGGGGCCACGTGCGCCACCGGGGACACCGTGTCCTCGGCGCCGGCGAAGGCGACCAGCGGGCAGCTCACGGCGGTCGGCCGCGGCAGGAGGTAGCCCTCCGCGAAAGCCACGTCGCTGCGTACCGCGCGCAGCAGGTCCCGCAGGAAGTCGGGAAAGCCGAGCAGTTCGTCGGGCAGTCCGCCGCTGCCGCGCAGCCAGGCGATCAGCCGGGCCTCGTCGCCGCCCGCGACGGTCTCGCCTTCGAGCGGCACATGGGGAGCGCGCGATCCCGACACCAGCAGGGCGCTCGGCCGCCGCAGGTCCGCTCCCCGCCCGGTCTCCCGCTCGATCCGCCGCGTCAGCTCGTAGCCGAGCAGGGCGCCGAAGCTGTGCCCGAAGAACGCGTACGGCACGGTGAACTCGCCGCGCAGCGCCTCGAACAGGGCGTCCACCAGCGCGTCGAAGGACCGCGGCAGGGGTTCGTCGATGCGGGAGCCGCGGCCGGGCAGCTCGACCGGCGCCAGCTCGACCCCCTCGGGGAGGAACGGCCGCCAGGAGCGGAAGGTGCCGGCGCCCCCTCCGGCGTGCGGCAGGCAGATGAGCCGTGACCGGAGCGGTCCGGCGACGTGCCGGGCACTGATCCAGCCGGCGGTGTCCTGGGCGGGGTTCGAAGCGCGCATGGGGCCAGCCTCCGCACTGCCGCAGGCGTCGGCCAGGCAACCGACCGGCAACCGGGATGCTGGTCGAGATGCCGCCGGGCCGCGGGGGAGTTACCGGCCGCTTGCCTGGCCGGGGCGGGGGGCGCGCCGCGATGCTGCGCAGCAGGCGGGCACGTACTCCGCGCCCCGTGCGTACCGGACGTGCCGCACCTCCCTGACCTTCCGAGAGGACACGTATGTTGGGTATACCGGACCGGGGCCTGCTGGAGTGGCTGGACGAGCCGTCCGCCGAGCGCGGCCTGTACTACGCGAACCGCGGCGACGGCTGGGACTTCACGTCCTACCGCGACCTGGCGGAGCTGGTGCTGCGGACCGCCGCCGCACTGCGCGCGAAGGGCGTCGGCGAGGGCGACACGGTGGGGCTGGTGCTGCGCTCCAGCCCCGGTTTCGTCGCCGGTTTCTTCGGCGCGCTGGCCGCCGGTGCGACGCCGTGCTCCATCGCCCCGCCGTTCGCCTTCCAGCGGGCCGACGAGTACGAGCGGCACGCGGCCCACCTGTTCGAGACGGCCGGGCCCAAGTACACCCTCTGCGACGACGAGTCCCTGGAGCGGATCCGCAAGGTCACCGCGGGGGCCGGGGTGCCCGAGCCGGAGGTCTTCGAACAACTCGTCGCGGGCGTGGCACCGCTGGAGCGGCCGCTGCCGCTGCCGGAGACCGCGCTGGTGCAGTTCACCTCGGGCTCCAGCGGCTTCTCGCGCGGCGTGCGGATCTCCGCCGAAGCCCTGCGGGCCAACCTCACCGGCATGCGCCGCTGGATCGGCTGGACCCCGGAACGCCCCGGCATCAGCTGGCTGCCGGTGCACCACGACATGGGGCTCGTGGGCTTCGTGCTGAACGCGGTCGTCACCGGCTGCGACGGCTGGATGATGCAGCCGGACGACTTCATCCGCTCGCCGCTGCGCTATCTGCGGTGCGTCAGCGAGCAGGGCGCCGCCATGACGGGCATGCCGAACTTCGGCCTCGCCTACATCCTGCGCCGGGTCAGGCCCGCCCAGTTGGAGGGGCTGCGCTTCGACACGATGCGGGCCGTGATCATCGGGGCCGAGCGGGTCGACCCGCAGGTGCTGGAGGATTTCCACGCGTTGCTGGGGCCGCACGGCCTCGACCGCGGCGCGCTGCTGCCCGCGTACGGCGGCGCGGAGGCGACGCTCGCGGTGACCGGTCTGCGGCCCGGCGAAGGCTGGTCGACGCGGGTGCCGGATGACGGGGACGCCGCGTCGCTGGCCGGCACGGCGGTGGTCGGCTGCGGCCGTCCGCTGGAGGGCCGGCAGGTGCGGATCGTCTCGGAGGACGGCGAGGAGCTGCCGGACGGCCAGGTCGGCGAGATCGTCGTCACCGGTGTGTCGATCGCGAGCGGCTACGTCGGCGACGAGGGTTCCGCGTCCGGCACCAGCCTCGCCGGCGAGGGGCTGGAGTCCGGCGACGCGGGCTTCGTGCGCGAGGGGCAGCTGTTCGTGATCGGCCGGCTCGGCGACGGGCTCAAGGTCAGCGGGAAGATGGTCTTCGCCGAGAGCCTGGAGACCCTGCTGCACCAGCGGGGCGTTCCCGAGCGTCGGGTCGCCGTCCTGCTCGGTGTGCGGGACGGCCGGGCCACCGGGGTGGCGGTCTTCGGCGGGGTGCAGGACGGCTGGCGGGAGGCCGCCCACGAGGTGCTTTCGGAGTGGCTGGGCGACGCCGACCTCCTGGCCGTCGAGCTGCCCCGCGGCGGCATCGCGGTCACGTCCAGCGGCAAGCCCCGCCGCCGGGTCGCCTGGAAGGCGCTGTGCGCGGGGGAGTTCGCCGATGCCCTCACCCCGCTGACGGGGGCGTGACCCGGAGGGAGGCCGGGCGGGAGGGTGACGCCGCCAAGCCCTGGCACGTCGCCCACTAGTGTTCCGTAGACAATGGTGTGCGACGCACACTATGGTGTCTCACGTGTCCGTAGAAGAACTGACTCTCGCCCAGGCCCACGAACTGCGCCGCGGGACGGTGGTCCTGGCCTGCCTGGCGCTGCTCCGGGAGCCGAGTTACGGCTATGCGCTCCTGGAGACGCTCAACGGCGCCGGGGTCTCCGTCGACGGCAACACCCTCTACCCCTTGCTGCGCAGGCTGGAGAAGCAGGGCCTGCTCACCAGCGAATGGAACACCGACGAATCCCGGCCGCGGAAGTTCTACCGGGTGAGCCCCGACGGCTCCCTGGTCCTCGCCGGCCTGGTCCGCGAGTGGCAGGACCTCTCGGCCACGATCGCACGACTCACCAAGGAGAACGGATGAGCACCAGCACTCTCACCGAGCGCTACGTGGAGGAAGTCGTCCGGCGGCTCCCGGCCGACCAGCGCGACGACATCGGAGAGGAGCTGCGCGCCACGATCGCCGACACCATCGAGGCCCGCCGGGCGGCGGACCCGCGGTCGGCCGAGCGCGACGTGCTCACCGAGATGGGCGACCCCGTCCGGTACGCCGCCCGCTACACCGGCCGGCCGCTCGCGCTGATCGGGCCGGACCTCTACCCGGCGTACATACGCCTGCTGGTGCTGCTGCTGTCCACCGTGCTGCCGGTGATCACCGTCGTGGCCGTGGTGGTGGAACTGGCCGACAGCGGCGACGTCGGCGCGGCGGTCGGCGAAGGCGTCACCACCGTACTGACGCTGGGCGCCCAGATGGTCGCCTGGCTCACCCTCTTCTTCGCCCTGGCCGACCGGTTCCGCGGCCGCGACGGCGCGCCCGCCCGCGCCGGCACGTGGAGCGTCACCGACCTGCCCGAGCCCCGGAAGAAGGAGAAGGGCGGCGCCATGGTCGCCCTCGGAGCGGCGTGGTACGCGCTGCTGATCTCCCTGACCGTGTGGCAGCACGTCGCGAAGCCCTACGGGTCCGACGGCCACGGCGGCGGCAAGGCCGTCGAGGTGCTCGACCCGGCCCTGTGGTCGGGCTGGATCTGGCCCGTTCTCCTCGGCCTCGCCGGCATGCTGGCGGTCTCGGCGGCCCGGATCGCCGCACAGGGGTGGACCGTTCGCCTCGCCGTCCTGAACGCCGCGGCCAGGGCCGTGTTCGCCCTGCCGCTCGCCTGGGTCCTCCACCGCCGGCTGTTCTTCAACCCGGAGTTCCTGAAAACCGCGGCCACGGAAGCGCTGACGCAGCAGGTCTACTCCGGGGTGGCCGTCATCGTGCTGCTCCTCGCCGCGAGCGCCGTGTGGACGGGCTTCCGCTCGGCCCGGCGCTGAGCGGGGGCTTCCGGTGGCACCGGCGCCCGACGCGCCGGTGCCCGGGTGGAGTCCACCCGGGCACCGCGTACCGCCGGCAGGCCGGCCCGCACCGCCGCCCTCAGCGGAGCCGCAGGGTCTCCGGGCGCACCAGGTTCTCCGCGAGCAGCAGGTCCTTGACCCGGTCCGACAGCATGTCCAACTGCCGGAGCACGAAGATGACCTGCTGGAACAGCATCTGCCGGTAGGTGGCCATCATCGGGTTGGTCCGCGCGAAGCGCAGCCCCTTGGCCACGTCGAGGTCCATCCGCTCCCAGACCTCGCGCAGCATGAACCGGCGCGACATCAGCTGGATCGCCTCCAGCAGGAAGTCCTCGCGCTCCCGCAGCTCCGCGGACGTGACCTGGCTGTACATGCCGGTGAGCGCGGTGACGCCGAAGGCGATGTGCCGGGCCTCGTCCTGCGCGACCATCCGGGTGATCTGCCGGATCACCGGGTCGCCGAAGCCGCTGCTCGCCAGGCGCAGCGCGGTGATCGCCAGGCCCTCGACGACCACCTGCATGCCGAGGTAGACAATGTCCCACCGGGACTCCGACAGCAGGTCGTGCAGCAGCGTCTTGAGCCCGGGGTTGATCGGGTAGACGGACTTGAGCTTCTCGTCGACGTACCGGGCGAACGCCTCGACGTGCCGTGCCTCGTCGGCGACCTGCGAGGCGGCGTACGTCTTGGCGTCCAGGTCGGGCACGGTCTCCACGAGCCGGGCCGTGGTCACGAGCGCACCCTGCTCGCCGTGCAGGAACTGGCTGCACATCCACGCCTGGTACTCCCAGCGGAACTGGGTCAGCAGCTCGCGCGGCACCGGACTGCCCTCGCCGACGACGAAGGACGCGAGCCGCGCACCGTTCTCCTCCGACAGCTCGGCGCCGAACTCGACGTCGTGGTCCCAGTCGATGTCGGTGGTGGCGTTCCACTGCGAGACCTTGTTCTTCTCGTAGAGGTTCCACACGCGGCTGTCGCGGTCCCCGTAGTTCCAGTTCAGACACGCCTGGAACATCGCGTCGACCTCCATGAGGTCGGCCTTGACAGCGTCCAGGGTGAAGAGCGTCGGGTCGGACGCCTCGGCGGGCACTGTCTCGTCGGGCACTGTGGTCATTGGATTGCGGTCCACCCCTCCGGCGCGGAACAGGACTGTTCGCCGTCAGTTTTGGTGCGCCGGACCCCTCTCTCCAGGAACTGCCGGGGCAATTTGACGGCAGACCGGTTGCCGGTCCCCTTGCCTGGCCCCGCCCTCCGGGCAGCCGCACGATGGAGCGCGGCGGGCAGCAGCCGCCGCACACCGGCCGAAGGAGAAGCGGGATGGGAACCCGTGCCACCGCACCAGCCGCCTCCCCGGAGGGGGCGCCGGCGCGCGACCGGGCCCGCCCGTGGATCGTCGGCCGGGTCACCGCGCCCGACCCGCGAATGCGGCTGATCTGCCTGCCGCAGGCGGGCGGCAGCGCCGGCACGTTCGCGCCCTGGCGCCTCGTGCCGCCGGCCGGGGTGGAACTGGCGACCGTGGAACTGCCCGGCCGGGGCGTGGGCAGCGCCGAGAGCCTGCCCGGCACCCTCGAAGAGCTGGCCGACGTCGTGATCGACAACATCCGCGACGAGTTCGACCGGCCCTACGCCCTGTTCGGGCACAGCTTCGGCGCGCTCCTCGGCTACGAGATCGCCGTCCGCGTCGCCCGGCGCGGCCTCACCCCGCCCAGCGCACTGCTCGTGTCCGCCGCGCGGGCGCCGCACACCCCGGTGCGCCGGCACGTCTCCGGGCTGGACGACGCCGGCCTGCTCGCCTGGCTGGACGGGTTCGGCGGCTTCCCGCCCGAGCTGGCCCGCTACCCGGCGTACCTCCAGTACGCGCTGCGCACGGTCCGCCGCGACCTCGCCCTCACCGAGTCCTACCTCGCCGCCGGGCCGGTCCGGGTCGGCTGCCCGCTGCACGTCTTCGGCGGTGCCGGCGACCCGCTCGTCAGCGGCGCCCAACTGGAGCGCTGGCGCGACTGCGCCGGGGCCGGTTTCACGCTCCGGTTGCTGCCCGGCGGGCACGACTACCCCTTCACCGGCGCCCAGGCGCTCGACGCGATCGTGTCCGTCCTGGACTGACCGGCGACCGGCCGGTGCTGCGGGGCGGCACCGTGCCTGGCCACGAGTGCCACCGCGGTGAGCACCAGCCCGTCCCGTGCGGTCCAACGGCCGGTGAACCCCGCCGCCCAAGGGCTCTCGGCAGGCCGGGCGGCAACCGGCGGTACCGTACGGAACGTGCCGTCGGCCCGCAGCCGCACGCGGTAGTCCCCGAAGCCGTACCGGGCCCCGGCCCAGGGCGAGAACGCCTTGTAGGACGCCTCCTTGGCGCAGAAGAGCACCCGGTCCAGCGGCACGCCGGCACCCTGCGGAAACTCCTCGCCGAGCCAGCCGCGCTCGGTGCCGGTGACGATCCGGTCCGCGACCGCACGCGGCAGCGGCTCCGCCGGTTCCGCGTCGATGCCCACGGCCGCGACGTCCGCGGCACGCGCGACGGCGGCCGCCCGGTACCCCCGGCAGTGGGTCATGCTGCCCACCACCCCGGCAGGCCAGCCGGGCGCACCCAGCGCACCGGGCACCAGCGGTACGGGCCGCACCCCGAGCCGGCCCAGCGCCGCGCGGGCGCAGCCCCGTACCGTGGTGAACTCCCTGCGGCGCTCCTCGAACACCCCCTCGACGACAGCCTGTTCGGCGGCGAAGAGCGCGACGGCCGCCTCGGGGCCCGCGTCGCCGAACGCCTCGTGGGCGGACACCCCCGCGGGGACGAGCTGACTGATCACCCGCAGATCATGCCACCGGCCCGCCGGCCGGGAGTTGCCGGTGGACTGCCTGGCCCGGCCCCCGGCGCATCGACCAGCATGCACAGGAGGTCCACGGCGCACGCCCGGACGAGCACACACCAACGGGCGGGGAGACGGGTACCCATGGCGCAGTCACGTCCCGCGGAGTCGGCACACGTCCCGAAGCAACCCCCGCCGTTGTGGCGTGACCGCGACTACCTGTACTGGTGGACCGGCAACGGCCTGTCCGCGCTCGGCACCAGCATGTCGACACTCGCCTTCCCGCTGCTCGTCCTCCACCTCACGGGATCGGCGGCGCAGGCAGGGCTCATCACCGTCCTGCACATGATCGGCCGGCTCGCCACCCTCGCGATCGGCGGAGTGCTCGCGGACCGGGTGAACCGCCGCGCCATCCTGTGCCTCGCCCCGCTGGCCCAGGCGCTGTCGATGGGCGCCGTCGCCCTGCTGGTGTACCAGGGCGACCCCTCCATCGCCGTGATCGGCGCCCTGGCACTGGCCGGCGGGCTCGCGGACGGGCTGCGCAACGCCGTGTCGATGCCGGTGCTGCGCCGGATCGTGCCCAAGGAGCAGGTCGCCGCCGCCACGGCCCAGAGCATGGGCAGGGACATGGTCGCGCAGCTGGTCGGAGCCCCCCTCGGCGGCCTGCTGTACGCGATGGGCCGCTGGATCCCGTTCCTCTTCGACGCGCTCTCCTTCCTCTTCGTCACCCTGGGGTCCGTATTGATCCGCCGCCCGCTGGGCCCTGACCGGCGCGCAGACGACCCGCCACGGCCCGGTCTGGCCACGGAGCTGCGGGACGGGCTGCGCATGATCAAGCGCAGCGACTACCTGGTGTTCACGATGGTCTGGGGAGCGCTGCTCAACGTGGTGGCGGAGGGCTTCATCCTGCTCTTCGTCGTGCTCGTGCAGCACCGCGGCGGCGGGCCCGCCGCCGTCGGCACCGCGACCTCCCTCGCGGTGGCGGGCGGTGTCCTCGGGGCCGTCGTCGGGCCGTGGCTGATGGGGCGGCTGGGCGCGCGACGCGTGCTCCTGCTGTCCGCGTGGGTCTTCGTGGCGTCCTTCGCCGCCGCCGTGGCGGTCCCCGGCCCGTGGCAGACCGGCCTGGTCGTCATGGTGGCCATGGTCGCCATGGTGCCGATGAACGTCGTCATCGAGTCCTACGAGGTCCGGCTCGTCCCGGACGAGTACCAGGGCAGGGTCGCGGCACTGAGCCGGTTCTTCGTCCAGGGCCTGCAGTGGATCGGCCCGCTGGCGGCGGGCGTCCTCGCCGACGCGGCCGGGGTGGAGGGGGCCGTGCTCGTCCTGACCGGGGCCATGGCCCTGCTCGCCGTGGCGCTGCACACCTCCCGGCGCCGCCTCACGGTCCTGGACCTACCGCTCGCCGAGGTACGGGAACTCGACCCGCCGCCGGCCGCCCGGCCGCTGCCCGAGCCGGTCGCGTAGCACCGGCCGCGCACCCCGGGGCACCACCCACCACCCACCGCAGGAGAAGGGAAGGACGACAAGTGAGACCGTCAGTGGAGATGGGCATCGTCTCGACCGGCATGGCGTTCGGCGAGCGCCGGGACGTGGCCGCCACGGCAGCCGACTACGTGCCCTACCCGGAGGACGTCGCCGTCCTCGGGTACGAGAGCTACCACCGGATCGCCGACGGCGGCACCGCGACCGCCCTCGCGGCCGAAGCGGCCCGGCAGGCCCTGGAGAACGCGGACCTCGACGTCACCGACATCGACCTGATCATCGTCGGCAACTCCGACGTCCCCGAGTACCTGGGCTGGGACGGTTCGGCGGCGCTCGCGCGGGCGCTGGGCGCCCACGGCACGCCCACGGTGCTCTTCACCCAGGCCTGCGCCGCCTGGTCGCTGGCGCTGGACCACGCGGCCGGCGCGATGGCGCTCTCCGCCGACACGGACACCGTGCTGGTGGTCCTGGTCAACGTGGTCAGCGAGGCGCACAGCAACCGGATGGACTTCAACGGCTCCATCGCCAGCGACGGCGCCGTCGCGGCCGTACTGCGCCGGGACCACCCGCGGTTCAGGCGGCTGGCCTCCGCCCGCTTCACCAACCCGGAGTTCGCCGACCTGTTCCGCATCGAGCTGGGCGGCGCCGCCGCGCCCCTGCCGCTGCCGGGCAACGACCACCTCCGGTCGAACCCCATGGTCGCGGTCTACGAGCACTTCGGACGGGACCCCGAGCGCTTCAAGGGGTTCATCGGGGAGATACACGGGCGGCTCGCCGACGTGGTCGGCCAGGCCCTCGCCAAGGCGGGCAAGGACCGCGAGGACCTCGCCCGGCTCGTCTACGTCAACGAGGGCCAGCCGGGCATGCGCGCGGTGGCCGAAGCGGTGGGCATCCCCTTCGAGCGCACCAACGCCGGACTCGCCCGCGAGCTGGGCCACATGGGCGCGGCCGACCAGCTGGTCTGCCTGTGGCGGCACGTCGAGGCGGGGGAGCTGGCGCGCGGCGACCTCGTGGCGCTCGCGGGCGTCGCGTCTCCGGGCATGCACTGGTTCTGCACGCTGATCGAGGTCTGAGCGGCGCGGCTCGCCTCCCGTACGCGAACAGGCCCGTCCGGGGCCGGGCCATCCGATGCCCCGGCCCCGGACGGGCCCTCACACGCCCCGGGGTCAGCCCCGGGGCCGGTCCCGCAAGAGCGCCATGCACGACTCGGCGCGGGCCGTGGCTGCCTCGCGCGGGGTCGCCGCCCCCTCGGCCGCGCCGTCGAGCGCCGACACGACGAGATCCTTCATCACGGAGGAAACGCGCTCGTACGCCGACTCGGCGGTCGGCTCGATGTCCCCGAACAGCGTCCACCACCACCAGGCGTTGCCCGCCGAGTTCGCGACGAAGTCGGGGATCACGGCCGTGCCCTTGGCGCACAGCGCGCGCTCTGCGCCGGGCGTCACCGAGATGTTGGCGCCCTCGACCACGTAACGCGCGGTCACCCGGTGGTGGTTGTTCTCGTCGATGGCGTACGGGATGGCCGCCGTCACCAGGACGTCGCACGGCACGGACAGCCAGTCGGACTCCACCGGCCGGTCACCGGGGCGCAGTTGCCCGCGGTCGACGAGGCCGTCCGCGGTGCGGTGCGCGAGCAGGTGCTCCACGTCCAGCCCCGCGGGGTTGGCCACCACGCCGCGCTGGTCGGCCACCGCCACCACCCGCAGCCCGGCCTCCGTGAGATAGCGGGCGATGGCGCCCCCCATCGTCCCGAAACCCTGCACCGCGGCGCTCGCCCCGCGCACCCGGTCGCCCCGGTGCTCCAGCGCGGCGACCGTGGCCCTGGCCACCCCGTAGCCGCCGATCAGATCGGCCAGCGAGATCCCGCCGACCTCCGCCGCGAACCCCGCCTGCAAGCGGGCGAGACCCGCCTCGGGGCCGTCCGGCACATGGGGCAGCGCCGCCTGCACGGTCGAGGCGATACGGGCCTCGGCCGCGGCCTCGTCGAGGGTCCGCTGCTGCACCCCGAGGTCCTCGCCGGTCGCCCAGCAGGTGTCGATGTAGGGCTTCATCGCGCGGAGATACCGGGTGAGCACACCGCGGGCCCCGGGGTGGCGCGGATCGAAGTCGATGCCGCCCTTCGCGCCGCCGTAGGGCACATAGCGGTCCGAGGGACGGTAGTTCAGCGCCTCCTTGAGGCTCATCGTCCTGGCGAGGTCCGCGACCTCCGCGAGGGTGCAGCCGCTGCGCATGCGCAGACCGCCGCTGGAGGCGCCGCCCAGCAGCCGGTCGATCACCAGGTAGCCGCGTGCCGTCGTCTCGGTGTCCGTCCAGACCACTTGCAGATAAGGGTCAGTCATTTCCGTCTCCCGGGGTCGGCGAGGGGTCGGGGACCGTGATCAGGGTCGGCCCCCGGCGTTCCAGGGCCGCGGCGACCTCGGCGGACACCGAGGCGGGGCTCGCGGCCACCACGCCGTGCGCGCCGTACGCGGCGGCCAGCGCGGTGAAGTCGGGGCTCGGCAGGTCGGCGCCCAGAGGCGGTACGCCCAGCCGGGACTGCTCCGTGCGCACCGAACCGTAACCGCCGTTGTCCACGATGACGACGGGCAGCGGCCTGCCCAGCAGGACCGCGGTGGCCAGCTCGTTGACGCTGAACTGGAGGCCGCCGTCGCCGGTGAGCGCCACCACCGGCAGGCCGGGGCGGCCCACCAGGGCGCCGATGGCCGCCGGCAGCGCGAAGCCGAGCGTGGCGAACCCGGTGGGGTGCAGGAACGTGTCGGGGCGCGGCACCCGGAAGCCCTTGAGCGCGCCGTAGTGCGACACCATCGAACTGTCGCTGGTGAGGACCGCCTCGGGCGGCATCGCCGCGCGCAGCGCGTCGACCAGCGCGGTCCACCGGGCTCCCTGGCCGACGTGCTCGGCGTCGATCCGGTCCCGGATGCGGGCGAGTTCACGCCGGTACGCCTCGCTCACCGGCGTACGGTCCGGCATGGTGCCGAGGGCCGCCAGGAGCTGCCGGAGGACGGCGTCCGCGTCGCCCGTGAGCGCGCGGGCCGCCGCCGCGTTGCGGTCCCGCTGCCCGGGGTCGATGTCCACCCGGACGACGTCGCCCGGCAGGTCCAGGGGGCCGGACCAGGTGTCGGTGTCGGCCAGTTCGGTGCCGACGGCGAGCACCACGTCGGCACCGCGCAGGAAGTCCCGCGCCGACCGCAGGTGCAGTGCCGCTCCCAGCGCGTGGGGGTGGCCCTCGTCGATCACTCCCTTCCCGTTCGCCGTGGTGACGACCGGGGCGCCGGTCTCCTGCGACAGGCGGGTCACGGCGGCGGACGCGGCGCGGGCACCGCCGCCCGCGACGATGACGGGCCGCCGGGCGCCCGCGATCAGGCGTGCGGCGTGCGCGATGCCGCCGGGCTCTGCGGTCCGCGCGGAGCGTGCCGCAGTGCGTTCCGCGCTCATGTGCGTCTCCGGCGGACCGGCCCACGACACCTCCGCCGCGAGGACGTCGGCGGGAATCTCGATGTGCACGGGCCGCGGGCGGCGGGTGGCGAACTCGTGGAACGCCCGCGCCGGCAACTCCTTGAGCAGGCCCGCGTCGGTGGCCCGCAGGCTCCAGGCACAGATGGCGTCCATCGCGCCCGACTGGTCCTTGACCTCGTGCAGCAGCCCGTCGCCCGGCGGCTGCCCCACCGGGGGCCCGGCGGAGAGGAACAGCACCGGTACGGAATCGGAGTACGCCTGGCCGGCCGCCGCCGCGGCGTTGAGCAGCCCGGGGCCCGCGGTGGTCAGGACGACACCGGGGCGCCCGGTGACCCGCGCGTACCCGTGGGCCGCGTACCCCGCGCCCTGCTCGTGGCGCGGCGTGACGACCCTGATGCCGCTGCGGCCGAGATGCCGGAAGATCTCCAGGTTGTCGATGCCCGGGATGCCGAACACGGTGTCCACACCGAGCCCGGCCAGCGTGTCGACCAGCAGCCGGCCCCCCGTGCCGCGGCCGTCCGCGGCACGGGGAGCCGGCCGGGGGGCGTGCCCGGACGTCATGAGCGCGGCTCGACGTCCCGCTCCGCCAGCAGTTCCTGGACGTGGGCGTTGATGCGGTAGCCCTTGAGGACGTCGTCGGACAGGTGCGCCGCGCCGGTCACCTTGCCCACGCAGCCCGGTGCCGCGCACGCGCAGGTGAACGGGCTGGACATGTCCCATTCGGTGGAGGGGTAGAAGAAGGTCAGCTCGTCCCCGGGCAGGAGGCGGCGGGTGGCGACGACGTTTCCGGCGGCGGCGTCCACGTAGGTGCTCGGGTCGCAGGAGTGGTTGAGGAAGCGGATGTCCGTGCCGATGACGTGCTTGTCCCGCTCGACCTGGATCGTGTACTTGGTGGCTTCCGCCGGGACACAGTCGCCGAGGGTCATGATCTCCGCCCCCTCCTCGATGACCGCGCCGGCCACCAGCCCCTGCCCTACGGCCAGCCCTGTGACGGTCCGGTAGTTGCGCTCCACGGTGAGCTGCGTGCCGTGCGAGTTGCTCATGACTGTGGTGCCCTTCGTCGTTTCTTGAATGGGTAGAGGGGGCGCGGTACGGCTCAGGCGCCGTCGAACGCCTTCACGACCAGGACGGCGTTGTGCCCGCCGAACCCGAACGAGTTGCTCATGGCCGTACGGATCTCGCGGCGCTCGGCGCCCCGCGTGCCGAGGTTCAGCGCCGCGTCCTCGGGGTCCGTGCAGTTCGTGGTCGGCGGTACGGTGCCGGTGCGCATCGCCTCGACGGTCGCGATCAGGTCGACGGCGCTCGCCGCGCCCATCATGTGACCGAGGACGGACTTCACCGAGGTCGTGGGGGTGCCGGGCAGCCGCTCGCCGAACACCTCGCGGAGGGCCGCGAGTTCGGCCCGGTCCCCGCCGACGGTCCCGGTGGCGTGCGCGTTGACGTAGTCGACCCCGCCGGCGTCCGTCTCCGCGTCCGCCAGCGCCAGCCGCATCGCCCGCTGCAACCCCTTGCCCTCCGGGTCGGGGGAGGTCAGGTGGTAGGCGTCGGCGGTCGCGGCGTAACCGGCCACCTCCGCCAGGACGGGGGCGCCCCGCCGCAGCGCGTGCTCCGCCTCTTCCAGCACCAGCACACCGGCGCCCGCGCTCATCACGAACCCGTCGCGCCCCAGGTCGAACGGGCGGCCGGCGCCCGCCGGGTCGTCGTTGCGCCGGGACAGCACCCCTGTCCTGGTGGTGGCGGCCATCTGCACGGCCGTGAGGCAGTCGTCCGAGGCGCCGGCCAGCATCACGTCCGCCGAGTCCGTGGCGATCGTGCGTGCGGCCTCGCCGACGCAGGTCGCCCCCGTGGCGCAGGCGGTGCTCATCGAGCCGGACGGGCCCTCGGCACCGAAGCGCAGCGCGACCTCGACGGCCGCCGAGTCGATGCCGCCGCTGACGGCGTAGTACGGGCTGACGGCCCGGGCACCCTTGGTGACCAGCGCCCGCGCGGCCTCGAAGGCCGACTTCTCCGCCCCGTACCCGGAGCCGACGAGCACCCCCGTCCGGTCGCGCCGGGCCGCCGGCACGTCCAGGCGGGCGGCCTCCACCGCCTGCACCGCCGCGGCGAGCGCGTACTGCGCGAAGGGGTCCAGGCGCCGGACCGTCCGCTTGGGCATGTACGCCGTCGGGTCGAAGTCCTGTACTTCCCCGGCGATCGTCACCTCAAGCCCGGTGGTGTCGAACCCGGTCGCCTCCGCGATCCCGCTCCGGCCGGACAGCAGCGCCTCCCACAGGGAGGGCACGTCCGGGCCCACCGGGGTGACCGCGCCGTAGCCGGTCACCACCACCCGCCGCCGCGCCGTGCGCGCCGCTCCGGCCCTCACCGCCCGGCTCCGTTCTGCGCGCCGCCCCACAGCGCCGGGTGCTCCTCGCGCAGCAGGTTCCGCAGCTGCCCGGTGTCGGTCTTCCCGTTCCGGTTCAGCGGCAGTTCGGGCAGGACCACGACGTGGTTGGGCTGCTCGTACGAGGGGAGCAGCGAGCAGATCAGCTCCCGCCACGCCTTGGGCCCGCCCCGCTCGGGATCGGCCACGACGAAGATCAGCCGGCTTCCCCACCGGTCGTCGTCGACCGGCACGACCACGACCTGCCGGCCGCACCGGCTCGCCTTCGCGGCGAGCGCCTCCGGGTAGAGCAGGTGCCCCATCCGGTGGACGGCCTGGGAACGGCCGATCACGTACAGGTCGCCCTCGTCCGAGAGATAGCCGAAGTCACCGGTCTCGTACCACTCGCCGGTCTGCTCGCGGACCGAACCGTCGGGCTCCAGATAGCCGGCCAGGGCGTCGGGGGAGCGCACCCAGATGTGCCCGAACTCCGCGCTGTGTCCGGTCTCCGGAGCGGGGGAGCCGGGCGCCGCGCCGTCGTCGCGCCCGGGAGCCAACCGGACGTCGATCCCCTCCAGCACCTGGCCGCAGCCCTTCGGCCGGTCGGGGGTGGCGAAGGAGACGTTGCCCAGCTCGGTGCTGCCGTAGCCGTCCAGCACGGGGGCGCCCACGACGGACCGGAACCGCTCCGCCAGGCCCTGGTCCAGCGGGGCGCCCCCGGTGCACCAGAGCCGCACGCCCTCCAGCCCTTCGAGCAGCCCCGGGTTCCGCCGGGCCAGGTTGAGCAGGCTCCGGTACGTCGACGGGGTGGCGTCGACGATGGTGGCGCCGTGCGCCGCGCCCGCCCTGATCGCCAGGTCGACACGGTGGAACGGGGAGATCAGCAGGGACGCGCCGGAGAGCTGGGCGAGGAAGATCAGCGAAAGGCCGTACTGGTGGGAGAACGGCAGCAGCGGAAGGAACGTGTCGCTGTCGCGGTAGCCCATGTGCGCCAGGGTCCGCTCCAGGTTGGTGAGGAACCCGCCGCCCGGCTTGACGATGCCCTTGGCCTTGCCCGTCGAACCCGTCGACCAGGCCACCAGGGCGTCGGTGCGCCGCCGCCACCGGGAGAAGTCCAGCGCGGCGCCGGCCGCGTCCGCCGGCGGTCCCGAGGCCGCGACGAGCGTGTCCAGGGCCAGGAAACGGGGCGCCCCGGGCCCCGCGGACAGCGGGTCGTCCGGCGCGTCACCGATCAGCCAGCGGACCCGGCACTGCTCGACGACCGTACGGGTCTCCTCATCGGTCTGGCGGTGGTCCAGGACGACCAGGGACGCGTCGAGGTGCGCCAGCGCCAGCAGCGTGTACACGTACGCGGCGGAGTTCTCCGCCTTGAGCACCACCCGGTCGCCAGGCCCGAACCCGAGCCGTGTCAATTCCTGCGCGACCGCGAGGGAGGCGCTCGCCATGGCGGCCCCGGTCGGCACCTCGACGCCGTCCGCGACGTCAGCCGGCACACTCATCGTCTCTCCTGAGCTGTTCAACGCGTCACCGACCACGGGCGGCCGTCGTGCGGCCTTCGGCATGCCTACGCCGGCGGCCGCTCACGCCGCGCCGCCACCCGCCGCGGCGCGCTCCGCCGTCTCCCGGATCGCGCGCACCGAGCGGAAGTTGCGCAAAGACAGCGCGTCGGTGGGGACGGTCACGCCGTACCGGTTCTCCAGCCAGGCCACCACGTGCAGCACACCGAGGCTGTCCAGCCACCCTTCGGCGAGCAGGTCCTGCTCGGGGCCGGGGCCGTCCGCGTCGTCGTCGAGGAAGTGGTCGGCGACGAACCGGGCGATCTCGTCCTCGGGGACGACGGGCGTCGTGGCGGGTGCGGCGGGAGGCTCAATGGGCATGGACGTTCCTCTCGAAGGGTGCGGGGCGGCGGGCCGTGAAGCCGTGGCCGGCCGCGAGGCACTCGCCGGCGTCTCCGGTCGCGGCCGCGCTCGCCGCCACGTACCGCCCGCCCGCCGAGTGCCCGACCGGCCACGCCACTTGGCGTGAACCCCGAGATGGATGCTCGGTGATGCCGCACCGCGCGACCAGGCAGCGCACCGGCAATACGGGGGGCCAGAGCACCGGCAACTCAGCAGGCCGGCGCGGAGTTGCCGTGTTTTTGCCGGGCCCTTTGCCTGGGTGCCGGGTCCACCCCGCCCTAGCGTCGTCGCCATGACTCAGACCCCTGCCGCCATCGGCAACGAAGCCGTCGCTCCCGTGGTGAGCGGACTGGTGCGGCTGATCGCACCGCGCAAGCTGGACCGGGTCGAGGCGGACCACCGCCTCGTCGGCGACCTCGGCTTCCACTCGCTCGTCCTCGCGGAGCTCGGCTACAACCTGGAGGAGCTGTACGGCCTGCGGTCGCTCAACCCCGAGGAGGCCATGCGGCTGGAGCGCGTCAGCGACGTGGTCGAGCTGGTCGTCACCGAGGTGGCGGAAGGCAGGGCGGCCCTGCCCTCCGAGGACGACGTCGCCGATATGTTCGCCCGCTACGGCTTCGAGGGCCCCGCGGCATGACGGACCGCGCCTTCGACCGCCCGGCCTACGCGCTGGCCGCCGACCTGGACCGGGCGCTGGGCGACCCGGCAGCGGAGACCGGCCCGTTCAGCCACGCCGAGACGGTCGCGCACGAGGAGAACGGCGAACTGCCGCCCGGCGCGGTGGACCTCATCAGGTCCTGGGGGTTCGCGCAGTACCTGGTGCCCGAGGAGTTCGGCGGCCGGCTGCGGAACCTGGAGCAGCTCTTCCTGCTGACCCGGTCGCTCTCGCGCCGCAACCTGACCGTCGCGGTGATGTTCGGCTCCGCGATCCTCGGCGTCAACCCGGTGTGGCTGTGGGGCGACGAGGAGCAGCGCGCGAAGGTCGCACGGGGCATCCTCGGCGGGGACCTCGCCTGCTTCGCGGTGTCCGAGCCGGACCACGGCAGCGACCTGGGCACCAACGAGACCGCGGCGGTGCCGCACGCGGACGGGTACCTGCTGACCGGCGAGAAGTGGCCCGTCGGCAACGCCACCCGCGGCCGCTTCGTCACCGTCTACGCCGCCGTCGAGGGCGCGGGCTCCTCGCTGCTGCTCCTCGACAAGGAGGAGCTGGACGAGGGCAGTTGGGACAACCACCCCTTCGTACGGACCGTGGGCCTGCGCGGACACGACCTCAGCGGCATCACCTTCCAAGACACCCGGGTGCCCGCCGGGGCGCTGCTCGGCCGCCCCGGCGCGGGCCTGGTCGAAATCCTCCAGGTGCTCCAGATCACCCGCACGGCGATCGGCGGACTGTCGCTCGGCACCATGGACTCCGTCCTGAGGATCGCACTGCGCCACGCGCGGGAGCGGGTCCTGTACGGGCAGGAGATCTACCGGCTGCCGGTGATCCGGCGGCACCTGGTCGGCTCCTACCTCGACCTGCTGATCGCCGAGTGCACGGCGATCCCCGTGGCGCGCTCGCTGTCCGTCGCGCCGTCCCGGCTCAGCCTGTGGTCCTCCGTGGTCAAGTACCTCGTACCGACCCTCGGCGAGCAGGTTGTCCAGGAGTGCGCCCGGGTCCTGGGAGCGCGCGGTTACCTGCGCGAGGGCGTGGCCTCCGGCGTGTTCCAGAAGCTCCAGCGCGACCATGCGATCGCGAGCATCTTCGAGGGCACCACCCACGTCAACCTGCACAGCATCGCCTCGCAGCTGCCGGCCGTGGCCCGGGTGGCCGACCGGCCGTCCCGCGGCGGCGAGGACGTGCTGCGGCAGCTCTTCGACTGGTCGGGGGAAGCCCCCGTGTGGCACCCCTCGGGGCGGGACATGCGGCTCACCAGCGCCGCCGAGGACGAGATCACCCGCGGCTGGGACCCGGCCGTGGAGGAGGCGCTGCGGATCGCGGGGCACGAGCTCCCGGAACCCGAGGGCACGGCGCTCGCCAAGGTCCTCGGCGAACTGTCCGCGCGCCGGGCGGCGTTCTACGCGCGCATCGCCGCCGCCTCGCTCGACGCGGGGACGACGGAGGGGCAGGACCGGGCGGCCGAGCACTGCGTGTACCACGCCGCCGCCTCCTGCCTCTACACCTGGCTCCACACCTTCGGGCCGGAGCGCGCGGCGGCGGGCGGCAGCGGCTGGCTGGTGCTGGTGCTCCAGCGGCTGTTGCAGCGCCTGCAGCCGGAAGCCGTACTGGACGAAGCCTTCCTGCCCTGGCTGGAGGAGCGGATCATGTCGAGTCTCGGCACGGAGGAGTACTTCTCGCTCCGTACGGTCAAGGAGGCCGCCGGGCAGCCCGGGACCTGAGCCGGGTGGGGTGCCGGTCCTTCCGCACCCCACCCAGGACCCGGCCGATCCGCTAGCTGCCGAGTCCGGCGGGCGCGCCGGCTCCCGCGGGGCTGGGCCGCCGCGCGTGGGTGAGCAGCCAGTGCCGTACGAGCCCGTGCACCCGGTACTTGTAATGCAGTTGCCGTTCGATGTGGACCAGCGAGGCATCCGCGAGGTCTGCCAGGAGGTGAGCGACCTGCGTCGCGTCCAAGTGGCCCTGCTGGACCCTGAGCACGTCCTCCAGGGAGAACGGGCTCTGCACCGCGGCGAGTTCGTGCAACAGCTCCTGGTGCGGGGCGGGGAGCAGGTCGTAACTCCACCGCACGCTCTCCGAGAGCGTGCGGTGCCGGGACAGGCGGCCCGCGTCGACCTGGTCCAGCAGGGGGAAGAGGCTGCCGCTCTGCAACAGCGACGTGAGCGGGAGCGACCGGAGCCGCTGGGCCGCTATCTCCAGGGCCAGCGGTATGCCGTCGAGGAGCCGGCACAGCTGGGCGACCAGCGGCAGGTGGTTGCTCAGGTCGAGGGTCGGCAGGCCGGCCTGCACCCGGCGCAGGAAGTGTTCCACCGCGCTCGGCACGGCCGCCTCGCCGTCCTCGGGCCCGTCCACCCGCAGCGGCTCGACGTCCCAGGTCTCCGCGGCGCCCACGGACGGCGCACGGCGGGAGGTGATCAGCAGATGGAGCCCGGGATGCTCGCTGAGCAGGTTCCGCGCGATCCGGGCCGTGTGCTCGACGACGTGCTCGGCGTTGTCCAGCACCAGCAGCCGGCTGCACCCGGCCTGCGAGCCGCCGCGCAAAAACCCGTCCTCGCCGTCCAACTCCCGCACGATGCGCAGCAGTTCACTGCCCGCGAGCGCGGAATCGAGGTGCTCGGGCGGGCAGTCGTGCAGGTCGGCGACGGCCACCCCGTCCCGGAACAGCGGGCGCAGCTGCACCGCGGCCGCGTGCGCCAGCCGGGACTTGCCCACCCCGCCCGCCCCGGTGAGGGCCACGAGCCGGCTGCGCTGCACCGTGGCCACGACGTGCCGCAGGTCCGTCTGCCGGCCCACCAGCGGGTCGTTGAGCAGCCAGGGGCCGTGCCAGGGCGGCAGCTCCAAGGCGTGCGAGAAGTGCGACTCGGTGCGCTGCTCGGGAATCACCGGCCAGCCGGCGCTTCCCCAGGACGCCGCCGGCTCGGCGACGGCCGCGGTCGCGCCGAAGGCGGACAGCAGCAGGTCCACCGAACTGCGGCGCGGGTTGGTGTTGGAGCCGGTCTCCAGATTGCGGATCGTACGGACGCTGACGCCGGAGCGCTCGGAAAGCTCCTCCTGGGTCCACCCGGAGATTTTGCGCTGATTGATCAGGAAGTTCCGCAGCCGATGGATGTCTTTTCTGTCGAGCAGAAAGAGGCCGTTCGGAAACTGCATATCTAAATCCTCCCCCAAGAATTAAATGTACAGCGCCCGGCGTGCCTCACGGCATGCGGCGGGATCGCCAAGCATCGGTCCTGGTGGTCGACAGGACGGTGCTAAGGAATCGGCGATCCGGCCACAAACGAACCGGTTTGTCGAGCGCCGATCTGGATCTTACTCGATCAAACCCACGAGTCCAGCCCCCGGTTCAGCGGCAGGGGCGGCCCTGTGCTGCACAAATACGGGCCCGCACCCCGCAATCCCCAACTCCCCGCATTCCCCCGGGAGTTCATATGCGATCCTGGCAAAAGGCAATTTCGTCAAGACCTTGTCATAACTAAATCAACACACCCCGCCGGCAACGTATGCCGTGTTCACGACATACGAGGCGAACGCGGGCTGCGGGTATTACCTGGATGCAGTTCCCGCAAGTCCCGGGGAATTCCCGCGGAGTCCCGCCGCGCCTCTTCCCGCCCCGTGTCGTCGCGGGCCGGACAAGGCGCGGCGGCTTCCGTCCGCTCAGATATCCCGGAAGATCTCGATCTGCGCCCCGATCGAGTTCAGGCGTTCCGCCAGGTCCTCGTAACCGCGGTTGATGACATAGACGTTGCGCAGGACGGACGTGCCCTCGGCGGCCATCATGGCGAGGAGGATGACGACGGCGGGGCGCAGGGCCGGGGGGCACATCATCTCGGCGGAGCGCCAGCGGGTGGGGCCGTCGACCAGGACGCGGTGCGGGTCGAGCAGTTTGACCTGGGCGCCGAGGCGGTTGAGGTCGGTGAGGTAGATCGCGCGGTTGTCGTAGACCCAGTCGTGGATCAGGGTCTGGCCCTGGGCGCTGGCCGCGATGGCCGCGAAGAACGGGACGTTGTCGATGTTCAGGCCGGGGAACGGCATGGGGTGGATCTTGTCCAGGGGGGCCTGGAGCTTGGAGGGGCGGACCGTCAGGTCGATGAGGCGGGTGCGGCCGTTGTCGGCGGCGTACTCGGCGCTGCGTTCGTGGTTGAGGCCCATCTCCTCCAGGACGGCGAGTTCGATCTCCAGGAACTCGACCGGGACGCGGCGGATGGTCAGTTCGGACTCGGTGACCACGGCGGCGGCGAGCAGGCTCATCGCCTCGACCGGGTCCTCGGACGGCGCGTAGTCCACGTCGCGGTCGATGTGCGCGACGCCGTGCACGGTCAGGGTGGTGGTGCCGACGCCCTCGACCCGTACGCCCAGCTCCTCCAGGAAGAAGCACAGGTCCTGGACCATGTAGTTGGAGGACGCGTTGCGGATGACCGTGACGCCGTCGTGGCGGGCCGCGGCCAGCAGGGCGTTCTCCGTGACGGTGTCGCCGCGCTCGGTCAGCACGATGGCGCGCTTGGGGGAGACGGAGCGGTCGACGTCGGCGTGGTAGGTGCCCTCCGTCGCGGTGATCTCCAGGCCGAAGTGGCGCAGCGCCGTCATGTGCGGCGTGATCGTCCGCGTGCCGAGGTCGCAGCCGCCCGCGTACGGGATCTTGAAGTGGTCCATGCGGTGCAGCAGCGGGCCGAGGAACATGATGACGCTGCGGGTGCGGCGTGCCGCCTCCGTGTCCATGGCGTCCAGGTCCAGTTCGGCCGGCGGCACGATTTCCAGGTCGTTGCCGTCGTTGATCCAGCGGGTGCGGACGCCGACGCTGCCCAGCACCTCCAGGATCCGGTAGACCTCCTCGATGCGGGCCACGCGGCGCAGCGTGGTGCGGCCCGCGTTGAGGAGCGTGGCGCACAGGAGCGCCACGCACGCGTTCTTGCTCGTCTTGACGTCGATGCTGCCGGACAGGCGGCGGCCGCCGACGACCCGAAGGTGCATGGGTCCCGCGTACCCGAGCGAGACGATTTCACTGTCGAGGGCCTCGCCGATCCGCGCGATCATCTCAAGGCTGATGTTCTGGTTGCCGCGTTCGATGCGGTTGACCGCGCTTTGGCTCGTACCGAGTGCCTCCGCGAGCTGCGTCTGGGTCCAGCCCCGGTGCTGCCGCGCGTCGCGGATGAGCCTGCCGATGCGTACGAGGTAGTCGTCTGCCATGAGGAAGACGTTATCTCACATATGAGATCTCTGCTGAGTATGCGTTGTTCTACTACAATGCGAACAATAGGAAAGGAGTGCTCCATGGATGCCGTGCATGCCGGGTCCGCCGCCGGTCGGGCCCCCTTACGTCCCGGACGGGCGCTGATCGCCGTACTGCCGTTCCTGCTCGCCGTGGCCGTCGTGACGGCGGTCTTCTGGGCGCTGCGGGACCGGCTGCCCGATCCGCTGGCGGTGCACTTCACCGCCGACGGCAACAGCGACGACTTCGCCTCCCCGGCCGCCTTCCTCACGGCGTGGCTGGGCATGCCGGTCGTCTCCGGCGCCGTCATCGGCGCACTGGTGCTGCGTGACGAGGCGGCGGGCGCCCTGCGCTGGGTGATCGGCGTCGGCTACGGAATGGCGGCCGTCTTCGGCTATCTGGGTGTGGTGACCCTGCTGGGCAACGCGGACGCCGGCGACGCGTCGGCCGTCCGGATACCGCTGTGGCACCTGGGCGCGATGCTCGGCGTGGCGCTGCTCGCCGGTGCGGTGGGCCGGCTGTGTGCCGGCCGCGACCGCGTCCGGGCGGACGCGGTGCGCGGGCCGTCGGAGGCGGTGCCCTCGCTGGCCCTGGCGGACGGCGAGAGCGCCGGCTGGTCCCGCACCGTGAGCTCGCCCGCGCTGCTCGTCCTCGGGCCAGGACTCCTCGCCGCCGCACTGCTCATCGGTGTCACGGCGAGTTGGGCCGGCGCCGCGTGCATGGCGTTCGCGAGCCTGCTCTGCATCGCGTTCGCGAGCGTACGGGTCACCGTCGACCGCCACGGCCTGACCGTCGCCTCGCCCCTCGTGTCGCGCCCCCGCCTGCGCATCCCCCTCGGCCGGGTTGCGGAGGCGGGAACCCAGCAGGTCAGCCCGCTGCGCGACTTCGGCGGCTGGGGATACCGCATCTGGTCGGGGCGCAGCGGTATCGTGCTGCGCTCCGGCGAGGCGCTGGCGCTGCGGCTGGCCGACGGCCGGGTGTTCGTGGTGACCGTGGACGACGCGGCCACCGCGGCCGCACTGCTCAACGCGCTCGCCGGCCGGTCCCGTACCGGCGCCGGACCGTCGGCCGGCCGCGCCCCCGACCCCGGACGAGGAGTCTGACGTGCTCTTCCGCGTCGATCACGCTTCCCCGGTGCCGCTCGGCGACCAGATCGCGGCCTCGGTGCGCGGCGCCCTCGCCGAGGGCACCGTGTGCGCGGGCGAGCGTCTGCCCGCGGCGCGTGCGGTCGCCGAGTCCCTGGGCGTCAACGTCCACACGGTGCTCCGCGGTTACCAGCGCCTCAAGGAGGAGGGCCTGATCGAACTCCGCCGCGGCCGCGGCGCCGTGGTGACCGGCGACGCCTCGGCGGGCCGCGTCCGCCTCACCGAACGCGTCGGCCAGCTGGTGGCCGAGGCCCGCACCCTCGGCCTGACCGACGACGAGGTCGTGGCCATGGTCCGCACCGGACTGTCGTCGGGGTGAGGGACGGGCTCAGTGGCCCGGGTGCGTCGCGGGGCCCTCAGCTCCGTAGAAACTCCAGTATGGAATCGGTTCGGCCGAGCAGGGCGTGGCCCGCCTCGGGCAGGACGTGCACGGCCGCGTGGGGTACGCACTGGCGGATGCGCCGCGCGGTGCCCGCGGAGTCGAACAGGACGTCGCGGGCGCCGACGGTCACCTGGACGGGTACGGCCAGGCCGCGCAGCTCGTCGTCGGAGAAGACGGGCAGTCGCTCCGTACGCGGCTTGAACTGGGTGAAGGTCAGCACGATCTGGTCGAGGACGGGCCCGTCCCGCGGCGTGTCCAAGCCCGTGACGACCCCCGCCGACCGGCGCACCCCTTCCTTGCCGAACAGGCGCAGGAACACGGCCTTGGCCAGCCAGCCCGTCTTCTGCCTGCCCACGCCCCCGGGGCACAGCACGGCCAGCCGGGACACCCGCTCCGGCCGCCGGATCGCGTAGTCCAGGGCCACCCAGCCACCGAGGGAGGCCGCGACGACCGCGGTGTTCGCGATCCCGAGGCCGTCCAGTACCTCGTCCAGCCACCGGGCGTAGGCGTCGGAGGCCATGGGCGGGCGGGACGGCGCGCTCAGCCCGGGTTCGCCGATGATGTCGACGGCGTACGTACGGAAGTGCCGCGACCAGGAGGCGACGTCGTCCCACCACATCGTGGTGTTCGCCCCCGAGCCGTGCAGCAGTAACAGGGGCGGGGCGTCCTGCGGGCCACAGGCGAGGATGAACGTCTCGCCTTCGCCGGTCGGCACCCGCAGCTCTTCGGAGGGGACCGGCCACGCGTCCAGCGATTCCCGGTACCGGCGCCGGATCTCCTCCCCGCCGGCCGCGGACTTGTAGATCGCGCTCATGACGCGAGCACCCCTTCCATGTAGTCGAACAATCGGGCGGTGTCGCCCAGGGAGCCGATGACGACGACCTTCATCCGGGCCCGTTCCGTGTCGTAGACCGTCTCGATGCGCAGCGGGCTGCCGCCGGCGCCGCGGGTGGCGGCCGCGCTCGTCAGGAGGGTGGTCAGGCGGTGGGCGGTCTCCGCGCCGACCGCGTCGATCTCCACGATGCTCGACACCTCGGTGTGCCGTGCCCGCCCGGTGCTCTCGCCGAGGGGTTCGGGCACCGGGCGGCCGGTGAACGCCTCCAGGTCGGCGTGCGCGATCCGGTACTGCTTGCCGATGCGGACGGCGGGCAGCCGCCCGTCCCGTACGTAGTTGCGCACGGTGCGCGGGTGCAGGCCGAGGCGCTCGGCCACCTGTTCCACGGAGTAAAGATGATCGCTCACCGGGATACCGTAAACTTCCCTATCACTTGGAGCAATAGGGAAGTTTGCGGAAACTGCGGAAAGTGGGGAAAGCGGGGGAGGGCTCTACCGCGCCGTGCCCCGCGTCCGTACCAGCAGCCACAGGAAGTACGGCGTGCCGATGACCGCCGTGAGCAGCCCCGCGCCGAGCTGGGCCGGCGCGATCACCGTGCGGCCCACCACGTCCGCCGTACCCACCAGCACCGCGCCCAGCAGCACCGCCACCGGCACCACCCGCACATGCCGGCGGCCCACCAGAGCGCGCGCCGCGTGCGGGGCGACCAGCCCCACGAAGGCGATGGTCCCGGTAGCGGCGACGGCCGCCGCGCTCAGCAGAACGCCCAGCGCAAGGAGACCGAGGCGCGCCCGGGGGAGCCCGAGGCCCAAAAGCCTCGGGGTGTCCTCGTCGAGCGAGACCAGGTCGAGTTCGGTGCGCCGGGCGACCGCCACGGCGAGCCCGGCCGCGAGGACGACGGCGAGCGGCAGCAGGTCGGGCAGCGTCCGCCCGTACGTCGAACCGGACAGCCAGGTCAGCGCCTTGGTGGCGTTGAACGGGTCGGTGAGGACGATGAACAGGCTGATCAGGGCGGCGCTCGCGGTGGCGGTGCCCATGCCGACCAGGACGAGGCGGTTCTGCCGGAAGCCGCCGCGCGCGGACAGCCCGAACACGAGCGCCGAGGCCAGGGCGGCGCCCGCGAAGGCAGCCGCGGCGAGCCCCGTCGGCCCGGCCTCCGGCACCGTCGTCACCAGGATCACCGCGCCCAGCGCGGCGCCGCCGGAGACGCCCATGACGCCAGGTTCGGCGAGCGGGTTGCGGGTCACCGCCTGGACCAGGGTGCCCGCCAGGGCGAGCGCCGCACCCGCGAGGAGGGCGGCGAGCACCCGTGGCACCCGGGTGTCGAGGACGAAGGCGACGGCCCGCCCGGCCCTGCCCTGCGCCCAGTTCACGACGTCGCCGAGCAGCAGCTTGGAGTCGCCGAGCAGTACGGAGGCGATGGCCACCGCGACCAGCACCGCCACCAGCGTCCCGGCCACGGCCAGGAAGACGGCCCGGCTGCGGATGCGCAGCCGGTCGGGCGGGGCGGCGGCGCCGGTGTCCCGGCCCCTGGTCGCCAGCACCACCAGGAAGACGGCGCCGACCAGGCTCGTCACCACTCCGGTCGGCACGGCCACCGCCGCGTCGGCCGGCACCAGTGCCCGCAGCGCCACGTCGGAGCCGAGCACCAGCGCCGCCCCGGCCAGCGCGGACCGCGTCACGTTCGCGCGCAGCCGGGAGAAGCCCCGGTAGCGGCGCGCCAGCAGGCGTACGACGGCCGGTGCGCACAGCCCGACGAAGCCGATCGGCCCGGCGAGGGTGACGGCCGCGGCGGACAGCAGCGCGGCCAGCACGGTGGCGGTCACCCGGGTGGCCCGCACCGGTACGCCCAGTCCCCGCGCGGCGTCGTCGCCGAGGGCCAGGGCGTCGACCCGGCGGGCGGCCAGCAGCAGCCCCGCCAGCCCGGCGACGGCGAGGGGCAGCATCCACAGCACCCCGCCGAAACCGTTCTGCGCGATGCTGCCCTGGTTCCAGGCGTACAGCCCCTCCGTCCGTTCGGGGAACAGCAGCAGCAACCCCTCCGTGACGGAGGTGAGGCCGAGCGTCAGGGCGCTGCCCGCCAGCACCAGCCGTACGGTCCCGGCGCCCAGGCCGGACAGCCCGAGCACGACGGCCGCGGCCGCCAGGCCGCCGACGAAGGCGACGCCGGAGGAGGCGAGCAGCGGCAGCGAGACGCCGGTCGCGGCGGCCAGCCCGAGCGCGAGGTAGGAACCGGCGTTGACCGCGAGGGTGTCGGGCGCGGCGAGCACATTGCGGCTGACGGCCTGGAGGGCGGCGCCCGCCGCGCCGAGCACCGCGCCGACGAGGAGGCCCGCGGCCGTGCGCGGCAGCCGCGAGGCGACGACGACGGAGGCGTCCGCCGGGTCGGCCCGCCCGGTGAGCGCCTTCCACACCTCCGCGGCGCCGGCACCGGCGCTGCCCTGGGCGATGTCGGCGAGCGCGAGGGCGGCGATCAGCAGGACGAGCACGGCCGTCACCGCGGCCGCGCCGCCTTTCCGTGCTGCCGCCGCGGCGGTGGGGGCAGGGGGAGCGGTGGTGGTGACGGCCATGATGTCTACGCGCGCCTCGCCGTCACTTCTTCAGCGCGGCGACGACGGAGTCGACGTACGACTCCATCGACCCGGTGCCGCCGAACATCCACACACCGTCGGGCAGCCGGTGCACCTTGCCCGCCTCCACGAACGGCAGCGACTTCCACACCGCGTTGCCGGCGAGCACCCCGGTGAACGGCGTGGCGCTCTTGTCGTCGTCGCTGCCGATGTACGCGAACTCCACGTCACCCAGCTTGGTCAGCCCCTCGACGTCGGTCGTGCCGAGCCCGTAGGCCGGGTCGCCCTTCACCGTCCAGGGGTTCTCCAGCCCGAGCTTCTCGTTGACCGCGCCGACCAGCGAACCGCCGGTGTACGGCCGGATGGTCACCTGGCTGCCGGTCACATAGCCGTCGGCGAAGGCGAACTTCGTGCCCTTGCGCCCGGCCTTCGCCAGCTCCCGCCGCCCCTCCGCGAGCTTCGCCTCGAAGCCCTTCTTGAGCTTGGCGGCCTGCTCGGTGGTGCCCGTGGCCTTGGCGATCAAGTCCAGGTCGCCGGTCATCTGCCCGATCGGGTCCGCGGCGTCGGCGGCCTTGAGCTCCAGCACCGGGGCGATCTTCCGCAGCTGCGTGAGGGCGGCCTTGGGCAGGTCGGTGGTGGCGACGACGAGGTCGGGCGCGAGCGCGGCGACGGTGTCCATGCTCGGCTCGCCGCGCGTGCCGATGTCCTTCGGCTCGTTCTTCAGCGGCACGGCCTTGTCCCAGGACTTGTAGCCCTTGACGTCGGCGACGCCGGCCGGCTCGACGCCCAGGGAGACCAGGTGCTCGACGACGTTCCACTCGGTGCCGACGACCTTCTTGGCGGGCCCGTCCAGCTCCACCTTCGTACCGGACGCGCCGGTGAGGGTGATGTGTCCGGAGGACTTCTTCGCCTCATCGGCGGCGGGCTGGGTGGTACCGCACGCGCTCAGGGCGAGCGCGGCGGCGGTGGCCGCCGCGGCGGTGAGGAGGAGGCGTCTCATGAGGTGGCACCGAGCCTTTCGCCGTGCGCGTCGCGCGCGCTGTGCTTGCTGTCTTGCCCCGGGCCGCCGTCCGGCGTCCGGCGGGTGTGGTGGCGGCCGATCGCGCGGGTGCGCAGCAGCCCGGTGAGCGGGTCGGTGGAGACCTCGATGCGGATGCCGTACGTGTCCGTCAGCCGCTCCGGGGTGAGTACGTCCCCCGGCTCGCCGTCCGCGATCACCCGGCCGTCCCGGAGCAGCACGACACGGTCGGCGACGGCCGCCGCCTGGTCCAGGTCGTGCAGCACCACCCCGACGGCGATTCCGTGGTCGTCCGCCAAGTCACGTATCAAATCGAGCAGTTCCACCTGGTACCGCAGGTCGAGATAGGTCGTGGGCTCGTCCAGCAGCAGTACGCCGGTCTCCTGCGCGAGGCACCCGGCGAGCCATACACGTTGCAGCTGGCCACCGGAGAGGTGTTCGGCTCCCCGGTCGGCGAGGTCGGCGACCCCGGTCATGCCGAGCGCCCGGTCCACCGCCGCGCTTCCGCCCGGGTCGGCCCTGCCCCAGCGCCCCCGGTACGGGTACCGCCCGAATTCCACGACGTCCCGCACGGTCAGCCCGCCGGGCGTGGGCCGCCCCTGGGGCAGCAGCGCCACGCGCTGCGAGAACTCACGGGGCGTCAGCGCGAAGCCGTCCGTTCCCCCGCCGAGGGCCAGCGCCGCACTCCGCGCCCGCTGCAACCGCGCCGCGGTCCGCAGCAGCGTCGACTTCCCGCTGCCGTTCGGCCCGACCAGCGCGGTCACCTGTCCAGCCGTCAGTTCGAGGGACGCCTCGTGCACGACGTCGACACCGTCGTACGCCACGGTGACGCCCGAGGCGGAGAGGGCGTGGCCGCGGGTTCGCGCGGCATGGGGGAGTTCTTCACCGACCTTCACGCAACGAAGGTTAGCCTAACCTAATTTTTCGTCGCGGCCCGGCGTTGCCCGCCCCCGGCGTCCGCGTGGCGGTGGGCCGGGCACGCATGACCTCGCGGCGGCGATGTACTAGAGTTATCTCGACATCGAGATATCTGCCGGGAGGCGTACCGCTGCCGCGCTAGTAAGGCTTGCCTAACTTAGCCTTACCTTAGCTGATCGGCAAGGATCTGTGACGGCAGGATTGCGGTGGTACGCGCGAATCATGCATTGAAGGAGACTGTCGTGTCGGCGAACAGCTTCGACGCCCGCAGCACGCTGCGCGTGGGCGACGAGTCGTACGAGATCTTCAGGCTGGACAAGGTCGAGGGCTCCGCCCGCCTTCCCTACAGCCTGAAGGTGCTGCTGGAGAACCTGCTCCGCACCGAGGACGGCGCGAACATCACCGCCGACCACATCCGTGCGCTGGGCGGCTGGGACTCCCAGGCGCAGCCCAGCCAGGAGATCCAGTTCACGCCGGCCCGCGTGATCATGCAGGACTTCACCGGCGTGCCCTGCGTCGTGGACCTCGCCACCATGCGTGAGGCCGTGAAGGAACTGGGCGGCGACCCCGCCAAGATCAACCCGCTGGCCCCGGCCGAGCTGGTCATCGACCACTCCGTCATCGCCGACAAGTTCGGCACCGCCAACGCCTTCCAGCAGAACGTGGAGCTGGAGTACGGCCGCAACAAGGAGCGCTACCAGTTCCTGCGCTGGGGCCAGACCGCCTTCGACGAGTTCAAGGTCGTCCCGCCCGGCACCGGCATCGTCCACCAGGTCAACATCGAGCACCTGGCCCGTACGGTCATGATCCGCAACGGCCAGGCGTACCCCGACACCCTCGTCGGCACCGACTCGCACACCACCATGGTCAACGGCCTGGGCGTGCTGGGCTGGGGCGTCGGCGGCATCGAGGCCGAGGCCGCGATGCTGGGCCAGCCGGTCTCCATGCTCATCCCGCGCGTCGTCGGCTTCAAGCTGACCGGTGAGCTCAAGCCCGGCACCACCGCCACCGACCTGGTGCTGACCATCACCGAGATGCTGCGCAAGCACGGTGTCGTCGGCAAGTTCGTCGAGTTCTACGGCGAGGGCGTCGCCGCCACCTCGCTGGCCAACCGCGCCACCATCGGCAACATGTCGCCGGAGTTCGGCTCCACCGCCGCGATCTTCCCGATCGACGACGAGACGCTGAACTACCTGAAGCTGACCGGCCGCTCCGAGCAGCAGGTCGCCCTGGTCGAGGCGTACGCCAAGGAGCAGGGCCTGTGGCTGGACCCGGCCGCCGAGCCGGACTTCTCCGAGAAGCTGGAGCTGGACCTCTCCACGGTCGTCCCGTCGATCGCCGGCCCCAAGCGCCCGCAGGACCGCATCGTCCTGGCCGAGGCCGCCCGGCAGTTCGCGCAGGACGTGCGCAACTACGTCAGCGAGGCGGACCTCGACGAGGCGGGCAAGGAGTCCTTCCCGGCCTCCGACGCCCCCGCGGTCTCCAACGGCACGCCCAGCAAGCCGACCCAGGTCGTCGCCGCCGACGGCTCGGTGTTCGAGATCGACCACGGCGCCGTCACCGTCGCCGCGATCACCTCCTGCACCAACACCTCGAACCCCTACGTCATGGTCGCCGCGGCGCTCGTGGCCAAGAAGGCGGTCGAGAAGGGCCTGTCCCGCAAGCCCTGGGTCAAGACCACCCTCGCCCCCGGCTCGAAGGTCGTCACCGACTACTTCGACAAGGCGAACCTGACGCCCTACCTGGACAAGCTGGGCTTCAACCTGGTCGGCTACGGCTGCACCACCTGCATCGGCAACTCCGGTCCGCTGGACGAGGAGATCTCGAAGGCGATCAACGAGGCCGACCTCGCGGTCACCTCGGTGCTCTCCGGCAACCGCAACTTCGAGGGCCGGATCAACCCCGACGTCAAGATGAACTACCTGGCGTCCCCGCCGCTGGTCGTCGCGTACGCCATCGCCGGCTCCATGAAGGTGGACATCACCACCGAGGCGCTCGGCACCGACCAGGACGGCAACCCGGTCTACCTCAAGGACATCTGGCCCTCCGAGGCCGAGGTCAACGACGTCGTGGCCAACGCCATCGGCGAGGACATGTTCTCCAAGTCGTACGAGGACGTCTTCGCGGGCGACGCCCAGTGGCAGGCGCTGCCGATCCCGACCGGCAACACCTTCGAGTGGGACCCGCAGTCCACCTACGTCCGCAAGCCCCCGTACTTCGAGGGCATGACGATGGAGACCAGCCCGGTCTCCGACGTCCAGGGCGCCCGCGTCCTGGCCAAGCTGGGCGACTCGGTCACCACCGACCACATCTCCCCGGCCGGTGCGATCAAGGCCGACACCCCGGCCGGCCAGTACCTCACGGAGCACGGCGTCGAGCGCCGCGACTTCAACAGCTACGGCTCGCGCCGCGGCAACCACGAGGTCATGATCCGCGGCACGTTCGCCAACATCCGCCTGCGCAACCAGATCGCGCCGGGCACCGAGGGCGGCTTCACGCGTGACTTCACGCAGGCGGACGGCCCGGTGTCGTTCATCTACGACGCGTCGCAGAACTACCAGGCGGCCGGCATCCCGCTGGTCATCCTGGCCGGCAAGGAGTACGGCTCCGGCTCGTCCCGCGACTGGGCCGCCAAGGGCACCGCGCTGCTCGGCGTCAAGGCCGTCATCGCCGAGTCCTACGAGCGCATCCACCGCTCGAACCTGATCGGCATGGGCGTCCTGCCGCTCCAGTTCCCCGAGGGCGCCTCCGCGCAGTCCCTGGGCCTGACCGGCGAGGAGACCTTCGACATCACCGGCGTCACCGCCCTGAACGACGGCGGCATCCCGGAGACCGTCAAGGTCAAGGCCGGTGACGTGGAGTTCGACGCCAAGGTGCGCATCGACACCCCCGGCGAGGCGGACTACTACCGCAACGGCGGCATCATGCAGTACGTGCTGCGCTCGCTGATCCGCAAGTAAGCCGCACGGCCGCCGCGCGAGCGGCGGCACGACAAGGGCCGCACCCCCCGCTGGGGGGTGCGGCCCTCGGTCGTTGCTCCTGCCGCAGGGGTTAGAACATCCAGCTGTAGATGTTGTAACCGAAGCCGATCTGCTTGCGCGGCTCGAAGGGCGCCGAGGCGTTGCCGGTGCCCTTGTAGAGCCACAGCGTGCCGTCGTTGCCGCGGGCGATCAGGTCCGCGCGGCCGTCGAGGTCCACGTCACCGGTGGAGACGAGGGCGTTGTACATGTTCCAGCCCGCGCCGATCTTGGTGCGCGGCTCGAAGGGCGCCTTGTAGTCGCCGGTGCCCTTGTAGAGCCACAGGACGCCGGAGGCGTCCCGGGCCACGATGTCGGCCTGGCCGTCGCCGGTCAGGTCGCCCTTGCCGGTGATCTGGGTGTAGGCGTTCCAGCCGCCACCGATCTTGACCCGCGAGGACACCTGGCCGTTGTCGTAGCCCAGGTAGGCCCACAGCACGCCCGAGGGGTCGCGGGCGAGGACGTCGTACGCCCCGGCGCCGCCGATGTCGCCCGGCGACAGCACCTTGTTGTACATGTTCCAGCCGCCGCCGACCGTACGGCTCTCGGTCGGGGAGTTGAAGTACAGGTTGCCGGCGTTGTCCCACGCCCACATGCCGTCCCGGTCACCGTCGCCGTTGTTGTCGACCGGGGACGCGGCCTTGAGCAGGTCCCAGCCGTCCGTGACGAACATCCGGTCGTCGAGCCCGCCCTGGCCGTCCAGGGTGTACTGGTACAGGAAGCCGGAGGAGCGCTCGATGCCGAAGAGGCCGAACACGGGGGTGGCCGATGCGGCCTTGGCGCGGGCGGTCGCCCCGGCCTTCGGCGCCGCCTGCGCCGCCTTGCTGAGCTTCTTCACGGGGGCGGGCGCCGGGGCGTCGGCCACCGCTGCCGAGGCGCTGGTGCCGACCAGGGCGGCGGCGACCGCCGCGACAGCCAGGCGCGACAGGGCGCGTCCGTGCTTACGGCCGGGAAGTTTGGCCACGTAATTCTCCATTTGCCATGTGATGAGACGCAACGCGCCTACATGAGGCGCGTTGCGGGATCCTCTGGATCTTTGCACAAGGTCTTCACATGTCAACTGGTTTACGTACGGTCCGATCAGTCGGCGCCGGAGGCCCGACGCACCGGACCGATCAGCTCGACCTCCGCCAGCGTGGCCCGGTGTGCGGGGGTCAGCCGGTAACGGGCGTAGGTGCCGGGGGATTTCACCTGGAATACCCGAGTTTGCCGGTCCCAGGAGAAGGACTCGCCCTCCCTCCGGTCCAGCGCGCGCCAGGTGCCGTCGCTCCCGAGCCCCTCCAGGACCCAGCCGGCCGGGGCCTCGCCCTTCGCCGACGAGGTGAGGGTGTACGAGGTCACCCGCGCCGCCGACTCGAGCGCGACCGGGGCCGAGGTGAAGGACGCCGAGGTGTCCGACGTGTCGTCTAGCAGCGGACCGCCGTCCGGTACGGCCAGGTCGCCGTCGGGCGCGGGCACCCGGTCGTCCCGCGTGACGGACGACGGCGCCGCGTTCTCGCCGGTACCCCAGGAGGACGGCCGCGGGCCCATCGCGAATTCGAGGGTGCCGCCACGGGCGAGCAGCGCGTGCGGCAGCGCGGTGGAATGCCACGCCTTCCCGTTGACCCGCAGCCCCTGCACGTACACATTGCGCGCGCTGTTGCGCGGCGCGCTGACGACGAGATCGCGGCCGTTCTCCAAATGGACGGTGGCCTTCGTGAACAGCGGCGAGCCGACCGCGTATTCGGGCGACCCCATCACCAGCGGATAGAAACCGAGGGCGCTGAAGACGTACCACGCGGACATCTCGCCGTTGTCCTCGTCACCCGGGTAACCCTGGCCGATCTCGCTGCCGAGATAGAGGCGCGAGAGCACTTCGCGGACCTTCTCCTGCGTCTTCCACGGCTGCCCGGCGGCGTCGTAGGCGTAGGCGATGTGGTGCGCCGGCTGGTTGCTGTGCCCGTACATGCCCATCCGGGTGTCCCGGGCCTCGGTCATCTCGTGGATGACGTTGCCGTACGAGCCGGCGAATTCCCTGGCGGCGGTCTCCGGGGTGGCGAAGTAGGCGTCCAGTTTCCTCGCCAGGCCCGCCCGGCCGCCGTAGAGGTTGGCCAGGCCGCGGGTGTCCTGGGGCGCGGTGAAGGCGAAGGACCAGGCGTTGGTCTCGGTGTAGTCGTGGCCCCAGACGCGCGGGTCGAACCGGTCGGGCGGCAGCCGCCAGTTTCCGGCCGCGTCCTTGCCCTGGAAGAACCCGACCTTTGCGTCGAAGTGCTTGACGTAATTGCGGGCACGGTTGAGGAAGTACGCGGATTCCTCTTTGTAGCGGGTCTTCTTCGTCTTCTCGTACAGCGCCTGTCCCATCCGGGCGATGCCGTAGTCGTTCAGATATCCCTCCAGCGCCCAGGACATGCCTTCCTTGGTGCTCGTGGACGTGTAACCGAGGAACGGCGAGGTGTTCATGCCCTTGCGGCCGACACCGGGGCTGGGCGGTACGACGGTGGCGTTCTTCACCGCCGCTTCATAGGCCGCCGCGGCATCGAAACGCACGCCTTTCGCGTAGGCGTCGGCGAACGCCACGTCCGAACTGGTGCCGGTCATCAGGTCCGCGTAACCGGGGGAGGACCAGCGGGAGATCCAGCCGCCGTCCTTGTACTGCTGGACGAAACCGTCGGCCATCTTCCCCGCCCGCGCCGGTGTGAGCAGGGAATAGGCGGGCCAGGTGGTGCGGTAGGTGTCCCAGAAGCCGTTGTTGACGTAGGCCGCGCCGTCGACGATCTTCGCACCGGTGTGCGTCGGGGTGTCGGGGCCGGTCCGCGGCGAGAAGGGGCTCGCGTACCGGCTGCGCCCGCCGACCTGCTCGAAGCCGGAGTTGGGGTAGAGGTAGAGCCGGTAGAGGTTGGAGTAGAGGGTGACGAGGCGGTCCCGGCTCGCGCCCTCCACCTCGACGCGGCCGAGGATGCCGTCCCACTGCGCCCGTGCGCGGTCCCTGACCCGTTCGAACGGGACGCCCGCCGGAATCTCGCGTTCCAGGTTGGCCCGCGCCTGGTCGACGCCGATCAGGGAGGTGGCGATGCGCAGCGTGACCGTACGGCCGGCGCCAGGGCGCAGCTTCAGATAGCCCGTCACGTCCGGGCCACCGCCGCCGCTCAGCCTGCCGCCCGCCGTCACGGGCGCGTCCAGCACGCCGTAGACGAACAACCGGGTCGCGCCGACCGACGAGTTGCTCCTGACGTCCGAGAACCCGGTGACGACGCCCCGCTCGGTGTCGAGCGTGAGTCCGCCGTTGTTGTTGACGTTGTCGAAGATCAGGTTCGCGTCGTCGCCGGGGAAGGTGAAGCGCATCAGCGCCGCGTGGTCCGCCGGTGCGATGTCAGCCCTGAGGCCGTTGTCGAAGGTGACGCCGTAGTGGTGCGGCCTGGCGGTCTCGTTGGCGTGGTGGAAGGGCAGCGCGCGGGCGGTACGGGCGGCGTCCGGCGTGCCGGCGGCGGTGGACGGCATGACCTGGAAGGTCTGCCGGTCGCCCATCCAGGGGCTCGGTTCGTGGCTGGCGGCGAACGCCTGGAGGGTGGGCAGGTTGTCGGCGTTGTTCTTGCGCGCGTACTCGTACAGCCAGTCGGTGGAGCCCGCGTTGGTCACCGGCGTCCAGAAGTTGAAGCCGTTCGGCACGGCGGTGGCCGGGAAGGTGTTGCCGCGGGAGAAGCTGCCGCTGGAGAGGGTGCCGCGGGTGGTCGACACGTGGTCGGAGAGGTGGGCGGGCGCCTTGTCCGGGGCCTCGGGGCCGATGCGGACGTCGTCCACCCAGCCGCGGAAGGCCGGGGTGGTCTTCGGCGCGGCGGGGGAGTCGTACGCCACCAGGATGCGGTCGACGGTCTTGCCCGCCGCGACGGCGCCGATCCGCGACTGGCGGTGGTTCCACTGGTTGACGTAGAGCGTCTTGGCGGCGGCCTGGCCCTGCGGGGTCAGCAAGGCGCCGTTCTGGTCGGTGGCGCCCAGCTCGCTGAGGTAGGTGCCGTCGGTGAAGGCCAGGTCGAGCGCTACGTGGGTCGCGGGGTAGGACAGGTCGGTCGCCGCCATCTCGGGGAAGACCTTGTACGACAGCGACGTGGCGCGCGTGACGCGCGTGTTGACGTCGAAGACCTTGTTGTACGAGTAGCCGCGGCCGGCGGCGGTGTGGGTGCCCGCGTACCGCAGCGCCCGCAGCCCGCTGAACCCGGCGTTCGTCTTGGCGGTGGGGGACGAGGTGGGCCCGGAGTCGGTACGGCTGCTCATGCCGGTGCCGGGGCCGCTCTCCGGGCCGACGCCGGAGGTTTTGGCGGTGCCGTCGGTGCCGGTCTCGACGGTGTCGTTCCAGGCGGGCGGCGGATCGCCGCTCTCGAAGGAGGAGCTGAACTCCGGTGAGGCGGGTGATTCCCGTGGCGGGGAGGCGACGGCGGGGGCCTGCGCCGTCAGGACGAGCAGGGCCGCGGCCGCCAGCGCGACGGGGCGGGCCGTGCCGGGCAGAAATCCGTGCCGGTGTCTGAGCCGCACGCGTACCTCTCAAGAAGGCGACATTCCCACAGTGCTGACATCGTTGTCAGGTGCGTAATGCAGAGATAAGTAAGGTGCGTGGGGCCTTTGTTGTCAAGGGTGACCCTGCGAACGGCGGCCAGAAGTCTGCGGCCCCGGCGACGCATACCGGCGAGGTCTCAACTCGGGAAAGATGGCGGCCCGAACTTGCTTACGATCTTGCCGAGTTGACGTGAAGTGGACTATACCTGTCGGCGTCCGAGCGACTGTGCGAACGACGTCGCGGACCCGGGGGGACCTGCGGAGCAGCACGTGAAATCGGCCCCGCACATCTCTAGCGTGCCCGGTGCACATCCCGTACAACTCAGCTTCATCTGACCCGCGGTGCCGGGGTGGCTCCGGTACACCGCCTGAGTCCTGAAGAAGGCGAGGACTTGCGCATGGGATCCACCTCAGATTTCAGCCGCCGTGACCTGATCAAGCGGGCCGCGGCCCTGGGGATCGTCACCGTACCGGCCATGAGCGCGCTGTCGGCGTGCGCCGGCAGCGGCGGTGGCGGCGGCGAGAAGGTCGAAAAGGGAAAGAAATCCGCCAAGAACCCGCTGGCGGTCAATGAGACCGCGGCCCTCGACGTCGTCATCTTCGACGGCGGATTCGGTGACAAGTACGCCAAGGACGCCCGGGCCGAATACGTCGCCGCCTTCCCGAAGACCAAGGACAAGGTCAAGATCTCCTCCACCCAGAAGATCCAGTCCACGCTGCAGCCGCGCTTCAACGGCGGCAATCCGCCGGACCTCGTCGACAACTCCGGCGCCGAACAGATGGACTTCGGCACGCTCGTCAGCAAGAACCAGCTCTCCGACCTCACCCCGCTGCTCGACGCCCCGTCGATCGACGACCCGGACAAGAAGGTGCGCGACACCCTGCGTCCCGGCGTCGTGGAAATGGGCCAGTTCGGCGGCAAGGAAACCTGGATCATGTACTACGCGTACACGGTCTACGGGGTCTGGTATTCCAAGACCAACCTGAAGAAGATCGCCGACGCCGAATACCCGGAGACCTGGGAAGAGATGCTCGCCGTGTGCGAGAAGGCGAAGAAGAAGGGCGTCGCCGGGTGGACCTACCCCGGCAAGTACCCGTACTACCTGCCGTTCAGCCTGTACCCCTTCATAGCCAAGATCGGCGGCGAAGAGGTGCTGCGCAAGATCGACAACCTGGAGCCGAACGCCTGGAAGGACCCGGCGGTCAAGGCGGCCTTCGAGGCGTACTACGAGCTCTACAAAAAGGGGTACGTCCTCAAGGGCTCGCCCGGACTCGACCACCTCCAGTCGCAGAAGGCGTGGGCCGAGGGCAAGGCCCTCTTCATCCCGAACGGCTCGTGGGTGGAGAACGAGTCGGCCAAGCAGATCGAGAAGAACCCCGATTTCCAGCTCTCGGTCGGCGCCCCGTCCAGCCTCTCCGGCTCGGACAAGATGCCGTTCGGCACCATCTGGGCCTCCGGCGGCGAACCGTACATCGTGCCGAAGCAGGCCAAGAACGCCCCCGGCGGCATGGAAATGCTGCGCATCATGCTCGGCAAGAAGTCCTCGCAGAACTTCATCAAGCAGGTCTCCTCGCTGACCTCGCTCAACGGCGGCACCGAGGGCCTGACCCTGCCCCCGGGCCTGAATTCGGCGCAGCAGGCGCTCGAAAAGGCCGGCAAGAACATCGTCAACCCGCGCCTGCAGGACTGGTACGTGGCGCTGCAGAAAGAGAAGATCGGCGTCGGCGCGCTGGGCGAGATGATGGCGGGCCGCATGACTCCCGACGAAGCGATCACCAAGATCCAGAAGTACGCGGACGAGACGCGTGAGGACAGCAGCGTCAAGAAGTACAAGCGCTGACCGTGCGTCGGACGCGTCACCAGCGGTGGCGGTTGCGCACGCCGCGGGGAAAGAACGGGATCGGTAGTCATGCAGCACGGTAAATACCGCTTCATCGCGGGGTTCCTGGTCGTTCCGCTGGCGATATACGCGATCTTCGTGATATCGCCGTTCGTGCAGGCGATCTACTACTCCTTCACGGACTGGACCGGCCTGAGCTCGGACATGAAGATGGTCGGGTTCGACAACTACACGCGCCTCTTCAAGGACAGCGTTTTCTGGGCCGCGGTGGGAAACAGTGTGACGCTGTTGCTGCTGCTGCCGGTGGTGACGCTCTCGCTCGGACTGTTCTTCGCCTTCATGCTCAACGTCGGTGGCCGCCGCAGGAAGAAGGCGGTCATCGGCGGCGTGCGCGGCTCGGGCACGTACAAGATTCTCTACTTCTTCCCGCAGGTGCTGTCGATCCCGATCGTCGCCCTGCTCTTCCAGTTCGCGTACAACCCGGAGAGCGGCGCGCTCAACGCGTTCTTCCAGGCGATCGGGCTGGACAACGTGCAGCCCGACTGGCTGGGGGACCCGCAGCTCGCGCTCTGGTGCATCATGGGCGCGATGATCTGGGCCAACGTCGGCTTCTATGTCGTCCTCTTCTCGGCCGGCATGAGTTCGATACCGAAGGACTACTACGAGGCCGCGCTGCTGGACGGGGCGAACCGGATCAACACGTTCTTCAGAATCACCCTGCCGCTGCTCTGGGACACCGTGCAGACCGGCTGGATCTACATGGGAATTCTGGCCCTGGACGTGGCGGCCTTCGCGTTCGTGCAGATCATGAGCGTCGGGCCAGGCGGCCCCGACTATTCCACCGAGGTCCTGCCGCTGTACGTCTATCAGAAGACCTTCCGCGACGGTCAGGCCGGATACGCCACCGCGATCGGCGTTTCCCTGCTGATAGTGACCCTGATCTTCTCGGCCGTCGTCATGCGGCTGGGCCGGCGCGAACGACTGGAGTTCTGATGAGCGTGCAGACCAAGACCCCGGTCACGGCGGGCCGGGGCGGCGGGGCCCGCAAGCGCGGCGAGGGCGGCGAGGGAAGGGCCCTGAACGTCTTCTCGCACGGGGTGCTGGTCATCTGGGGCCTGCTGGTGACCATGCCGCTGCTGTGGGCGGTGGTCAGCTCCTTCAAGGACGACGGGGAGATCTTCGGCTCGCCCTGGGGCCTGCCGTCGGCGCTGCACTTCGACAACTGGTCGCGCGCCTGGGACAAGGCCAACATGGGCCAGTACTTCTTCAACTCGCTGATCGTCGTGGGCGGCTCGCTGATCGGCACGATGCTGCTGGGTTCGATGGCGGCGTACGTACTGGCCCGGTTCGACTTCCCGGGCAACCGCTTCATCTACTTCCTGTTCGTGGGCGGAATGGGATTCCCGATCATCCTGGCGCTGGTCCCGCTGTTCTTCGTCATGAAGAACATGGCCCTGCTGGACACCTACCACGGCCTGATCCTGGTCTACATCGGCTACTCCCTGCCGTTCACCGTCTTCTTCCTCAGCGGCTTCTTCAAAACGCTGCCGACGTCGGTGGCGGAGGCCGCGCTCATTGACGGCGCGTCACACACGCGCACGTTCTTCCAGGTCATGCTGCCGATGGCGAAGCCGGGGCTGATCAGCGTCGGCATCTTCAACTTCCTCGGGCAGTGGAACCAGTACCTGCTGCCGACGGTGCTGAACGTCGGCGACCCGGACAAGAAGATGCTGACCCAGGGGCTGGTCGCGCTGGCGGTCAGCCAGGGGTACAAGGGCGACTGGTCCGGCCTGTTCGCGGGCCTGACGATCGCGATGCTGCCGGTGCTCGCCGCGTACATCGTCTTCCAGCGGCAGGTGGTGGCGGGCCTGACGGCGGGCGCCTTGAAGTAGCCGACGGCCGGTCACCGGCACGGCGTACGCCGAACGGCCGAGCGGCCCCCGCCCATCCGCGGGGGCCGCTTCCGGTGCGCCCGGCGGACGGCCTGGTTTTGGCCACAGGCGCCGTGTACCCGGTCGAGGACTTGACGGAACAGGACCCGGGCACGTCAGCTTAGATTCACATGTTGGAGACACGCCGGGTCCCATCGGTGAGGCCCGGCCGGTGGCCGGTCGTCGCGCCGGGCACTACAGGCGGGAGTGGATGAGTCGATGGAGACTCCGGGTTCGCAGTCCTCGCTGCACCGGGCCAACCTGGAGCGGGTCGTACGCGCGGTGCGCATGGCGGGCTCGCTCACCCAGGCGGAGATCGCCCGGACCACGGGCCTGTCGGCGGCCACGGTCTCCAACATCGTGCGGGAACTGAAGGACGCCGGGACCGTCGAGGTCACCCCCACCTCGGCCGGCGGCCGCCGGGCCCGCAGCGTCTCGCTCTCCGGGGACGCCGGCATCGTCGTGGGCGTCGACTTCGGCCACTCGCACCTGCGGGTCGCGGTCGGCAACCTCGCCCACCAGGTGCTCGCTGAGGAAACCGAGCCGATCGACGTGGACGCCTCCGCCGCGGACGGCTTCGACCGGGCCGAGCGCCTGGTCAACCGGTTGATCGCGGCGACCGGCGTCGGTCCGGGCAAGGTCATCGGCGTCGGCCTCGGCGTCCCGGGCCCCATCGACGTCGAGTCCGGCACGCTCGGCTCGACCGCCATCCTCCCGGGCTGGAGCGGCACCAACCCGAGCGAGGAGCTGGCCGACCGGCTCGGCGTGTGCGTGTACGTCGACAACGACGCCAACCTCGGCGCGCTGGGGGAGCTGGTGTGGGGCAGCGGCCGCGGGGCCGCCGACCTCGCGTACATCAAGGTCGCCAGCGGCGTCGGCGCCGGCCTGGTCATCAGCGGCCGGATCTACCGCGGCCCCGGGGGCACGGCGGGCGAGATCGGGCACATCACGCTCGACGAGTCCGGGCCGGTCTGCCGCTGCGGCAACCGCGGCTGCCTGGAGACTTTCACCGCCGCCCGGTACGTGCTCCCGCTGCTCCAGCCCAGCCACGGGCCCGACCTGACCATGGCGGAGGTGGTCCGGCTGGCCCGGGACGGCGACCCCGGCTGCCGCCGGGTGATCGGGGACGTGGGGCGGCACATCGGCAGCGGCGTGGCCAACCTGTGCAACCTGCTCAACCCGAGCCGGGTGGTGCTCGGCGGCGACCTCGCGGAGGCCGGGGAACTGGTGCTGGGGCCGATCAGGGAGTCGGTGTCGCGGTACGCGATCCCCAGCGCCGCACGGCAGTTGGGCGTCGTGCCGGGGACGCTCGGCGGCCGGGCCGAGGTGCTGGGGGCGCTGGCGCTCGTACTGAGCGAGATGGGCGATTCGACGCTGCTGGACGGCGCGCTGCCCGCGGAGGGGACCGTGCAGTCGGGCGGACGGAAGGCTCCGGCGGCGCCGGCGGGCGCCGGTCCCCGTCTCGGTGACGGCACCGGCACCTCGGCCATTGCCTGACGTACGTGCCGCACGCTGAGTTCACACAGCTAACGCATGGCACCGTTGTCATCTCGTTAAGTATTTACTCCTTGACGGTCTGCGAGCGGCCGAGTTGACTTCCAGCCACCTCGGCCGCAACGACGCGGCCTCGTCAGGGAGGTTTCACCGTGAACACGCATCTGCGTCGTGCTGCCGTGGCCGCTGCCGCCGTCTCCATGGCCGCGGGCCTCGCCGCCTGCGGCTCCGCGAAGGAAGCCGGCGGTGACGGGGGCGCCAAGAAGGACGGGAAGGGGCCGCTGACCATCGGCCTCCTGCTGCCCGAGAACCAGACCGCGCGGTACGAGCGGTTCGACAAGCCGCTGATCGAGAAGAAGATCCGCGAGCTGGCGGGCAAGGACACCGAGATCCTCTACGACAACGCCAAGCAGGACCCCTCCGTCCAGCAGCAGCAGGTCGACACGATGATCACCAAGAAGGTCGACGCCCTGATCCTGGACGCGGTGGACGCCAAGTCCATAGCCTCCTCGGTCAAGAAGGCCAACGACAAGGGCATCCCCGTCGTCGCCTACGACCGGCTGGCCGAGGGCCCGATCAAGGCGTACACCTCCGTCGACAACGAGCGCGTCGGCAAGATCCAGGGCGAATCGTTGCTGCAGGCGCTCGGCGACAACGTCGACAAGGGCGAGATCGTCATGATGAACGGGTCGATCACCGACCCGAACGCCAAGATGTACAAGGACGGCGCGCACTCCGTACTCGACGGCAAAGTCAAGATCGGCAAGGAGTACGACACCAAGGAGTGGAAGCCGGAGAACGCCAACGAGAACATGAAGGGCGCCATCTCCTCGCTCGGCAAAGACAAGATCATCGGCGTCTACTCCGCCAACGACGGCATGGCCGGCGGCATCATCACCGCCCTCAAGAGCGCCGGCTTCACCAAGCTCCCGCCGGTCACCGGGCAGGACGCCGAACTCTCCGCCGTGCAGCGCATCCTCATCGGCGAGCAGTTCATGAGCGTCTACAAGCCCTACAAGCCGGAGGCCGACGCCGCCGCTTCGATGGCCGTCGCCCTCGCCCAGGGCAAGAAGCTGGACTCGGTCGCCAAGACCACCGTCGACAGCGCCACCGAGAAGAAGGTGCCGTCCGTCATCGTCACGCCGTTCGCGCTGACCAAGGCCGATATTTCGAAGTATGTCGGCCAAGAGGGCTTCTTCACCAAGGCCGAGATCTGCACCGCCAAGTTCCAGTCCGCCTGCGACCAGGCCGGTCTGAAGTAAGCCCTTCCCGCCCGTCCGGCGCCCCGCCCCGCCCGCGGGCCGGGGCGCCGGACGGCACATCCCCCGCCGGTCAGGCGGCGAAGGAGATGATTCACGTGTCCGCTACGCCCGTGCTGGCGTTGCGCGGAATCTCCAAGCGGTTCGGTGCCGTGCAAGCACTCACCGACGTCGAACTGGAGATCCACCCCGGCGAGGTCGTCGCCCTGGTCGGCGACAACGGCGCCGGCAAGTCCACCCTCGTCAAGGCGATCGCCGGCGTCGGGCCCGCCGACGCCGGCGTCATCGAGTGGGAGGGCCGGCCCGTCACCGTCGACCGGCCGCACACCGCCCAGGAACTGGGCATCGCGACCGTCTACCAGGACCTCGCGCTGTGCGACAACCTCGACGTCGTCGGCAACCTCTTCCTCGGCCGCGAGATCGCCCGCGCCTCGGTGCTGGACGAGGTCGAGATGGAACGCCGCTCCCGCGAACTGCTCGCCACGCTCTCCATCCGCATCCCGAGCGTCCGCATCCCCATCGCCTCGCTCTCCGGAGGCCAGCGGCAGACCGTCGCCATCGCCCGCTCGCTGCTCGGCGACCCCAAGGTCGTCATCCTCGACGAGCCCACCGCGGCCCTCGGCGTCGAACAGACCGCCCAGGTCCTCGACCTCGTCGAACGACTGCGGGAACGCGGCCTCGGCACCATCCTCATCAGCCACAACATGGCCGACGTCAAAGCCGTCGCCGACCGGGTCGCGGTCCTGCGCCTGGGCCGCAACAACGGCACCTTCGACGTCCGCACCACCAGCCAGGAAGAGATCATCTCCGCCATCACCGGAGCCACGGACAACGCCGTGACCCGGCGCAAGGCCCGCACCGCGGAGGACCGGACGTGACCACCAACCTCTCCAAGACCGGCGACGACCCGGCCGGCTCGGCCCCCGCAGCGGGCGCCGTCACCGCCGTCGACCCGCGCCTGCTCGTACGCCAGCAGGGCTTCAAGGGCTACCTCGACGAATTCCGCCGCAAGCTGCGCAGCGGCGAACTGGGCTCCCTGCCCGTCGTCGTCGGCCTCGTCGTCATCGGCATCGTCTTCCAGCTCCAGGACGCGGCCTTCCTCGGCGCCGAGAACCTCTCGAACCTCTTCGTGACGGCCGCCGGCACCGGCCTGATCGCCGTCGGCATCGTCTTCGTCCTCATCCTCGGCGAGATCGACCTGTCCGTCGGCTCGGTCAGCGGCCTGGCCGCCGCGGTCTTCGCCGTCCTCAACATCAACAACGGCCTGCCGGAATGGCTCGCCCTGCTCCTCGCCGTCCTCACCGGCACCGTGACCGGCGCCCTGCACGGCTTCTTCTTCGCCCGCATCGGCGTCCCCGCCTTCGTCGTCACCCTCGCCGGACTGCTCGGCTGGAACGGCCTGATGCTGCAGATCCTCGGGTCGAACGGCACCATCAACCTCGACGACAGCGGGCTCGTCGCCCAGCTGACCAACTACTACTTCAGCGACATCGCCGCCGCGTACGGGCTCGCCACCGTCGCCGTCCTCGCCTTCCTCAGCCTCTCCCTGCTCGACTCGCGCCGCCGCGAGGCCGCCGGCGTGCCCAGCCGGCCGCTGAGCGAGGTACTCCTGCGCACGGCCGTGCTGGCCGTCCCCGCCTACCTGGTCGCCTGGCTGCTCAACCAGTACAAGGGCCTGCCGCTCGCGGTGGTCATCTTCCTCGGCGTGGTCGTCGCCCTCGACTTCGTGCTGCGGCGCACCTCGTACGGCCGCCAGGTCTTCGCCCTGGGCGGCAGCGTCGAGGCGGCGCGGCGCGCGGGCATCAACGTCCCGTTCATCCGCATCTCCGTCTTCTCCCTCGCCGGCACGATGGCCGCCGTCGGCGGCATGTTCCTGGCCTCCCAGATCAACGCCGCCAACCAGTCCTCCGGCGCCGGCAGCCTCCTCATGAACGCGATCGCCGCGGCCGTCATCGGCGGCACGAGCCTGTTCGGCGGGCGCGGCAAGACGTGGTCCGCGCTCCTGGGCGTCCTCGTCATCCAGTCCATCGCCTCCGGCATGGCCCTCCTGGGCATCGCCTCGGCGGTCCAGTTCATGATCACGGGAGCTGTGCTGCTGGCGGCGGTCGTCATCGACTCCGTGTCGCGGCGCACGCAGAAGACGGCGGGGCGCGCGTAGCGCGCTACGCGCGCGGTTTTCCGCTGTTTGCGCTGCGCGCGGGCTTTGCGCTTCGCGCGGGGTTGCGCTGGTTGTGGTTGGGTCGGGGCCGCGCAGGGGGGTGTCTCCTCACCGCACTCGCGGACGCCATGTCTGGAAAGCTGAACCTGGTGTAGCGAGCTGTCGGCTGCGGGGACACCCCCCTGCACGTCCCCTCCGGCCGGATTGGCAGCCCCGCGCGAGTGGGGGTGGGGGAGGAAAAGATCACCATGAGCGCCGCAACCATGTGGTTGTGGCGCTCGTCGTTTGTGAGGGCGGGGGGCCGGGTGCGTGCCGGAGGCGCGGCGGGGACGGCCATCCGCGTGACATACATCGCAAGGCCCGTTCTCCGCCGCCGCAGGCGGAACATTAGACTCGGCAGATCGGCAAGCTCGACCAGCCAGAGCCAGCTACAACCTAGCGAATCTGTACACATCGCTCGAACCAGCTCGACAGCAAGGAGGCACGGGTGGCGCTGCTGACCCGTATCAAGGGACCGCGCGATCTGGACCGACTGGGCCCGGAGCAGCTGGAGCAGCTGGCGGGGGAGATCCGTACGTTCCTCGTCGACGCCGTCTCCAAGACCGGTGGGCACCTCGGCCCCAACCTCGGTGTGGTCGAGCTGACCATCGCCCTGCACCGGGTCTTCGAATCGCCGAAGGACAAGGTGCTGTGGGACACGGGACACCAGTCCTACGTCCACAAGCTGCTCACCGGGCGGCAGGACTTCTCGAAGCTGAAGATGAAGGGCGGCCTGTCCGGCTACCCCTCGCAGGCCGAGTCCGAGCACGACGTGATCGAGAACAGCCACGCCTCCACGGTCCTGGGCTGGGCGGACGGCCTGGCCAAGGCCAACGAGGTGCTGCGCAGGAACCAGCACGTCGTCGCCGTCATCGGGGACGGCGCGCTGACCGGCGGCATGGCCTGGGAGGCGCTGAACAACATCGCGGCCGCCAAGGACCGCCCCCTCGTCATCGTTGTCAACGACAACGAGCGCTCGTACGCGCCGACCATCGGCGGGCTGGCGAACCACCTGGCCACCCTGCGCACGACGGACGGCTACGAGCGCTTCCTGGCGCGCGGCAAGGACCTGCTGGAGCGCACCCCGGTCGTCGGCAGGCCGCTGTACGAGACGCTGCACGGCGCGAAGAAGGGGTTGAAGGACTTCATCGCGCCGCAGGGCATGTTCGAGGACCTGGGGCTCAAGTACGTCGGGCCGATCGACGGGCACGACATCGTGGCCCTGGAGTCCGCGCTGCAGCGCGCGAAGCGCTTCGGCGGCCCGGTCATCGTCCACTGCCTCACCGAGAAGGGCCGCGGCTACCAGCCCGCCCTCCAGGACGAGGCGGACCGCTTCCACGCCGTCGGCAAGATCCACCCCGACACGGGCCTGCCGATCGCCTCCTCCGGCGCCGACTGGACCTCCGTCTTCGGCGACGAGATGGTCAAGCTGGGCCACGAGCGTGAAGACGTCGTCGCGATCACGGCCGCGATGCTGCAGCCGGTCGGCCTGGACAAGTTCGCCAAGGCGTTCCCCGACCGGGTGTACGACGTCGGCATCGCCGAGCAGCACGGCGCCGTCTCCGCCGCCGGCCTGGCCACCGGCGGCCTGCACCCGGTCTTCGCCGTGTACGCCACGTTCCTCAACCGCGCCTTCGACCAGGTGCTGATGGACGTCGCGCTGCACAAGTGCGGCGTCACCTTCGTCCTGGACCGGGCGGGTGTCACCGGCACCGACGGCGCTTCGCACAACGGCATGTGGGACATGTCGATCCTCCAGGTCGTGCCGGGCCTGCGGATCGCGGCCCCGCGCGACGCCGACCAGGTCCGCGCCCAGCTGCGCGAGGCCGTCGAGGTCGACGACGCGCCGACCGTCGTGCGCTACTCGAAGGGCGCGGTCGGCCCGGCGGTCGAGGCCGTCGGCCGGGTCGGCGGCATGGACGTGCTGCGCGAGCCCGCCGAGGGTGTCGAGCGGCCCGACGTGCTGCTGGTGTCGGTGGGCGCGCTGGCCCCGATGTGCCTGGAGATCGCCGACCTGCTCGACAAGCAGGGCATCTCGACGACGGTCGTGGACCCGCGCTGGGTCAAGCCCGTCGACGCGGCGCTGCCGGGGCTCGCCGACGCGCACCGCGTCGTGGTCACCGTCGAGGACAACAGCCGTTCGGGCGGTGTCGGCTCCGCGGTCGCGCAGGCGCTGCGCGACGCGAATGTGGACGTTCCGCTGCGTGACTTCGGCATTCCGGAGCGCTTCCTCGACCACGCCTCCCGCAAGGAGATCCTGGCCGAGATCGGGCTGACGGCCCCGGACATCGCCCGGCAGGTGACCGGTCTGGTCTCCAAGATCGACGGCCGGTACGAGGACGCGGACCGGTCCGTCGACGCCGCGCGGGCCGAGGCCGCGCGGGACTGACCGGAAGGCGGGGCGGAAGCCGGAGGGGCCGGTACGGCGTGACCGTGCCGGCCCGCCGCGTACGCGCAGGTCGTTCAACGGACGCGTAAAGACCGCCCAAGGCCGCATAAATCCGACGTGCAGGAACCGCACAAACACCGCTGAACGGTCATACGATGGGCTGGTGGGCCACCCGAACGGGTGCAACCACCGGCCCTTCGGCATATCCACCCGTCCGTACCATCGGGTGAATCCCCGCCGCGTGCAGGCCCGCCGCACCGTACTCGTCCCGACCATTGCGCAGACTCGGTCAGTTCACGAGTCGCGACGGTCGTCCAGGCGGAGGTTGGCCCATGAGCAGTACACAGCGGGGCGCGGAGCACGGGCCGGGCAGGCCGGGCGGCGCGTGGAGCGGCCGGGGCCGCGGGAACGGCATGTTCCGGACCAAGACCGTCGAGCAGTCGATCCGGGACACCGAGGAACCGGAGCACGCGCTCAAGAAGTCCCTCTCCGCCCTCGACCTGACCGTCTTCGGTGTCGGCGTCGTCATCGGCACCGGCATCTTCGTCCTCACCGGCAAGATCGCCAAGGAGACGGCGGGCCCCGCCGTCGCCCTCGCCTTCGTCGCCGCGGGCCTGGTCTGCGCGCTGGCCGCGCTCTGCTACGCGGAGTTCGCCTCGACCGTGCCGGTGGCCGGCTCGGCGTACACCTTCTCGTACGCCTCCCTGGGCGAGCTGCCCGCCTGGATCATCGGCTGGGACCTCGTACTGGAACTCGCGCTGGGCTGCGCGGTGGTCGCCGTCGGCTGGTCCGGCTACGTCCGCTCGCTGCTGGACACCGCCGGGGTCCACCTGCCGCAAGGGCTGTCCGGCACGCACGACGGCGCCTTCGGCTTCGACCTGCTCGCCTGCGTCCTCGTGCTGGTCCTGACCGTGATCCTCGTCGTCGGCATGAAACTGTCGTCCCGCGTGACCTCGGTGATCGTCGGTATCAAGGTCACCGTGGTGCTCCTCGTCATCATCGCGGGCGCCTTCTTCATCACCGGCGCCAACTACGAGCCCTTCATCCCGCCGAGCCGGGCCACCGGCGGCAGCGACGGCCTCGCCGCCCCCCTGTCCCAACTGATCTTCGGCTTCACTCCGGCCACCTTCGGCGTGATGGGCATCTTCGCGGCCGCCGCCGTGGTCTTCTTCGCCTTCATCGGCTTCGACATCGTCGCCACCGCGGCGGAGGAGACCCGCCTGCCGCAGCGCGACGTGCCGCGCGGCATCCTCGGCTCGCTGGCCATCTGCACGGTGCTGTACGTCGCCGTCTCGGTCGTCGTCACCGGCATGCAGAAGTACAGCGAACTGTCCACGGACGCCCCGCTCGCCGACGCGTTCAAGTCCGTCGGGCACCCCTTCTGGGCGGGGCTGATCAGCTTCGGCGCCGCCGTCGGCCTGACGTCGGTCTGCATGATCCTGCTGCTCGGCCAGAGCCGGGTCTTCTTCGCGATGAGCCGCGACGGCCTGCTGCCGAAGGTGTTCTCACAGGTCCACCCGCGCTTCGGCACCCCGTACCGGTCGACCGTCGCCCTCGGCGCCGTGGTCGCGGTCGTCGCCGGCTTCACCTCGATCGACGAACTCGCCGAGCTGGTCAACATCGGCACCCTGTTCGCGTTCGTCGTGGTCGCCCTCGGCGTGGTCATCCTGCGCCGCTCCCGCCCCGACCTGCCCCGCGCCTTCCGTACGCCGCTGGTCCCCTTCGTCCCGGCGCTGTCGGTGCTGGCCTCGCTGTGGCTGATGCTCAACCTGCCCGCGGAGACCTGGCTGCGCTTCGGCGTCTGGATGCTCATCGGCTTCGTCGTGTACTTCGCCTACGGGCGCTCGCACAGCCGCATGAACCGGCCCGGAAACCGGGAGACGGCCCCCTCCGGGCCCGCAGACCCCGGCCAGGGTCCCTGACCCGGCCGGGAACGCCGCGGCCCCGTACGCGCCTCCCCGACGGCGTACGGGGCCGCCACCGTGCGCCGCCGCGCCGGAATTCGCTGTCGCCTGCCCCGGCAACGGCCTACTCTGCCGGGGAGTCACTGCCCGCCGCGGCGGCGCGGGAACTGGCGGAGGAGACGGGACTTCGGGTGACCCCCGGCGCGCTGGGGCAACTGGTCGCCCATACCTCCGGGTACGCGGAGCTGACCTGGGCGAGCGGCGTGTTCGAGGACGTGTTCTTCCTGCACCGCGTCGTCCGGCACACGGTCGACACCAGTGGCTTCGAGCCACACGAACGCGCCGCGACGGCGGAGCACCGCTGGTGGACGGCGGACGAACTGGCGGCCACCGCGGAGACCGTCTTCCCGTACGGGCTGCCGCCGCTGCTCGCGGGCCTGCGCGACGGCCGGACGCCGGCCGCGCCCGTGCGACTGCCCTGGCACCACTGAGAACAGCGGTACCAGGGCAGTCGGCGAAACGGTCGTCCTGCCTTAAGCGGGCACGCTCGCGACGCCCGGAGCCAGGAACTTCTTGCCGTTGACGCGCTCCGAGACACCCTCACGATCCAGGTACGGCGTGATGCCGCCCAGGTGGAAGGGCCAGCCCGCGCCGGTGATCAGGCACAGGTCGATGTCCTGCGCCTCGGCGACGACACCCTCGTCCAGCATCAGGCCGATCTCCTGCGCGACGGCGTCCAGGACGCGGTCGCGGACCTGCTCCTCGGTCAGCACCGAGTCGCCCTGCTTGAGGAGCGCCTTGACCTCCGGGTCCAGCTCCGGCTTGCCGGAGTCGTACACGTAGAAGCCGCGCTTGCCGGCCTTGACCACGGCGGCCAGGTTCGGCGAGACGGTGAAGCGCTCCGGGAAGGCGCCGTGCAGCGTCTCGGAGACGTGCAGGCCGATCGCCGGGCCGACCAGCTCCAGCAGCACCAGCGGCGACATCGGCAGACCGAGCGGCTCGACGGCCTTCTCGGCGGTCTCGACGGGGGTGCCCTCGTCGATGACGTTCTGGATCTCGCCCATGAAGCGCGTCAGGATGCGGTTGACCACGAACGCCGGGGCGTCCTTGACCAGCACCGCCGTCTTCTTCAGCGACTTGGCGACGGAGAAGGCGGTGGCCAGCGACGCGTCGTCGGTCTTCTCCGCGCGCACGATCTCCAGCAGCGGCAGGATCGCGACCGGGTTGAAGAAGTGGAAGCCCACGACCCGCTCGGGGTGCTTGAGCTTGGACGCCATCTCGGTGACCGAGAGGGACGAGGTGTTCGTGGCGAGGATGGCGTGCTCCGGCACGACCGCCTCGACCTCGGCGAACACCTGCTGCTTGACGCCCATCTCCTCGAAGACGGCCTCGATGACGAAGTCCGCGTCGCCGAAGGCGGCGGCCTTGTCGAGGTGGCCGCTGACCAGGCCCTTGAGGCGGTTGGCCTTGTCCTGGTTGACGCGGCCCTTCAGAAGCAGCTTGTCGATCTCGCCGTGGACGTACTCCACGCCCTTGTCGATACGGGCCTGGTCGATGTCGGTCAGCACGACCGGCACCTCCAGACGGCGCGCGAACAGCAGCGCCAGCTGCGAGGCCATCAGGCCCGCGCCGACCACGCCCACCTTGGTCACCGGGCGCGCGAGCGACTTGTCCGGCGCGCCGGCGGGACGCTTGGCGCGCTTCTGCACCAGGTTGAACGAGTAGATGCCGCTGCGCAGCTCGCCGCCCATGATCAGGTCCGCGAGGGCCTGGTCCTCGGCGTCGAAGCCCTGGCGCAGGTCGCCGTTCTTGGCGGCCGCGATGATGTCCAGCGCGCGGTACGCGGCCGGGGCGGCGCCGTGCACCTTGCCGTCCGCGATCGCCTTGCCGCGCTGCACGGCCTGGTCCCACGCCTCGCCGCGGTCGACGTCGGCCCGTACGACCTCGGTGTCGCCCTTGAGGACCGAAGCGGTCCACAGCAGCGACTGCTCCAGGAAGTCCGCACCCTCGAAGATCGCGTCGGCGATGCCGAGGTCGAAGACCTGCTGGCCCTTGAGCTGCTTGTTCTGGTTCAGCGAGTTCTCGATGATCACCGAGACCGCGCGGTCGGCGCCGATCAGGTTCGGCAGCAGCACACAGCCGCCCCAGCCCGGCACCAGGCCGAGGAAGACCTCGGGCAGCGAGAAGGCGGGCAGCGCCTTGGAGACGGTGCGGTACGTGCAGTGCAGACCGACCTCGACACCGCCGCCCATCGCGGCGCCGTTGTAGTACGCGAATGTCGGCACGGCCAGGCCCGACAGCCGCTTGAAGACATCGTGGCCGCCCTTGCCGATGGCCAGCGCGTCCTCGTGCCGCTTGAGCAGCTCGACGCCCTTGAGGTCGGCGCCGACCGCGAAGATGAACGGCTTGCCGGTGATGCCGACGCCGGTGATCTTCCCGTCCTTGGCCTCCGCCTCGACCTGGTCGATCGCGGCGTTCAGGTTCGCCAGCGACTGCGGGCCGAAGGTGGTCGGCTTGGTGTGGTCCAGGCCGTTGTCCAGCGTGATCAGCGCGAAGGTACCGGCGCCCGGCAGCTCCAGGTGCCGCACGTGCGCCTGCGTGACGACCTCGTCCGGGAACAGCTCGGCCGCGCCCTTCAGCAGTTCGGTAGTGGTGCTCACTTGCCTGCTCCCTCGAAGTGCGGGTTCTCCCAGATGACCGTGCCGCCCATGCCGAAGCCGACGCACATGGTGGTGATGCCGTAACGGACGTGCGGCTGCTCCTCGAACTGCCGCGCCAGCTGCGTCATCAGCCGCACACCGGAGGACGCGAGCGGGTGACCGAAGGCGATCGCGCCGCCGTACTGGTTGACCCGCGGGTCGTCGTCCGCGATGCCGTAGTGGTCCAGCAGCGACAGCACCTGGACGGCGAACGCCTCGTTGATCTCGAACAGGCCGATGTCGTCGATGGACAGCCCGGCCTTCGCCAGCGCCTTCTCCGTCGCCGGAACCGGACCGATGCCCATGACCTCGGGCTCGACGCCCGCGAAGGCGAAGTCCACCAGGCGCATCTTGACCGGCAGGCCCAGCTCGCGGGCCACGTCCTCGGCGGCGATCAGCGAGGCGGTGGCACCGTCGTTCAGGCCCGCCGCGTTGCCGGCCGTGACGCGGCCGTGCGGGCGGAAGGGCGTCTTGAGGCCCGCGAGGTTTTCGAGGGTGGTGCCCGGGCGCATCGGCTCGTCGGCGGTCGCCAGACCCCAGCCGGTCTCGCCGGCCTCCGCGTTGGTGCGGCGCACCGAGATCGGCACCAGGTCGGCCTGGATCTTGCCGTCGGCGTACGCCTTGGCGGCCTTCTCCTGGCTGCGCACCGCGTACTCGTCGGCGCGCTGCTTGGTGAGGTGGGGGAGGCGGTCGTGGAGGTTCTCCGCCGTCATGCCCATGAAAAGGGCCGACTGGTCGACCAGCTTCTCGCTGACGAACCGGGGGTTCGGGTCCACGCCCTCGCCCATGGGGTGACGCCCCATGTGCTCCACGCCGCCCGCGACGGCGATGTCGTACGCACCGAAGGAGACGCCGCCGGCGATGCTCGTCACGGCGGTCATGGCGCCGGCGCACATCCGGTCCACGGAAAAGCCCGGCACGGACTGCGGGAGCCCCGCGAGGATGCCGGCGGTACGGCCCAGGGTCAGACCCTGGTCGCCGATCTGCGTCGTCGCGGCGAGGGCGACCTCGTCGATACGGGCCGGGTCGAGGTCCGGGTTGCGGCGCAGCAGCTCCCGGATGCACTTGACGACGAGGTCGTCGGCGCGAGTCTCGTGGTAGATGCCCTTCGGGCCCGCCTTGCCGAACGGGGTGCGGACGCCGTCGACGAAGACGACGTCCCTAGCGGTACGAGGCACGTTGGCTCTCCTCCAGGTGCGGGGTGGCACTGCTGCGGGCGCGCCCATGGGGCGCGTCACGCCCCTCATGCTACTTGCGGGTAACCAGGCTGCACAGTCCTTGTGGGGGGAGCGGCGAACGTCACATGTCGCGCTGGTGCGCGGTTGCCTCACTTGCCTGGTCGCGCTTCGCGCGTTTGCGCCTACGGCTGGGTGGGTGGGGGGCCGGGGCCCCGCAGGGGTCTCTCCTCACCGCAGTCGCGGAAGCCTTGTCTTGAACGCTGAACCTGGTGTTGCGACGTGTCGGCT
>NZ_JBIRPD010000031.1:0-94944 GCF_044332485.1 Streptomyces sp. NPDC017056 | reverse complement strand
GTGCCCACCGTCATCGTCGCCCGCACCGACGCCCTCGCCGCCACCTTGCTCACCAGCGACATCGACGAGAACGACGCCCGCTTTTGCACCGGCGAACGCACCGCCGAGGGCTTCTACCGCATCGAGAACGGCATGGCCCCGGCCATCGCCCGCGCCCTGGCCTACGCCCCCTACGCCGACCTGCTGTGGATGGAGACCGCCACCCCCGACCTGGCCCAGGCCCGCGAGTTCGCCGAGGCCGTCCACGCCCAGTACCCCGACCAGCTGCTGGCCTACAACTGCTCGCCGTCCTTCAACTGGCGCGCGGCCCTGGACGACGACCAGATCGCCAAGTTCCAGCGCGAGCTGGGCGCGATGGGCTACCGCTTCCAGTTCATCACCCTGGCCGGCTTCCACTCCCTCAACCACGCCATGTTCGACCTCGCCCGCGGCTACGCCGACCACGGCATGAGCGCCTACGTCGACCTCCAGGAACGCGAGTTCGCCGCCCAGCGCCACGGTTTCACCGCCGTCAGACACCAACGCGAGGTCGGCACCGGCTACTTCGACCAGATCGCCGCCGCCATCAACCCCGCCTCCGAAACCACCGCGCTGCGCGGCTCCACCGAAGAGCAACAGTTCCGGTGAGGTGAGGAGCCGTGCCGCGCGTCGCCCTGCGAGTAGATAGAACGTTCCGTATACTTGCTGCCATGAGTCCGCTCACAGCAGACACCGCGCCGCGTCCGTCCGCTCGTAGCAGGCTGTTGGAAGCGGCGGACGAGCTGTTCTATCGCCAGGGCGTCGACGCCACCGGGGTCGACGCCGTGATCGAGGCCGCGAACGTGGCCCGTATGACCTTCTACAAGCACTTCGGCGGCAAGGACGCGTTGGTCGTCGCTTATCTGGAGGAGCGCGACGCGCGCTGGCGCGGCCTCCTGGACGACATGTGCCAGGCGGCCGGCCCCGACCCCGTGGCGCGCATCAAGGCGGTGTTCGACGCGCTGGCGGTCTACCACCGCCGGCCCGGCCACCGGGGGTGCGCCTTCGCCAATGCCGCCGCCCAGCTGGGGGGCCGGGACCACCCCGCGCGGGCCGTTGTGGCCGCGCACAAGGCCGCCCACCGCGCACGCCTCGCGGAGTGGGTCGACGAGGCGCGCTATGCGGATGCCGGGGAACTCGTCGACCTCCTGCTCATGCTGTACGAGGGCGCGACCACCACCGAGGCGCTGGGCACCGTCACGGATGCCGTGACCAAGGCACAGCGGACCGTCGCCCGCTTGCTCGACACCTGGCCGCGGCGGACCGAAGAGGAGGCACGGTGAGGGACACAACGACGCGCCGGAGCACACCGAGGCTGCCGTTGACCTGGAAGGTCGGGTTGGCGGGAGTCACGGCGCAGGGGGTGACCTTCGGCTTCGCGCGCTACGGATACGGGCTGTTCCTGCCCGAGATGCGCCGGGACTTCTCGCTGTCGGTCTCCCTCATCGGCTTGATCGGCAGCGCCACCTACATCAGCTACATGGTGTCGCTCCTGCTCGTCGGTGTGCTCTCCCGGCGTTGCGGACCACGGCCACTGGTCATCGCGGGCGGTGTGTCCGCCGCGGCCGGCATGTTCCTCGTGGCGTTCGCCGGGAACACCGGCGCACTGGCCGCCGGCCTGATCCTCGCCGGGCTGAGCCCGGGCTTCGTATGGGCACCGTATTCCGACGCGGTGGCCCGGATGGTGCCGGCCGACCGCCGCGAGCGGCTGATGGCGCTGATTCCCAGCGGCACGGCTTTCGCCGTGGTCGTGGCCGGGCCGCTGGCCATCTTCGCGACCGGGCCGGCCTGGCAGTACGCGTGGAGCGCGTTCGCCGTCGCGGCCCTCGCCGTGACCCTGCTCAACGCCTGGGTCCTGCCCGGCGGCCCGGCCTCCCCGCGCACCCGCCACCCGGAGAAGGGGCCCGGCTGGCGCTGGTTCGCCCGTACCGCGACCGTGCCGCTCTATGTGACCGCGGGTTCCTACGGACTGATCGGCGCCGTCTACTGGACTTTCGCGGCGGATACCGTGGCACGGAACCTCTCCGCCGACCAGTTGGCCGTCCCCCTGTTCTGGACCTTGATGGGACTGGCCGGAACCGCGGGAGTGGCGGCCGGAGCCTTCATCGACAGGCTGGGCCTGCGCCGCGCACAGCTATGCCTGTTCCTCGCCTTGGCACTGGCCATCGCCCTCCTCGGCGCCGCCCCGGACTCGCTGCCCGCGGTAGCGCTGTCCGCCGTGTTCTACGGACCGGCTTTCATGGCGACCTCCGGCCTGCTCGCGGTGTGGAGTTACCAGGTCTTTCCCGAACACCCCGCCACGGGGTTCAGCGCCACGGTCTTCTTCCTCGGGCTCGGTACCGTCACCGGACCGGCCGCGTTGGGGGCCTTCGCCGACCGGAACGGCCTCGACGCCGCGTTTCTGCTCACCGCGGCGATCACCCTTCTCACCCCGTTGGCCCGGCCGGCACCGCAACGAGGCCGGAGGGCCGCGAGCTCTGCGACGGCTTCGCCGCTCCGGGACTCCGAAACGCGCGAACGCATCTGAGCGGTGTCAACGCATCGTGCGGGTTTCCGTGATGACAGCGGTGACCAACTCGAACGGCGTCACATCGAACGCGGGATTGAACACCTTCGTATTCCGCGCGGCGACGCGCGTGCCCGCATGGTGGGTGACCTCATCGGCGTGCCGCTCCTCGATCCGGATGTCCGCACCGCTCCGGGTGCGCGGGTCGAGGGTGGATTCGGGTGCGACGACCACGAAGGGAACGCCGGCCCGCTGCGCGGCCACGGCCAGGGCGTAGGTCCCGATCTTGTTCGCGACGTCCCCGTTCGCGGCGACCCGGTCCGCGCCGACGACGACGCAGTCCACCATCCCGGCGGCGAGCGCGGCAGGACCGGCGGCGTCGACGCAGAGGCGATGAGGGATACCGGCCTCCGCCAGTTCCCACACCGTCAGACGGGCGCCTTGCAGCAGCGGACGCGTTTCGCCCGCCAGAACCTCGGCCACCAGCCCGGCGGAGGCGAGTTCTTTTATGGCGCCGAGCGCCGTACCCCAGGCTGCCGTCGCCAGACGACCGGTATTGCAGTGCGTCAGCACCCGCAATTGTTTGGCCGGCAGGCAATCCCGCAGGAATTCCGCGGCCCGGCGAGAGGCGGCGCGGTTCACCTGCTCGTCTTCGGCCAGCATCGAAAGGGCTTCGGCGAGCACCGCCTCCTTGCCGTCGTGCAACCGGTTCAGCGCACGCTGCACGCCCCGCTCCAAATTCACCGCGGTAGGCCGTGCTTCGGCGATGAGCCGGGCCTGCGCACGCACGGTCGCCTCCCCGACCTCACCGTCCGCGTCCGCGAGATGAGCGGCCAGGGCCACGCCGAGTGCTCCTGCCACACCCACTGCCGGCGCGCCCCGAATCGCCAGTGACTTTATGGCGGCGACGACTTGTCCGGTGTCCGTGAGCCGCAACACTTTCAACTGGTCGGGCAAGGCTCGCTGGTCGACCGCGACCACCGCCCCGTTATCCCACCCGATGGACCGCTTCACGAAAACTCGTCTCCTTTTCCGGTGTCCGCGGCGCACAGGTCCAGTGAGAGGCCGTGCCGGTCCGCGGGCGGGGCGTCGAGAATGTGATCGGAATTGAGGATGGCCGTCTGGAGTTCGCCGAGCTTCGGAGACGGCGCGATACCGAGTTCGCGGCTCAGGCTGTCGTGCAGGGAACGGTGGATGTCCAGCGCCTGCGCCGACCGCCCCGAACGGTGCAGTGCGATCATGTACTGCGCGTGGAAGTTCTCGTTGGTCGGGTGCTCCGCCACCAATTGCCCGAGCTGCGGGAGGAGTTCGTGGTGCAGGCCGAGGCGTAACTCGGCCTCCAGACACCGTTCCAGGAGGTTCAGCCGGTATTCCTCCAATCCCACGATGTGCGACTGCAAGTAGGTGCCGGTCGATACGTCCGAGAGCACCGGCCCGCGCCACAGGGCGAGCGCGGATCTCAGCGAAGAGCGGATCTGCCGGTCGTCCCGTGCGGCCTGCGCCTTCTGCGCCCGGGAGACGTAGGCGTCACAAGCGTGCAGGTCCAGACTCTCGGGGCCGACGTTCAGACGGTAGCCGCGGTGCTGGGTGGCCAACAGTTCCTTCGCCCGTCGCCGGGACCCTACGGGCGGGACGCAGGCGAACGCCTGCCTGATGTGGAGCACGCGTGTGTGCAGGCTCTGCACGGCGCTCCGCGGGCTGTCCGGGCCCCAGATCTCCTCCAGACACTGCTCCAAGGGCACCGTCGTGTTCCTGTGCAGGAGCAGCAGGGCCAGCAGCTGCCGGGTTTTGGGGGCGGACGGCAGGGGGTATTCCTGACCGTCCTCCAGTATGAGCGGGCCTAATACACCGAACCGCATGTTTCCTCCGTTGGATGGTTGCCAGAGACCGCCGGAGTGTCCTGAATCCGGTGGCGCACACGGATCTCGGGAGCGGGGAGGGGGAGGGTGCGCCGACCGAGAGATCGCGAAGCATATGCTTCCCGCTCTTCGCTCGGTCAAGTGTTTTCATCCCGGGCGTTCCCGGCTTTGAGCCACCGGAAGCACATCCGACATCCAACTAGATGCAGGGAGAACCTACTGCCTTGGGTGCATTCTGCTGGTGAATCGCCTATGGGTGCTTACGGCCGGTTTACGCGCGTTGCGGCCCGCGCTGGCCGGCCGCATTGTCCCAAGATGGTTGCAGAAATGGCACACCGGGTGACCAGCGTCGATTTTGCATGCCACGCTTTCGGGTGAGAGATGATCACCTCACCGGTCCGCATTCCGGACGAGGTGCCGGTCCGACCCGGTCCGGCCGATCACGATGGCCGATTAGCGGTGCCTGCCGTGCGTGCCGCAAGAATTCCTGACGCGCTGTGGTGTTTAAGTTTTTCCCAGCACGGTACTCGGCAATGCTTCACACGAGGCATACGGTGTTTAGCCGTCTCGGTGACGGCTACTCATACATGAAATCGGCGGAGCGGCCTGGAGGTGTCATGGCGGACTGGCTACTGGACGAGGAGTATGCGAGCCCGTCGGGAGTCGTCCGCTGGGCGTGTGTGGGGCAGGGGCCGCCGGTCGTGTTCCTGCACGGTACGCCTTTCTCCTCGTACATCTGGCGCCATGTCACGGCGGCGCTGTCCGACCGGTACTGCTGCTACGTCTGGGACATGGCGGGCTACGGCGCATCGCAGAAGTCCGAAGGGCAGGACGTCTCCCTGGCGGCTCAGCAGGAGGTGTTCACCGGGCTGATGCGCAAGTGGGGGCTGCACGAACCCGCGGTGGTCGCCCACGACTTCGGTGGCGCTGTGGCGCTGCGGTCGGCGGTGTTCGACGGCATGCGGTACGGCCGCCTGGCGCTGCTGGACACCGTCGCCCTGCGTCCTTGGGGCACCGGATTCTTCCGGCTGGCGCGTGAACACCCCGAAGCCTTCGCGTCGCTTCCGGGGCATCTGCACGAAGCGCTGGTGCGCGCTCACATCGCCACGGCGAGCCATAAGGGTCTGGGCAAGGAGGCCGCCGACGCTCTCGTGCTTCCCTGGCTGGGGGAGGCCGGGCAGCGGGCGTTCTACCGTCAGGCCGCTCTGAACGACGAGCGGTTCACCCGTGAACTCGAAGACCGGCTCGGCGACCTCCGCTTGCCGACTCTGATCGCTTGGGGCCGGGAAGACGCGTGGCTGCCGATCGACCACGCCGAACGGCTGAAAGCCTGCATGCCGCACGCCCGGATGCACGTGCTCGAAGGCGCCGGCCACTTGGTCCAGGAGGACGCGCCGTCGCGGTTGTGCGGTCTCCTTGAGGACTTCCTGCACCCGGCGTAACGGTGGCGCCCGCGTCGGCCCGCCACCCTCGCCCGGGGCGCGGGCCCTCGTGCATCAGGTGGCCCGGAAAGGCGAGCGACTTATACCACGAGCTGCCTCGCGTCTATAGGTAATTTGCGGGATTTGCCATCACTTTGGCCTGTAGAGAAGATCTTTTTACCTTCGTATCCTTGCCCCTGTGCGCACTTAGGCATGTACTGTTGCAAATGGCGTATGCAAAATCTTTTGCTCGCCAAAGGGTGCGTGGGGGTGTTTTTGGTGACACGGGGGAAGCTCTTGGGCTCCGCCCTTTCGGTGCCGTTGCTCGCATTGACCGTGCGACTCGCCATCTCCTCGATCGTTCCCTCTCCGCTTGTCCTGTCGGGACGGCTTTAGCCGTACCTTCCCGGTGGGTCCGACCAAAAAATGCAGACATGTTTCTGTGTGCTGGAGGGGCGAATGGATAACAAAGTCATCACCGTCCTCGTCGTCGACGACCAGACCCTGCTCAGGGAAACGCTGTGCGACGTGCTCGCCGCTCAGCCCGACATCAAGGTGGTCGGCGGCTTAACCAACGGGGAGGCCGCGGTGCGCATGGCCGCCGAGCTGCGCCCCGACGTGATCCTGCTGGACGGGGCCGAGCCGTACGGAGTGGTCTCGGGGGTCGAGGCCATGCACCGGGTGTCGCCGCGGTCGCAGTGCATCGTCCTGACCTCTTTCCATCATCCCGCGCTCGTTCAGCAGGCGCTCCAGCTGCGGGTGAGCGGGTTCCTGACCAAGAATTTGCGGCGGGCCGAGGTGCTGGCCGCGATTCGTAGCGTGACGAGCCATCCTGGGCAGATATTCATGTCCGTGCCGAAGGAGAGTATGGCGGCTCTCCCGTATTCGTCCACGGCGCGGCTCTCCGCCCGCGAACTGCAGATTATGGAGAATGTGGCGCGGGGGCTGAGCAACAGCCAGATCGCCGCTCGTCTCACCATCACCGAGGCAACGGTCAAGCGCCATCTGAGCAATGTTTTCGAAAAACTGGGCGCGGTTTCCCGGATCGACGCCGTGAACAAGGCGAAATCCATGCTGATCCTGGGGATTTCCCGGAGCAACACCGGCCCGTACCCCCGGCCGGAGGCCCGCCTCCAGGTACAGGCCGGTACGTGAAACCCAGGACCGGACCGCGCCTCGGGTCCCCGCCCGAGGCGCGGTCCGGTCCGGTTCAGACGCGCTTGAGCACGTGCAGGAGGTACTCGTCCCGGTTGAGCGGGTTGGCGCCCTCGGGCCTGGGCCGCACGGGCGGGTGGCCGGCGGCGGGCCGGTAGCCCCGGTGCTCGGCCAGGAACACGCCCTCTCCCTGGGTCAGCCCGGGAACCCGCTGGTTGAAGTCGTGCACGAGGCTGGTCGGCATCGTGCCCTCCAGGCGGAAGGCGTCGCCCTCGGCCGTGGGTACGCCGGGGTTGGCGCCCAGCTCGGCGAGTTTCGCCAGCACCGGGCTGAGCCGCGTGGCGGGCACCTCCAGCTCGAAGGAGCTGACCGGTTCGTACACCCGGGTGCCGGCCTGCCGGAGCGCGTCCATCAGGACCAGCGGCGTGGCCTTGCGGAAGTCGTCGGCCGCGCTGACCGGGCTGGCGAACCCGGTGCGGGTCAGCGTGACGGCGCAGTCGGTGACCTGCCAGCCGTACAGGCCGTGCCGCAGGGTGGCGTGCACCGTCTCCTCGATGGCCTTGTGGAAGGCCAGGGGGAGTGAGCCCAGTTCCACCGCGAGGCGGAAGGTGATGCCGGCGCCCGGCTCGGCGGGGCCGACGTGCAGCCCCACGGTCGCCCAGAAGTAGTTGTGCGTCCGCGTGTCCAGCTCTTCCAGCGCCTCGCCCGTGCCGACGGGCTTCTCGATGCAGACCGTACGGGTCGGGTCGAAGCGGGCCCGCACGCCGAAGGACTCCGCGAGCGTGCTGCCGAGGATTTCCTTCTGCACCTCCCCGTAGAGGCGGACCACCGCGCCGTCCGCGTTCTCCTCGTCCTGCCGCAGGTCGATCGACGGGTCCTGCTCGTCGAGCATGCGCAGCGCCGCGTGCAGCCGCCCGGCGTCCGCCGGACGCTCCGGCCTGACGACGGTCTCCAGGCTGGGCGGGGCGAAGAAGTTCCGCGGCGGGGGGCCGTCGAGGTGCCCGGCGCGGTCGCCGACCCGTACGTCCTTCAGGCCCCACGCCTGCGCGATGTCCCCGGCGGTCGCCCGGATGTCGCTGGTGGCCGACCCGTGCTCGAAGACCCGCAGCGCGGTGATCCGCCCGGCGTGCTCGGTGACCCGGCCCGTGTGGTCGACGCGGTGCAGCGTCACGGAGTCGCGGGTGCCCAGCGTGCCGGAGCGCAGCCGCAGGTACGCGACCGCCTCCCCGCGCGTACCGCGGTCGACCTTGAACACCGTGGCACGCAGCGGCGCGTCCCCCGGGTCGTGGACCGCGGGCAGCAACTCGCGGACGCCGCGCATCAGGTGGTCCAGGCCCTCGCCGGTCAGCGCCGACCCGAAGAACACCGGGTGGACCAGGCCGCGCCCGGTCTGCGCGGCCAGCTCCTCGGCGTACTCCTTCTCGGACAGTACGCGTTCCTCGTCCAGGTAGGCGGCCAGGAAGGCGTCGTCGTGGTCGGCGAGCAGCTCGCCGAGCCGGACGGCGAACTCCGGGTCGGTGTCCGGGCCGAGGGGGGTCGCGCGGGCCCGCGGCGTGCCGGCGTCCGCCACGGCGGAGAGTTCCACCGCGGCGGGGGTGAGCCGGTCGCGGATCTCCCGCAGCACACCGTCGGGGCGCGCGCCACCCCGGTCGATCTTGTTGACGAAGACCAGCGTGGGGATGTCCAGCCGCCGCAGGGTCCGCATCAGGATGCGGGTCTGCGGCTGGACGCCCTCGACGGCCGAGACCACCAGGATCGCGCCGTCGAGCACCCCGAGCGCCCGCTCGACCTCGGAGATGAAGTCGGAGTGCCCCGGAGTGTCGATGAGGTTGACCTTGAGGTCGTCCAGGACGAAGGTGGCCACGGCGGACCGGATGGTGATGCCCCGCCGCCGCTCCAGCTCCATCGAGTCGGTCTGCGTGGTGCCGGCGTCCACGCTGCCGATCTCGTCGATCACCCCGGCGCGGTGCAGCAGGCGCTCGGTGAGACTGGTCTTGCCGGCGTCAACGTGGGCCAGAATGCCCAGATTCAGCTTCTTCATGGAGGGGGTTCGGATTCCTCTGCGTCGTGATGCGGACCTTTCCTGCCGGATTCGTGGTCGCCTGCCGCATCGTTCCGCCCTCTCTGACGTTGCTTTCCCGCACCCGGCGGGGACGTCCCCGCGGGCATGATCACCGTAGCAAGCGCCGCCGCGCCGGGTCAGGGCTTGACGGCGACAATCAGCCAGTCGCCGAGGAGGTTGTCGATCCGCTCCGCCTGCCGGACCAGGAAGCCGGCCTCCTCCACCTCCGCGCGGTACTCCGCGACGCTGCTGGAGGAGCTGTCGCCGCGTATCAGGCCGTGGTTGAGCCGTTGCAGCACGTCCTGCGCCGTCGTGGTGGCCGGGTCGGTCATCAGGTCGTAGACCACCAGCGCGCCGCCGGAAGGCAGCGCCTCGTGGATGCGCGCGAGCAGCTTGCGGCGCTGCGGTGCGGGCCAGTCGGGCAGTACGTGGCCGGTGACCACCACGTCCGCCGACGGCAGCGGGTCGGCCAGGAAGTCGCCGCCGTGGAAGCGGACCCGGCCTTCCAGACCGCGGTCGCGGATCAGCTCCTCGCCCAGCGGCGCCAGCGCCGGGAGGTCGAACACGACGCCCCGCAGGTGCGGGTGGGCCAGGGCCAGCCGCGTGGCCAGGTTGCCCCGGGCGCCGCCAATGTCGACGAACGACTCGTACCCGCCCCAGTCGACGCGGCGCGCCAGCTCCTCGGCGGTGAAGGAGCTGAATGTGTCGAAGTGCGCCATGACCTGGCGGGCGCGCTCCGGGTCCTCGTAGTGCTTGGGGTACGCCTCGGGCCCGTGCGCCTCGGAGCCGGAGCCCGCCTCGCCCTCCTGGAGCGCGGTCGTCAGCCCGGCCCATACGTGGTAGTGCTTGCGCGCGTGCTGGAGGACGGTGCCGCCGAGGTATTCGGGGGAGCCGGACACCAGGAACGCCCGCGCCGCGGGGGAGTTGCGGTAGCGGTCGCCGTCCGCCTCCAGCAACTCCAGCGCGACGAGCGCTTCGAGGAACTCCTTGGCCAGCGGATGGACGATCCGTAGCTTGTCCTTCACCTCCTCGACGGTCGCGGGGCCTTCGGCGAGCAGGTCGAACAGGCCCAGCTCAACAGCGCTGTGCAGGGCCTTCGCCTGGTGGTACGCGGTGGTCAGGCGCAGCAGCGAGCGGGCCTGGGCCACGGGGGCGAGCGGTGCGGTGGTCATGGGACTCCTTGGGCTGAGAGGGGTGCGGGGCAGGGAACCGCGGGCCGGGCGCCTCACATGGCGGGCGGCCCGAACCAGGCGCGCAGGGCCTCGGTGAGCCCGTCCGTACCCGTATCCGGGGCCGCGGTCCAGCAGATGTAGCCGTCGGGCCGGACCAGCAGCGCGGCCAGCCCGTCGACCGCGGTGCCCGGCTGCGCGACGCCCTCGGCCGCGACCAGGTCCACCCGGTCCTTCCACGCCGCGGCCTCGTCGGCGAGCGGCTGGTCGGAGCCGAGCGTCAGCAGGACGCCGCGCGCCGCGTGGAAGTACGTGCTCAGCTGTCGCGTGCCGTCCTCGGTGACGAGCAGCAGGTCAGGGACGCGGCGCCCCAGCAGCGGGTGCTCGCCCGCCATGGGGTACCGCACGTCCAGCGCCGAGATGAGGCCCGCCAGGTAGCGGTTGGTCTCCGGGACGTGCAGCAGCTCGATCATCAGCTCCCGCAGCCCCTCGAACCGCGGGTCCGGGTCGATCAGCACCGCCTGCGCGCGGGTGTTGCGCAGCACGCCGGCGGCGATCGGGCGGCGCTCGGCCTCGTAGGTGTCCAGCAGCTCCGGCGGCGCCGTGCCCGCGATGGTCGCGCCCAGCTTCCAGCCCAGGTTCACCGCGTCCTGGAAGCCCAGGTTGAGGCCCTGGCCGCCCGCGGGCAGGTGGATGTGGCAGGCGTCCCCCGCCAGCAGTACGCGGCCGTCGCGGTACCGTTCGGCCTGGCGCGAGGTGTCGGTGAGCCGGGAGAGCCAGCGCACGTCGTGCATCCCGAAGTCGCTGCCGGCCACCTCGGTGAGCGCGGCCCGCACGTCCTCCTCGGTGACCGGCGCCCTGCGGTCGGCGTAGGGCCGGTCGAAGAAGGCGACCGTGGCCCGGAAGATGCCCGGCTCCAGCGGGAAGGCGGCGAACCAGGCACGCAGGTCGTGCCGCATGACGCCGTAGGGCCGCATCGGGCCCATGCCTTCCCCGTGCGGCAGCTCCTCGCTGAACCGCGCGTCCGCGATCACCGCGAACATGTGCGGCTCCTGCCCGGGGAAGTCGATGCCGAGCAGCTTGCGCACGGTGCTGCCGCCGCCGTCACACCCGACCAGGTACGCGCACTCGACCTCGTACGGCCCCTCGGGCCCGGTGACGGAGACGGTCACGCCGTCGGCGTCCTGCTCCAGGGCCGTCAGCGCGTGCCCGCGCCGCAGCTCGGCGCCCAGCTCCAGGGCCCGCCCGGTCAGCAGCTCCTCGGTACGCACCTGGGGGACGAACAGGGCGTAGGGGTGCCGGGTGTCGAACGACGAGAATTCCAGGGGCACTCCGAGGCTGGCGAAGTTCCCGCCGCGCAGCTTCATCGCGCCGGCCTGGAATTCCCCGCCCAGCCCGCGCATGTCCAGCAGTTCGACGGTGCGCGCGTGCACACCGAGCGCCTTGGAGAAGTCGACCGGCTGGTCCAGGCGTTCCAGCACCAGGGTCCTGGCACCGGCCAGGCGCAGTTCGCAGGCGAGCATCAGGCCGGTCGGCCCGGCGCCGGCGACCACCACGTCGTACCGCATACACGCTCCTCGAATCGGTGGTTTCGCCAGGCATGCTGACCGCGCGGCTTCAAGGCGCCGTCCAGCCGGAATCCGGGGCGGACGGCTCGAATTGGGCTCGAAGCGGGCTTCGTAGCGTGGCGGCGACCCTACGGACACCGAGGACGCCTCATGCCGTTCACCCAGAAGGAAATCACCTACCTGCGCGCGCAGGGCTACGGCCGTCTGGCGACGGTCGGCGCCCACGGAGAACCCCACAACGTGCCCGTCTCCTTCGAGATCGACGAGGAGCGCGGCACCATCGAGATCACCGGCCGGGACATGGGCCGCAGCCGCAAGTACCACAACGTGGCGAAGAACGACCGGGTCGCCTTCGTCGTCGACGACATCCCGTGCCGCGACCCCGAAGTGGTCCGTGCCGTCGTCATCCACGGCACCGCCCAGGCCCTGCCGGCCGGCGGGAAGGCCCGCAGGCCGCACTGCGCCGACGAGATGATCCGCATCCACCCCCGGCGGATCGTCACCTGGGGCATCGAAGGGGACCTGTCGACCGGGGTCCACAAACGGACCGTCGCGGCCGAGGACGGAGGACGGCGATGAGGGAGCTGCCCGACTTCCCGTGGGACGTGATCCTGCCGTACAAGCGGCGTGCCGCCGCCCACCCCGGCGGGCTGGTCAACCTGGCCCTGGGCGAACCGGTCGACGCCACACCCGAGGTGGTGCGGTCGGCGCTCGCGGCAGCGGCGGACGCGCCGGGCTACCCGCCCACGGAGGGCACGCCCGCGCTGCGCGAAGCGGCCGCCGCCTGGCTGCGCCGCCGCCTGGGGGTGACGGTGGATCCCTCGGCGGTGCTGCCGGCGGTCGGCACCAAGGAACTGATCGCCTGGCTCCCCGCGATGCTGGGCACCGGGCCGGGCGACACGGTGGCCTTTCCGCGGCTGGCGTTCCCCACCTTCGACGTCAGCGCGCGGCTGGCCGGCGCGGCGGGCCGGCCGGTGGACTCGCCGGTGGAACTCGGGCGGGAACCGGTGAAGGTGGTCTGGCTCAACTCGCCGTCCAACCCGGAGGGCAGGGTGCTGTCCGTACCGGAGCTGCGCGAGATCGTGGCCTGGGCGCGGGACCGGGGCGCCGTACTCGTCAACGACGAGTGCTACATCGAGTACGGGTGGGACCGGCGGCCGGTGTCGCTGCTCGACCCGGCCGTGTGCGGCGGCACCCACGAGGGGCTGCTCGCGGTGCACTCGCTGTCCAAGCGCTCCAACCTCGCGGGCTACCGCGCGGGCATCTGCTCCGGCGACCCGGCCCTGGTCCAACGCCTCCTCCAGGTACGCAAACACGCCGGACACGCCGTACCGGCGCCCGTGCAGGCAGCCATGGCGGCCGCCCTGGACGACGATGCCCACGTGGAGCGGCAGCGGGACCGGTACACGTCCCGGCGGCGCGTCCTGCGCGACGCCCTGGAAGGAGCCGGGTTCCGCGTCGAACACTCCGAGGGCGGGCTGTTCCTGTGGGTGACCCAGGGCGAGCCGTGCTGGCCCACCGTGCAGAAGCTGGCCGACCTCGGCATCCTCGTCGCGCCCGGTGCCTTCTATGGCGAGGCCGGTGAGCAGCACGTACGCATCGCGTTCACGGCGACCGACGAGCGGATCGCCGCGGCCGCGGCCCGTCTGACATGACGGCGGACACGGAGACCGCCGCGCGGGAGCCCCGGCCGGTGGCGTTGCTGCTACCCGGCCAGGGGGCCCAGTACCGGCGGATGGCGGCGGGACTGTACGCCTCGGTCCCGGTCTTCGCCGAGGCGGTCGACGAGGTACTGGGCGCGATGGGGGCCGAGGGCGCCCGCATGCACGCCGACTGGCTGGCCGAGCGCCCCGGCCTGCCGGTGGACCACGTACTGCGGGCCCAGCCGCTGCTGTTCGCCGTCGACTACGCGCTGGGCCGGCTGGTGACGAGCTGGGGCATCCGCCCGGTGGCGCTGCTGGGCCACAGCATCGGCGAGATGGCGGCCGCCACCCTCGCCGGGGTGTTCTCGGTGCGCGACGCCGCGCGGGTGGTGCTGGACCGGGTGACGCGGCTTACGGCGGCGCCCCCGGGCGGCATGCTGGCGGTGGCGGAGTCCGCCGCGGCACTGGAACCCTTCCTGGGCGGTGGCGTGGTGGTCGGCGCCGTCAACGCGCCGCGGCAGACCGTCCTCGGGGGACCCGAGGACGCGCTGCGCGCCGTGGGGGAGACCCTGCGGGCCCGCGGAATCACCGCCCAGCGGGTGCCGGCGCTCAGCCCGTTCCACAGTCCGGCGATGGCCCCGCACGCGAGGGGCGCCGAGGCGGTGCTCGCGGCGGTGGAGCGTCGGCCGCCCCACATCGTGGTCCACTCCTGCTATACGGCGGCACCGCTGACGGCGCGGCAGGTCGCGGACCCCGCGTACTGGGCCGCGCACCCGGTGGACCAGGTGCGGTTCTGGCCTGCCCTGGACGGGCTGCTGTCTCCCGGCGGGCTCGTGGTGGTCGAGGCGGGGCCCGGCCGTACGCTGTCGAGCCTGGCCCTGCGCCACCCCTCCGTACGCCGTGGGGACTGCAAGGTCGTACCGCTGTCGCCGAAACGGGCGGGCGGGCCGGAGGACGACCGGGGGGCGTTGGCGGAGGCGGTGGACGCCTTGCGGGGTGAGGGGTATCGCATTCCCTGAGGAGGGTCGAGCCGCGCTCAGAAACCGTCGTCCTCCGCCTCGGCTTGAGCGATCCGGGCCCGCACGTCCGGATCGCGGGCGAGACGCGGGGGAAGTTTCGTCTCCGAGTCGATGCGGACCGAGAGGATGTGGTCGCGCGAGATGCCCGCGTCCGTGAGGTCGGCACCGCGCAGATCGGCTCCGTCCAGGCGCGTCTCACCGAAGGTCAGGCCGGCCAGGTTCGCCCGGTACAGGACCGCGCCGCGCAGGTCGGTGCCCCACAGGTCCGCGCCGCGAAGGTCCGCGCCTCTCAGGTCCGCTGTGCGCAGGGTGGCGTCGGACAGGTCCGCGTCGCGCAGGTTCGCCCGGGCCGGAGTGGCGTCCCGGAGGTCCGCCCCGCGCAGATCCGCGTTGGCCAGATCGGCGCGTGCGAGTCGCGCACCTCGCAGGTCCGCGCCGCTCAGATGCGCGTCCCTGAGGTCGCAGTCTCGGAGGACCGCTCTGCGCAGCTGGGCCCGCTGGTGGTCGGCGGCGACGGGAGACGAGGGGTCCCACCCCAGTTCGACGCCGGGCAGGTGGGTGGAACGGAGGTCGGGAACGAAGGAGCCGTCATGGGCGGAGTTCCGGCCGCTGATCACGTCGAGCGCGGCCAGCACATCGGGTGGCGCCTGGTTGCCGCCTTTCGGCGGGGTGCCGGCATGCGTGCGGATGTAGGCGGCCAGGACGTTGGCGATGGTGGGGTGATCGCGGGGGCGGTTCTGCATATTGCGCTGGAGGGCGTAGATGCCGCCCAGGCGCACGTCCACCGAGTCCTCGCCCAGCTGTCCAACGGCCGCGGTGTACCGCTCGGTGATCTGCCCTTCCTTCGTGGTGCTCAGCTCGTCCCGGGCGATCCGCAACTGGTTGCTCACCTGGCGGTTGGAGAACCAGAGGCTCAGCACGGCGACGACGGAGGCGAGCAGGACCGAAGTGAGCTCGACCAGGCGGGGCAGGTCCAGCCCCGGACGCCGAGGACCGCCACCGGCCGGTGGCGGGCCGTTCCCGGTCCGGGAGGCGCGCCGGACCACGCGGTGCAACTGCTGACTCCGCCGGTTTCGCATGCCGCCATTCGACCGCCACCGCAGGGGGGCCGTGGCGCGTTCCGCGGAAGCCGTGCGGACGGGCGCCCCGGCCGGTATCGGGGCGCCCGCTCACACGTCCGTACCTACTCCTCCACGACTGCCACCGCCCGCGTCCACCCGGCGCCCGCTCCCGCGATCTTGAACGGGAAACAGGACACCAGGAACCCGTCGGGACCGGGCAGCGCGCCGAGGTTGTCCAGCCGCTCGATCTGGCAGTACTCGCGCTCCCGTCCCACGAAGTGGGCGGGCCACAGTACACCGCGGTCGCCGGTGCGCTGATACTCCTTGATCATGTGCCCGAACGGGGCGTCGAGGCTGAACGCGTCGGTCCCGATGACCCGTACGCCGAAGTCGAGCAGCAGATGCGTCGCCGCGGCGTCCAGGCCGGCGAACTCCGTGAAGTACTCCGGCTTTCCGGCCCGCTGGTCCGCGCCGGTGTGCAGCAGGACGATGTCGTACGGACGCGGGTCGCGGCCCGCCTCGTCGAGGGCCCGCCGTATCCGGTCGGCCCCGATGGCGCCCACCGGCTCGCCGGTGAGGTCGAGTTTGAGGCCCGGCCGCAGAAACCAGTCCAGAGGCATCTGGTCGATGTGCCGCGGTGTGCCGTAGCGCGCGCGGGAACCGTAATGCGACGGGGCGTCGACGTGGGTGCCGGTGTGGGTGGTCAGCCGCAGGGTGTCGAGGGACAGCAGTTCGCCGTCCGGGAGGTCGGCCGGGTCGAAGTCGATGCCGTGGTGGCGCCGCATCCCCTCGGCCATGTGCCGGCCGCCCTCGGCCGGGGTCAGGATCTCGTGTTCTACCGGGTCGACCTCCCACCGGGCGGCGTCCACGGTTGTCGACAGATCGATGATGCGCATGTCGGTCCCTTCCGGTCCACGCCTACCGCAGGCAGGCCCCGCCGTCCACGGTGAGCACCTGCCCGTGCAGGCCCCCGGCCTCGGGGCGGCACAGCAGCGCGACCACGTCGGCCACTTCCTCGGCGGTGGCCAGCCGGCCCGTCGGCGTACGCCGCAGCAGGCCCTCCAACGCCTGGGCCGGTACGGGGCCGGAGCCGGCGACCTTGCCGGCGGCCACCGCGTTGACCGCGACGCCCTTGCCCGCGAGCTCCACCGCCAGGTACCGCACCAGCGTCTCCAGGGCGGCCTTGGCCATGCCCAGGCCCGCGTAACCGGGCACGACCGTCCGGGCGCCGATGCTGGAGACGGCGACGATGCGGCCGGTGCCCGGAGTCATCAGGCTGTGCAGCCGCGCCGCCCCGTACAGCAGCGGCCCCACCGCCACGGCGCCGTCGCCCAGGTACTTGCCGATGTGCGGGGACGCGGTCGGTGCCGGGTGGAAGGAACCGGCGGCGTGCACCAGGACGTCCAGCCGGCCGTGGGTGCGCCGGATGTCGTCCAGCAGCCGCACCACGCCGGCGGGGCGGCCGATGTCCGCACGCATCAGCCGTACCTTGCCGCCCTCCTCGGACAGCTGCCGTTCGGCCGCCAGCGCGCCGTCCTCGTCGTGCGCGTAGTTGAGCAGCACCTCGCAGCCCGCGGTGCCCAGCTTCCGGGCGACGGCCAGGCCGATGCCGCGGGTACCCCTGACGACCAGTGCCACCGAGCCGTTCGCCGCGGGTGCGCCGTTGATCGTTGTCATTCGCGTGTCCTCCTTGGTCATTCGGCCGTCACGCCCCGGCGTGTGCCGTCCGGTGCGGGCGCGGTGTCCTCCGGGAGCAGGTGCAGTGCCTGGAGCCGGGCGGCCAGTGCGGCGGTGTCGGTCCGCTGCCCCTTCGCGGCCAGATAGCCGTCCGGCCTGATCAGCGCCCAGCCGCCGGGAGGGACACCGAAGGTCTGCCGCAGCGTGTCGTCGGGGTCGGCGAGGGCGGGGCCATCTTCGTTCTCGTGGGGGACGACGGTGCGTACCTGTACGGCCCGGCCGTACCGCAGTGCCAGCTCCGTGCCTCCTCCGGCGGCAAACAGCAGAAGCAGCCACCGGGGATCGGTGAGCGCCTGCCGCAGCGCCCGGTGGCCGGAGTGGCGCGCCACGTCCTGTTCCGCGCACGCGACCAGGTGCCCGGGACGTATCCCTGCCGCCTCGCCGGCCGTGCCGTACGTCAGCGGGCTGTCCGCGTAGTGCAGGGCGAGGCCGGACATCCCCGCCATGATCCGGTGCTCGACGCGCCGTTTGAGCGGGCGCACCGCCTTGAGGAAGGACAGGCCCACGGGCATGGCCACCGGCGCCACGGCGTTGCGCAATGCCACCAGGGCCGTGGCCGTGCGCGTCGAGGACAGCAATCTGCCGCCCACCGGGACGCGTTCGGCGGCGTAGGTGTCCAGCAGCTCTTCGCGCGCGTGTCCGCGCACCACGTCCGCCAGCTTCCACGCCAGGTTGTAGGCGTCCTGCATGCCGGTGTTCATGCCCTGGCCGGAGGCCGGGCTGTGGACGTGCGCGGCGTCGCCGGCCACGAAGCAGCGCCCGGAGCGCATGGCGGTGATCATGCGCTGCTGTACGCGGAAGACGGAGACCCAGGTGGGCTCCGAGACCGCCACCGGACGCCCGAGACCGCGCGCCAGGGACCCGGCGAGCCTGCGCCGTACCGTCTCCGGGTCGGCTCCCTGGCCGGCGTACTCGGTGTCCACCGCGCGCCACTTGCCGGGGTCGGGGAACGGCACCAGCAGCACGGTCCCTGAACCGGTGTGCACCAGGTGGTTGCTGTCGCGGGGCAGGTCGGCGTCCAGCACGACGTCCGCGTTGAGCCAGGTCTGCGTCGCGTCGCCGACCAGCCGCAGCCCCAGCCGCTCGCGCACGGTGCTGCGGGAGCCGTCCGCGCCCACCAGCCAGGGTACGGTGACCAGTTCGGTACGGCCGTCACCGCGCAACTCGGCGGTGACCCGCGCTCCGGACGTCGTGCAGTCCGCCAGCTCCACGCCCCACTCGATACCGACGCCCAGCCCGGCCAGGCGCTCGCGCAGGATCTCCTCCGTACGGACCTGGTCCAGCATCAGGCTGAACGGGTAGGCCGTGGGCAGCTTGCCGTAGTTGGTGTCGAAGCGGATCAGCTGCCGGCCCCGCAGGTGCACGGTGAAGTGGGTGACCGGCCGCCCCCGCGCCACCAGGGCGTCCGCCAGGCCCATCTGGTGGCACGCCTCCAGGGTGCGCGGATGCACGGCCAGCGCCCGGCTGGTCGTCGCCGGGCCGTCGGCCCGGTCGATCACCCGGACGCGTACGCGCCGGCGGGCCAGCTCGTGCGCCAGGGTCAGGCCGACGGGCCCGGCGCCGGCGATCAGCACCTCAGGGCCGTCCGCCTCAGGCGGCATGCGGAGCCTCCGCGAAGCGCTTGGCGAGCGCCAGGGTGGCCGCGCTGTTGCCGCCGACCGCCGCGCGCACCCGGGTCCGCGCGTCGGCCGCCGTGGCATCCGCGCCGAGGATTTCCGGGATGGCGTCCTCGTTGATCCGGATGGTGTGCTGGGAGGTGACGAGCAGCCCGTCCCCGGTGTCCCGTATCGACCACTCGCCGGTGTGCAGGGTCATCAGCGGGGGAGTGCCGATCTGCTTGTAGACGATCCGCAGTTCGCCGGGGAAGCAGACCCGCACCGACTCCGTGCTGTGCTCCGAGCCGTCGTCGGCCCGGGTGACCATGGTCATCACCTGCACGTCAGGCGTGGGTTCGGTGAGGTCGAGCCGGGAGACGTGCGGCAGCCGGCCGGGCCACTTCGCGGCCTCCGCGAGGAACGCGTACACCGCCTCGGCGGGAGCGTGCACCGTCTCGCAGTCCTCGAACGAGAACAGCAGCTCGGCGTCGGTGTCCGGGCGCTCGGCCAGCGCCTTGATGTTCGCCAGCTCGGTACGGCTGTTGCGGTCGGTCGCGGTGGTGATCCACTCCACGTCCTCCGGGCGGTCGTCCACCGCGGCGAACGTGTGGTGCAGCGTCAGCTCGCAGCGCCCGCCCGGCCGCTCCCGGAGGACCCATTCGCCGCTCATCGCGGCCACCGGAGGGGAGCACACCTCCTGCCGGAACCGGACGCGGAGCCCGTCGGGGTCCAGCGTCCGGTGCGACGTCCAGTGCTTGACCTCCCCGTTGGCGGTGGCCCAGATGCGCAGCCGTTCGCTGCGGGCGTCGAGTTCCGCGCGCTCGACGTGGACGGTCGGCGCGAAGCGCCGGGGCCAGTCGGCGGCGTCACGGATGAGGGCGTACACCCGGCCGGCGGGGGCGTCGATCTCCGTGTGGTGCACGGCGCTGTGGGATGTGGGTGCGGGCATGCGTCGTCGGTTCCTCTCGGGTCTGCGGGGCAACGGGGGCTGGGCTGCGAACAGGGTGGGGCGGGGCGGCTCAGTAGATGCCCAGGCCGCCGCAGACGTTGAGGGCCTGCGCGGTGATGGAGCCCGCGTCCTGGCCCACCAAGTGGCCCACCAGGGCGGCCACTTCCTCGGGCGTGGAGTAACGCCCCAACGGGATCTTGTCGTTGAAGCGGGACAGCACCTCCTCCTCGGTGGTGTCCCAGGTGGTCGCGTACGCCTGCCGCACGCGGACGGCCATCGGCGTCTCCACGTAGCCGGGGCACACGGCGTTGACGGTGACACCCGTGGGGGCCAGCTCCTTGGCCAACGCCTTGGTGAAACCGATCAGGCCCGCCTTCGAGGCCGAATACGGGGCGCCCAGCGGAACGCCCTGCTTGCCGCCGGTGGAGGCGATGCTGACGATCCGGCCCGAGGCGCCGGCGCGCTCCAGCCCACCCGTGGTCAGGGCCTCGCGGGTGACGAGGAAGGCGCTGTTGAGGTTGGTGTCGATCACGTCGTACCAGAGGTCGTCGGGGATGTGGGCCGTCACCCCGCCGCCGCTGCGGCCCGCGTTGTTCACCAGGACGCTCAGCGGCCCGAACCGGTCGACCGCACCGCGCACGACGCGCTCCACCGACTCCCGGGACCGCACGTCCCCCTCGCACCCGGCGACCTCAAGGCCCTGGCCCCGCAGGTCCTTGACGACGGCGTCGACGTTCTCACGGCTGCGGGCGCACAGGAACACCCGCAGCCCGCGGGCGGCGAGCGTGTGCACCACGGCGAGCCCGATGCCGCTGGTGCCGCCCGTCACCAGGGCGGTCCTGGGCGTGGCACTGGTAGTCATGGCGTTGTCCTCCGGTGTCGTGGTGTGGCGGCGGGCGCTCCCGCAGGGCACCGCCCGCCCCGTGCGTACCAGCGTGCAAGCGGCCGTTAGAGGCTGGACCGACCGCGGTTGGGGCCGTCTCCGTGCGGTGCGGCAGGGCGATCACGGACCGACCACGGCTCGAAGAACGGTCGAAGACCGGCTGCCACGCTCACGCCGAGCGGCCGCCCCCAGCCCGGCCGCCGGAGAGGAGAGTCGTATGACCGCCCCGGAACAGCCGTCGGGCGTCCCCGTGGACACCGCGCTCTACCAGGAGATCCAGCACTTCTACGGACGCCAGATGCGGTACCTGGACGAGGCGCGGGTGGAGGAGTGGGCCGGCACGTTCACCGAGGACGGTGTCTTCGTCGCCAACGCCCACCCCGAGCCGTCCGTCGGGCGGGCCGCCATCGCGGCCGGTGCCAGGAAGGCCGCCGCCCTGCTGGCCGAACAGGGCGTCCAGCGCCGCCACTGGCTCGGCATGCTGGAGGCCGACGCCTGTGACGACGGCACCGTACGCGCCCGCACCTACGCCCTGATCATCAGCACGCCGCGCGGCGGCCAGGCAGCGGTTCACCTGAGCACGAGCTGCGACGACGTGCTCGTGCGGGAGGACGGCCAACTGCGCGTACGGTACCGCGAGGTGCGCCGGGACGACCTGCGGCCCGAGTAGTGCAGCCCCGACCCGCGAGCGAGAGAGGAGCCCTGCCCATGGCCGAGCGCCACCCCGACGGCCCGCAGGACAGCACCGCCGAGGGGCCGCCGCTCGACGTGCTGGCGCAGTTGACGGGCGGCCCGCGCATCGACGACGTGCTGTCGCGGGCGGCCCGCCGCGCCCCCGGACGGCTCGCGCTGAGCGGCCCCTCAGGGGATCTGACCTACGCGGCCCTGGAGGAGCGGGCCACACGGTGCGCCGCCGCGCTGCACGAGCTGGACGGTGAGCCCGGCGCGGTGGTGGGCATCGCCGCCGTACTGGACACGTCGTTCGCGGTGGCGTACTTCGGTGCCTCCAGGGCCCAGCACGTCAGCGCGATGTTCAACCCGCTGCTGCGCGAGGAGCGCCTGACCCACGTGCTGCGCTCGGCGGGCGCGCGGACGGTCGTCGTCCCGCCGCAGATGTACGCGCGCATCCAGGCTGTACGCGGGGACCTGCCGGCGCTGCGGACCGTGGTGCTCACCCACCGCGAGCCCGGCTTCCAGGAGGCCACGGCGGACGTGCCCGCGCTGGACGAACTGATCGACGCGGCCCCCGCCACGGCGCCGTTCGCCGGCCGCGATCCCGAGGCCGTGGCGAACCTCCAGTTCACCAGCGGCACCACCGGGGCGCCGAAGACCGTCGTGCTCACCCACCGCAACCTGACGGTGAACGCGGCCCAGACCGCGTTCGCCCACCGGCTCACCCCCGAGTCGGTGCTGCTCAACACCCTGCCGTCGTTCCACCTGATGCACCTGAACATCGCGGTGACCGTCGGCGCCACCCACCTTCTGCGGCCCGGGGACGACACCGTGGCGGCGCTGCGCGAGGGCGCCCGCCACGGCGCGACACACCTCTACAGCCTGCCGGTACGACTGGCCCGGCTGGCGGCGGACGAGCGGCTGCCGGAACTGTCCGTGCCCACGCTGCGGGCCGTGCTCTCCGGCGGATCGGCCCTGCCCGCGCGGACCGCCGACGTCCTGGGCGAGCACTTCGGCGTCCCGGTCGTCCAGGGGTACGGACTGGCCGAGACCGCGCCGTCCACGCACTTCGACGACCTGGACCATCCGGTGGCCGGCTCGTCGGGCCGGCCCGTACCGGGCACCGCCTGCCGCATCGTGGACCTGCGGACCCGGGCCGTCCTCCCGGTGGGCGGCCGCGGCGAGATCCAGGTCAAGGGGCCCCAGTTGATGAAGGGGTACCTCGGCAGGCCGCGGGAGGAGTCCGTGGACCCGGACGGCTGGTTCGCCACCGGCGACATCGGCGAGACCGACGCGGAGGGGCGGCTGTTCGTCGTCGACCGGGTCAAGGACGTCTTCAAGTGCGACAACTGGCTGGTCTCGCCCCTGGAGATCGAGAACGTGCTGGCCCGCTGCCCGGGGGTGGCGGACTGCGCGGTCTTCGACCACCCGGACGAGTTCAGCGGCGCCGTCGCGCACGCGCTGGTGGTCCTCGCGGACGAGGACACCGACCGTACGGCCGTCACCCGCTACGTCAACGACCGGCTGCCCTACTACCAGCACATCAAGTACCTCGACGTCGTACGGGACATCCCCCGCTCGCCCACCGGGAAGATCCAGCGCCGCGAACTGCGGGACCTGACCCTGGGCGGCCCCCGCCGGCACGCACCGAGCGCCACCCACCACACGAAGGGCACCTCCACCATGTTCACGTTCGTCAACCGGTTCACGGTCCAGGGCGACACCGCCGAGTTCGAGAAGCGGGTCGGGGAGATCACCGCCCACATGACGCGGCAGCCCGGCTTCCACTCGCACCGCCTGCTGCGCTCCGCGAAGGACCCGGAGGTCTACGTCGAGATCGCCGAATGGGACGACGCCGAGTCGCACGGCCGCGCGGTGCGCACCGAAACGTTCCAGCGGGCCGTGCGCGAGGTCCAGAAGCTCGCGAGCGCCGATCCGGCCCCCTTCGTCCCGGTCACCACGACCGGCTGACGCAAGCCGCCGAGCCGATTCCACCAACAGGCAGACACAGAAAGGCAGTCCACCGTGACCAGCACCTCTCCCACGGCGCTTCCCCCCGCCGTCATGCGGCTGCGCGAACTCGCCCTGAGCGCCGCCTGCGCCGCCGCGGTACGCGCCGCGGCGAGCCTGGGCGTCGCGGACGCCCTCGGGGACGAACCCGCGGACGCCGGCACCCTCGCGAAGGCGGTGCGGGCCGACGCGGACGCGCTGGAGCGCCTGCTGCGCGCCCTCGCCGCGTACGGCGTCTTCAGCGAACTCCCCGACGGCCGCTTCGAGCACACCGATGCCTCCCGGCTGCTGCGCGAGGACGCCCCGCGCGGCCTGCGCTACTCCGCGCTGTGGGCGACCGAGCCCTGGACCTGGGCCCTGTGGCCGCACCTGGCGGACGCGGTCCGCACCGGTAAGGAGGAGTTCACCGGGCTGTACGGCACCGAGTTCTTCGACTGGCTGCACACCGCCGAGGCCCGCGAGTCGGCCCAGGTGTTCGACAAGGCCATGACCCAGTCCAGCGTGCTGTCGGCGAAGGCCATCGCCGAGGTCCTCGACCTGGACGGTGTCGGCGCCATGGTGGACATCGCCGGGGGCCAGGGCATGGTCCTCGCCACCCTGCTGGAGAAGCACCCGAAGCTCCGCGGCACCCTCTTCGACCTGCCGAAGGTCGTCGCCGAGGCCGACCAGCGGCTGCGCGAGGGCGGCGCGCTCGCCGGGCGCGCGCAGCTGGTGGCCGGCGACTGCCGGCAGTCGGTGCCGGAGGGCGCCGACCTGTACCTGTTGAAGAACATCCTGGAATGGGACGACGAGAGCACGGTGCGGACCCTGCGCAACGTCGCCAAAGCCGCCCCCGCCGGAGCGCGCGTGGTCGTGGTGGAAAACCTGGTCGACGGCAGCCCCGAGACCCGGTTCACTACCGCCATGGACCTGATGCTGCTGCTCAACGTGGGCGGCAAGAAGCACACCAAGGCGGGGCTCAGCGCGCTGGTCGAGCAGGCGGGGCTCCGGCTGGAGGAGGTACGCGCGGTCAACTCCTACCTGCACATGTTCGTGAGCAGGGTTCCCGCGTAAGCGCCACACGTACGACGGGACCCCCGGCCGGAACGCTCGGCCGGGGGTCCCGTCGTACGAGGATCAGGCGGTGGCGGGCTCGCCTTCCTGGAACAGGTCGGAGCGGACCCGCAGCGCCCGGTCACCGTAGGCGATGCGCCGCAGTACGGAGCGGTAGGCGGGGGTGCGCGAGACCAGCATCGCCGCCTTCGGGCGGACGACCCCGGAGACGCGTCCGGTCGAGAGCATCATCCGGCTCTGCATCACCTGGACGCGGGTCGCCCGCTCGGTGTCCGGGCGGCGCCGCGTGGCGAACGCGCTCAGGAAGCGCTCGCTCAGGTCGCGTCGCCGCAGGCCCTCGCACAGGACCGGGTGCGCGGCGACCGCGTCCTGGATGGCGAGGTTGATGCCCTGGGCCCCGATCGGGCTGTGGGTGTGCGCACTGTCCCCGATCAGCAGCAGCCCGTCGCGCGCCCACGTCCGGGCGGAGCCGGCGAACACGTCCAGCAGGGACACGTCCTTGAAGCTGTTCACCTGCTGGTCCACCTCGTCCGCGTACTCGGGCACGGCCGCCCGGATGCGCTCCTTGACGTACGCGAACCCCCGCTCGGCCAGCGCTTGGTAGCCCTTGTGCGGCAGCGTCCAACCGAGCTGTACGCAGTCGGGGAAGGACGTGTAGGCCAGCACCGGGTTGCCGCCGGCCCGGAAGATGCGCACCGCGCGCGTGGCGGGCGCGGTGAGCTTGCACCACAGCACGTCCTGGTCGAACAGCTCGATGCGGTCGTACGGGATGCCCGCCAGCCTGCGGACCGTGGAGTACCGCCCGTCCGCACCGACGACACAGTCGGCGCGGACCACGACCCCCTCCCGGCCGCCGCCGCACACCACCCCGCGGACCACGCCGCCCTCCTCCACCAGCCCGTTGACCTTGGTGCCGGTCAGGCAGGTGAACCGCGGGTGGGAACGGCAGCGCTCCAGCAGGTCGGCCAGCAGATGCTGCTGCGGCAGGCTGAGCAGGCAGTTGTACGGGCCGGGCAGCCGCCGGTAGTCCCCGTTGATCAGGGTCCTGCCGTGCTCCTCCAGACGGAAACCGTCGTGCTCGTGGCAGCCGCGCCGCCGGGCGCCCTCCAGGACGCCGAGCGCGTCCAGCAGGGACTGCCCTCCAGGTTGCAGGATCTCGCCCCGGTAGGCGCGCTCCAGCGAGCGGCTGCGCTCGACCAGCGTCACCCGTGCCCCCGAGCGCAGCATCAGCAGCGCCAGGGTCAGCCCGGCCGGGCCGCCACCGACGACGCACACATCGGCGTGTGCGTCGCCGGGCGGCGGCCCGTCGGGACCGTTCACAGCTCCAGGCTGACGCCGTACTCGGCCAGCCAGGTGTTCATCCACAGCACCAGCTCCAGACTGCCCCGGTCGTAGGGTTGGCTGACGGCGCCGAGCGGCCGCCGCAGCAGGTCGCGCGCCCGCCCGAGATCCAGCAGTTCACGGACCGGCGCACCGTTGTCGGCGAGCAGCGCGGCCAGTTCGCCGCGCAGCAACCGCTCGTAGGCGGGGTCCTGCGTGGCGGGGTAGGGCGTCTTGACCCGGGTGAGCACCGATTCCGGCAGCAGGTCGCGTACCGCCGCCCGCAGCAGGCTCTTCTCCCGGCCGTCGAAGGACTTCATGGCCCACGGCACGTTGAAGACGTAGTCGACCAGCCGGTGGTCGCAGAACGGCACCCGCACTTCCAGGCCGGTGGCCATGCTCATCCGGTCCTTGCGGTCCAGCAGGGTCTGCACGAAGCGGGTGAGGTTGAGGTAGGTCACCCTGCGCAGCTCCGCCTCCCGCGCGTCCTCGCCGGGCAGTACGGGCACTTCCTTGCGGGCCTCCTCGTACCGGTCCCGCTGGTAGCCCGGCAGGTCGAGCTTGTCCAGCAGCTTGCGGTCGAACAGGCCGCGGCCGCCGAAGTACCGGGCCGAGCCGGCGGTCAGCCAGGGGAACGTACCGGCGTCGACGGCGGCCGACCGGTGGAACCACCGGTAGCCGCCGAAGAGTTCGTCCGCCGCCTCGCCCGACAGCGCCACCGTGCAGTGCCGCCGTACCTGCTGGAAGAACAGGTACAGCGACGGCCACATGTCGCCCCAGAAGGCCGGGGGCAGGTCGGTGGCCCCCAGCACGGCGGCGCGCACCGCGGGCGCCGCGAGGTCCGCACTGTCGAGCACGACTTCCGTGTGGTCGGCCGCCACGTGCCGGACCATCTCCCTTACGTACGGGGCGTCCGTGCCGCCCCGTACGGCATCCGGCTGGAACCGGGTGCCGGCGCCGGAGAAGTCCACCGAGAACGTACGGACCGGGCCTTCGCCCGCGCGCGCCGCCAGCGCCGTCACCGCCGAGGAGTCCAGCCCGCCGGAGAGCAGCGTGCACAGCGGCACGTCGGAGACCAGCTGCCGGGTCACCGTGTCGGCCAGCAGCTCGCGCACCCTGGCGATGGTGGTCTCCAGGCCGTCGGTGTGCTCCCGCGCCTGGAGCGTCCAGTACCGGCGGCGGGTGACGCCGGTGCGCCCGACGGTGACGACCTCCCCCGGCAGCACCTCGTGCATCCCCGAGAAGACGGTCCGGCCGGGGGTCTTGACCATGTCCAGCACCTCGCACAGGCCCTCGGCCGTCACCCGGCGCCGCAGCGACGGGTGCGCGAGCACGGCCTTGGGCTCGGAGCCGAACAGCACTCCGGTGGGGGTGGGGTGGTAATAGAGCGGTTTGACCCCCATCCGGTCGCGGACCAGCAGCAGTTCCTGGCGCGCCTCGTCCCACACGGCGAAGGCGTACATGCCGTTGAGCCGGTCCACCAGGCCCCGGCCCCACCGGGTGTAGCCGTGCAGCACCACCTCCGTGTCGCAGTCGGTACGGAAGCGGTGCCCGTGGGACTCCAACTCGGCGCGCAGTTCACGGAAGTTGTAGATCTCCCCGCTGAACGTGATGACGTGGCTCGTGCCGTCCGGCAGCGTGCTGTGCATCGGCTGCCGCCCGTGCGCCGGGTCGATGACCGCCAGCCTGCGGTGGCCGAGCGCCGCGTGGCCGCCGGTCCACAGGCCCGCGTCGTCCGGCCCTCGGCAGGCCATGGTGTCCGTCATGGCCCAGGCCGTGGCCCGCTCCTGCGACAGCTGGCGTTCGAAATCGATCCAGCCGGCGATTCCGCACATCGGCCGGCCCTCACTTGTCCCGCGCGGCGGCGTCCGCCGACGGGGAAGCGCCGGCGAGCGCCGCGTTGGTCATCTCGATCAGGGCGCGCGGCGTGGTGGCCTTCTCCACCGCGTCGTCACCGAGCCGTACGCCGTAGTCGCGCTCGATGCGTCCCAGGGTGTTCAGCAGTGCGAGCGAGTCGTAGCCGAGGTTGTCGAAGGCGACGTCCTCGACGTCCCCTCCCAGGTCGACCGACTCCTCCTCGCCCGCGCACTCGCGGAGGAGGGTGAACAGGTCGGAAACGGTGAGCAGGGTCATGACAGTCCTACCTTTCGGGGGTGCAGAGAACTCGCGAAGAGGGGCGCGCGAGGGCGCCGTTGCACGGAATCGGTCCAAGGGGGGCGGCGGCTCAGTCCCGGCCGCTGACCACCATCGCGGAGTTGAACCCGCCGTGACCGCGGGCGAGGACCAGGGCGTGCCGCAGGGACGCCGGGCGGGGAGCGCCGACGACCAGGTCCAGCGTGTCCGGGACGGCCCCGCCGTCCACGTGCACCGTCGGCGGGACGACCTGGTCGCGCAGCGCCAGCAGCGCCGCCGCCAGGTCCAGGGAGGCGCCGCCGGCCAGCAGCCGCCCCGTCATCGTCTTGGGCGCCGTCACCGGCACCCCGCGCGGGCCGAACTCGGCGGCCAGCACCTGTGTTTCCACCGCGTCGAGCGCCGGGAGGCCCATCGCGTCGGCGAAGACCACGTCCACGTCCGCCGGTCCGATCCCGGCGTCGTCCAGCGCCAGCCGGAGCGCTCTGCGCAGCCCCGGCTCCCGGCCCGAGCCGGGACGGGGGTCGAAGGTGGCCGCGTACCCCGCGATCCGCCCGTAGACGTGCGGGGCGCCCCGCTCCGCCGCGGCCTCGGGGTCCTCCAGGACCAGCAGCGCCCCGCCCTCGCCCGGCACGTACCCCGAGGCGCCGGGGGAGAAGGGCAGGTACGCGCGGCGCGGATCGGTCCGGGTGGTCAGCCCGCCGGAACGGGTCATGCACAGCCAGCCCCACGGGCACAGCGAACCGTCCACACCGCCGGTGAGCATCAGCGGCGTCCCGCCCCGCACGTGGCGGCGCGCCTTGGCCACCGCGTCCAGTCCGCCCGCCTGCTCGGCCACCAGCGCGCCGCCGGGGCCCCGCATGCCGTGCCGGATGGAGATCTGGCCGGAGTTGACCGGGTAGAACCAGGCGAAGGACTGGTACGCGCTGACGTGGGCGCCGCCCTTGCTCCACAGGGCCGCCAACTCCCGCTGGCCGAAGTCGAACCCGCCCGCCGACGCGGCGGTGACCACCCCGGCGGCGAAGTCGGGCATCGTGCGCGGGTCGGCGCCCGCGTCGGCCAGCGCCTCCTCGGCCGCGACCAGCGCGAGCCTGGTCATGTGGTCGGTCTGCGGCAGCAGCCGGCTCGGCAGCTCCCGCGCCGGGTCGAAGTCCTTGATCTCACCGGCCAGCGAGGAGGCGTAGCCGGACGGGTCGAACCGGGTGATCCGGCCGATCCCGCTGTCGCCGCGCAGCGTCGCGGCCCAGTACCGTTCGGTGCCCAGCCCGTTGGGCGCGACCACGCCGATGCCGGTGACCACCGGCCGGGCGGTGCCGCCGGCCGGAGCGCCGGCGGCGGTGGCGGGGGCGAGCTGTCCGGTCACCGCTTCCTCCCCGGGTCGGTGAGCACGATCGCGCTCTGGAAGCCGCCGAAACCGCTGGCCACGGAGACCACCGTGGACACCGGCGCCTCCCTGGCGACCAGCGGCACGTAGTCCAGGTCGCAGTCGGGGTCCGGCTCGCGCAGGTTGGCGGTGGGCGGGATCACCCCGTGCTCGATGGTCAGGGCGCTGGCCGCCACCTCCAGCGCGCAGATGGCGCCCAGCGAGTGGCCGATCATCGACTTGATGGAGCTGATGGGGACGGCGTACGCGTGCGACCCCAGGCTGCGCTTGAACGCCGCCGTCTCGTGGAGGTCGTTCTGCTTGGTCGCCGAGCCGTGGGCGTTGACGTAGTCCACCTCCGTCGCGTCCACGCGCGCGGCGTCGAGCGCGCCGCTCACAGCCTCGGCCAGCTCCCGCCCGTCCGAGCGGAGTCCGGTCATGCTGTAGGCGTTGCACCGCGCGGCGTAGCCGGCGATCTCCGCGTACGCGCGGGCCCCCCGCCGCTTGGCGTGTGCGTACTCCTCCAGGACGAAGAAGGCCGCCCCCTCACCGAGCACGAAGCCGTTGCGGGTGCGGTCGAAGGGCCGGGACGCGGTCTCCGGCTCGTCGTTGCGCGGCGTGGTGGCCTTGATCGCGTCGAAGCACGCCACGGTGATGGGGGAGATGGCGGCGTCGGACGCCCCGGCCACCATCACATCGGCCGCGCCGTCGCGTACCAGGTCCGCCGCGTGGGTGAGCACGTCGATGCCCGAGGTGCACCCGGCCGAGACCACCCCGGCCGGGCCCTCCGCCTCGGCCAGCCAGGCGATCTCGGCGGCCATCGACGAGGGCACGAAGTAGTCGTAGAGGTAGGGCGTGCCGTGCGCGTCGTCGACCTGCCACAGCCGGCCCTCGTCGCTGACCACCGCGTACTCGCGGTCCAGGCTCATCGTCATGCCGCAGGCGGTGCCCGCCATCACGCCGGTGCGCAGCGGGTCCGCCTCGCCCGTCACGCCGCTGTCCGCCAGCGCCTCCCGCGCGGCCACGTAGGCGAACTGCGTGGTGCGGTCCCAGGCGCGGACCTGCCGCTGGCTGAGCCCCTCCGCCGCCGGGTCGAAGCGGCATTCGGCCGCCACCTGGGAGCGGAAGGACGAGGCGTCGAAGGACGTGATCGGGCCGGTGGCGGTACGTCCCGCCGTGAGCATCTCCCAGAACGGCTTGGTGCCCACGTCTCCCGGAGCCACCACGCCGATCCCTGTGATTACGACGCGTCGAGCGTCTTGGATCTTGGACACTGAGTCTCCTCTGCCGTCGTCGCGCCACCGGGGGCGGCGCGAGCGCGTCGAGGCACAGAGTGACCTTCGGAGTTCAAGGCGGTTTGGAGGCGGATTCGACGCCTGAGCCACTGCGGCGGGCGGTCCGGCGCGCGCCGGGCGGCGGCGTACCGCCGCACCGCGCGTCCCTCAGGCGGACTGCCGCCCGGTCCCGAACTCCGTCGCGGGCCGGGCGTCCAGCTTCTCCCGCAGCCGGCGCAGCACCGCGATCGTGACGCGCATGTCCTCGGCCGGCACGTCCTCGGCCAGGTACTCCAGCCACCGCCGTTCCAGCGGGCGCAGATCGTCCAGCGCCTGCCGTCCGCTGGGGGTGAGTTCGACCAGCGGGCTGCGCTGGTCCTGCGGGTTGGGCCGGGTCGTCACGACGCCCTCGGCCCGCAGCCGCTCGACGGTCTGCTGGACCGCCTGCCGCCGCAGTCCCCGTTCGCGGGCCAGGCGGGCGACCGTCGAGGGGCCGTTCAGCAGCAGTCCGGCGACCTGCCAGCGCGCCGAGGTGAGCCCCGCGTGGGCGGTGAGGCTGTCGCCTTCGCGGAGCAGGCGGCCGTTGACCGCGAAGACCTCGGCGGTCACCTCGATCAGGGCGTCCACGTCAGGGGCTGAGGAATCCATGGGCACAGGGTATGTCCTTACCCGAGAACGACAAGACCTTGTCAAAACCGCCCGCCGGTGATTACGCTCGGCACCCGGCCTTGGTGCCGACGCTGGACAACGTGTGGGTACGGGGCCGGAACCGCCGGCCTGGAGAGTGAGGAACCGTGTCATCCGCAAATCCGGGCCCGGCGGGCGCGGCGGACCAGGCAGCCGGGGCGTTCACGCACCGGCAGATCCTGACGGCCATGTCGGGACTGCTGCTGGCCGTGTTCCTCGCGGCGCTGGACCAGACGGTCATCGCCACCGCGATGCGCACCATCGCGGACGACCTCCACGGCCAGACCGAGCAAGCCTGGGCGACGACGGCCTACCTCATCGCCTCCGTGCTGGCGATGCCGTTCTACGGCAAGCTCTCCGACATCTACGGGCGCAAGCCCATGTACCTGATCTCCATCGCCGTGTTCGTGGTGGGCTCGGTGCTCTGCGGCACGGCCGGCTCGATGGCGGAACTGGCCCTCTTCCGGGCCGTTCAGGGCCTGGGCGGCGGCGGGCTGATGTCCCTGCCCACCGCCGTGGTCGCCGACCTGGCCCCGGTGCGCGAGCGCGGGCGCTACTTCGCCTTCCTCCAGATGGCGTGGGTCGTGGCCAGCGTCGTCGGCCCCCTGGCGGGCGGCTTCTTCGCGGAGGCCGGCCAGGTGTTCGGCGTCGACGGCTGGCGCTGGGTGTTCCTGCTCAACGTGCCGCTGGGCCTGCTGGCCCTGGTCACCGTACGCAAGGCGCTCGACCTGCCGCACGAGAGGCGGGAGCACCGGATCGACGTACTGGGGGCGGCGGCGCTGGCGCTGTTCCTGGTGCCCCTGCTGATCGTGGCCGAACAGGGCCGCTCCTGGGGCTGGGGCTCGACGGCCTCCCTCGCCTGCTTCGCGCTGGGCGCGGCCGGGCTGGCGCTGTTCATCCCCGTCGAGCTGCGGCGGGGCGAGGAGGCCGTACTGCCCCTGGGGCTCTTCCGGCGGGGCGGCATCGCCCTGTGCTCGGCCGTCAACTTCACGATCGGCGTCGGCATCTTCGGCACGGTGACCACCCTGCCGCTGTTCCTCCAGATGGTGCAGGGGCGGACACCGACCCAGGCCGGTCTGGTGGTCATCCCGTTCATGCTGGGCACCATCGCCTCCCAGGTGGTCTCCGGCAAGCTCATCGCGGCCTCGGGCCGGTTCAAGAAACTGGCGATCGTGGGCCTGGGCTCGATGGCCGGCGCGCTGCTGACCATGGCCACCGCCGACGCGGCGACCCCGATGTGGGTCATCGTCCTGATCGTCCTGTGGCTCGGCGTCGGCATCGGCCTGTCCCAGACCGTCATCACCCTCGCCATGCAGGCTTCGGCCCCCAAGAGCCAGCTCGGGGTGGCGAACGGCGCGTCCGGGCTGTGCCGGCAGATCGGCGGCTCCACCGGCATCGCGGTCCTGTTCTCCGTCATGTTCGCGGTGGCGCTCGGGCGCCTCGCCGACCTGCTGCACACCCCGCGCTACGAGCGCCTCCTGACGGACCCGGCGGTCACCGGCGACCCCGCCAACCACCGCTTCCTGGACATGGCCGGGTCCGGACAGGGCGCGGGGATCAACCTCGACGACACGTCCTTGCTGAACGGCATCGACGCCCGGCTGCTCCAGCCGGTGACGGAGTCCTTCGCCCACGGCTTCCACGTCATGTTCCTCGCCGGCGGCGCGGTGCTGCTGGTCGGCTTCGTCCTGACCTGGTTCCTGCGCGAACTCCAGGAGGAGGCGGCGCCGGAGCAGGAGCGGCAGGCCGAAAGCGGCGCCGGTGCGGGCGGCGGACGGCGGCCCGCGCCGGACGCCTGACCGCACGGGAACCGGCGGCCCTCCGCGCCCGCGGCCCCGGCCGGGGCGCGGAACGGCCGATTCCCGGCACCGGACCGGCCGGTTCCCCCCTTCCCCGGGCTCCTCGACGGTGCGCTCTGCCACCAAGGTTGCAGTTTCTCCTTCCGGTTTCCGCTGCCGGGCTTCACTTCCGTTGCCTTCGCTTGGGCCGCCGTCCCACCGCCGTTAGCGTCTGGTCCCGTTCGGCCGACGGTGTGACCACGACATTCAGCGGAGGCGGGAAACCATGGACTTCAAGGCACTCGGCCCCATACGCGTCGTCAACGACCAACTTGCGTACACCCCGACCGCTCCGAAGGTGAAACAGGTGCTCGCCCTGCTGGTGATGCGGGCGAACCAGATCGTCAGCCTGGAAGCCATCCTCGACGAACTGTGGGGCGACGCCCTTCCGCGCACCGCCGTCACCACCGCCCAGACCTACATCTACCAACTGCGCAAGGACTTCATCGAAGAGCTGGGAGCGGACCCGCAGGAGCGCTCCATCGTCACCGCGCCCCCCGGCTACCTGCTCCACGCACCCGAGGAGTCGCTCGACACCCACCACTTCGCGCGGCTCGCCGACCGGGCCCAGGCCGGCTACGCCGAGCGCGACGCCGAAGGCGCGGTCCGGTGGGCCGAGGCGGCACTGCGGCTGTGGCGCGGCACGCCCCTCGCCGACGTACCCTGCGGAAGGGCGCTGCGGGACTACGTGAGCAACCTCGACGAGCGGCGCGTCTCCGTACGCAAACTCCGCATCCAGGCCGCCATGGACCTCGGCAGGTACGGCGAGCTGATCACCGACCTGCGGTCCCTGGTCGTGGAGTACCCGTACGACGAGTGGTTCCACGCACAGCTCATGCTGGCCCTGGGCAAGGCGGGCCGGCGGGGCGAGGCGCTGCACGTCTACCACAAGGTGCGCCGCCTCCTGCGGGACGAACTCGGCCTCGACCCCTCGCACGACCTACAACGCGCGCAGGAGGAGGTACTCAAGTCCGCGTCGTGACGCGGCGCGTTGTACGCTCCCTCGCGTTCACGGACTCGTACAGGCGGACGGCAGGCACATGGCGACCACCGAGACACTCGCGCGGATCTCCGCCATCGGCCCCTACTTCGCGGTCTCCTGCGGGCCCCGGCCGGACGCCACGCGGTTCCGGCCGCTCGCCGGCCTCTACCAGGAGCGGGCGCCGCTGGCGGACCGCGTCACCGAGGTGGGGCGGCGGCTCGGCACCGGTCAGCGGCGCGTGGCCGCCTCCACCTTCCACCTCGGTACGGCCGCCCGCCTGTGGTCGGTCGCCCTGGCCGGTGCGGCGCTGACCGGGCAGGTGCCCGACCTCGCTCCGGAAGGGCTCTGGTGGCGGGCGGCCGAGTCCGGCCCGATCGACCTCTGGATGCCCGAGGCGGCCGCTGACCTCGGCGGCGACACGGCCGCTGCGCTGCACACGGCCGTCGTCGTACGGAACCTCATGCCCTTGGGCGCCGCTCTGGAGCGGCACTTCGGCCTCTCCCCGCTCGTCATGCGGGGCAACATCGCCTCGGCGCTGGTCGGCACCGTACGAGTGCTCCGGTCCTGCGCCCCCGACCTGCCGCACCCGCCGCTCGCGCTCGCGACGGCGCTCCTGGGACGCGGGCCCCTCAAAGACGCGGGCGTGCTCACCACCCGACCCCTCGCCTACCGCCGCCACAGCTGCTGCCTCTACTACCGCGTCCCAGGGGGCGGGTTGTGCGGCGACTGCGTCCTCCACCGCGAGAAGAGCCAGGCATAAGCACCGCACTGGACGGTGACGGCCGAACGCCGGGAGGGCGCGGAGCGGCCTCAGTTCCGCTCCGCGCCGTCCGTCGGCAGCCGGGACCCTCACCCCGGCGGCATACCGGGGCCCCTCAGCCCCGGTCGTACGGGGCCACCGCTCGGCGGACCAGGTACCGGGCGTAGGCGTCCGCGGTGAAGAACGCCGGCAGTTCGCGGGCGAGCGCCGTCCGTTCGAGGCTGCCGCGTCCTCCATCAGCCCGTCGAGAACCACGGCACCGGTGCCGCCCAGCCAGGCGCCGAAGTAGCGCAGCGCGACGGCCACGTTGGCGCGCACGCCCTCCTCGGTGGGCGGTCCCGCGGTGCGGCGGACGGCCAGGAGCCGGCCGGCCGTGACGTCGACGTCACCCCGGCCGCGGTCGATCTGGTGCGGCCGCCCGCCCAGCACGCCGTCGAAGACGTCGCGGCAGAAGGGCACGAGGACTCAGCTGCCCGCCGATGGCGTTCTCCCAGGTGGGGGAGGTGGCGTCCGCGAAGTCGGCCAGCCACACCTGGGCGCCGGAGGTGAGCGCGGCGACCGTGGTGCGCCGGTCCGGCGGGCCGGTGAGCCCCGGCGCCGGCGGTGCGACCCGCCAGTGCGGGTCGGCGCGGACGGCGGCGGTCGCCCGCGAGAAGTCGAGGGGGCAACCCGACGAGAGGCGCAGGGCGCGGCGGCGCCGCTCGGTGAGCACCTGGCGGTGGCGGTCGGCGAAGGCGGTGGCGAGGTGCCCGACGAAGCCGAGCGCGGCGGGCGTCAGGATCTCGTCGAAACGGTCGCCCGGCATGCCGAGCACCTGGACGTGGCCGGTCGGTTCGGTGGTGGACACGCGCGTCTCCTTCGCGGGCCGAGGGGCGGGCGCCCGGCGCTGGGCGGGTTCATGGGTGTGAAGGGTGCGAACGGCTGGCACGTAGTGCCGGATCTTCTGCGGCACGGCCCCGCGTGACGGCGCGAAGTCCGCTGGCCGTAGGAAGACTCTGGCAGTGGCACTGAGTGCCATCAAGCGTGGCCCGCTGCCAACTGCTGCGCATCTTCCCCGCGGTGATTGCCAAGTCTGCCAACCTTCCCGGATCGGCCGGCACGGCCTAGTCTTGGGCTTCGTCGTGAAGGAGTCCCGGTGAGCAAGACCTATGCGGGTGCGCGGCTGAGGCGGCTGCGCGAGGAGCGCGGACTCAGCCAGGCGGAGCTGGCGCGGAGACTGGAGCTATCGCCCAGCTACCTCAACCAGATGGAGCACGACTCCCGGCCCCTCACCGTCCCGGTACTGCTGCGCCTGACCGAGACGTTCGGCGTCGACGCGGCCTTCTTCTCGGAGCGGGACACCAGCCGGCTCGTCGCCGACCTCAGGGAAACCCTCGCCAACGAGGTCGCCGCGGCCCAGGTCGCACCGTCCGACCTGGCACAGCTGGCACACCGGATGCCGGCCGTGGCCGCGGTCCTGCTGGAACTGGGCCGGCGCAACCACGCCCTCACCGAGCAACTGGCCGTGGCGACGGAGGGCCGGGACGGCGCCGGGTCGTGCTCGCCGCGCTCGCCGCACGAAGAGATCCGGGACTTCTTCTACCGGCGGCAGAACTACCTCCACGACGCCGACCTGGCGGCGGAGGACCTCGCCCACGCCATCGGCATCCGCCCGGGCGAGGTGCTCCAGGCCCTGTCAGCGCGGCTCACCGGACACCACGGGATACGCATCGCCCCGGACTCGGCGCAGCCGCACCACTACGACCCCGCCGCCCGCGTACTGCACCTGTCCGGCCGACTGCGCCCGGGCCAGCAGGCGTTCCGCATGGCCACCCAGCTCGCCCTGCTCGAATACGGCGACGAGCTGTCCACGCTGGCCGCCGAGGACTTCCCGGAGGGCTCCGACACCTGGTCGCTGGCCCGGATCGGCGTGGCGAACTACTTCGCCGCCGCACTGGTCCTTCCCTACCGCGCCTTCCACACGGCCGCCGAGGAGGCCCGCTACGACATCGAGCGGCTCACCGACCGGTTCGGGCTCGGCTACGAAACCGTCTGCCACCGCCTGAGCACCCTCCAGCGCCCGCGGCTGCGCGGCGTCCCGTTCTCCTTCGTACGCGTCGACCGCGCCGGCAACATGTCCAAGCGCCAGTCCGCCACCGGCTTCCACTTCTCCCGCGCCGGCGGCACCTGCCCCCTCTGGAACGTGTACGAGGCGTTCGCCACCCCCGGCCGCATCCACGTCCAGGTCGCGGCCATGCCGGACGGGCAGCGCTACCTGTGGACCGCCCGTGCCGTCACCCACCACCGCGGCGGCTGGGGCGAGCCCGGCAAGACCTTCGCCATCGGCCTCGGCTGCGAGATCCGCCACGCCTCCCGGCTGGTCTACTCCGACGGCCTCGACCTCGACAACGCCTCCGCCGCCACGCCCATCGGCATGGGCTGCCGCGTCTGCGAACGTCTCGACTGCCCCCAGCGCGCCGTACCCCCGCTGGGCCGGCCGCTGGCCATCGACGAGAACAGCAGCACCTTCGTGCCGTATCCCGTGACCGGCGACGAGGGCCGGGACACGCGGTGACGCCGACGTGAGGCCCTAGGCCGGCTCTTGGGGTCGCCCCGTCGGCGTACCGGCGCGGAAAGTGCGCCGGTATGCCGACGGGGCGACCCCCGCCTCCGCCGCCAGGTGCCGCCGCAGCGAGGTGGCGGTGGCGAAGCCGACCTCGTGGGCGATCCGGTCCACCGGCAGGTCGCTGGACTCCAGCAGGTGCCGCGCCCGCCGCAGCCGCTGCTGGGTCAGCCAGCGGCCGGGACTCATGCCGGTCTCCTCCCGGAAGCGCCGGGCGAAGGTACGGGTGCTCATCGCCGCGTGCGCGGCCAACTCGTCCAGCGTCAGCGGCAGTTCCAGTCGGCCCAGCGCCCAGTCGCGGGTCGGCCCGGTGCCGGTGGCGCTCGCCGGCGGCAGCGGCCGCTCGATGTACTGCGCCTGCCCGCCGTCCCGGTACGGCGGCACGACGCAGCAACGGGCGACCTGGTTGGCCACTTCGCTGCCGTGGTCCTGGCGCACCAGGTGCAGGCAGACGTCGACGCCGCTCGCCGCCCCGGCGGAGGTCAGCACGTCGCCGTGGTCGACGAAGAGCACGCCGGCGTCGAGCTCGACCCGGGGGAACAGCTCCTGGAAGGCGCCGGCGAGCGCCCAGTGGGTGGTGGCCCGGCGCCCGTCCAGGAGGCCGGCGGCGGCCAGCAGGAAGGCACCGGTGCAGATGGACACCAGGCGGGTGCCGGGGCGGACGCGGGACAGGGCGGCGAGGGCCTGCGGGTCCGGTGCGGCCGCCGCGGCCCGGGAGACCGCGTACGGGGGAATGACCACGGTGTCCGCCGCTGCCAGCACCTCGGGACCGTGCCCGGGGGTGACGGTCAGGTCCGAGTCGGTACGCACGGGCCGCCCGTCCACGCTCGCGGACAGCACCTCGTAACGGCCGTCGGCGGACCCCAGGACCCGGTGCGGGATGCCGAGTTCGAAGGGGTAGACGCCGTCGAGGGCGAGGACGACGACCTTGTGGGCGCCGGGCCGCGGGTCAGGGCGCATGAGGCCGTCCAGTTCGGCGACGCGGTCGGCGAGGTCACGGGTCCGGGAGGGCGTGGCGGACGCGGGGCGGGCGGCAGGGTCGAGGAGCATGGCAGGAATGTATCGGAAGCTGACGTTCTTGCCATCGCCAGGGGCCGGTCCGCACGGCCAGGATCAAGGCATGACTTCGACGAACACCCCGGAAAACCGCAACACTGCCGGAAACCGCAACGCCCCCGAAAACCGCAACACCCCGGACGGCGCCCCCACGATGCTCGCCCTGCACCAGACGGCCCTCGGCGGCCCCGAGGTGCTGCGCCTGACCGAGCTTCCCCGGCCCGTACCCGGCCCCGGGGAGATCCTCGTCGCCGTGCACGCGGCCGGACTCAACCCCACGGACTTCAAGCACCGCGCCCTGAGCATCTTCCTGCCGCCCCCGCCGCTGACCCTCGGCTGGGACGTCTCCGGCACCGTGGTGGAGACCGGCATGGGCGTCACCCTCTTCCGGCCCGGTGACGAGGTGTTCGGCATGCTGCCCTACCCGTACGGGGCCGGCTCCCACGCCGAGTACGTGACCGGCCCCGCCCGGGCCTTCGCCGCGAAGCCCGCCGGGATCGACCACGTCCAGGCGGCCGCGCTGCCGCTGGCCGCGCTCACCGCCTGGCAGGCCCTCGTCGAGACCGCGGACCTCCGGGCCGGGCAGCGGGTGCTGATCCACGCCGCGGCCGGCGGTGTCGGCCATCTCGCCGTACAGATCGCCAAGGAGCGCGGCGCGCACGTCACCGGGACGGCGAGCGCCCCCAAGCACGACTTCCTGCGCGGGCTCGGCGCGGACGCCTGCATCGACCACCGCTCCGAGGACTTCACCGACACGGACGAGCGCTACGACGTCGTCCTCGACGCCCTCGGCGGGGAGACCGCCACCCGATCCGTGGGCGTACTCCGCCCCGGCGGCATCCTCGTCTCCCTGCTGCCGGGCGCCGAGGACACCCGGGCCGAGGCGGAGAAGGCACAGGTCCGCGCCGTCACCCTGCTCGTCGAACACGACCGGGCCGGGATGCAGGCCATCGCCGGTCTCGCCGAAAAAGGCAGGCTCCGCGCCCACGTCTCCGGCACCTTCCCCCTCGCCGAAGGCGCCCGGGCCCACGCCCAGGGGGAGACGGGCCGCACCACGGGCAAGCTGGTCATCACCGTGCGCTGAGTGCGCCGCGCCGGCCGGGAGGGCGCCTGAGCACGCCCTCCCGGCCGTCTCCCGTCCAGGTTCAGGAGGAGAGAAGCTCCGCCCGGACGGTCCGCGCGGCGGCGACGAGGTTTTCCAGCGAAGCGCGGGTCTCCGGCCAGCCCCGGGTCTTCAGACCGCAGTCCGGGTTGACCCACAGGCGCTCGGCCGGGATGGCGTCGAGGCCCTTGCGCAGCAGGCTCGCCGCCTCTTCGGCGCTCGGCACGCGGGGGGAGTGGATGTCGTACACGCCGGGGCCGGCCTCACGGGGGTAGCCGTGTGCGGCCAGCTCGCGGGCCACCTGCATGTGGGAGCGGGCGGCCTCCAGGCTGATGACGTCGGCGTCGAGATCGTCGATGGCCTGGACGATGTCGCCGAACTCGGCGTAGCACATGTGCGTGTGGATCTGGGTGCGGTCGCGCACCCCGCCGGTGGTGAGGCGGAACGCCTCGGTGGCCCAGGCCAGGTACGCGGCGCGGCCGGCGGCGCGCAGCGGCAGCGTCTCGCGCAGCGCCGGCTCGTCCACCTGGATGACCGAGGCGCCGGCCGCCTCCAGGTCGCCGACCTCGTCGCGCAGGGCCAGGGCCACTTGGCGGGCGGTGTCGCCGAGCGGCTGGTCGTCGCGGACGAAGGACCAGGCGAGCATGGTGACCGGGCCGGTCAGCATGCCCTTGACCGGGCGGTCGGTGAGCGACTGCGCGTACCGGGTCCAGCGCACCGTCATCGGCTCGGGCCGCGAGATGTCCCCGGCGAGCACCGGCGGACGGACATAGCGCGTGCCGTACGACTGGACCCAGCCGTGCTGTGTGGCGAGGTAGCCGACGAGCTGCTCGGCGAAGTACTGCACCATGTCGTTGCGCTCGGGCTCGCCGTGGACGAGGACGTCGATGCCCGCCTTCTCCTGGAAGGCGAGTACGTCGCGGATCTCGTTCCTGATGCGCTCCTCGTACCCGGCCGTGTCGATGCGCCCCGCACGCAGCTCGGCGCGGGCGGCCCGCAGCTCGGCGGTCTGGGGGAAGGAGCCGATGGTGGTGGTCGGCAGCAGGGGCAGGCCCAGGTGGGCGCGCTGGGCGGCGGCCCGCTCGGCGTACGGCGCCGCACGGCGCCCGGCGGCGTCGGTGACGGCGGCGGCCCGGTCGCGTACCGCGGGGTCGTGGGTGATCGCGGAACCGGCGCGGGAGGCCAGGTCCGCGCGGTTGGCGGCCAGGTCGGCGGCGATGGTGTGCGTGCCCTGTGCGAGTCCGCGGGCGAGCGTGGCGATCTCGGCGGTCTTCTGCTTGGCGAACGCCAGCCAGCGCAGGACCTGCGGGTCGATGTCGCGCTCGGCGGCGGCGTCGAGCGGCACGTGCAGCAGGGAGCAGGACGCGGCCACGTCGACCCGGCCGGCCAGGCCCAGCAGGGTCCCGAGCGTGGCCAGCGACTTCTCGTAGTCGTTGATCCAGACGTTGCGGCCGTTGACGACACCGGCGACCAGGCGCTTGCCGGGCAGGCCGCCGACGGCCGCGAGCGCGTCCAGGTTTCCGGCGGCCGCCTCGGTGAAGTCCAGCGCCAGACCGTCGACGGGGGCCTTGGCGAGGACGGGCAGCGCCTCACCGAGCTGGTCGAAGTACGAGGCGACCAGCAGCTTCGGGCGGTCGGCGAGGGCGCCCAGCACGCGATAGGCGCGCTCGGCGGCGTTGAGTTCGGCGGGGGTGCGGTCCTGTACGAGGGCGGGCTCGTCCAGCTGCACCCACTCGGCCCCGGCCGCGCGCAGATCGCCCAGGACCTCGGCGTACACCGGCAGCAGCCGGTCGAGCAGGGTCAGCGGTTCGAAGTCGGCGGCGACCCCGGGGGCGGGCTTGGCCAGGAGGAGGTAGGTGACCGGGCCGACGAGCACCGGGCGTGGCGTGTGCCCGAGGGCGAGTGCCTCCGCCAGTTCTCCCACCTGCTTGCCGGAGTCCGCGGCGAAAACCGTGTCGGGCCCCAACTCGGGCACCAGGTAGTGGTAGTTGGTGTCGAACCACTTCGTCATCTCCAGCGGCGCCACGTCCTGAGTGCCGCGCGCCATCGCGAAGTAGCCGTCCAGTGCGCCGGCCGCGACGGCGGCGCGGTGCCGGTCCGGGACGGCTCCGACCATGACGCTGGTGTCCAGGACGTGGTCGTAGTACGAGAAGTCGCCGGTCGGTACCTCGTGGATGCCGGCGTCGGCCAGCTGCCGCCAGTTCGAACGGCGCAGGTCCTTCGCGGTCTCCAGCAGGGCGTCCGCGGTGACGCGGCCCTTCCAGTACCCCTCGACGGCCTTCTTCAGTTCCCGGTGCTGTCCCTGGCGGGGGTAGCCGTACACGGTGGCCCGTGCTGCCGCGGCTGCGGGCTTCGCTGTCACGGAACTCTCCTTCGCGAGCGTGATCTTCTCCGAACCCCGGCGACGGGACGAGAACGCGAAGGAATGACGGACCGGACGGACCATGGGGCGTCCGATGACGCCCGTGCCCGCCAGCTGTGGTCGCCGACCCTCCCTCGGGGTCACCGGGATGTCCGCGCACGCATGGACGCGCGCGGGCAACGGGCAGGTCTTCGGACTCGCGGGCACGCCTGCCGGATCGTCGTCCGGCGGACACCTACTGGCCGTCGCTTCCCGGATCCGCGGCCCGGATCCAGTGCGTATGACGGCGGTCGTTCCCGCTCACCGCTGCGGGGCAGTCCCGGATTCCCACCGGGTTCCCTCTTACGACGCGCCTGCCTGGCGGGCAGGGCGAACCAGCTGCACGGACACAGTAGATCGAGCGCGGCTCGCACGGACACCCCTGTTCACATGGCGGTACGTGAGATGGGACACGAGGGCCGCGACCGGCCTACGCGGACGGCCGCGGGCTCACGTTCATGCGGATGTCGTCGGCCGCCCACAGCACGAACCGTTCGACCGGCGTCACCTCGTGCCCCGGCGCGGGCCGGAACCGGAACCGCTTGAGCAGTACGGCCAGGACCAGTTGGGCCTCGACCGTCGCGAGAGCGGCGCCCTCGCAGCTTCGCGGCCCGATGCCGAACGGGACGTAGGCCAGCCTCGGCCGCCCGGCCACCTCCCGCGCGAGGAAACGCTCGGGCACGAACCTCTCGGGTTCGGGCCAGTAGCGGGGGTTCATGTGGACGGCCCAGAACGGGTAGAAGACCGTCGTCCCGGCCGGAATCTCGTAATCGCCCAGGGCGAGGTCCTCGGTCGTCTCCCGCGCACCGTAAGGACCGGGCGGGAACAGCCGCATCGACTCCTTGAGGACCATGTCCAGATACGTGAGCCGCCGCAGGTCGGCGTACCCGGGCACCGCGCGGTCACCGAGCACCCGGTCCAGCTCCTCGGCGACCCGTTCGCCCACCTCGGGGTGGCGCCCCAGCAGATGCAGGGTCCACGAGACCGCCACTCCGGTGGTGTGATGGGCGGCCAGCAGCGTCACCATGACGGTGTCGCGGATCCGCGCGGGCCGCTCACCGGCCGCGACGAGCGCACCGACCAGATCGCTCCGGTCGGCGGGGCCGCCGGAGCGGTGCGCCGCGACCACCCGGTCGACCGTCGCGCGGAGGTAGGCGAGGGCCCGCTCCGTCCGCCGCTCCCGCTCCTCCCGCGTCCCCGGCACCGGCACCTGGTAGAGCCGCCCCAGATATTCGGTGAGCACCTCCTCGAAGGCGGTCACGACGCCGTCCGGGTCAGCGGCGTCGCCGCCCAGCGCGTACTCGCAGATCATCCGCAGCGACAGCGCGGTCAAATCCTTCTGCAACGCGACCGGCCCGCGGTCGGCCTGCCCGGCCCAACGGTCCGCCAGTGCCGTCGCCAGGGCGGTGAACCGCTCGAAGTGCCGCTCGTGGGAGGGGCGTCCGGCCAGCACCGACAGCAGCAGGCGCCGCCACGGGGCGTGCTCGTCGGCCGGCAGCACCTGGAGGTTGCCCGCCTCGCACAGCGGGGCCAGGAACTCGAACAGCCGCTCAGGCCGCTTGTCGAGGTGAGCCGTAGCCTCCAGCAGCACGGGGTCGGCGACGGACACGGCCGTCTCGGCGCCGGGAAGCTGGAACCGTACGACGGGCCCGTACTCGGCATGCAGCAGCAACTGGTAGTTGTGCAGCCCGCCCGCCGCCGCAACAGCGCCCACCCCACCGTCCGCCCGGGGTTCGGGACCCGGAATACGCATGGTCACGCCTCCTAACGGCCTCTGTGATCACCAGAGCACGACGATATCCACGGTTGTCTCCGGCGTCGACGGCCTTGCGCCGGGAGCGCGCGGTCGTTCCCACCCGGCGTGACCGGGAAGGCGGCTGCCGTCCCCCTCACGGCGAGAAGTAGACCCCCGGCGGCACCCCGACCACGCGCCTGAATGCCGCCACGAAGGCGCTCGGTGACGCGTAGCCGACCCGTGGGGCCACCGCAGCCACCGTCGCGCCGCCCGCCAGCAGCGGCATCGCGGCCTGGAGGCGCACCCGGGTGCGCCACTGCCCGAACGGCATGCCGGTCTCCGCGGTGAACGCGCGGGCCAAGGTCCGCGCGCTCGCCCCCACTTCCGCGCCCCACTCCGCCAGCGTCCGGCTGTCCGACGGCCGGGTACGCAGGGCACGTGCGACGCGGCGCGCCCTGTCGTCGCTGGGCAGCGGCGCCAGTACGGTCGTCACCGACACCGGACGCAACTGGTCGATCAACACCGCTTCCGCCCGCTCCCTGGCCTCCGCCGGCAGGCCGTCGTCCGCCAGGTACGCGATCAGCTCGCGCAGCAGCGGCGAGACGCCCACGACGGTGGGCGCCGACCAGTCCACCGGGCAGCGGTCCGGCGCGCAGTACAGGCTCCGGCCCACGACCGCGCCGGCCGCCCCCGTCGCATGCTCGACGCCGGCCGGTATCCAAAGCGCCATGGTCGGCGGCAGGACCCAGGTGTTCCCCTGGGCGCGTACGGCGATGACGCCCCGCTCCGCCCAGGCCAGTTGGTGCGTCGTGTGCCAGTGCCGCCCGTACCACTGGCCGTCGTCGACCGCGAAGCTGCCGACGATGACCGCGGCCTGCGGAAACCCGCCGTGAGGTGCCAGCTGTCCGTATCGCGACAGGACCTGTCGCCCTACCTCGTGGTGGACGTCGTCGGCGCTTCCTAGCATCGCAGCATGGCCTCCATGAACCGCGTACACCAATGGATCTGCAGTTCCGGCAAGTGGGCACGGGGAGTCGAGCAGAACCTGCTCCCGTGGGCCCTCGACGGAGTGGAACTCGGCACCGAGACCTTGGAGATCGGCCCCGGCTACGGCGCCACCACGCGCGTGCTCGAACGCCGTGTGCCGGGTCGTCTCAGTGTCCTGGAAGTCGACGCCGAGTTCGCCAAGAACCTCCAGAAAACGTATGGGGACCGGGTCGAAGTCGTGCACGGCGACGGGACGTCGATGCCGTTTCCCGACGGCGCGTTCGACGCCGTCGTCTGCTTCACGATGCTGCACCACGTCCCGTCCCCCGGGCAGCAGGACCGCCTCTTCGCCGAGGCCCGTCGCGTGCTGCGCCCCGGCGGCGTCTTCGCGGGCTGCGACGGGCGCGCGAGCGCGATGTTCCGCCTGCTGCACCTCGGGGACACTTACGTGCCCGTGCCGCCGGAGACCCTGCCGCGGCGACTGCGCGCCGCCGGGTTCGGCCCGGCCGACGTCGCCCTCGCCAAGGGCAGGTTCCGCTTCCACGCCGCACGCTGAGGCCGGCGCATGGCTCAGTCCCAGCGGACGCGGAACTCGGTGGGCAGGGAGGGCAGAGCGTCCAACTGGCGTGGCTCGTAACGGACCCTGGCGCTCTCCGCTGCGCTTCCGCGCAGACCAGGTTGACGAGTGACGCGGCAGGTTCGCTTCCACGGGGGTGAGGCGGACCGACACCCGGCCTGATGGCACGCTCTGGTCCGGGTGGCTGTCCATCGGGTCACTGTAGGCGGAGCCCGGCGGGAATTCCCGCCGGGCTCCGGTCGCGCCCTCCCATGAGGGCGGCGCGTTCAGTCGGTGATCTCTATCTTTCCGTTGGCGGCCGCCGGCTCCGCTGACGGTGCGTCGGCGGGGCGGGCCGTGCCGCGCCGGGTGAAGTCCTTGAGGAGTTCGGCGAGGTCGACTCCGGTGGTGGAGCTGAGGAGTTCCATGCCCTGCGCCACGTTGTCGGTGACCGTACGGGAGAGCCGGCTCGCGCCGTCGGTGGAGATGACGGTCATCTTGTCGACGGCGCTCAGCGGTTCGGACGCCTTGGCGACGACCTGCGGGAGGACCTCGGCCAGCATCTGGATGACGGCCGCGTCGCCGTACCGGTCGAACGCGTCGGCCTTCTTGCGCATCGCCTCGGCCTCCGCCGCGCCCTTCGCGGCGATGGCGGTGGCTTCGGCCTCGCCCTCGATGCGTACGGCGTCGGCGAGCGCGGCCCGGTGCGCCTTCTCGCCCTCGCCGGTCAGGCGGGCGCGTTCGGCGTCCGCTTCGGCCTGCTTGACCAGCGCGACCCGGCGGGCCTCGGCCTCCTGCTCGGCCTGGTAGCGGGCGGCGTCGGCGGGCTTGCGCACCTGGGTGTCGAGTTCGCGGTCGGTCAGCGCGGCCTGGCGCTGGGCGACCTTCTCCTGCTCGCCGAGGACTTCCTGGCGGCGTGCGGCCTCGGCCAGCGGTCCTGCCGCGTCGGCCTTGGCGGCAGCGGCCTCGGTCTCGACGCGGATCTCGGCCTGCTTGAGGTAGAAGGTCCGCTCGGCGATCGCGATCTCCTCGGCCGCCTTGAGGCGGGCCTGCTCGGAGGCGCGCTTGGCGATGGCCTCGGCGATGTCGGCCTCCTGGCGGGCGCGGGCGGCCTCGGGCCGTCCCAGGTCCTCCAGGTAGGAGCCCTCGGTGGTGATGTCCTGGATCTGGAAGGCGTCGAGGATCAGGCCCTGGCCCGACAGGCTCGTCTCGGCCTCCTCGGCGACCTGCCCGGCGAAGGCGGCACGGTCGCGGATGATGTCTTCAACGGCCATCCGGCCGACGATGGCGCGCAGCGCGCCGGAGAGCACTTCCTGGGTGAAGCCGACGATGCCGTCCTGCTGTTGCAGGAAGCGCTGGGCGGCGGCCCGGATGGCGTCCTCGTTGCCGCCGACCTTGACGATCGCGACGCCTTCGAGGTTGGCCTTGACGCCGCGCAGGGTGACGGCGCCGCGCACGGCGATGGGGATGTGCCGGCTGGACAGGTCGAGGGTGAACCGCTGCTGGACGAAGGGCACGACGAAGACGCCGCCGCCGACCACGACCTTCTGGCCGCTGTTGTCGATGGAGACGCGGCCGGTCTCCGGGTCGGTGGACTTCCTTCCGCGCCGGCCGGTGATGATGAAGGCCTCGCTGGGACCCGCGACCTTGTACCGCGTGATCACGACGAGGGCCAGCAGGACGAGGAGTACGACGACTCCCACCACGGCGATGACGACTGGACTCATGAGGTATCCCCCCTGCCACCCGGGGGACGGCAGATCGATTGGGTTGAACGGGTTGTTCCGTTGGCCGGCGGGTCAGCGCTCGACGCGGCGGACGGCGACCGACGTGCTCGACAGCGTCGTCTCCACCCAGACCTCGGCGCCGCGCTCGACCGGTGCCGCGCACTTGGCGGCCAGCTTCACGGGCTGGCCGGACCAGCGCAGCAGCACCTCGCCGTACCCGTCGGCCGGAATGGCGGTGATCACCGACCCCGTACTGCCGACCAGGTCGGCGTTGCGCGGCGTGTCGGCGGTCTGATGGCGCATCAGCGCGCGGCTGCCCTGCCACGTCAGCCGGCCGGCCACGAGCCCGGCGAGGACCCCGGCGGCCGTGGCCACGCCGGCTCCGGCCCCGGTGGTGCCGAGCACGATGGCACCGGTGAAGCCGAGCATCGAGACGAACCCCGCGATGACCGGGAGCGACAGCAATCCGTCGAGCGGGCCGTCCAGTACGCCGCCGAGCAGTCCTTCGAGCAGACCGTCGAAGATCAGCGAAAGCGCCAGGAGTACGACACCCGCAATGCCGAGACCGAGAAAGTACGGCACCCTCGACCACCTCCCTGACACGTCGAAATCTGTGATCAGGTGGATGGTGACATGCGTGCCCGAGACGCGACATTGCCAGAACCCGGCAGTCTTAACGCGTTCTTGATGCCTGACTCTGACTGATTGCGTGACGCGTCCCGCGCGAGGCGCGCCCCCGGCACCCGCGGCCGGAAATCGTCCTCCAACGCGCCGGTTTCACCATGGTGCGGGGCCCGGGACGCCGCTTGCATGTCCCTGTCCTTACGAGTGACGGCTGTCAGGTACAGGGCAGCAGGCGAAAGGGGTCACCTTGCGTGAGCGCAGAGAACGTGACGGGAGAGCGAAGAGACGCGGACCGGACGGTCCGAGCCGGTTACGCGGGCCGCGGGAAGCGGCCGGCACATGGCGGGCGATGGCCGGTGCGGTGGCACTGACCGGCGTCGCCGCACTCGTGGTGGCGGCGGTTCCGGCCGGCGCGGTGCCCGCGGGGCCGCCGGTCGGCCCCGGCGAGGTGGTGCCGGGGGAGCGCACCGCAACCCCCGCGCTGGTGGAAGGCATCCGCGAGAAGGCCGACGGCACGGGCAGCGCGGCGGACGCGGCGCGCGGGCACCTCGCGGCAGGGGAGGGGCGCTACCACATCGGCGATCCGCAGCGTGACCTGCGGCCCGTGGGGACGACCGGCACGGGCGGCCGCGAGATCGTACGGCTCCAGCAGAAGCACCGGGGCGTGGACGTCCTGGGCGGGCAGTACGTGGTGCGGATGGAACGCAAGGGCGGCGACCGCGTCGTCACCGGGGCGTCGGGCAAGTACTTCACCGGCCTGACGGCCGGCGTGGAGCCCGGGGTGGACGAGGCGTTGGCCGTCGAGCGGGCGGTCGACGCGACCACGGACCGGCTCCTCGGCAAGCGCCTGCCCCGCGCGGACGCGCAGCCGCTGACCGGCAAGGACCGGGGGCTGGTCGTCATCCCGCGCGGCGCGGGCGTGCTCACCCGGCACGTGACCGTCCGGGGCACCCACCCGGTCACCGGCGAGCCGGTGCTCCACGAGGTGTACGTCGACGCGCAGGCGGGTTACCCGGTCCTCCAGTACAGCGGGATCAAGACGTTCCGCACCGCCGCCGCCGGCGCTGCCCGCCGCGCGGCCGAGCAGCCGGGCGTCAAGGGCTCCGGCGTCAAGGGCTCCGGCGCCAAGGAATCCGGCGTCAAGGGCTCCGGCGTCAAGTACGACGGGAAGACCGTCGAACTCCCCGTGGCGTACGAGGAGTCGCGCACGGCATACGTGCTGCGCGACCACACCCGCATGGCAGGCAGCAGCAAGAACACGCTGTCCACGTGGGACGCGCGCGGCAAGGACGTCAGCGACGTCTCCGGAACCTGGCCGTACGACATCCAGGAGTTCGGTTCGCCGACCCCGGCCTTCGGGCCGGAGGCCACCGAGGCGGGTGCCGTCGACGCGCACTGGGCCGCGGGACAGGTATACGACTACTACCGGCAGCGGCACGGCCGCGACAGCCTGGACGGCCGGGGCATGGCCGTCAACTCGCTGGTGGGCGTGACCCAGTTCGGGCAGCCGTACATCAACGCCTTCTGGGACGGCACCAAGATGGTCTACGGGGCCGGCGACGCCGAGTACCGTACGCTCTCCGCCGGCCTGGACGTCGTCGGCCACGAGATGACCCACGGCGTCGTGGAGCACTCGGCCAACCTCGTCTACGCGGGCCAGTCCGGCGCCCTGAACGAGGCGATAGCCGACTACTTCGGCAACGCCGTCGAGACGGACACGTACGGCATCCCCACGGACAGCCCCGACTCCGGGCTGCTGGGGGAGTCGCTGTGCCGGAACAAGCCACCGCGCGCCTGCGCGACCCGTGACCTCAACGACGGCCGTACCACCTCGAAGTCCTTTCTCGGGGTGTCCTTCGCCACCGACAACGGCGGCGTCCACCTCAACTCCACGATCTTCTCGGGCGCCCTGTGGGACCTGCGCGAAGACCTCGGCAACACGCTCGCCGACAGGATCGTCTACAAGGCACTGACCGAGTACCTGACCCCGCTGGACGGCTTCACCGAGGGCCGGGCCGCCGTCCTCGCCGCCGCCCGCGCCCTGAACGCGACCGGCCCCCAGCTCAGGGCCGCCGAACGGGCGTTCAGCGCCCACGGCATCGTGCCCGGCTGGGAGCTGGCCACGGGCGTCGACTCCGACCAGCTCCTGGGCCGGCTCAACACGGACGGCGTCAAGACCGGCGCGGGCGGCGGCTGGTGGGCCGCGTCCAAGTCCAACGACGACGGCACCGAGCCGTACTCGGTGTGGGCCGGACGCGCGGACGGCACCGGCGCGCAGAAGCTGATGAGCCCCAACGACGGCCGCTTCCACGTGCACCCGGCCACCGACGGCAAGACCGTGGTGTGGCTGTCGTACAACCGCAGGTCCGTCGACATCCTCGCGCGGCCGATCGCGGGCGGGCCGGTCAAGAAGCTGTGGTCGGGCCGGCGGGGCGCCGTGGACCTGCGGGTCGAGGGCGACGTGGTGGTCTTCGAATCACATCCCCGGCCGGGCCGGCAGCTCGTACGGTATCTCAGGCTCAGCGACCCGACCGTGGTGGACGTGCACGACGAGCACGGCCTGCGCACCGGATACCCGTCCATCAGCCACGGCAGAATCGCATACGGCACGATCCGCGGCACCGGCTCGGCCCGTACCTACGGGGTCGAGGTGTACGACGTGCAGACGGGCAAGCGGACGGAGATGGGGCAGCTCGGAACCCCCGCCGGCATCGGGCAGACCGCGATCAACGGCACGCACGTCTACTGGCTGGCCCCCACCGACGCGGAGAGCGGCTTCACGGCGCTGCGCCGCGCCGACCTGGACGGTACGCGGGTGACGGACCTCAGCCCGGGCGAGGGCCCGGAGGCACTCAGGGGTTCCGACCTCGTCGCCACCGACGAGGCGGCGACCGTCACCGCCTGGACGCCCGCCACCGACTTCCGCAACGAGACGCTGTCCAAGCTCTGGCAGTTCCCGGCCGACGGCAAGCAGCGGGACCGGGTGTCCTGCAACCGCGGTGAACAGACATGGGCCGCCGCCCCGGGCGGCCGCCAGGTGGTATGGCTCGACGGCACGACCGGCTACACGGACCTGGTCACCCGGACACGACCGGCGGGACGCTGCGACTGACATCCGACAACGGTCCGTTCCACGGCCCGGGACAACGGGTGGCCGGCACGTGCCGGCCACCCGGTCGGCGGCGGGCGCCCGGCCGGGGCCCGGACACCGCCGCTCAACGGTCGCGGCCGACGATGCCTGCCTCCCAGGCCGCGATCGCCGCCTCCACACGGTTGCGCATGCCGAGCTTGCCCAGGATCGCGCTCACGTGGGCCTTCACCGTGCCCTCGACCAGGTTCAAGCGGGCGGCGATCTCCGCGTTGGACCATCCCGCGCCCAGGAGCGCGAGGACCGCGCGCTCCCGCCCGGTCAGCCGGTCCATCGGGTGGCGGGACGGCACGCCGTCCGGCAACCGCCCCGCGCGCAGTCCGCTGATCACCCGTGCGGCGACCCTGGGCGAAAGGTAGGCGCCCCCGGCGGCCACCGCGTGCACCCCGGACAGGAGTTCGCGCGGATCGTCCGCCTTGAGCAGGAAGCCGCTGGCGCCCGCCTTCAGCGCCTGCGCGATGAACCGGTCCTCGCCGAACGTGGTCAGCATGATCACCGCGGTGTCCGGCAGGTCCCGGTAGATCCGGGCGGCCGCGGCGATCCCGTCCAGCCGCGGCATCTGGATGTCCACCAGCGCCACGGCCGGCCGGTGTTCCCGCGCGGCACCGACGGCCTCGTGCCCGTCGGCGGCCTCGGCGACGACCTCGATCCCGGGGTCCCGCGCCAGGACCGCACGCACGCCGGCGCGGACCATCGCCTCGTCGTCTGCCACCAGCACTCGTACCACCGGCACAGCTTAACGACCGCTCCCACGGGCTGAATCGGGCGTCCGGCACGGTACCCCCGACGAAAGTAACGGTGTGATCACCACCTCTGGAGCGATGTGCGCGGTACCCGCTGGTACCTACGGTCGTGCCCGTCCGAACACAGGTGGACCGGAGGAAAGCGTGATCACACTCAGCGGCCTGACGAAGCGGTACGGCACGACCACCGCCGTCGACGGCCTGACACTCGACATCACAGCGGGGCAGGTGACCGGCTTCCTGGGCCCCAACGGAGCCGGCAAGTCGACCACCATGCGCATGATCGTCGGCCTTGACCACCCCTCCGGAGGAGAGGCGCTCATCGACGGCAGGCCGTACTCCGCGATCCGGCATCCGCTGCGCGAGGTCGGTGCCCTCCTCGACGCGAAGGCGCTGCACCCGGCCCGCTCGGCACGCAGCCATCTCCTGGCGCAGGCCGGCACCAACGGGATTCCCGCGAAGCGGGTGGACGAGGTGCTGGAAGCGGTGGGGCTGGCGAAGGTGGCGCGGCGGCGTACCGGGACCTTCTCCCTGGGGATGTACCAGCGGCTCGGCGTGGCCGGGGCCCTGCTCGGCGATCCGCGGGTGCTCCTCTTCGACGAGCCCGTCAACGGGCTCGACCCCGACGGGGTGCGGTGGGTGCGGGAACTCGTCCGTGCCCAGGCCGCCGAAGGCCGTACGGTCTTCCTCTCCAGCCACCTCATGAGCGAGATGCAGCAGACCGCCGACCGGCTCGTCGTCATCGGCAAGGGCAGGCTGCTCGCGGACCGGTCCATGGCGGAATTCCTGGCGGCCGGTTCGCAGGCTTCGGTACGGGTGCACGCCCCCGCGCCGGACGACCTGCGCCTGCTGACCGGTCACCTCGCCGCGCGGGCCGGCGTGCACGTCGACCCGGTCGGCGACGGTGTCGTCCTCGTCAAAGGCGCCGGCATCGGCGAGATCGGCGACCTCGCCCACCGGCTCGGCGTACGGCTGCACGAACTGACGGACGTACCGGCCACGTTGGAGCAGGCGTACATGGAGCTGACGGCCGAAAGCGTGGAGTACGGCGCGTCCGAGGCCGCGCAGGGCGAGAAGGCGGGGGCGTGAGCGGCATGTCGGCAACTGTGGACACGCCGGTGGCACGGCGCCCGTACGCGGGCGGCGGGTTGGCCGGAGCGATCGTCGCCGAGTGGGTAAAACTGCGGTCCGTCCGCTCTCCCTACATCTGCCTCGTGGCGGGCGTGGTGGTGACAGCGGTCTTCGCCTTCTATTACGGCTCCATCGCCCGCATCAACGACGCCCCGCGGCAGCCGGTCGGCAATGCGCCGGTGACCTCCCTCCTCGTGGGGCAGTTCGTCTTCGTCGTACTGGCGATGATCACGGTGACGAGCGAGTACGCCACGAGCAGCGTCCGCACGTCGCTGCTGGGTGTCCCGGTCAGACACCGGGTGCTGCTCGCCAAGGCCGTGGTGAACGCGGTGGTGGCGTTCGCCGGCGGTGTGCTGTTCGGTGTGCTGGGCATGGCGGTGGCCTGGGCGCCTTTCCAGGGCCACGCCACCTTCGCGGTGTCCGAGGCGGCCGTCCAACTGTGCGCGATGGGGCTGTACTGCGCACTGGTCGCGGTGCTCGCGGTGGGCGTGTCGTTCGCGTTGCGCGCGTCGGCCGGAGCGCTGACCGCACTCTTCGTCCTCGTCTCCGCTGCGCCGAGCGCGCTGACGGGGCTGGGCGGTGACGTGCTGCTGACGCTCAACGACTACCTGCCGCAGACCGCAGGCATGCACATGATGCACGGGGGTGCCGACGCGCCGTACCCGGCGGTCGTGGCGGCGCTGATCGTGGTGGCATGGACGGCCGCCGCGCAGGTGGCAGGGCTGCTCATGCTCCAGCGCCGCGACGCGTGACGCCCGGCCGGGCGGACAGCACGTCCTTGGCGACCAGACGGGAGCCGGACCAGCAGAGCCGGTACACATCAACCTGCTCCAGCAAGTTGATGTTCGACCGGTAGTACTCGCACGCGGCCCCCGCGGGCGCGGGCTGCGCCTTCATGTGGTCGGACGGATAGCGGAACGGCTGCCTCGGCAGCACCCCCTCGTAGTTCTGGCGTACGGCACCGACGCGAAGCACCGCGTAGTCCGCAGGCTGGAGCACGCATGCGGACAGCTGGTACCCCAGCAGTCCTGCGGAGACGAGCGTGACCAGCCCGACCCCGGCCGGGACCGCCGAGGCGAGGGCGAAGCGCAGCCGTGCGCGGCGCCGGGCGGCCGAAGCCAGCCGGCGTACCGATACGGGTTCCGCCGCCCGTGCGCGTGGTCCGGCATCGCCCGGCTGGTGGGAGCGCACCCGGTCCGGCAGGGAGGCGACCACGTCGAAGCCGTCCGCCGACGGCGCCGCCCGCAGCGTCCCGCCGAGCATCAGGACGCGCTCCCGCAAGCCGGCCAGCCCGTGACCCCCCGTCCTCGCCTGCGCCGCCGCACCTGCCGGAGGAGCCGAGTTGGACACCCGTACCTCGGTGCGGCCGCGGCCGCGGGCGATCCGTACGCGTACGGCGCTGCCGGGGGCGTGCTTGACGGCGTTGGTCAGCGACTCCTGGACCACCCGGTACACCGCCCGGTCGACGAGCGGCGTGAGGGCGGGTCCCTCGCCCTCACGGCACAGCTCGACCGTGACCCCGGACTCCCGCGCGCGGCGGACGAGTTGCTCCACGGACTCGACGGACGCGCCGCCGGACGCCGCCGGCGCCCAGGCGCCCGCCGCTTCGGCAGCGGGCTCCGCCTCGGCGTCCTCCCGGAGAACCCCGACGGTGTCCCGGAGGTGGTCCACCGCGTCCGCGACCATACTGCGCAGCTCGGCGAGGTCGCTGCGGTCCTGGCCGGCCAGGGTGGGCGAGAGCTCCAGAGCCCCGGCCCGCAGGGCGATCAGGCTGAGTTCGTGCCCGAGGGAGTCGTGCATGTCGGACGCGATCCGGGTCCGTTCCCGCAGCCGGGCCCGTTCCGCCACGTACTCCTGTTCCTTCTCCAGGCTGTACGCACGGTGCCAGCCGCCGTGGACCACGTCCTGTCGCGCCCGCCAGTACCGGCCGGTCAGCCAGGGCAGCACCATGGCCAGAGGAAGCAACGTCACGGTGTAGAACCAGTGCACGACGCCGTACTGGAGCAAGGCGCACAACACGAGGTCGGCGGCCAGGCAGGCACCGAATACGCCCAGCACGGCAACACCGGCAGACCGGTGACCGAGCAGACCGGACAGGACGGCCAAGGCCAGCAGGTACGGGTTGGCGGGGGAGCCGGGCGAGGCCAGCCCGAGAGCACACAGTCCGTTGGCCAGGAGTACGGCCGCACCGGGCCACCTCCGGCTGCCCGGCACGGCAATCGCCAGCACCAGGGCCGGCAGCAACAGATCGACCGGCAGCGACGCCTGCGTACGCTCCGACCACCACAGAACTCCGGCCCCCGTCAGCATCGCCCACAGGAGCACATCCGTCACCAGCAGTCTCGGAGACGCGACAGCGGCCCGCGCGCCCTTGCGCACGTCGGTCGTTCCGGCGCCGGCACCTATGCGACTGATCACCGCCTGAGCCTACCGAGGCGGGTGTGCAGGCGCTCGCCGTCGCCTCACGTGGCCCGGGTGGCGCGGATTGTGTTTACCAGTCCGGTGACCAGGTGCGCCCGTTCCGCCATGGCGCCGACCACGATGTACTCGTGGTCGGCGTGTGCGCCGCCGCCGACCGCCCCCAGGCCGTCGAGTGTCGGTACCCCCAACGCCGCGGTGAAATTGCCGTCGCTGCCGCCGCCGACCGCCTTGCCCTCGATTCCCGGCAGCAGCCGCCGTGCCATCGCGAACAACTCCGCCGACGCCGAATCCGGCATCGGCGGCCGGCCCACGGACCCGCGGACCTCGATCTCCGCCTCCGCCAAGTGCGGGACCAGCGCCGCGAACCCCGCCTCGACCCGCTCCTGCTCCCCGGCCGACTCGACGCGGACGTCCACGTACACCGTCGCCTCCGCGGGGACCACGTTGTCCGAGGTCCCCGCCGACGCCACCGTGGGCGTCACCGTCGTCCCGGCCTCCGGGCGGCTCAGTGCCGCGACGACCAGTACCTGGTGCGCGGCCTCGACCAACGCGTTCACCCCGGCCGCCGGTTCCAGTCCCGCGTGCGAGGCCCGGCCCTTGACGAGCACCTGGAAGGTGCCGCACCCCTTGCGCCCCGTCTTCAAGCCCCCGCCGTCGGCGGCGCCTTCGAAGACCAGCACGGCGCCGCAGGCCCGGGCCCGCTCCTCGATCAGAGCCCGCGAGGAAGCCGAACCGACCTCCTCGTCGGCGGTCACCAGGATCTCCACGCCCGACAGGTCGTCCAACGCCGCCAGGCCGTGCACGGCCTGCACCAGGCCGCCGAGCATGTCGAAGACCCCGGGTCCTGTCGCCTGCCCGTCCGCCACCCGGAACGGACGCCGCTCCAACGTGCCCAGCGGGAACACCGTGTCGTGGTGGCCGAGGACCAGCACCCGGGGCTCACCGCCGCCCGACCAGTGCACGTGGGGCCCGGCCGGGCTCTCCACCAGGGTGGCCTGCCCGCCCAACCGGCTCTCGACGATCGCCGCCACAGCCCTGGCCGAAGCGTCCAGGGCCTTGAGGTCACGCGACGGGGACTCGACCTCGACAAGCGTCCGCAGGTCCTCAAGCATCGCGTCGACACGCACACCGGCACTCCTGTGCTTTTTCATGCCCGAAGGATACGGAGCACGAGCACGGGAGACGCAGCGCGTCTGCCGTCGGTCCGGCCGGGTGGCGTCAGACGCCGTAGCGGACCAGGCGGGCGACGTCGGCGCGGGGGAGCCGCCGGCTGCCGCGCCGATGCCCGCCCGGCTCCTCAGGGCCGCCCCTGGCCCCGGTCGGGGCGGAAGAGGACCCACAGGAGGAAGGGGCCGCCGAGCACGCTGGTGACCACGCCGACGGGGATCTCGACGGGGGCGATCACCCGGCCCAGCGCGTCGGCACCGGCGATCAGGGCGCCGCCCACCAGGCCGGAGGCCAGTACCGGTACGCGCGAGCGGCCGCCGAGCCGGTCGGCGAGTACGGGCGCGGCCAGCGCGACGAAGGCGATGGGGCCGCCGATGCCCGCGGCCGCGCCGGAGAGCACCACGGCGAGCGCCAGGGCGAGGGCGCGGACCCGGCGGACGGGAACGCCGAGCCCGGCGGCGGTGTCGTCGTCGAAACGCAGCAGTTGCAGCCGGTTCCCGGCGGCGAGGGCGAACGGGAGCAGGACGAGCAGGACGACCAGCAGCGGCGTGCCCACCGACCAGTCGCGCCCGCTGAGGCTGCCGACCGTCCAGAGGAAGACGCCGCCGGCGGTGTTGTCGTTCTGGCGGGACATCACGAGGTCGGTGACGGCCCCGACGACGGTGGAGACGCCGATGCCGACGACGAGGACGCGGTGGCCCCGGTGGCCGGCGCCGCCCGCGCACAGGACGACGAGCGCGGCGGCCAGCACCGCGCCGGCCGGGCCCAGCCACCATGCGCCGATCATGCCGGTGGACGAGCCGACGACGGAGGCGACGACGGCCGCCGTGGCGCCCTCGTTGACGCCGATGACGTCGGGGGTGGCGAGCCGGTTGCCGGCGAGTGTCTGGGTGAGGCAGCCGGCGATGCCCAGCGCGGCGCCGACCATGACGCCGACGGCGATCCGCGGCAGCCGGAAGTCCTGGACCAGCATCACGGTGGCCGGGTCGCCCGTGCCGAACAGGCCCGACAGCGTCTCGGTGAAGCTCATGCCGGTGGAGCTGGCGAACGTGCCGAGTGCCACCAGGAACAGGATCAGCGCCCCGAGCGCCACGGCGACCAGCGAGCCCCGGCGGGGGAAGAGCCAGGAGAAGGCGCCGGTCCGCAGGACGAGACTGTCGGGCGGGGTGATGTCAGGGGACGCGGACGGTGTGGGGGAGGCGGTACGGGGGGCCGTCCCGCCGTCCGCGATCGGGCCCGTCATGCCGCGCCTCCCGCCGTGGACATCCGCCGGGAGCGGGCGATCCAGATCAGCAACGGCCCGCCGACGAAGGCGAGGAGCACGCTCACGGGGGTCTCCCAGGGGCGGATGGCGACGCGGGCGAAGATGTCGGCCGCGATCATGACGTCGGCGGCGATCAGTGCGGAGAGGGCGAGCTGCGCGGCGATGCGCGGTCCGGTGACGGCGCGGGCGGCGTGCGGGGCCAGCAGGCCGAGGAAGGCGATGGGGCCGGCGATCGCCACGGCGGAGCCGGCCAGCAGTGTCACCGCCCCGGCGACGACGACGCGTACCCGGCCGGGGCGGTGTCCCAACGACCGCGCGCTGTCGTCCCCGAGGGCGAGGGCGGCCAGCGGGCGGGCCGCGCCGAAGGCGACCAGCAGGCCGGCCGCGATGAGCGGGAGCAGCGGGTAGGTGTCCGAGGTCTTGACGCCCGCGAGGGAACCGATGGTCCAGTAGCGGAAGGTGTCGAAGGTGGACTGGGTGCTGAGCAGGACGTAGGAGGTCATGCCGTGGAAGGTGGCGCCGAGCGCGGAGCCGGCGAGGACCAGCCGCAGTGGTGACGCCGCGGCCTGGCCCGAGGCGGCCAGGAGCAGGACCACCGCGCTGGCGGTCATGCCTCCGGCGAGCGCCCAGCCCAGCACGGTGTAGGAGGACTCGGCCCCGAAGTAGGTGAGGCCGATGACGACGCCGAGCGCGGCGCCGGAGTTCACGCCGAGCAGTCCGGTTTCGGCCAAAGGATTGCGGGTGACGGCCTGGAGGAGGCAGCCGGCGGCGCCGAGGGAGACGCCGACGAGGACGGCGGCGAGGGTACGCGGCAGCCGTACGTCCAGGACGGCGAGCCGCAGTTGGGCGTCGGCGCGGGCGGTCGGTTCGCCCGTGAGGAAGTCCCAGGCGCGCGCGACGGGGCTGGAGCCGGTGCCGATGAGCAGGGACAGCAGCACCAGGACGGCCAGGAGGGCGGTCAGGGCGACCGCGGCTGCCAGGATGCGCCGGCGGTGGCCGGGCGTCCGTGACGGAGGGGGCTGGGTGTCGCCCGTGGGGGCTCCGGCCTCTTGCGCAACCAACATAAGGTTAGCCTAACCTAAGGGCTGACCGGGGCTTTCGTCGCCCGACGGGCCCGGAGACCCGGGCTTCCCGGCATGCCCCGAAACACCCGTTCCGTCAAACGCCGCCCCGGCGCCGGACTTCACCACTCGGAGACCACAGACATGTCCACGTACCCCCTGCCGCGCGTCCGCCTGACCGCGGCGGCCGCCGTCACCACCGCCCTGGCGCTGGCCCTCACCGCCTGCGGAGGGGACGGGTCCGAAGACGGGTCCGGCTCGGGTAAGGCGAAGAGCGCCGGCGACGGCAAGGTCGCCGTCACCGACGCCACCGGCGCCAAGGTCGACGTCCCCGCCAAGCCCGCCAAGGTGGTCGCGCTCAGCGAGCTGGACCTCGACTCCGCGCTGGCCCTCGGCGTCAAGCCGATCGGGCTGACCGCGGGCCGCGGACAGAAGGGCGCTCCCGAGTACCTCGCCGGCCGCGCCGGGGACATACCGGTCGTCGGTGCCGTCACCGGCCCCGACATCGAGAAGGTGCTGCGCGCCAAGCCGGACGTCATCCTCGCCGGGCAACTCGCCGACCAGAAGGTCCTCCAGCAGCTCAAGGCCATCGCGCCGACCGTCGTCACCATCGGCAAGGACAAGGACTGGAAGAAGGCGCTCGACCTCACCGGGCGGGCCCTCGGCAAGCAGAACGAGGCCAAGAGCTTCCTCGCCGGCTACGACGCCAAGGTCGCCGACCTGAAGAAGAAGCTGGGCACCCGGGCCGGCGCCACCGTCTCCGTCGCCCGCTACTCCGCCAAGGGCACCGCCGTGATGCAGCAGGGCGTGTTCATCAGCGACGTCCTCAAGGACATCGGCTTCAAGCGGCCCGGCGTCCAGAACGACCGCGGCCAGGGGCACTCCACCCCCATCAGCGACGAGGACATCAAGCAGATCGACGGCGACTGGCTGTTCATCGGCACCCTCGCCGCCAAGGGCAAGGACGCCGACCTGTTCGCCGAGCTGAAGACCAAGCCCGCCTACCGCGATCTCGGCGCCGTCGGCAGCGGCCACGCCACCGAGGTCGACGGTTCCAAGTGGACCAGCCTCGGCGGCGGTCTGGCCGCCGTGTCCGTCCTGGAGGACATCCAGAAGGCCATGGCCGCCAAGTAGCCGGCGCCGCCACCCGCCGTCCGCCGACGTACGGCGCCTTCCCGGCCGGCCCCGCCGGCCACCCGCTCAAGGAGAACGACCTGCCATGGCACTGACCATCGACGACCTGCGCGCGGACGTCGCCGACGTACTGGGCGAAGACCCGGCCGACGTCCCCGTGGACGAGAACCTCATCGACTACGGCATGGACTCGGTCCGCATCATGGCGCTCCTGGAACGCTGGCGGCGCGACCACGGCACCCGGGCCGGCTTCGTGGACCTCGCCGAGCAGCCCGCCATCGAGGCATGGGCCCGCATCCTGGGCGTGGCCGCGTGACGGCGCTCCTCGACACCGGTACGGACGGCCGCCGCACCGCCGAGGGGCTGCCGCTGACCGCCGCGCAGAGCGGCCTGTGGTACGCGCAGGCCCTGGACCCGGCGAGCCCCGCGCAGAACACCGCTGAGTACCTGGAGATCCACGGGCCGGTGGACCCGGCGCTGTTCTCCGACGCGCTGCACCAAGTGGTCGCCGAGGCCGACGCGTTGCGGGTCCGCGTCGTCGAGACCGACGGCGGGCCGCGCCAGCTTCCGCTGAGCACGTGCCCTGCGCCGCTGCCGCTTCATCTGGCGGACCTGCGCGCGGAGGGCGACCCCGACGGCGCGGCGCGCGCCTGGATGCGCGCCGATCTGGCCGAGCCGTTCGACCTGGCCGCCGGACCGCTGTTCGCCCACGCGCTGTTCCGGGTCGGCGATACCCGCTGGCTGTGGTACCAGCGTGTCCACCACGTCGTCATGGACGGCTTCGGCTTCTCGCTGCTGGCCCGCCGCACCGCCGAGGTCTACTCGGCGCTCGCGGCCGGCGAGCCCGTCGGCCCCGCCTCCTTCGGGCGGCTGACCGACCTGGTCGCCGACGACGCCGTGTACCGCGCCTCGGACGCGTACGAGGACGACCGGCGGCACTGGAACGAGGCGTTCGCGGACCGGCCCGAGGCCGTCAACCTGGCCGGGCGCACCGCCCTGCCCTCCCGCACCCACCTGCGCCGCACCGCGCACCTGGGGCCCCAGGCCACCGAACGGCTCAAGGAACTGGCCTCCTCGGTCCGCGCCACCTGGCCCGACGTGCTGCTCGCCGCCCAGGCGCTGTACCTGTCCCGGGCCACCGGCGCCAAGGAGGTCGTCCTCGGGGTGCCGATGATGGGCCGCTTGGGCTCGGTGGCGCTGCGCGTCCCCGGCATGGTGATGAACGTCCTGCCGCTGCGGCTGACCACCGGCGCGCACGCCACCTTCGCCGAACTGGTCCGACAGGTCGTCCTCGGCATCCGGTCGGCCCGCCGTCACCAGCGCTACCGGTACGAGGACATCCGCCGCGACCTGGGACTGCTCGGCGCCGACCGGGCCCTGGTCGGCGCGCTGGTCAACGTCATGCCCTTCGACTACGGCCTGGACTTCGCGGGCGCCCGGGCCACCGCGCACAACCTCTCCACCGGCCCGGTCGACGAACTGACCGTCAACGTCTACGACCGCGCCGACGGCCGCGGCCTGCGCGTCGACTACGACGCCAACCCCGCGCTGTACGAGGAGGCGGACCTCGGCCGCCACCAGGAGCGGTTCCTCGACCTGCTCTCCCGGCTGGCGCACGCCGACCCGCACGGCCCGCTGGGCGCACACGGCATCGCCACGGCGGTCGAACGGGCCCTGGTCCTGGAGACGTTCAACGCCACGGCCCGCTCCCTGCCGCCCACCACCCTCATCGGCCCCATCGAGGCCCAGGCCGTCCGCACCCCCGGCGCCACCGCACTGGTCTCCGGCGACACCACGTGGACGTACGCCGAACTCGACGCCCGCGCCAACCGGTTGGCCCGCCACCTGGCGACCCTGGGCGTGCGGCCCGGCACGCTGGCCGCCGTCGCCGTACCGCGCTCGGCCGACCTGGTCCTCACGCTGCTGGCCGTCCTCAAGGCGGGCGGCGCCTACCTGCCGCTGGACCCCGACTACCCCGCCGACCGGCTCGCGTACATGCTCGACGACGCCCGGCCCGTGTGTGTGGTCACCGACCGGGACGACCGCGTGCCCGGCGACGGGCAGGTGCCGGTGGTCGTCCTGGACGGCCTCGCCCTGGACGCCTACCCCGGCACCGTCCCGCCCCGCCCGCTCACCCCGGACCATCCCGCGTACGTCATCTACACCTCCGGCTCCACCGGCCGCCCCAAGGGCGTCGTGGTCAGCCACCGGGCCATCGACAACCGGCTGCGCTGGATGCAGGGGCAGTACGGTCTGGAACCGGGGGACCGGGTGCTCCAGAAGACGCCCTCCGGCTTCGACGTGTCCGTGTGGGAGTTCTTCTGGCCGCTGCGCCAGGGCGCCACGCTGGTGGTGGCCCAGGCGGGCGGCCACCGGGACCCCGCGTACCTGGCCCGCGTCATCCGCGAACGGGCCGTCACCACTTGCCACTTCGTGCCGTCCATGCTCCAGGTGTTCCTTGCCGAGCCGGACGCGGTGACCTGCACGGGACTGCGCCGGGTGTTCTGTAGCGGCGAAGCGCTGCCGCGCGAGACGGCCCGGGACTTCGCGCGTGCGCTGCCCGGAGTGGAACTGCACAACCTGTACGGCCCCACCGAGGCGGCCGTCGACGTGACGTACCACGCCTGCGCGCCCGACGGCGAGGGGCCGGTGCCCATCGGAGCGCCCGTCTGGAACACCCGCCTGTACGTCCTGGACGCGGCCCTGCGCCCGTGCCCGCCCGGTGTCCCCGGCGAGTTGTACCTCGCCGGAACCCAGCTCGCCGACGGCTACCTGGGGCGGCCCGGACTGACGGCGACCCGCTTCGTGGCCGACCCCTACGGACCCGCCGGCAGCCGCATGTACCGCACCGGCGACCTGGCCCGCTGGACCGACCGCGGCGAACTGCTCTACCTCGGCCGCACCGACCACCAGGTCAAACTGCGCGGCCAGCGCGTCGAACTCGGCGAGATCGAGGAGGCCCTGGCCGCGCTGCCCGCCGTCGCCGCCGCCTGCGCGGTGGTACGCGAGGACCGGCCCGGCGACCAGCGCCTGATCGGCTATGTCACGTACGAGAACCACGAAGGCGCCACCGGGCCCGACCCGGAGGAACTGCGCGAAGCGCTCGCCCGCACGCTCCCGGAGCACATGGTGCCCAACAGCGTGGTCGCGCTGGCGGAGTTCCCGCTCAGCCCCAACGGCAAGCTGGACCGCAAACAGCTCCCGGCGCCCTCCTTCGAGGCGGGGCACGGGCGCGCGCCGCGCACCCACCGGGAGGAGACGCTGACCCGGCTGTTCGCCGAGGTGCTGGGCCTGCCCCGGGTCGGTGTGGACGACGCGTTCTTCGACCTGGGCGGCACCTCACTGCTGGCGGCCCGCCTGATGGCGCGGGTCCGCGACACGCTCGGCGCCGACCTGGCCATCGGCGCGCTCTTCCAGGACCGCACCCCGGCCGCGCTCGCCGCCCGCCTGGACGGTGCCGGTACCGGCGGCGACGCGCTGGACGTCCTGCTGCCGCTGCGCCCGGCCGGCGACCGCGTACCGCTGTTCGTCCTGCACCCGGCGGGCGGCATCAGCTGGTGCTACTCGGGCCTGCTCGCCCGGCTCGACCCCGCGCAACCGGTGTACGGCCTCCAGGCGCGCGGCCTGGCCCGCGACGAACCACTCCCGGCGACGATGGAGGAGATGGCCGCCGACTACGTACGGCAGTTGCGCACCGTGCGGCCGCACGGCCCTTACCGGCTGCTCGGCTGGTCCGTGGGTGGCGTCCTCGCCCACACCGTGGCGGTGCGCCTCCAAGAGGCCGGCGAGGAGGTCGAATTGCTCGCCCTGCTGGACGCCTACCCCTCCGACCAGTGGCGCGACCAGGCCGTCCCCAAGGAAACCGACGCGCTGACCGCGCTGTTGCGGATGGCGGGGTTCGAGCGGACCGACGAGCTGACGCGTGAAGACGTCCTGGAGACGCTGCGCCGCGAGGGGAGCGCGCTGGCCGGGCTGTCCGACCGGGCGCTGTCCGCCGTCGTCGACATCGTCGTCAACAACGCCCGGCTCATGCGGGAACACCGGCACCGGGTGTTCACCGGGGACGTGCTGTTCTTCACCGCCGCGGCGCCGCGCGCCGAGGACTGGCTGACCCGGGACGCGTGGACGCCGTACGTGCAGGGCGAACTGGTCAACCACGACGTGGACTGCCTGCATCCGCAGCTGACGCAGCCGCGCTGGATGGACGGGATCGCGGCGGTGGTGGCGGCGCGGCTGGCCGAGCTGGACGCCTGAAGGAAGTGCAACTTAGGTAAGGCTAAGCTAACCTTTGATCGCGTCGGCGGGTTCCCCTCCGACTTCCCTCTCTCGCCTGCCTCTTCAGGAGGAGTCCAGACCATGAGCGCCCCCAGCACGCCCAAGTCCCGCGCCACCACCCGCCGTCTCGTCCGCCACACCACGGCCCTCGCCGTCGCCGCGGGCAGCGTCCTGGCGGTGAGCGGCACCGCCGTCGCGCACGACCGGCCCGCGCCCCAGGCGTCGTACCGCGTGGACACCGCTCAACTGGCCACCGGGCTCTACCAGTCGGCCTACTCCGAGCGCCACCACGTCCTGTGGGCGACGACGGCCGTCGGCCGGCCGCCGGTCACCCAGTCCAGACTGCTGAAGGTCGACCCGAAGACGCTCAAGACCAAGGCCGCCTACACCCCGCCCGTCACCGACCAGGCGACCGGCGCGGTCGAGGCGGTCTACGGCGTGGCCGTGGACGACGAGCACGACACCGTGTGGACCACCAACACCCGCAACAACTCGGTGGCCGTCTACAACCAGCGCACCGGCAAGCACCTCGCCACCCTGCCCGGCGTCGCCCACGCCCGCGAGATCGTCGTCGACAAGCGCCACGACCTCGCCTGGGCCAGCGGCTTCGGCGACGGCTCCGTCGTCGCGTTCGACACCCGTACCTTCAAGGAGAAGAAGCGGGTCAAGGTGGAGGGCGCGGGCACCGCGGGGCTCGCCGTGGACACGCACACCGGCACCGCCTACGCCACCGACCTGACCAACGACCGGATCATCGCGGTCAGCCCGTACAGGGCCGAGCCGCGCTTCATCCCCACCGGCGACGCCCCCATCGGCATCGAGCTGTCCGCCGACGGCCGCACCGCCTACACGGCCAACCAGGCCGCGGGCACCCTCTCGGTCGTCGACCTGCGCAAGGGCACCGTCACCCGGACCGTCGCCACCGGTGCCGGCGCGATCTCCGTCGCCGCCGACCACCGCACCGGCCGGGTCTTCGTCGCCAACCGGGGCAGCGGCACCACGACCGTCGTGGACCCGAAGAAGGGCACCGTACTGGCCGACCTGGCCACCGGCCCCAACCCGAACCACGTCACCGTCCGCGGCGGCACGGCCTACGTCGTGGACAAGTCCGCGGCCGGCGCCGACCGGATCGACTCGGTGCACCGCATCAGCCTCACGCGCTCCCACTGAGGTCCGCGGGAAGCACCGTGGGGCCCGGCCGCTCGCTCCAGCGGCCGGGCCCCACGGCGCGTCAGCCGGCCGCCCCCGGGCCGAGCAGGCCGCACAGTCCGTCGGCCAGCTCCGTACGCCAGCACAGGTAGTCGTGGCCGCCGTTGTACTCGCGGTAGGCCGCGTCCTCGTACCCCTTGGCCGCCAGGGTGTCGCGCAGCCGGCGGTTCGCGGGCAGCGCCACCCATTCCTGCTCGCCCGCCGACAGCCGGAACCGCACCGGCAGCCGCGGGGACTCCGCGATCCGTTCGGTCAGCCATTGCGCGCCCGGGCCGTTCGGCCACCAGAAGGAGCCGGACTGCGCCAGGACGCAGCCGAACCGGCCGGGCGCGGTCACCGCGGCGTACGCGGCGCTCAGGCCGCCCAGGCTCTGGCCCGCCACGATCGTGCGGGCCGGGTCAGCGGTCAGCGGCAGGTCCGTCGCCGCCCACGGCAGCAGCTCGTCCGCCAGGAAACCGGCGAACCGCGGGTCGCAGGTCATCTCGGTCCAGCGGGTGTCCGCGCCCAGGGACTCCGGAAGCAGCGCGACCAGCGGCGGAATCCGGCCGTCCGCGATGAGGTTGTCCAGCAGGGTGGCCACGCCGAGCCCCGGCTGCCACATCTCCCCGTCCAGGAGAACGAGAACGGGCAGCTTAGCGCCCGCTTCCGTACCGCGCGGGGGCACGTACCGCCACACGCGGCGCGCGTTGCCGAGCAGGGTGCTGCGGACGGTGTGAACCGAGACCGTGCCGCGGGGCACGCCGGGCCGCTCCCGCCATTCCCCGCCGCGCGGTGCGCCGGGCAGCGCGACGCAGGAGACCGGCGCGCCGCCCCAACGACTGGCGAGAGTGTGCGGGTTGAGCGGGTCGGTGCGCTGCTGCTTGCGCAGCCACGGCCAGTATCCGGCGTCGTCGGCAGCGGGACCGTCGCCCTCGTCCACACACAGCGTGTACGTGGCGTGCCAGTCCCGGCGCATCCGTACCGACCAATGCCATACGTCCGTGCCGGGCACGCGGTCCATGAGGTTGCCGGCGGGGTCGCGCGGGTCCGCGAGCTTGTTGGGCGACACCAGGACCGCGCGGGTGGCGGGGGAGCCGCGCCACAGGAACGTGACGAGGGCGTGGTCCGCCGTGCCGTGCGGGTCCGGGCCGGTCAGCGGCGTCCCCTCCCGCCCGACCGCCTGCCAGAACTCCGCCCCGGACAACTCGGCCGCCCGGCGGACGACGCGCTCGTCGGTGACGCGCGGCACCGGGGAGGGCCGCGGCACCCGCGGCGGGTGACGGGGGGTGTCGGCGGGCGGGGTGGTGACGGTCATCGAGGCGGTCTCCGTGTCCGTGCGGGCGGGAGGGGGCGGTGGGCGGTGCCCGGCGGGTGCGTCCGCACGACAACGCCAGGCAAGGCAAGGCTTACCTTATCGTCGTACGGCTCCAAGGGCCGCGCGCCCGGCTCGCGGTGGCGCCGCGAGCCGGGCACACGCTCTCCGTCCGCGAAGGCCCGGTCAGGCGCCGACGTAGGCCGCGAGGTGCTCGCCGGTGAGAGTGGAACGGGCGGCGACCAGGTCGGCGGGCGTGCCCTCGAACACCACCCGGCCGCCGTCGTGGCCCGCGCCCGGACCGAGGTCGATGATCCAGTCGGCGTGCGCCATGACCGCCTGGTGGTGCTCGACGACGATGACCGACTTGCCGGAGTCGACGAGCCGGTCGAGCAGCCCGAGCAGCTGCTCGACGTCGGCGAGGTGGAGACCGGAGGTCGGCTCGTCCAGGACGTACACGCCGCCCTTCTCGGCCATGTGCGTCGCCAGCTTGAGCCGCTGCCGCTCGCCCCCCGACAGGGTGGTCAGCGGCTGCCCCAGCTTGAGGTAGCCGAGGCCGACGGCGTCGAGCCGCTGGAGGATCTTGTGTGCGGCCGGGGTACGGGCCGCGCCGGCGCCGAAGAACTCCTCGGCCTCGGCCACCGACATCGCGAGCACCTCGCTGATGTCACGCCCCCCGAGGGTGTACTCCAGCACCGAGGCGTCGAACCGCTTCCCCTCGCACTCCTCACACGTGGTGGCGACACCGGCCATCATCGCCAGGTCCGTGTAGATGACGCCGGCGCCGTTGCATTCGGGGCAGGCGCCCTCGGAGTTGGCGCTGAACAGCGCCGGCTTCACACCGTTCTCCTTGGCGAACGCCTTGCGGACCGGGTCCAGCAGCCCGGTGTACGTCGCCGGGTTGCTCCGCCGTGAACCCTTGATCGCCCCCTGGTCGACCGAGACCACGTCAGCGCCCGCGGGGATCGACCCGTGCACCAGCGAACTCTTGCCGGAGCCCGCCACGCCGGTGACCACGCAGAGCACACCGAGCGGAATGTCGACGTCGACGTCCCGCAGGTTGTGCGCCGTCGCGCCGCGGATCTCCAGCGCCCCGGTGGGCTTGCGCACCGTCTCCTTGAGAGCGGCCCGGTCGTCGAGGTGCCGCCCGGTCAGGGTGCCGCCGGCCCGCAGCCCCTCGACGGTGCCTTCGAAACAGACGGTGCCGCCCTCCGTACCGGCGCCCGGACCCAGGTCGACGACGTGGTCGGCGATCGCGATGGTCTCCGGCTTGTGCTCCACCACGAGCACCGTGTTGCCCTTGTTCCGCAGCTGGAGCAGCAGGTTGTTCATCCGCTGGATGTCGTGGGGGTGCAGGCCGACGGTCGGCTCGTCGAAGACGTAGGTGGTGTCGGTCAGTGAGGAACCGAGGTGGCGGATCATCTTGACGCGCTGCGCCTCGCCGCCCGACAGCGTGCCCGAGGGCCGGTCGAGCGACAGGTAGCCGAGGCCGATCTCCACGAACGAGTCGAGGGTGTGCCGCAGCGAGGTGAGCAGCGGCGCCACCGAGGGCTCGCCGAGGCCGCCCACCCAGGCGGCCAGGTCGCTGATCTGCATCGCGCACGCGTCGGCGATACCGACCCCGTCGATCAGCGACGACCTGGCCGCCTCGCTGAGCCGGGTCCCGTCGCACTCGGGGCAGGTGGTGAAGGTGACCGCCCGCTCCACGAACGCGCGGATGTGCGGCTGCATCGCCTCCTTGTCCTTGGCCAGGAACGACTTCTGGATCTTGGGGATCAGCCCTTCGTAGGTGAGGTTCACGCCGTTGACCTTGACCTTGACCGGCTCCCCGTAGAGGAAGTCCCGCAGTTCCTTCTTGGTGTACCTGCGGATCGGCTTGTCCGGGTCGACGAAGCCGGACTGGGCGTAGACCTGCACGGTCCACTGGCTGTCCGACTTCCAGCCGGGGATGGTGAACGCGCCCTCGGAGAGCGACTTGGAGTCGTCGTAGAGCTGGGTGAGGTCGATGTCGGAGACCGTGCCCCGGCCCTCGCAGCGCGGACACATGCCGCCGGTACGGGAGAAGGTCGCCTTCTGCGCCTTGGTCTTGTTGCCGCGCTCGACGGTGATCGCGCCGCTCGCCCGTACCGAGGCGGTGTTGAACGAGTACGCGCTCGGCGGGCCGATGTGCGGCCGCGCGAGCCGGCTGAAGAGGATGCGCAGCATCGCGTTGGCGTCGGTGGCGGTGCCCACCGTGGACCGGGGGTCGGCACCCAGCCGCTGCTGGTCGACGGTGATCGCGGTCGTCAGCCCTTCGAGGACGTCGACCTCGGGCCGCCCCAGCGTCGGCATGAAGCCCTGCACGAAGGCGCTGTAGGTCTCGTTGATCAGCCGCTGCGACTCCGCGGCGATCGTGTTGAAGACCAGCGAGCTCTTGCCCGAACCGGAGACGCCGGTGAACACGGTCAGCCGGCGCTTGGGGATCTCGACGCTGATGTCCTTGAGGTTGTTCTCGCGCGCGCCGTGCACGCGGATCACATCGTGGACGTCGGCGACGTGCGGCGCAGGCGACTGCGTGTCCGTCTGTCTGGCCATGCTCATCGTGTCTCCATCTGTCGGGCGGAGCCGCTGCCGCGGTCTCCGTCGGTGTCGCCTGGCCCGATCCAACCAGCTTGCTGCGGGTTGCCGAAGCGACACATGGCCATCACGTTACGAGCGGCCCACGGGCCTGCGCTTCTCCATTCCTGACCGGTCCCGTCTCACGTACGTTCGAGAGCGGTGGCCGCGGCGTCGAGGATGCTGCCGAAGGCGCGGTTGAGCACGGGCCGCATGGCGACCCGGGTCAGGGCGGCGCCGAGCAGCGGGACGCGGACCTCCGCGCGGGTGGTCCAGCGGACGCGCGTGCCGCCGCCGGTCTCGGTGAACGTCATGCGGCCGAACTCGTGCCGGGACGGCGGCCAACTGCGCTCGACGGCGTACTCGGTGGCGTGCGGCGGTTCGTACCGGGTGATGCGCTCCCGGAACCAGCCGATCAGCCAGAGGTGACTGCGCACCGCGCCGGCGCCGTAGGGCGCGGTCTCGCCGCGCCGGGTCAGGCGGCAGCGCAGCGCCAGGGGCGAGCGGGTGTAGTTGGTGGTCGTGGTGAGCCAGGCGAACACCTCGTCGATGGGGGCGTCGATGACGCGTTCGACCGTGACGGTTTCCATGGCTGGGTCCTCCTCCGGCGCGGTTTCTCGGACGCCAATCGAGACTCCGCGCAGCGGCGGACTGTGACGGCCTCCGAGCGTGACCCGCGCCACAGTCCGGGCCCGGCGGGGCAAGGGCGGCGAATTGGCGCGAACGTGACTCAGTCCCGTCGTCCGGCGCCACTAGGGTCCGGATCGCGGGAGTCCGGCGGATCACGCCGGTCCCGGGGCGTCCGACCGCTCGCGCAAGGTCTCACCCTTCGAAAACCGTCGATCCGTACGAGCGAAGAAGGCGAGAGCACATGCCCGACATCTCCGCGCAGGGGACCAACGGTCCGTTCATGCTGATCCACGAAGTCACCGGCACGTACCTGGAGACGGACAACTACCACGACGCCGTCGGCCAGGGCATCCAGACCTGGAACCTCGACCCGCTGCTGACCAACAAGGGCCAGCTCGGGCACCTTTGGTACATCGAGCCCGTGGGCGACGGCACCCACCTGATCAAGAGCTTCGAGAACGGCCACTGCCTGGCGGCGTCGGCCGCCAAGGCCGGGGCGCTGCCGGTCCTGGAGACGCCCGACAAGGGCATCCGGCAGAAGTGGGAGTTCCGCAAGGTGCTCGACTTCCCCGGCCACGAGGACAGCTACGCGATCGTCTCGAAGGCGTACGAGGACTATGCGCTGGGGCTGCTGGGGCACGGCGCTCTGAACAACGTGTACGTCGTGCCGACCCGTATGTACGACGCGCCGCCCTCCCTCTCGCAGACCTGGAAGGTCATCGACCCGCCGGCCGGGTCGGGCGTGTGACCGGCGCGGACGGCTGAGCGGCGCAGGCACCTGACCGGCACGGCAAAACCCAGGGGAACGGTCCCGTCCAGGGGCCGTTCCCTCGTTCGTTTCTTGTGTCGCCGGCCGCGCGAACGCCGTCAGGACGGCCGCGGCTCCCGCAGTCCTTGGAGGAGCAGTTCGACCAGGCGGCGAGGGTCGTAGCGGGAGTCGCTGTCGTGCCCGACGCAGAGGTTGCCGATGCCGCGCATCAGCTCGTAGGGCTGTGTACCGGGCCTGATGTCGCCGGCCTCGACCGCGGCGTCGAGCAACTGCCCGCAGATGGGCACCAGGCGGTCGAGGAAGTAGGCGTGCAGCGCGTCGAAGCCGTTGCTGTCCGATTGCAGGGCATTGGCGAGGCCGTGCTTCGTGACCAGGAAATCGACGAAGAGGTCGACCCACCGGCGGAGCGCCGTGAACGGCGAATCGGCGTCGGCCAGCAGTCTCGGGCCGGCCTCGGCGCACGCCTCGACCTGGTGGCGGTAGACCGCGACGACGAGGTCCGCCCGGGTGGGGAAGTGGCGGTAGATCGTGCCCATACCGACACCGGCCTCGGCCGCGATCCGGCGGATCGGCGCGTCGACGCCGCAGGTGACGAACACCGCGGCGGCGGCGGTGAGCAGCGTCTGCTGGTTGCGCTGCGCGTCGGCCCGCTTGCTCCGGGCCGGCACTTCCCCGGGGTGGCTTGGGGTGGGCATCGGGCTCTCCTTCGAAGGCCGTTGACAAAGCGGAACACCGCTCCGTATCGTAACCGGAACATCGTTCCGCTTCTAGCCTAGCCGAAGCCGGACGTTTCTGAACGCCTCGCCGGCCCGGACGAAACCGGCGGCCGAGGCCATCGAAGGGACATGCGGGACGCCGCGGCGACGCGGGTCGCGCTGCTGCACACCGAGCCCGCCACACCGCGCCGCGCGGAGACGCTGGCCCCGCTGCTGCTGGGCATGCTGGCCAAGGAACCGGCCCGGCGCACCAGGCCCGACGCTGTGCGCCGGGGCCTGTACGAGGTATGGGCCCCCGGGACGGGGCGCGGCATCGACGCTGAGGACCACGCTTCGGGCGCCGAGTGGGAGCAACCGCATGTTCCCGGCGCGAGCGACGACCCTGTCCCCTCGTTCGCACACAACCCGTTCGAGGGCGGCGGCGACTTCGCACCGGATCGGCCGCGGCCCGCGTGGCGGCCAGACCGGTTGCGGGCGTGGACCAGGCGGCGCCGGCCGGTCACGGCAGTCCTCGTCGTGGTCGCCGTCGTATGCGTGATCGGACTGGTCGCCTGGCTCATCCCCGGCGGGAGCCGGACGGCCGACGAGGCCAAGCCCGCGCCCGGCACCCCGACCGCGTCGCCGACACCGAAGCCGGCCCCCACGGCGGCTTCGAGCCCGGCCCCGACCCCGACCGGCGGCGCCCACTACCCGTACGGGCCGAAGATCGGTCTGACCCGTCCCCTGGCTCTGGGCACCTGCCTCGACGCGGCCTGGTCCGGCAAACCCCTGCTGGACGAGCCGTACCTCAAGGTCGTCGACTGCGCGAAAGACGCCGTCACCGCGCAGGTCGTCGCCACGGCGAGCTTCCCGGACGCCGCGACCGCCCGGGCCAAGGCCGACGGCGAGTGTGCCAAGCGGGCGGGCGGCCTGGCGAAGAGCCTGGCCTACGCCGGCACCTTCGCCGTGGTGCCGACCGAGGGAGGCTTCGCCGCTGCGAAAGGCACCGTGGCGTGCCTGGTGGCCGCCACGCACTCGGCTTTCTACGGCGAGATCGGCCGCTTCCGCGACAGCGGCATCGATCTCTACCTTGAGCAGATGTCCATCGGGGACTGCTTCGTCTACAAGAGGAAGAAGGACGCGAACGAGGCCCGGCTGGTGGACTCGTGCGCGCGTTCCCACACCGACCAGGTCATCGGCTTCGTCGAAGCCCCTCAAGGCATGGACCTGGCCACGGTGAACGACAAGGTCGGCGATATGTGCGATGACCGGTTCGCCGCGAACTGGAGCTCTGGCGGGGACATGAAGATCTGGGGGTGGGTCCTGAGCAGTGACCAGTGGAACGACGGTTTCCGCAAGGTGGTCTGCACGGTCAGCGCGGCGAACAGGAAGCCGGCGACACAGAAGGCCGTCCCGGTCGGGTCGGTGCAAGACGTTGCAGCGGCACGCCCGACGGCCGATCCTGGACAGCGACGTCACGGCGGAAGTCTTCGGTGACCGCGGCCCGGGCGGCCGTCTTGCCGGAATGGGGGAGTCATGGATGTGACGCTGGCCGTCGGGGGCGACGGTGACGAGGAACCGGAGGAGCGCGAACAGCTCCTGCGCCGGCTGCGGGCGCAGATCACCGAGTTGGACGTCGATTCCCTGCGGCTCCTGCCCGGTGCGGCAGTACCCGCCGGGGCGAAGGGCGCCGACGCCGTGGCGCTCGGGGCGATCGTCGTGGCGCTGAGCGCGTCCGGCGGCGTGCTCACCCAGCTCGTCGAGCTGGTGCGCGACGTACTCGGCCGGCAGCACGCCCGGCACCGCGTCTCGGTGACGGTCGACGGGGACACGCTCGAACTGGAACGGGCCTCCGCGGACGAGCGCAGGGACGTGATCGACGCGTTCATCCGGCGCCACGGGCCGGACAGGTAGCCATGGGGCGACGCCTTGCCCTGCTGGTCGCCACCTACGAGCACCAGGACGAAGGGCTGGACCGGCTGACCGCGCCCGCGCACGACGCGGAGGCCCTGGCACGCGTGCTGCGCGATCCCGACATCGCCGGATTCGACGTCACGACCCTGGTCAACAAGAAGCACGACCGGGTCGGTGAAGCCATCGGCGAGCTCTACCGAGGCCGGGAGCGCGGCGACCTGACCCTGCTGTACTTCACCGGCCACGGCCTCAAGGACGACGAAGGCCGGCTCTACCTGGCGATGACCGATACCAAACGCGACAACCTGGCGTTCTCCTCGGTGCCGGCCGAACTGATCGACCAGTCCATGAGCAGTTGCTGGTCACGGCAGAAGGTCCTCATCCTCGACTGCTGCTACAGCGGTGCCTTCCCCGCCGGACGCCTGGTCAAGGCCGGCAGCGAGGTGCACTCGCTGGACCGGTTCCAGGGCCGTGGCAGGACCGTGCTGACGGCATCGGACGCGACGCGGTACGCATTCGAGGGGGACCGGGTACGCGGCCGCCGTGCGCCGCAGTCGGTGTTCACCCGCCATCTCGTGCAGGGGCTGGAGGACGGCAGCGCCGATCTCGACGGCGACGGGAACATCACCCTGGACGAGCTGTACAGCTACGTCTACGACAAGGTCGTCGCCGAGATGCCGCAGCAACGGCCCAAGCGCATGGACAATGTCGAAGGCCGCATCGTCATCGCCCGCAACGTCCACTGGCAGGTGCCACCGTACCTGCGCCAGTCCCTCCGCAGCCCCAGCCTCTCCGAACGGCTTCGGGCCAGGGACGACCTGGCTTTCCGGTACCGGACGGGCAACGTGTTCGTGCGCCGGCGCATCGAAGCGGAGATGCGGCAGCTGCGTCGCGGCGACGCACCTGCGGCACCGGCCGCCCCGGCGGCCGCCGGATTCGGCGAGTTCGTGCGCCGTTGGAGACCGGCCCGCGCGGCCGCCCTCCTGGGCCGGCGCGATGTGCTGCGCTATGGTGCGGCAGGCGCCGGTCTCTTCCTGCTGAAGGCGGACCACCACCGCCCGCTTCCGGGGGCGATCCGGTGGCAGTACGCGACCGGTGGTGCCGTGGAATCGTCCCCGGCGGTGTCCCGAGGGCTCCTGTATGTCGGCAGCGGCGACTACTGCCTCTATGCGCTCGACGCGGCCACCGGAAGAAAGCGCTGGAAATATACGACCGGCAGTGCGGTGCACGGCTCACCCGCAGTTGCCAACGGGTCGGTGTACGTCGGCAGTTACGACGGCAAGCTGTACGCCTTCGACGCGGCCGCCGGAAAGAAGCACTGGCAGTACACCACCGGATCCGTCCCGTCGTCGCCCGCGGTGGCTGACGGGCTGGTGTATTCCGGCAGCTACGACGGCAAGCTGTACGCGTTCGCGGAAGCCACCGGGACGAAACGCTGGCAGTACGACACTCCCTTGAGCCTTCCGGTGATCTCCTCGCCGGCGGTGGCGCGCGGACTCGTGTACATCGGCTGCGACGACAATGAGCTTTATGCGATCGACGCCGCCGGCGGACAGAAGATGTGGACGTTCCCCACCGGCGGTGATGTGGAGGCGACACCGGTTGTGGCCGGCAGCCGTATTTATGCCGCAAGTGGGGACGGCCACCTGTACGCGCTCGACGCCGAAACCGGGAAGCGGCAGTGGGACTTCTTCGTGGGCAACGCGGTCAAATCCTTGTCGGCGGTGGCGCGCGGGCTGGTGTACATCGGCAGCAGCAACGGCGGTATGTACGCGCTTGACGCTGCCGAGGGCGTCAAGCGCTGGGAAAACGGCACCGGCGGCGCGATCGGGACCTCGCCGGTGGTGACGGACGACGGGACAGTGTGCGTCGGCAGCAATGACGGCAACCTCTACCTCTTCGACGCCGACAATGGGCGCCGCCGGGGCCGTGTCACCATCGGGGCGGCCATCCGCTCCTCGCCCGCGGTGGCCAACGGCCTGGTCCATTTCGGCAGCGACAACGGGCGCGTGTACGCGGTCGACGTACGTGCCGCCGGGTCCGGCGCGTGACCACGTCGCCCCGTGCGGACGAACGGCCGTGCGCGGCACGGCCGTTCGCCGGGTGCGGGGTCGGGGCCCTCAGGTCCGGGTCTGGTGGCCGGTGGTCGGGGCGGCGCCGTTCTTGTAGAGGGCGATGAGCTTGCTGAAGTCGAACGGCCGCTGGTCCACGCACGTACACCGGTAGGTGTCGCACTGCTCGCAGCCGACGGCGCACGGCGGCTGGACGTCGGGGTTGCCTTGGTTGTGGTCGCGGGTGGCGTCCCAGCCGGAGAGGGCGCCGAGCTGGTTCTCGTGCGCGAACTCGACCAGGCTGCGCTGGTTGTCGAGGGTGAAGACCCGCTTGTTGATGTTGCAGCCGAACATCGGGGTGGCGCCCGTGCGGTTCCAGACCTTCCCGGCGTCCCAGGCGGGCCACAGCGAAGCGATCTGGCCGTGCATGGCCTTGAGGCCGATGACGCAGCACTCGTACATGTCGGGCGGCGCGCTCTGGCCGAACTCCATGAGCATGCCGTTGACCAGGCCGGGTTCGATGCCGGCAGCGGCGACCTTGGCCAGGAACCTGACGCCGACCGGGCTGAAGCCCGCCGACCCCTCGCCGGGCTGCGCGTCGGCGGGCAGGGTGTAGGAGACCTTGAGGCCGGGGTGCTTGACGAGGACCTGGGAGATCGCCGCCGTGTGCCGCAGGTGCGCGGCCTCGTCGGCCAGGAAGTCGCCCTCGAAGTCGAAGTCGATGCGCGCGACGGCGTAGTTGCGCAGGAACGCCTCGTACTGCTCGACGATCTTCGGGACGCTCGTCTCGACGGCTTCGAGGGGCCTGCCGGAGGCCCCGCCACAGGAGAAGGCGACCTTGCCACCGGTGGCGGCCAACTGCTGGATGTCCTTCTTCCCGTACGAACTCTGGTCGACTTCCCAGTCAGGGCCGTCCTGGCCGGCCCACGCCAGCTTCTTGTTGTTGTTGGCGACGATGAAGCCCAACATGAAGCCGTCGACGCCGGACTCCTGGGCGTACTGGGGGAGGCTGGGGTTCGGCCAGGCCATGTAGTCCACGTACGGCGCGCGCGGCATGTCCCAGGGGCCGCCGTCCGGGAGCTTGTCGGTCGTGGTGAACTCCAGCGGCTGGGACTGGTCGGAGCGGTTCCCCGCGAGGTCCACAGCCGTGACCCGCACCGTGTACGCGGTCGTCGGGGTGAGCCCGGACAGCACCGCCGTCTCGTCCTTGACCCGTAGTGGCTGGGGGCCGCCGTAGACCACCTCGTAGCCCATCACGCCGACGTTGTCGGTGGAGGGGGCCCAGGACAGCGTGGCCTGGGTCGGGCCGAGAGTGTCCACCTGGATGTTCGCCGGCACGCTCGGCGGCGTCGTGTCGTCGGGCACGTCGGCGGACTGGCCGTTGATCTTGAACTCGGTCGGCAGCGGTCCGGGGCCCGGCATGGAACGGGAGAAGCCGAGCCGGAACTCCTGGGTGCCGCGGTGGGGCGGAACGGTCTTTCGCTCGGGCACCAGGCGCCCGGTGATGACGTTGCCCGACCGGGTCCAGGTGAGCCCGTAGACGTCGGTGACGTTCTGGTCCGACTGCACGCGGAAGGAAATCTCCGGGTCGACGAGTGGTTCGTTCTCGAAATTCCAGACCGTGGCCTTCATGGTTCCGTACCACTCGCCAGGGGATTCCCATTCTGGCGTGATGTATTGCTTTGCCATGTCCACCCCTCGTTTCTCACTTCCGGATCTCGGGCACGCCTCCCCCCGTCGCGACAGCGAACCTAGGCACCGCAAATGCCCTCGTCAATCACGGAATTCGGCCAGTGGCGGAGCGGCCGGAAGAACGCGCGGGGGCAGTGTTATCACGCCGTCGAAGGGTCTTCGGTGTGAGTGCGGAGGGTTTCCTGCTGTCCGGCGGTACGCGTGAGAATGACGAGCTGCCGGGTCGCCCGGGTCATCGCGACATAGCGGTCCACCGCCCCTTCGACGCCCGTGCCGAAAGCCTCCGGGTCGATGAGGACGACCAGGTCGAATTCGAGGCCCTTGGCCAGCTCGGGGGTCAGCGACCGGACGCGGGACGTCGCAGGGAACGCGGGATCGCCGATGACGCAGGCCGTCCCGTCGGCATGCGCGGCGAGCCAGGTTTCGAGGATCGAGTCCAGGTCGGCGACACGACCGTGGACGACGGGGACGCCGCCGCTGCGGATGGAGGTGGGCACGTTGGCGTCCGGGAGCGCGGCCCGGATCGCGGGCTCGGCTTCCGCCATGACCTCTGCCGGGGTCCGGTAGTTGATGCCCAGGGAGGCCACGTCGATCCGGTCCAGCCCGACCCGTTCGAGCCGCTCCCGCCACGACTCCGTGAACCCGTGCCTGGCCTGGGCGCGGTCGCCGACGATGGTGAAACTCCGGGACGGGCAGCGCAGCAACAGCATCTGCCACTCCGCGTCGGTCAGCTCCTGGGCCTCGTCCACGACGATGTGCGCGAACGGGCCCGCGAGCAGGTCCGGTTCGGCACCGGGCAACGCCGACTCGTCGACCAGGCTGTCGCGCAGGTCCTGCCCGCGCAGCATCGTCACCGCGGCCTCGCCGTCGTCGTCGGCCGCGAGCACGTTGTCGATGACGTCCGCCATGCGCTCGCGTTCGGCGGCGACCAGGGCGTCGTGCCGGCGCTTGCGCAGCGAGACCTCCGGGTCGCCGAGCCGCTGCCGCGCCGCGTCCAGGAGCGGCAGGTCGGAGAGCGTCCAGGCCTGGGCGTCCGCGCGCCGCAGCTTGTGGACGTCGTCGCGGCTCAGCCAGGGAGCGCACATCCGCAGGTAGGCGGGCACCGACCACAGGTCGCCGACGAGGTCGGCCGCTTCGAGCAGCGGCCACGCGCGGTAGAGGGCCCTGAGCAGCTCCCTGTCGTTCTGCAGGGACGTGCGCAGCAGGTCGGGTGAGACGTCTGTGCCGTCGTGCTTGTCCACCAGGATCCTGAGCAGCTCCTCCCAGACCTGTTCGCGCGCCTCGTTGTGCGGCGTGCCCGGCTCCGGCGCCTCGAACGCCTCGGCCCAGTCGTCGGGAGTCAGCCGGACGTCGCCCCAGGAAGTCGTGACGGTCATCCCCTCGGCCGGCGGCTCCTCGTAGAACCTGACGGCCTTCTCGATCGCCTTCACCATGTCGGCGGACGACTTCAGGCGCGCCACGGCCGGGTCGGCCTCGGCCACCGCCCCGGCCCCCTCGGCGACGAGGTCCCGCAGGGTGCAGGTCTGCACGCCTTCCTCGCCGAGGCTGGGGAGTACGTCGGAGACGTAGGCCAGGTACGGCTGGTGCGGGCCGACGAACAGCACGCCGCCCCGGCGGTGACCGAGGCGCGGGTCGGCGTAGAGGAGGTAGGCGGAGCGGTGCAGGGCGACGACGGTCTTCCCCGTACCCGGGCCCCCGTCGACGACGAGAGCGCCGGCGGAACCCGCCCGGATGATCGCGTCCTGGTCGGACTGGATGGTGGCGAGCACGTCCCGCATCCGGGGCGACCGGCTGCTGCCCAGGCTGGCGATGAAGGCGGACTGGTCGTCGAGCGCGGCGTGCCCTTCGAGGCCGTCGGCGGTGAACACCTCGTCCCAGTAGTCGCTGATCCGGCCGCCGGTCCAGCGGTACCTGCGGCGGCTGGCCAGCCCCATCGGGTCGGCGTGGGTCGCCGCGAAGAACGGTTCGGCCGCGGGTGAGCGCCAGTCGGTCAGCAGCCGGCGCCCCGCGCTGTCGGTGAGGCCGAGCCGTCCGATGTACATGGGCTCGGTGTGGTCGGCGCCGACGACACGTCCCAGGCACAGGTCCAGGCCGAAGCGGCGCAGGGCACGCAGGCGGGCGGTCAGCCGGTGGACCTCCGTGTCCCGGTCCATCGCCTGCCGGCCTATGCCGCCGGGCGCCTTCAACTCGGCATCGAGCCGGCCGGACAGCTCGGCGATCGACTGCTCAAGGCTCTCCGCGATGGCGGCGAAATGCTTCTCGTCCTCGGCGATCAGCGCGGGGTCGGCCTTGGGGGAGAGGCGGTCGGGGAGGGCAAACGCACTGGTGGTCGTGGGGTTTATGGCACGCACTTCGTAAATCTCCCGTTTCCGCGGGTTGTGGCTTTGGCCAGGTGATTCTGCGGTACGACCGGGGCCTTGCCGCAAGCCCCCCGGTGCGCTATAAGTTAAGAGTGGCAAGAGGTGGGCTTTCCCTCTTGCCCTTTCTCGCCCGACGAGGGCCGCGATGGCGTACACATCTCCCGCTTGGCCCGTCTCCGTCAAGGCCGTCGCCCTCGACGCCCGGCGCCGGGTCCTGCTGCTGAAGAACGAGCGCGGGGAATGGGAATTGCCAGGAGGGCGGCTGGAGCGCGGCTCCACCGGTGGCGCGCCCGGCGACCGCACCCCCGAAGAAGCCGTCGAACGGGAAGTGCTGGAAGAGACCGGGTGGAGGATCACCGCCGGGCCGCTCGTCGACGGCGGAGTGTGGATCTACGAACCGGTTCCCGGACGCCGGGTTCTGATCGTCACCTACGGCTGCACGGTCCGCACACCCGACCGGACACCCGTACTGAGCCACGAACACCGGCAGATCGGCCTGTTCACCGCCGCCGAGGTCCCGGATCTGACCATGCCCGACGGCTACAAGCGCTCCATCGCCGCCTGGTACCGGCTGCTCAAGGGCAGTTGACAGGGGCGGTGCGGCCGTCGGGGCCGGGTGTGCCTTCGGGTGTCCAAGGCGAAAAGTGAGCCGGTTGGACGGTCCGGTTTCCGTACCCGGTGAGGTTGGACAGCTTTGGTGATCGCGGTGGCTTGGGTTTCCATGGGGCATGACCGGGACTGGCGGGCCCGGTGGTCCGCCCGGCGGCGCCGGGCGGCCTGACGCGCACGCCGCCCGCCGCCTTTCCTACGGCTCTGAGCGGCCCTTCCGGACGATCCGTTGTAAGGAGAAAGAGCCGATGACCCAGTCCCGCGTGGAAGACGTGTGGCCGCTGTCGCCGTTGCAGGAGGGCATGCTGTTCCATTCCACCTTTGACGGCGAGGGACCGGACACCTACCAGGGACAGCGCACGCTGGAGCTGGTCGGCCCCTTGGACGCGGACCGTTTGCACACGTCGTGGGAAGCGCTGCTGGCCAGGCACGCCGCGCTGCGGACCGGGTTCCGGCGGCGGAAGTCGGGGGAGCCGTTCCAGGTCGTCGTGCGGAAGGTCGCCCTGCCGTGGCAGGAAGCGGATCTCTCCGGCAGGGCGGAGGCCGACGCCCTCGCCGAGCTGGGCCGCCTGGCCGACCGGGAGCGGACGGAGCGGTTCGACCTGGCGGTTCCCCCGTTGCTGCGCCTGCTGCTCGTCCGGCTCGGTACGGAGCGGCACCGGCTGGTGCTCACCCACCACCACATCCTGATGGACGGCTGGTCCCTGCCGGTACTGGTCAACGAGATGCGCACGGTCTACGCGGCGGGCGGCAGCACCGCAGGACTGCCGCCGACGACGTCGTACCGGGAGTACCTGGCGTGGCTGAACCGGCAGGACAAGGAGGCGGCGCGGGCCGCCTGGCGGGCGGCGCTGGCGGGCGTCGACGAGCCCACGCTCGTCGTACCGGCCGACCCGGCCAGGACGACCGACGCCTCCGGAAACCTGGGCACCGACCTGCCCGCCGGGCTGTCCCGGGCCCTGGAGCGGCTGGCCCGTGGCCGGGAGCTGACGGTGAACACGGTGGTGCAGGGCGCGTGGGCGCTGGTGCTGGCCCGGCTGACCGGACGCCGCGACGTGGTGTTCGGCGCCACCTCCGCCGGGCGCCCCGCCGAACTGCCGGCGGTCGAGTCGATGGTCGGCCTCACCATGAACACGATCCCGGTACGGGTGTGCCTCGACGGCGGCCGGCCGGTGCTGGACATGCTGGCGGGGCTTCAGGAACGCCAGTCCGCGCTGATGGCGCACCAGCACCTCGGGCTGCCGGAGATCCAGAAGGCCGCCGGCCCCGGCGCGCTCTTCGACACGCTCGTCGTGTACGAGAACTACCCGCGGCCCCCGGCCGGGGCGCCCGACCCGGGCTCCTTCGCCATCAGGATGGTGGGCGGGCAGGAAACCGCGCACTATCCGCTCACGCTGCTGCTGACGCCGGGCGAGCGGATGAACTGCGCGATCGACTACCAGCCCGACCTGTTCGACCGGGCCGCCGTTCAGTCCCTCCTCGACCGGCTGGTCCGGGTACTGGAGCAGATGGTGGCCGATCCGGCGGCCCGGGTCGGCGCCATCGACGTACTGGACGAGACCGAACGCTCCCGCGTGGTGAGCGAGTGGAACGACACCGCGCGGCCGGTGTCCCGGGACACGGTGGTGGACCTGTTCGAGGAGCAGGCGGAGCGGTCGCCTGGAGTGGTGGCGGTGCGGTGCGGCAAGGAGGCGGTGACGTACGGGGAGTTGGCGGGGCGGGCGAATCGGCTGGCGCGGTATCTGAGGGGTTTGGGTGTGGCGCGTGAGTCGCGGGTGGGGCTGTGTCTGCCGCGTGGGGTGGAGATGGTCGTGGCGCTGCTGGCGGTGTGGAAGGCGGGCGGTGCGTACGTGCCGCTGGATCCCGGGTATCCCGTCGACCGGCTCGCGTTCATGGTGGGGGACAGCGGCGCGTCGGTGGTGCTGGCGACTTCCGGGACCGCGCCGGTGGTGGCGGGCGGGGCAGCGGAGGTGGTGCTGCTGGACGAGGCGGCGCGGGATATCGGTGACCAGTCGGCCGGTCCGCTCGAAAACACGTTGCCGGCAGGGCAGTTGGCGTATGTGATCTACACGTCGGGTTCCACGGGGCGGCCCAAGGGCGTGGCGGTGTCCCACGGCGGTGTGGCCAACCTGGCAGAAACGATGCGGCCGGTGCTGGGCGTGGCCGCCGGCGTGACGGCGTTGCAGTTCGCCTCGTTCAGTTTCGACGCCGCGGTCCTGGACGTGGCGGTCACCCTGGGCGCGGGCGGCACCCTCGCGATCGCCTCCGGCGCGGAGCGTACGGAGCCCGATGCGCTGGCCGAGCTGATCCGTACGGCCGGTGTGCGGGTGGCCAGCGTGGTTCCCGCACTCCTCGGCGTGCTGGACCCCGCCGCCGTTCCCGGCGTGCGGAACTGGGTGCTGGGCGCGGAGCGGCTGACCGCGGACCTGGCGGCCCGGTGGCGGGCCAGGGCCCGGGTGTGGAACACCTACGGACCGACCGAGGCCACCGTGATCACCACGGCCACCCTCCTCGACGCGGACATCACCGCGCAGGACGCCCCGCCCGCCATCGGCCGCCCGATCGGCAACGTACGCGTCTTCGTCCTGGACGACTTCCTCAAGCCGGCTCCCGTCGGCACGGTCGGCGAACTCTACATCGCCGGCCCCGGCCTGGCCCGCGGCTACACGGGCCGCCAGGGACTGACCGCCGAGCGGTTCGTGGCCTGCCCCTTCGTACCGGGCGCGCGCATGTACCGTTCGGGCGACCTGGCGCAGTGGACGGCCGAGGGGCAGCTGCGGTTCGCCGGGCGGGCGGACGAGCAGGTCAAGATCCGCGGGTTCCGCGTCGAGCCGGGCGAGGTCGCATCCGTCCTCGCCGCGCACCCGGACGTGGCCCAGGCCGCAGTCGTGGCGCGCACGGACCGGCCGGGCGACACCCACCTGGTGGGATACGTCGTCCCCGGCGTACCGGAGCTCGACCAACGCCGCCTGCACGAGCACCTGGCCGGGACACTGCCGGACTACCTGATCCCGGCCGCGGTCATGCTGCTGGAGGCGCTGCCGCTCACCGCCAACGGCAAGCTGGACCGGGCCGCGCTGCCGGCGCCCGACTTCGCCGGGCGGGCCTCCGGGCGCGCTCCGGAGACCGGGACGGAGAAGCTCCTCTGCGCCCTGTTCGCCGAGGCCCTCGACATCGGGAACGTGGGCGCGGACGACAACTTCTTCGACCTGGGCGGCAACTCGACCCTGGCGATGCGCCTGGCCGCCCGGATCAGGACCGAGCTGGGCGCCGAACTGAACATGCGTCAGTTCTTCGGCGCGCCCACACCCGTCGGCGTGGCCCGGCTCATGGAGTCGAAGGCGCGCCCGGAACTGCGTCCGGTCGAGCACCCGGACGCCGTCCCCCTCTCGGCCAACCAGCTGCGTACCTGGCAGCGGGCCCGGCGCGAGCACGGGGACGAGGCGGCCGACCAGCGGATCACGCTCGCGCTCCGCCTGGCCGGTGAACTGGACCCGGCCGTGCTGGAGGCCGCGCTCGCAGACCTCGCCGCCCGCCACGACCTCCTGCGGACGGTCTTCCCCGGCACCAGCGGCGACGACGTACGCCAACACGTCCTGGACGCCGACGCCGGCCGTCCCGTGCTCACCGTGACACCGGCGGCCGAGGCGGAGCTGCCGGACCTGCTGGCCACCGCCGCCCGGCACCCGTTCGACCTCACGCGGCAGCCGCCCTGGGCGCCGTACCTGTTCGCCCTCTCGGACACCGAACACGTCCTGCTACTCGTCGTGCACCGCATCGCCGCCGACGACGCGTCGATGGACGTCCTCGTACGCGACTTGGCCGTGGCGTACGGCGCCCGGCGCAAGGGCCGGGTGTCGGAACGGGCGCCCCTGCCCTTGCAGTTCGCCGATTACGCGCTGTGGGAGAGGGAGCTGCTCCGGGGCGAGCAGGAGGCGGACAGCCTGGTCGGCGAGCAGCTGGCCTACTGGAAGAACACCCTGGCCGACGCGGCGATCACCACCCTGCCCGCCGACCGCAGGCGTCCGGAGCGGCCGTCCCACCGTACGGACCCGGTGCCGCTGGAACTCGGCGCAGAGGCGCACGACCAGCTGCTGGAGACCGCCGAGGAGCACGGCGCCACGGCCTCCATGGCGGTGCACGCCGCCCTCGCGCTGCTGCTCACCCGGCTGGGCGCGGGGACGGACATCACGCTCGGTACGCTGGTGTCACCGCAGGACGAGGAAGCGGACCTGAACGGCATGGTGGGCCCCTTCACCGACCGGCTGGCGCTGCGTACGGACACCTCCGGCGACCCCACGTTCGCCGATCTGCTCGTCCGGGTGCGGGAGACCGCCCAGTCCGCTTACGCACACCAGGATGTGCCGTTCGAACGGGTCGTGGCGGCGTTGCCGGCGCCCCCGTCGGCAGCGCACCCCCTGTTCCAAGTCCTGCTCCACGTACGGGACGATGTAGCCGAGGCGTGGAACACCTCGGGCCTGCCGGGCCTGCGCACCACCCGCCTCCCACTCGACACCGCAACGTCCGGGACGGACCTGTCGTTCAGCCTCACCGAGCGGCAGGAGGGTGACGGCAGCCCGGCCGGAATCGACGGCTTCCTGCGCTACGCCACGGAACTCTTCGACCGGTCCACCGCCACCGCACTCGCGAACCGGCTCATCCGCGTCCTGGAGCAGGTGGCAGCCGAGCCCGGGCTGCGGCTGAGCGAGGTGGACATCCTGCTCGGCCCGGCCGAGCACCGCAGGCTCGTGACGGCCGGCAACGAGACGGCGGCACCGGCACCGGCCGGTACCGTGCTCGACCTGCTGGCCGGACGGACCGCCCGTACACCCGAGGCCGTCGCCGTCGAAGACCGGGACGGTGCGCTCACGTACCGCGCGCTGGACGCCGCGGCCGGCCTGCTCGCCCACCGGCTGGCCGGGCACGGGGTCGGGCCGGAGGACGTCGTCGTCGTGATGCTGCCGCCCGGTGCCAGGTGGGCAGTGGCGCTGCTCGGCGTGCTCAAGGCCGGCGCCGCCTGCCACTTCGCCGACCCGGCCAGGCCCTTGAACGGAGCGGTCTCCGGCCCGCGCAGGACCCGGCCCGCCGCGCTGGTCTGCACCACGGCCGAGGCCGGTCTGCTGCCCTCCGGCACCGCGGTCCCGGTCGTGCGGCTCGACGGCGCGCCGGCCGGGGCGGACGGGGCGGACGGTGCGCCGCGTACGGCCGTGACCGGTCGCGCGCCGTCGCCCGGCCACGCGGCGCTCGTGCTCGACGCAGGGGAACCGGCCGGAGCGGTCGTCGAACACCGGACGGTCGTCGAACACCGTGCCCTGGCCGGCCACGCGGCACACCGGGCTGACACCTCCCCGACGGAGCACGGCACGATGCTGGACATACGCGCTCCCGCCACCGCGCTGGTCACGCCGCTGCTGGAGGCCCTCTGCGCCGGAGGCGGCGTCCGACTGGGCATTCCCGGCCAGGACGACCCGCCACCCGCCGGGCCCGGCGGCGTACGGCGGCTGGTCACCACCCGCGATCACCTGGCGGCCCTCGCGGACCCCGCACCCGGACAACCGCCGTTCACGGAAGTCGTCGTGGTGGACGGCGGCCAGATCACCGTCGACGACATGGCCGAATGGCGGAACCGCCACCCCGGCGTCGCGGTGGTGAGCAGTCATGGCGCGACGGAGACGGCCGGCGCGTGGCTCAGCCACCGCAACGGGCCCGGTGAACTGCTCCCGTCCGAAGCACCCACCGGGCGGCCAGTGCGCCACACCCGCGCATTCGTGCTGGACGACCTGCTGCGCCCGGTCCCGGCGGGCGTAGCAGGCGACCTCTACGTCGCGGGGCCCCTGCTGGCACGCGGCTACGCGGAGAAACCCGGACCGACCGGCACGCGCTTCGTGGCCTGTCCGTTCGGCTCCGGCGGCGAGCGGATGCTCCGTACGGGCGAGCAGGCGAAGTGGACCGGAACCGGGCTGCTCACCGTGTCGGGCGGGAACCGGGACGACAACCGGCCCGCAACAGCCTTGCGCGTCGTCCGGAACCGCGACGACCTGGACGTGCTGCTGCCGCTGCGGCCGGAGGGCAGCCGCCCGCCGCTGTTCTGCGTGCACCACGGCAACGGACTGGCCTGGGGCTACGCGGCCATCCTCCAGCATCTCCCGCAGGACCGGCCGGTCTACGGGATACAGGCGCGCGGCCTCGCCGGCCCCGAGCCCCTGCCGCGGAGCGTCGAGGACATGGCGGCCGACTACGCCGACCGCATCCGGTCCGTCCGGCCCTCCGGCCCGTACCACCTCCTCGGATGGTCCGTCGGCGGGCTGTTCGCCCAGGCACTCGCCACCCGGCTGGAAGAACTGGGCGAGACGGTGGCGCTCCTCGCGGTGCTCGACGGCTACCCCCACTCCCCGGGCAGCACCTTCTTCGACGGCGAGCGGGACGCGGACGGCGGGCACGGCGACCCGGAGGGTGTGAGCGGCCCGCTGGTGACGAACATGCGGGAGATCCAGCGGAACGCGCACCGCTTGGCGGCGCGCCACACACCGCGCTTCTTCCGGGGCGACCTCACGCTCTTCGTCGCGACCGGCGACCGGCCGGTGAACCGGAACGTGCCGGAAGCGGAAGCGAGCTGGCGGCCCTACACCGGAGGGCGGATCACGGCGCACGAAGTCCCCGCCGCCCACGCCGACATGCTCCAGACCGCGCACCTGTCGCACATCGGACGCATCGTAGGTGACTGCTCATGACGAACCCGGACCACTCCTCCCCGCGGCGGCGCCGCAACGGTCCAAAACCGGCAGAAGTTCCCGCGTACCAGCGCCGCGACGTACTCGACCCCCTCCCCGAACTGAGCCTGATGAGCGCACGGACTCCGCTCGTCGAGGCCCAGGGGACCGGCGGACACGACTGGATCGCCACCGGCCGTGAGGCGGTGCGCGCGGTCCTCGGCGACGCGGACCGGTTCAGTACGGGACCGCCGGCGGCGAGCGCGGAGGAGTCCCGGCGGCTGGTCCAGCCCGGCAACCTGCTCCAGTACGACCTGCCCGAACACGCCAGGCTCCGCAAAATGCTCACGCCGGAGTTCACGGTACGGCGGATGCGCAGGATGGAGCCCGTCATCGAGGAGGCCGTCGCCGACCAGCTGGACGACCTGGAAAGCGCCGGGCCGCCGGCCGACCTCATGCGCCACTTCGCCTGGCCCGTACCGGGCCTGGTCATCTGCGGACTGCTCGGCGTGCCACGCGACGACTTGGCCGACCTGGCGCGCGTCCTGGATATCCGCGCCACCAGCCGTACGAAAAAGAGGGACGTGGCCGCGAAGACGGTCGACACCTACCTGGTCAAGATCGTGGCACGGAAACGCGCCGATCCAGGCGACGACCTCCTCAGCATGCTCGTCCGCGAACACGGTACGGACGTCACCGACCAGGAACTGGCAGGAATCTGCTCGTCCTTCATCGCCGCCGCACTGGAGGGATCCGCCCAGATGCTGGGACTGGGCACCCTGGCACTCCTGCTCCACCCCGACCAGCTCACGCTGCTCCGCGAACGACCGGAACTGATGGACCGGGCGGTGGAGGAACTGCTGCGCTACGTCGCGGTCGTCTCGCTGGCCTCGCCCCGCACCGCCCTCGTGGACGTCCCGCTCGCGGGCCGGGTGGTCAAGGCCGGCCAAGTCGTGACGTGCTCCCTGCTGGCGGCCAACCGCGCCGAGGCCCCCGGCGCCCCACGGGACACCCTCGACATCACCCGCGAAAACACCACCCACCTGGCCTTCGGGCACGGCATCCACCACTGCGTCGGAGCCTCCCTGGCACGAATGGCACTGCGAACCGCCTTCGCACGCTTGCTGGACCGCTTCCCAGACCTACGGCTGGCAGCCGCACCACACGAACTGCGCTTCCGGCAACTAGCGCCCCAGTACGGCGTCGAATCACTCCCCGTCGCTTGGTAGGCCCACTCAGGGCAGAACGCTCCTAGGGCAGAACGCTCCCAGGACCGGGCGACTTTCAGGGCCGGACGACTTTCAGGGCAGGGCGCACTGCAAATCGTTCAGCAGCCCGTGAGCCAGCTCGGCCGGCCAATGGATCCGCGGCCGGTCGTCCGGTTCCCGCTCCGGCGGACGGCGGCAGGCCCTGTGCTGACCCTTCGCCGACCGTCAACCGGATGTTTATTTAATCGATCCTGATTCCCGTACAACCGTGGCGAGGCTCACCCATAAAGGCCGGTTGAATGTCCCTTTTGTTCGTGTAACGCCTTCTTGCTGGGTGGAGCGCGAAAGTGCATTCGCCTACGGTCGACGGGCGGGCTTCGCATTTTTCGAACCGAGCCAGTGCGTCATACGCGAGCCCCTTATCCGACGCAGCTCGGCAGATGTATGAGCAGGGGAACCCCAAATATGAAGAACCTCGGTAGCCCGAGGACGCGCAAGCGTGCCCGCTGGTGTGCTCTCGGCGCGGCGACGATGCTTGCGTGGACGTCTTTCAGTGCCGCGGCCACGGCGGCCCCGAACCGGGACAACGTCGAGTTGGCGTGCGGTGGTTCGAAATACAAGTTCAGGTTCCACTGGAGCTCCAGCCTCAACGGTTCATGGCGGAACCTGGGATATTCGGAGTACAACCTCGGGTCGGTACCGCAGGGCGGGACGATCAATGCCTCCGGGCCGCTGACGTTCTGCCCCCGCGAGGGACGCGGCTCCGGTCAGAGCATCATGAACAATTCCACGGCGGCCGAGAACAGCCATTCCAAGTACCGCGGTTGGGTCTACTACAACAGTGGTTACAAGGGCGCGGTCGACAAGGTGCCCACGCTCTCGTCCATGCGGCTGAAGAAGACGTTCAACAACAACGCGTCGTTCCAGTGGAAGAGCTGAACGACCGGTGACCACCGGCCGCCCCGGCCCCCGCCCTGTGCGGCGCGGGGCGGGGGCGGCGGTGCCCCGAGGCGGCGAAACAGGCACGGATGGAGTGTGGCGTGCGACAGGCACTGCGAGTGCGGTCGAGAGGTAGGGCAGCGCTTGCCGCTGCGTTGGTACTGGGTGCGGCGACGGGCTGCTCATCGGTCGGACACGAAGACGGCGCATCGCAGCCGTCGTCGGCGAGGAGCTTCGACGCGGCCGACCCCGCGACGTGGACGCTGCCCATCGAGGCGTACATCCCCTCCGACGGGCAGGACGAGCAGGCGTCGAAGGCAAAGGACCTGCTGATCGCCGACTGCATGAAAAATCTGGGCCTCGACTGGCGCCCGGCGCCGGACCTCCCGGTCGTGGGGCCCAAGACACTGACCGACTGGCGTTACGGAATTCACGACGTGACGCTGTCGAAGAAGCGCGGATACAAGCCCGACGCCGCGGAACAGGCGGCCTACGACAGGGCCATGCAAGCGGGCGCCCTCGACGAAGGCGCCGAAGGCGACGGCGCGACCGGGGCTGCGCTGCGCGGGAGCACTTCCGAGATCAACGGCAAGGCCGTACCGAAGGGCGGTTGCGCGGGAAAGGCCGGCGACGAAATCGGCAGTGACGGGACCGAATTCGCCGAAGCCGCCCAGCGGATCGGCAACGACGCCTTCGTACGGTCGAAGCAGGCCCCGGAGGTCGTCGCGGTGTTCCGTAAGTGGTCTTCGTGCATGAAGGACCAGGGGTATTCCTACAAGGAGCCCCTGGACGCCAGCGACGACCCGCGCTTTTCCTCGCCCGACGTCAGCAAGCTGGAGATATCCACCGCGCTGGCCGACCTCGAATGCCGTAAGCGGCACGATGTGGCCAGGATCTGGTTCGAGGCCGAGAGCGCACTCCAGCAGCAGGCCATCGAGAAGAACGCCGAGAATTTGGACCGGATCAAGAAGAATCGCGACGCCATGGTCAAGAAGGTCTTGGCCGTCCTCGCCGGAAAGGCATAGGGAACGCGGCTGATGACGAAGGACACCACCCGGCCCGCCGCCGGGGAGCGCGCCGGGTCGCGCCGTACGGGACTGGCCGGCCGCCGGCGGGCACTGGTCATCGTGGTCACCGGTTCCCTCGCGCTCGGCGCACTGGGGCTGGGAGCCGCCGCGGTCGTCAAGTCCCCCGCCCAAGTGGCGGCCGACACCGCGCCACCGCCCCGGGACACGCTCACCGCACCGGTCGAACGCCAGACCCTGTCCCGCACCTTCGTGACCCGCGGCAGCGTCGTCGCAGCGCAGACCGTCGACGTCGCCGCAGGCGACCCGGCAGGCGAGGACGCCGGCCGCGCGGTGGTCACCAAGGTGAACGCGAAGACCGGTGACCGTGTGACCGCCGGCCGGGTCCTGCTGGAGGTCTCGGGCCGCCCGGTCTTCGCGTTGCCGGGGGCGTTGCCCGCGTACCGGGACCTGAAAGCCGGGGCCAGGGGCAAGGACGTGGCGCAGCTGCAACGCGCGCTGACCGCGGTCGGCCATTCCACGGGAGCCGACGAAGCCGGGAGCTTCGGCGCGGGCACCCGGCGCGCGGTGACGGCGCTGTACGCGGCAGCGGGCTACGAGCCGGCCGCCGGCGCCCTCGTGCCGATGTCGGAGGTGGTGTACCTCAACGGGCAGCCGGCCAGGGTGGACGCGGTCACGGCCAAGGTCGGCGCCGACGCGGGCGACAAGCTCATGACCCTCTCCGCCGGCGCGCTGCTGGTCACCGGCGAGGTGGCCCCGCACGAGCGGGAACTCGTCAAGCCGGGCCGGCAGGTCCGCATCCTGGCGGAGAGCACCGGGCAACAGGCCGTCGGGAAGGTCGTCTCCGTGGCCGGCACGCCGACGGTCCGCAAGGGCGGGCCCGGGAGCGGGGACGAGGAGCAGCAGGGCGGCGGCAGTTACACCGTGGAGATCAAGCCGGACCGGCCCCTTCCCGCGGACCTGGCGCACCAGGACGTACGGCTGACGATCGCGGCCGCGACCTCCGACGGCAAGGTCCTGTCCGTACCCTCCTCGGCGGTCTCCGCCGGCGCCGACGGGCGCACCACCGTGACGGTACGGGAGGCCGACGGCAGCGACCGCCGCGTGGAGGTCCGGGTGGGCATGTCCGGCGACGGGGTCGTCGAGGTCGCGCCGGCCGGCGGGGCCAGGCTGGCGGAGGGAGAGCAGGTCGTGGTGGGCGTGGGCGCCCGGCGCGGCGCCGAGGAGGCCCGGCGATGACCGGCCGCCCAGGCACGCGGCCCGTGGTGGAATTCCGCGGCGTGGGCCTCACCTACCCCGGGCCGCCCCCGGTGGAGGCGCTCCGCGCGTGCGACCTGGAGATCGGCCGGGGCGAGTACGTGACCGTCGTCGGCCCTTCCGGCTCGGGCAAGTCCACCTTCTTGAACATCGTGGGCCTGCTGGACCTGCCGACCACGGGACGCTACCTGCTCGACGGCATCGACGCCGGCGCGGTCAAGGACGCCGAACGCACCGGCCTGCGCGGAACGCGCATCGGCTTCGTCTTCCAGGCGTTCCACCTCCTGCCGCACCGCAGCGCCCGGGAGAACGTGGAACTGGCCATGCTCTACCGGCGCACCCCGCGCCGCGAGCGCCGTGAGCGCGCCACGCAGGCCCTGGAACGGGTGGGACTGGCACACCGTACGGAGGCGCTGCCCACCCGGCTCTCCGGCGGCGAGCGACAACGCGTCGCCATCGCAAGGGCATTGGCGTCCAGACCGTCCCTCCTCCTGTGCGACGAACCCACCGGCAACCTCGACTCCGCGACGGCGGCCGCCATCCTCGACCTCCTGGACGCCTTGCACAGGGACGGCATGACCATCGTGGTGATCACCCACGACGCGCAGGTCGCCGCCCGCGGACAGCGCACCATCACCATCCGCGACGGCCTCCTCGCCGACGCCCGCCACACCGGAACCGCCTCATGACCACGACGGAACCCGACCCCGCCCCGGCCCCTGCACCGCGCCGCACCCGCCGCTCGGCGCTCTCCCCGCGCGACCTGGTCTCCGAGGCGCTGGCCGGAGTACTGCAACGGCCGGCCCGCTCCGCCCTGACGGCGCTGGGCACCGTCCTGGGCGTGGGCTCCTTCATCGCCGTGCTCGGCCTGACGGGCACCGCCGCCTCCCAGATCGACGGCCGGTTCAGCGAACTCACCGCCACGGAAGTCACCGTCCAGGACACCGGCGGAACCGACAGCGGACACGTCCCCCTGGCCTTCCCCGCCGACGCCGACACCCGCGTGAACCGGCTCAACGGCGTCACAGCGGCAGGCGTCTACTGGAAGGTCCGCCTCGTCGCCGGCCAGACCGTACGCTCCACCCCGGCCCGTGACACCGGAACCACCGCCCAGACCCAGCTGATCGCCGCCTCCCCGGGCATGCTGGAAGCGGCGGGCCCCACCCTGGCCCAGGGCCGGACCTTCGACACGTACCACGACAGCCACCGCGAACACGTCGCCGTACTGGGTGCCGCGACCGCCGCCCGCCTGGGCATCACCACCGTGGAGACCCGGCCCGCCGTCTTCATCGGCGACACCGCCTTCACGGTCATCGGCATCGTGGACGACCTCGAACGCAAACCGGAACTCCTCATGTCCGTCCTGGTGCCCCGCACCACCGCCGAACACCTCTGGGGCCCGCCCGGCGACGAGCGGGCGAACATGCTCGTCGCCACGGAACTCGGCGCGGCCCGGCAGATCGCCGACGAGGCACCCACCGCGCTGCGCCCCGAACACCCCGACTACTTCAAGGCCGCCGCGCCCCCCGATCCCAAAGCCCTGCGCTCGGCCGTCGGCGACGACCTCGGGCAGCTCTTCCTCCTGCTGGCCGGAGTGTGCCTGGTGATCGGCAGCGTCGGCATCGCCAACACCACCCTGGTCGCGGTCATGGAACGCACCGGGGAGATCGGCCTGCGCCGCGCCCTGGGCGCCCGCGGCGTCCACATCACCACCCAGTTCCTCGCCGAATCGGCCGCCCTCGGGCTCTTCGGCGGCCTGATCGGCACCTCGGCCGGGACTCTCACGGTGGTCCTGGTGTCCGCCGTACGGCAGTGGACACCGGTCATCGATCCGCTGGCGGTCGCCACCGCGCCTGTCCTGGGCCTGGCCACCGGTTTGCTCGCCGGTCTCTACCCGGCCTGGCGCGCCGCCCGCATCCCACCGGCCGAAGCCCTGCGCCGCTGACAGCGCGGCCTCCGTCCAACGATCATGTGCGCAGGCTGTCGGCAGTGGGGACGACGAGGCCGAACAGATCGGTGACGGTGGTCAGGGCGGCGGTGTGCAGAGCGGTGGCGGGAAGAACGGTGCCGTCCGGGGCGGTCAAGGCGCGGGTGGCAGCGGCTTCGGCGACGACGGTGGGCCGGTAGCCGAGGTTGAAGGCGCCCTGTGCGGTGAAGGCGACGCACATGTGCGTCATGAAACCGGCCAGTACGAGGTCGCTGCCGCTGCCGGGCCCGGCGCCGAGGTCGGACAGGACCTTCTCCAGCTCCGTGGCGTGGAAGGCGTTGGGGAACTGCTTGACCACGACCGGCTCCCCGCCGACCGGGGCGACCTGGTCGCTGATGGAGCCGATGTGGGTGCGGATGTCGTAGGGGCTGCCCTCGCCACCGTCGTTGACGATGTGGACGACCGGAGTGCCCGCGGCGCGGGCACGCGCCAGGAGGCGGGCCGCGGCTGCCAGGGCCTGCTCGGCGCCGTCCAGGGCCATGACACCGGAGCTGTAGGTGTTCTGGAAGTCGATCATGAGCAGGACGGACTCGCTCAGCCGCGGCGGCCGGCTGTCCAGTCCCACCACGTCGCGCAGAGTCGTGGACGGGGTGGTGGTGGACGGGGTGGTGGAGGGAGTAGTGGTACGCATCGGAAAACCTTTCATTTAGGGCATAACGCATCGTTCGAGGCACGGCGAAGCGCAACGCCTCGCCGGAGGCCGGATGCGGGATGCGGGATGTGAGCGGATTACGTCGGGTCAGGCGACCCGGGTACGGAAGCGGCGGCGGTAGGCCCCCGGAGTAGTGGCGAGCTGCCGTCTGAACGCCCGGTGCAACGTCTCCGCCGAACCGAGCCCGGCCGCGGCCGAGACCTGTTCGAGCGGACAGTCCGTGGTCTCCAGCAGGCGCCGGGCCACCTCGACGCGAGCCGCTTCGACGTAGGCGGCGGGACTGCTGCCCGTCTCCTGTTTGAAGACGCGGGCGAAATGCCGCTCGCTGAGACACATCCGGGCCGCCAGTACGGGCGCAGACAGATCCTCGGCAAGGTGATCGGCGATCCACAGCCGCAGCTCGTCGATGTCCCGGCGCTCGGCGGCCGGACGGCTGAGCGGTACCGAGAACTGACTCTGACCGCCCTGCCGCTTCAGATACATCACCAGCTGCCGCGCCACCGCCAAGGCGACCTCCTCGCCCAGGTCCTCCGCCACCAGGGCCAGCGACAGATCCAGACAGGCACTGATCCCGGCCCCGGTCCACAGCCGGCCGCAGCCGGAACGGACGAAGATCGGATCCGGGTCGACGGTGACGCCCGGGTGATCGGCGGCGAGCTGGGCGGCGGTCGACCAGTGCGTGGTCGCCGTCTCCCCGTCCAGCAGCCCGGCCGCGGCCAGCAGGTGCGCGCCCACACACACCGACGCCACCCGCCGCGCGTGCGAGGCCGTCTCCTTCACCCACGCCACGACATCGGGGTCGATACGGGCGAGGGGCCCCGCGTCGGTCATGTCGACCGCGCCCGGCACCACCAGGGTGTCCACCCGATCGCCGACGTCGTCGAAGGCCACGTCGGCGACCAGACGCACACCCGCCGACGTACGAACCTCCCCGGCAACCGGTCCGGCAAGGCGGACCCGGTAGCCGGCGCGGCCCGAGGTCTCCCGGTTGGCCAGCGCGAAGACCTCGGCCGGGCCGGTGACATCGAGGAGGTCGACATCGGGGAAGACGGCGATGACGACACGGCGGGTAGTGGGCATGGACCGATCCTCACCGCTGCCACCCCCGGCGGCAATGACGTTCGCCTGTCACATACGGACACGCCGACGCCAGGCGGGGGAGCGGTCGCCCCGGCCCCGGCCCTTCGTGTAGTGTTCTCCGGGTTGCCACGGAGCCGTAACGGTTCTGCGGCGGCCCCTCGCGCCGCACCGGCGGCATAACCACTACTGTCACGACTCCCGAACGGGACCAATTTCGGCATGCCGGAATTCGAACCACCGACTCGATTATGAGTCACCGGGCGAAACCGCTAAAGTAGTGATCACGCCGGAAGGCACGAATAAACCCGCTCCAACAGGGGCCGGAAACGGAAAGCGGAAACGCCGAACGGATCTGGTAAGGTTGGAACCGCGAAGAAGCCGAAAGGCCGAAACGCACCGGCGA